>JBASRS010000029.1:0-119551 GCA_049273945.1 Terriglobales bacterium | reverse complement strand
GTGCTCGCTTCCGGCGTTGCTGCGACTGGCCGGGGAATCGGTTCGGGTTCCGGTTCGGGCCGAGACTGGGCTGCCGGAGCCGGCTCCGGTGCTGATGGCTCGTTCTCGAAATACTTCGGCTGCAGGGGGACGGGTGCGTTGGCCTGTTCCGGGGATTTTTCACCCTTCTTGCGGCGCTTCATGCGCTCGCGCATCCATTTACGCATATAGCGCTTGTAGCACACCGGCGCGACCGGTCGCAATCCCGCCCGGTGGCAGCCAGGATACCCAGCAGCGGTGCATGGCCTTTTTCTCGCGATGGCCGCAGGGCGCACCCCGCCATTTACAATATGCGCATATGAACCCGACGCATCCAGTCACCACCCCCGTGGCCGCCGGGCAGCTCCCCGCGGTGCCTCTGACGATCGAAGGTTATGCCACGCTTCACCAGATGATGCGCATGCGCTGGACCGCGTGGCGGGCTCTGGGCGCAAGCGACCGGCGGCAGATCGCCGACGAGGCCGCGAAGCTGCTGGCGCAGATGGAATCCAGAGCAAATGGGCAGTCGGCGTTGTTCTCGCTACTGGGGCACAAGGGCGACTTGATGCTCGTCCATTTCCGCGAAACCTTGGACGAACTCAATCAGGCGGAATTGGATCTGGGGCGGCTGCGCCTGAGCGATTTTCTGGAACCGACGACTTCCTATCTGTCGGTCATCGAACTGGGACTGTACGAATCTTCGCTGAAGACCTACCAGGCGCTGGCGGAGCGGGGCGTGGAGCCGCACTCGGAGGAATGGAAGCAGGCGATCCAGGAGACGGTGGCACGCCAGAAGGAAGCGATGAAGCCGCGGCTGTTTCCGGCGATGCCGCCCAATCGCTACCTCTGTTTTTATCCGATGGACCGAAAGCGCGGTGAAGAGAAGAACTGGTACACGCTGCCCATGGAGGAGCGCCAGCGGCAGATGAACGAACACGGACTGGTGGGCCGTCGTTATGCCGGAGAGGTGAAGCAGATCATCACCGGATCCATTGGCTTCGATGACTGGGAGTGGGGCGTCGACCTTTTTGCCGACGATCCGATTGTGTTCAAGAAATTGATCTACGAGATGCGTTTTGACGAGGTCAGCGCCGTGTACGCTTTGTTTGGGACTTTCTACGTCGGCCTGCGCTGCCCGGCGCACCGCCTGCACCAGTTGCTGGAAGGCCAACTACCGCGGCACGCCGAGGCGGGAGCCTGACTCGCCTCACGCCCCGCGCGCCTTCGAAAACTTGTGTTGGTGCAGTTTCATGTTTACTCGTGCTCCGCGGAAGGTGACGCCTTCCATGCGCAGGCGGAAGCGCTGCTCGGCTGCGGCTTCGCCGGAGAGTTTGATGGCTCCGCCGGAGCCCACGACGCGATGCCAGGGCAATCCTGGGACTTGCTGCAGGACCCGCACGACCTGCCGCGCCGCACCTGGCCAGCCTGCCGCCCGGGCCACAGCTCCGTAGGTCGACACGGCTCCCGGAGGCAACGCGCGGATACAGCGCACAATCCGGACTCGCTTGGCTTGAGTCTTGGATTCAGGTTTGGATCCGGATTGACGTCGCTTTTTCACAGAGAGACGATGTACAAGAGATTATAGAATTCAACAAAACCCTGATACTCGAAGCTCGCATCAAAGCTGCTCAGAAGAACCCCTCAGGAGCACGATATGTTTCGTATGCTGAAAATTCTGCCTCTCCTTCTCGCGCTGGGCACTCTCGGCGTCTTTACCACAAGTTGTGGCACAGGCCATTCCAAGGTTCGCCTGGTTCATGCCTCCCCGGACGCCCCGAACGTCGACGTCGCGGTGGATGGAAAGACGGTCGTCACAGATCTGGCGTTTGGTGGCGTATCGCCCGCTAGTGACTATCTCACCGTGACGGCGGGCACTCGCAAAGTGGAAGTGCGCACCACGGGAACGACCACCGATCTGATTAATTCCAATGTGAGTTTTGGCAGCCAGAAGGCGTACACGGTACTCGCTTCCGGGTTCCTGGCGAACATTGCGGCCATCGTCCTGACCGACGACAACTCAGCGCCGGCAAACGGCAACTTTAAGCTGCGCATAGTTCATGTGTCGCCTAGCGGACCTGCCAGTGTCGACGTTTATGTTGTTCCGCCGGGCACCGACATCACGGGTGTGACGCCAACCATTTCCAGCCTTGCATATGGACAGGCCAGCGGCTATCAGACCGCCGCTGCGGCGTCGACTGAAGTCATCATCACGGCGGCAGGGAACAAGACTGCGATAATTGACCAGACATACAATCTGACGGCTGGTCAGGTTCGCACGCTGGTGGTTTTGGACAACGCGCCCGGCGGTAGTGTCAATCCGATTCCGCTGGAATTGCCCGATCTCAACTAGCCTTGAAATGAACCTCGGGTTCCAGTCCGAGGCCTGTCGGTGCTGCTGCCTTACAGGCTGATCCAGCCTGCCCGGATCAGCCACAGCGAGGTCACCGAAACCAGCACCCACAACAGAATCCCCTGCAGCAGCGGTCGATGACCAACTTGTTTCAGGGTGGCGATCGATATCCCGCTCCCGATCAGGAAGAGCGTTACCGTCATTCCGAGTCGGGCGGCGTGGGCAATCCAGGGATAGAGTTTCGCGCCCGCGCTGACATAGGTGCTGAACACCGCCGCCAGACAAAATAACGCGATAAACCAGGGCCATTGAATTTTGGCTTTGGTGTGACGGGCCAGCGCGGTGGCCAGCGTCATGGGCACGATCCACAGCGCACGCGTAAGCTTGACGGTAGTGCCCACGGCCAGGGCGACAGCTCCGTATTTGGCAGCCGCTCCCACTACGGAACTGGTGTCGTGGATGGCCAGCGCAGCCCACAGCCCAAACTGCGACTGACTAAGCTTGCAAGCGGCGCCGATAAACGGAAAGGTCAGCAGCGCCACCGAGTTCAGCACGAAAATTGTGCCCAGCGAAACTGCCATTTCTTCGCCGCTGGCTCCGGCGACGGGGCCGACGGCGGCAATGGCGCTGCCGCCGCAAATGGCGGTTCCGGTCGAAATCAGAAACGCGGGCTTGCGCTGCACCTTGAGCAGAGCACCCAAGCCCATGCCGACAATCATCGCGAAGGCGATCCCGAGCAGCGTATAGACGAATCCACTGCGCCCGGCGCGCACGACATCGCGCAAGTTCATCCCGAAACCCAGCCCGACTACGCTGGCTTGGAGCAGCAGACGGGAATACTTCGCCGCCGGCGCAGCAAAGGGATTCTTGAAAAGCAATCCGAACGCCAGCCCGATCGCCAGGGCCAGGGGCGGAGAAGCCCAGCCGCTCGCGGCAAACCCCAGCGCCAACAGGAACAATATTGTCGGGATCATGAAGGGAATCCGGGCCTCGAACGAGGCCCGGCAAGAACCTATGCGGCCACGCCCGTCTTGAAGGACTGCACCGCCTTTTGCTCGTTCTCGAACACTTCAAAAATGGTGACGAGCTTCGTGACCTGGAGCAGGTCGTCGACACGCTGGGTCAAGCTGGCCAGTTTCAAAGCGCCGCCGGCGTTGCGGGCGGTGGTGTAAAGCGAGACCAGCGTGCCCAGGCCGCCGGAATCGATGTAGTTCACGTCGCGCAGATTGAGCACGACCTTGGGACTTTCGCCCAGCAGCTTCTTGACACCGTCCCGCAGGCTGGCGGACTCCTCGCCAAACACGATGCGGCCGCTGCAGTCCACTACCAGCACGCCATCCAGTGTGCGGGTGCTCATTCGCAGTTGCATAAGTGCCTCCTTGTTCGTCCCGGCATAAAACCCAGTGAAGAAGCCTACCGCGCCGGAACCCTCCGCGCAAGGACAATGCTCTACTTTCGGCTTGGAATCTGGCGTTTTCCGGGGCCGAACCCCGCTTCCGGAGCCTGTATAATCAGGAATTCCTCATGAGCTACCAGGTCCTGGCGCGTAAGTATCGTCCGCAGAAATTCTCCGATGTCATCGGCCAGGAACACGTTACCAGGACCCTGAAGAACGCCATCGAGCAGGAGCGGATCGCGCACGGATACATTTTCAGCGGGCATCGGGGGATCGGGAAAACTACCGTCGCGCGCATCCTGGCCATGTCCATGAACTGCCGCTCGGCCCAGAAGCCCATTCCCGAGCCTTGTGGGGTCTGTGATTCCTGCACGGAAATCCGGGCGGGCAATTCCGTAGACGTGATCGAAATTGACGCGGCCACCAACCGCGGGATTGACGAAATTCGCGAACTGCGCGAGGCTGCGCGCTACATGCCGGCCCGCGATCGCTACAAGATTTACATCCTCGACGAGGCGCACCAGATCACCGACGCGGCCTTCAACGCGCTGCTCAAGACGCTGGAGGAACCGCCCGCGCACGTCGTGTTTATGCTGGCCACGACGCAGCCGGAAGACATTCCACAGACCATCCGGTCGCGCTGTCAGCACTTCAGCTTTCGGGCGGTCAAGTTTGCGGACATTCTGGGCCAGTTGCGCGACCTGACGGGCAAGGAAAACATTCCCGCCGACGAAGATGCGTTGGCGCTGCTGGCGGAGGCGGGCGATGGTTCGATCCGCGACGCGCTCTCGATTCTCGACCAGGCAATCGCCTCTACCGCGGACCATCTCACGCTGGATTCGGTCCGGCGGCTGATCGGCGCCGCTCCTGCGGGAGCGCTCGAAGCCGTGATGCAGGGGGTGGCGGAGAGTTCGAGTGAGAAGATTTTGCTGCTGGTGGACGAGCTGATTAGCGAAGGACACAGCCCCGCGCATTTCGCGCGCCAACTCGTGCGTTTCCTGCGGAACGTTACAGTCGCGAAAATTGCGGGGAAGGACTCGGTGCTGCTTCAGATTTCCGAGGATGAGCGGGCGCGCGCGGCTCGGATTGCCGACCTGTTCAGCGAGGAAGACCTGGCGCGGCACTTGCAGATCATGTTGCGCACGCACGGCGAACTGGGTTATCGACAGGATCAGCGGTTCCATCTGGAACTCGGTCTGCTCAAGATGGCGCACGCGCAGCGTCTGTTGCCCCTGGAGCAACTGTTGAGCG
Source organism: Terriglobales bacterium (assembly GCA_049273945.1). Taxonomy (GTDB): domain Bacteria; phylum Acidobacteriota; class Terriglobia; order Terriglobales; family Acidobacteriaceae; genus Acidiflorens. The sequence goes on along the minus strand of JBASRS010000029.1, from coordinate 114,536 downwards.
AAGCCGCGCCTTCCGCGTCGGCGACGCCACGGACTGCGGGGAGGCCGGTGCTTGCCTCAACCCCTGAAGTCCGGCGGGCGGAAGCACCAGCGCCTTCGCGTTCCAGTTCGGTGTCGCCTTTCGCGGCCGACTCGGCCCGCAAGAGCACGCCCAAGGCGGAGGCAGGCAGCGACATCGCGGCCAACGCCGTGCGACCAGGGGCTACGGGTGGAACGGTCGTGATTATGGGATCCGCGGCGCCCGCGGTTGCGGAGATCGTGGCGGAACCCCAAGCGGAGGCCAGGAGTGAGATCAGCGCCGAATCCCTGCGCGACGTCGTGCTGAAGGCGCTGAACGGCCAGCCGATGCTGGTCTCCATGCTGGAAGCCGCGGAATGGAGCCTGGAAGGAAATTCCCTGGCTGCGAAGGTGGCGTTGTCGAGCACAATGATTGACATGTCGTTCACCGCCGACGCGCGCCGCATCGCCTCAGCCGCCGCCAGCGGCGCGGCCGGAAGGCCGATCAAGGTGCAGGTGCTGCCCGGCGGAGCGCCGCAGACGGTATCGCCGGCGCGGCGTCCCTCATCGAATGGAAGCGCGCGCAGCCGTGCCGAGCAGGACCCGGTGGTCCGGAGCATGCAGGAAAAGTTCGGGGCGGAGATCCGTACAGTGATTGATTATCGCGACAAACCGTAGAGCTTTCACCGCCGAAACGCAGAGCACGCCGAGAAAGAGATTTTTCAATTACTTTCTCGGCGGACTCGGCGTCTCGGCGGTAAAGAGGGGTTTATGCCGGGACTCAATTTGCAGGAACTGATGTCGCAGGCCAAGCAGCAGTACGAAACTCTGCAGAAGAAGATGCAGGAGACGGTGATTGAGGCGTCCGCGGGCGGCGGCACCGTCACGGTGAAAATGGACGGCCGCAAGCAGGTGCTGGGCATCCTGATCGATCCGGAGGCCGTGAAAGCAGGCGATGTCGAAATGCTGCAAGATCTCGTCATGGCGGCGGTCAACGAAGCCGGCCGCAGAGTCGATGAGGCGATGCAGGCGAGCGTGGGGGGCATGTTGGGCGGACTCGGGGGGATTTTGTAATTGGTAATTGGTAATTTGTAATTGAAGTCGCACTATCGATCAGCATCGCCGCCCTTCAATTACAAATTACCAATCACCAATTACAAATCCCATGTCCAAGTTTGCCGAACCGATGACCCGGCTCATCGACGAACTCAAGAAGCTGCCGGGCATCGGCAGCAAGAGCGCGCAGCGGTTGGCGTTTCATATTCTGCGCTCGAGCGAAGACGATGCCGAGGCGCTGGCGTCCGCCGTGCGCGACGTCAAGGCCAAGCTGCGGCTGTGCTCGGTGTGCAACAACATCACCGACGTAGACCCGTGCGTGTATTGCACTAGTCCCACCCGTAATCAGAAACTGGTCTGCGTGGTCGAAGAGCCGACCAATATCGCCGCGGTCGAGAAGACCCGGCATTTCAATGGCGTGTATCACGTCCTGCACGGATCGATTTCCCCCTTGCACGGGGTGGGACCGGAACAACTGCGAATCGCCAATCTTGTGAAACGGGTCGAGAGCGGCCAGATCGAAGAAGTCATCCTGGCAACCAATCCCACGGTTGAAGGAGAGGCCACCGCCACCTATCTGGCGCAACAACTGAGGCGGCAGGGGCTGCGTGTGACGCGCATCGCCATGGGGATCCCGGTCGGCAGCGACATCGAATACACCGACGAAGTCACCATGCTGAAAGCGATGGAAGGGCGACGGGAAGTATAGCCAAGATCCGGCCCGGGCCTGTTCGTCGACACGCGGGACAGCACACAAACTAGTGCAACACTTTGAACATCGCCAACGCCGACGATCCCAATCCGGCCGAATGCCTCAATCAATACGGCAATCTAAGTCATGTGCTAGCAGTAGTTTACAAAGTTTCATAAAATCTCTCGTTTAACAGATGCACTTGGCAGACCAGATGCACCTGGATGCCGGTCTGCATCCTCGCTCCTCTGAACACTTTTGCTGGCGAGGAAGACAACTGGCGCTAACACGCCGGCAAATCTCCAGGGCCAGCGCGCCGCGCTGTGATGTAACCGCATCCAACCGACGCTAACGAAACCGGGCCAACCAGCCCGGTTTCTTTTTTTGCAGAGAAGGCGTAGGGGCAGGTGCCCTCACCTGCCCGGCGGAGCGAAGCTCCGCACTTCAGTCTCCAGAAGTCTGCAGAAGGAATCCATTGGCTTCATCTTCCGGAGCCACCAATCCTTCCGGCAACTTCCCGCGGTTGTACTCCGCCATGCGGTTCTTCCACTTGAGGAAATCGGTAATACTCTGCGGTTCAATGCGCACCTCCACCCGGCGCAGGCTTGCCAGCAATAGATTCATTTCGTAGCCGAAGCCGATCATCGTGCGCAGGCTCTTGGCCGAGGGCTTGGCCTTTTCGATTTCGTGTCCGCAGAGTTCGAGCAATCCCCAGCCGGCAGGTAGTTCTTCAATGCGGATCAGATCTTTCGCTGCCAGGTAATACCGTTCACACCCCACCCCGGTCTCCGGTTTCAGTCGAAACGGCTTCTCGCGATCGGCAAGAAAATCCGCGCGCGATCCTTTGCATTCCACCAGCACCGAATGGCACGCCTTCTTCCAGCCGATGGCGTCGGGCATCTCGCCGCTGACACAGGCTTGCTCGGAGAGCACCACTCCACAGCGATAACGCCGCAGCCAGGCCACGGCCAGCGATACCAGTTTTTCGTGGGTCACAAATGCAAGGATGAAGAAGAATCGGCGTTTTGAAAAGTGGCAGAGCAGCTACGAGCTGCGAGCTCCGGGCTGCGGTCCTGCCGTCTCCGTCAGTCTGCGGACTAACACCGGCCGACGCAGTACAACTTCTAGAAGATGCCTGGCGGCGGCGATCTTTTCCGCGGAGCGATCGAGTGGGGAGTAGCCCGCAGCCTGTACCAGAACCACCTTGTCATCGAGTCCGACTTTGAGGCGCGGTTCCGTGCCATTGCGGGTATCCAGCGAATTGGCCAGCCGCAGCACACCGGCGAGTTGCCGGGCGAGGCGCCGGTCGGGAAGCTCCAGAAGCTGCAAGCTCTTCTTGCGCGTCCGGGGTAACGCTCCGCGGTGATAGCGCGCGACCACCGCTGCCAGCTGCAACTCGCGCGCGCTCCAGCCCAGCGGCTGGGTGAGGTTGCGGATCATCCGGAAGGAATCCTTGTGGTGCGCCTTGTCGCCCTTGGCCTTGCCGACGTCGTGCAGCAGCGCGGCGGCGTGCAGCACCGCGCGGGAATCGTGCTCGGGGTTCTGCACCATCAGACCCGCCTGCTTCAGTCCGTCGTACAGGGAGAGCGCCAACTGCGCCACGCGCTGAGAGTGCGGAGAATCCGGATCGCGATAGCTGGCCCAGGTCCGCAGCCGCGCCATCGCGGCCGCGCGCAATTGCGGGCCGGAGGGCAGCTCTGCCCGCCAGACGCGCCAAAGCGATTGCTTTCCCACCATCTTCTCGCGATAGCGCTCAATTCGTTTTGCGCGCTCTTGATTCAGCTTCTCGCGCCAGCGGCTGCGGCTTTCGAGATCGGGGAAGGCGGCGATCTGGAGTGCCGTGTTCCACAGCACATCCAGATCGTGGATTTCTCCCAGAAAATCCTGCAGATCTTTCAGGTCGGCGCCCCAGGCCGCGTGTTCGCGCGGGAGAAAATTCTCCACCGTATAGCGCAAGCGTTTGATGCCAATCCGCAGTTCGTGCAACGCGGTCTGAGAGCGAGCGCGCAGGGCGCGCTGGTGGAGGTCGTAGGCCGCGGTCCACTTCTCGAGCGCGAGATGTTTGAAGACTGCGCTGCCGGGACGCACGCGGGCTGCGCGCCGAGGCAGGGTCCGGCTCCACTGGCGCCACTGCTTGCGATCGAACTGCTGCAGGTCCTTCCATGCTTCCTGCTTGCACTGGGCTTCGCGCGCCTGCACGTGCGCGAGGAGCGTGACCGCGACTGGGTCGTCGGGCTCACTGAGCCTTTCGATCCACATCTGCATGACGTGCAGGTCGCGGAGATCGCCCAGCGCTTGAAAGATTCTCTTGCCAGCCTTCTTCATGTCCTTCCAGGAAGGGTCGGGATCCATGGCCATCAGGCCGTCGGCGAGGGAGCGGCAGCGGCGGATTGCCACCCGCAGATCATGGACGGGATCGGCTTCGAAGCCCGCGGCAGCGCGCTCGCACTCCGCCAGCACGGCCTCCATCCAGGCGCGCAGCCCGAGCTTCGGCTTGGCCTTGGCCGGAACCGTGGCTGGAGTTGTTCCCATTGGGCGCTTTCCTTGCGAAAACCATTGTCGCGTGTTTGCCGGTATACTGCCACCGCTGTACGTACCCGGATGCCTTCCGCGTCCGGTGCCATTCTTCACACCCAAAACGAAAAGGCCAGCTTCTAGAAGCTAGCCTTCTTGATCTGCCTTGAGTACCTAACCACTCACCACCAACCACTGCCTTACCCCACGCCCTGCGTGCTCAGCACCTTCTCGCGTTCCTCAGCATCCTGGCGTTCCTGCTTCGCCGAGGTGGGCAGCGCGATTTCCAGCACTTCGTCGATGGTCTTGACGTAGTGAGTAGTCAGGCCAAGCAACTGTTCGGGCGTGAGGTCCTCGTCCACATTGGTCTTGTTTTCCGCGGGCAGGATCACGTCGTGTACACCGGCGCGCTTGGCGGCCAGCACTTTCTCTTTGATTCCGCCCACCGGCAGCACATTGCCGCTCAGCGTGATCTCGCCTGTCATCGCCGTCAACGGACGAACCTGCTTGCCCGTCAGCAGTGAGACCAGCGCGGTCACGATCGTCACGCCCGCCGAAGGACCATCTTTCGGAATCGCTCCCGCCGGTACGTGAATGTGGATGTCGTGGTTGGCGAAGAACTCTTCGTCGATGCCAAGCTGCACGGCGTTGGAGCGCACCCAGCTCAGCGCGGCCTGCATGGATTCGCGCATGACGTCCTGTATCTGGCCGGTGATGGTAAGGCCGCCTTTGCCTTTCATCAGGTTGGCTTCGACGAACAGCACGTCGCCGCCTGCTGGGGTCCAGGCCAGGCCGACAACTACGCCGGGACGTTTGGTGCGCTCGGCAATTTCGCCTTCGCTGCGAATCTTGATGCCGCCCAGGAATTCCTGGATGATCTCCTTCGTAACAATGAGCTTCTCGCTCTTTCCTTCCGCCAGCCGGCGCGCCTGCTTGCGGCAGATCGTGCCCAGAGTGCGCTCCAGGTTGCGCACGCCGGCTTCGCGGGTGTAGTGGCGGATGACAAAGCTCACCGACTCTTCGGGGAAGTCGATCTGCTCTTTGGTGATGCCGTTTTCCTCGATCTGGCGCGGGATCAGGTACTGGAATGCGATGTGGATCTTCTCTTCTTCCGTGTAGCCCTGCAATTCGATGATCTCCATGCGGTCGCGCAACGGCTCGGCGATGGGATCGAGCATGTTGGCCGTGGTGATGAACAACACCTTGGAAAGATCGAATGTCACATCGAGGTAATTGTCGCGGAAAGTCGAGTTCTGCTCGGGATCGAGCGCTTCCAGCAACGCTGACGCGGGATCGCCGCGGAAGTCGCGTCCTACTTTGTCGATTTCGTCGAGCATGAAGACCGGGTCTTTCGTCTCCGCGCGGCGGATGCCCTGAATAATCTGGCCGGGCAGCGCGCCGATGTAAGTGCGGCGGTGTCCGCGAATTTCTGCTTCATCGTGCACGCCGCCGAGAGACAGGCGGACAAACTTGCGTCCCAGCGCTCGCGCGATGGACTTGCCGAGCGAAGTCTTGCCCACGCCTGGAGGTCCGACAAAGCACAGGATGGGCCCCTTCATGGCCGGCTTCAGACGGCGCACGGACAGGTAATCGAGGATGCGGTCTTTGACCTTCTGCAGGTCGTAGTGATCGGTATCGAGAATCTCTTTCGCTTTCGGGATTTCAATTTCTCCACCGGAAGTCTTGGCCCATGGGAGGATGGCCAGCCACTCGATGTAGTTGCGCGTGACGGAATAGTCGGCGGCCATCGGCGACATGCGCGACAGACGGCCCAGTTCCTTGAGGGCTTCTTTCTTTACATCGTCGGGCATGCCCGCAGATTCGATCTTCTGTTTCAGATCTTCCGTGTCGCGCGCGCCCTCGTCCTGCTCGCCCAGTTCCTTCTGGATGGCTTTCATTTGCTCGCGCAGGTAGTACTCGCGCTGGGTCTGCTGCACGCGGTCCTGTACTTCGGACTGGATCTTGTTGCGCAGTTGCTGGACTTCGAGTTCCTTGGCGAGGTGCTGATTGACCTTTTCCAGACGGACTCGGACATCGGTGGTCTCGAGCGTGTCCTGCTTGTCGGCCGTGGAGAGAGAAGGCAGAGACGAAGCGATAAAGTCCACCAGCCGTCCCGGCTCTTCGATGTTCATGGCAACGGTAGAAAGCTCGTCAGAAAGCGTAGGTGAACCGGCCACGATCTGCTGGAACAGAGTCAACACATTGCGCTGCAGCGCTTCGATTTCGGAATTCTTGGGCGGGATGGTCTCCGGGATCGGCGTCACTTGGGCGCGCATGAAAGGCGAGAGCTGCGAGAACTCGGCGAGCCGCACCCGCTCCAGGCCTTCCGCAAAGACGAACAGGCTCTGGTTCGGCATCTTGACGACTTTGTGCACGACTGCGAGCGTTCCGACGCTGTACAGGTCGGTCGGCTGCGGCGTGTCCACGCGCGCCTCGCGCTGCGCAACCACCACGATGGTTTTGTCTTCCCCCAGCGAGTTGATGAGCTGCACCGAGCTGTCCCGACCCACCGTGAGGGGTAGCACAGCGTGGGGGAAAAGCACGGTGTCCCGCACCGGCAAAATGGGCAGGGAACGCTCGGTCGTGTCGTAGGCAGTGATTTCGGACTGATCAGATTTCGTCATGCTCCGCCTTGAGTGACTTCCACTCAACTTTGGATGACCGGATCCGCCAAAAAGATGCAGCGCTTTGAGTTAGGGTGTTGAATTCTAGACGTTTTTTGGTTTTTTGCAAGACACTGAAGGGATGCGGACTAAAGGCAGAACTCTTAGCAACTTGGCACTTAGCCCCCTTGCCCCTAATCAGCTGCCGGGTAGACCCCCAGCACCTTCACAAGTTCGGCTACCTCTCCAAGATGGTGCAGCGCATTGCGGGCGGCTTCATCATCGCCGCGGAGCAGGTCCACGAAAAACACGTACTCCCAGGGACGTCCGCGCATGGGCCGGGATTCGATCTTGCTCAGGCTGATGTCGCGCAGGGCAAACACGCTCAACGCCTTGAAGAGCGCGCCGGGCACGTTCCTCACGCTGAAGGCGAGCGAGGTTTTGCTGGCGTGCCGCGTGGCGCGGGGCTTCCCTCGGTGGATCAGAAAGAAGCGCGTAAAGTTCTTCCTGTCGTCCTCGATGCCGGCTTTCAGAATTCTCCCACCGTACACCTCGGCGGCGCGCCGGCTGGCGATTCCGGCCGCATCGCGCAGACGGGTGCCGACCACGTGTTTCACACTTCCGGCGGTGTCGTAAAACGGCACCGCTTCCAGCTTCGGATTCTTCGCAAACAGATCACGGCATTGATCGAGCGCCACGGGATGGGAGAAGACCCGCCGCAAATCGCGGAATTTCGTGCCGGGCGGCGCGATCAGGTTATGCACGATGCGCAAGCGGAACTCGCGCACGATGTGGACCTCGCGGCTCAGCAACAGGTCGAAATGCTCGGCAACCGATCCGGCCAGCGAGTTCTCGATCGGGATTACGGCGCCGCCGACACTCCCCCGTCGCACTCGGTCAAAGACCTCCAGCGAACGAGAGCACGGAATGATCCTCGCGGCCGGCATCATCGCTTCCGCCGCCTGGTGGCTGAAAGAACCGAGTTCTCCCTGGATCGCAATTTTTATCAAGAGCGCCGCGTCTCTACGAATGCTTCACGGGTGCGGAAACCAGATCTTTGCACATCACCAACGCATCCAGCTGGTTGGAATAGTATCCGGGTACCGTCTTTTCCACGAAATAGCCTTTCCGCTTGTAGAACTGGATCGCCGCCAGGTTGTTTACCGCCGTTTCCAGCGCCACCCTTTTCGCGCCCGCCTGCCGGAGTTGATCTTCTGCCTCCTGGAGCAGAGCCGAGCCGATGCCGGTCCGTCTCGCCTCCGGGAGAACATCAATGGTGATGATGTGCCCGGTCGGGCGGCGCGCTTCGGCAACAATGAATCCTACGATCTGCGCCTCCCCAGAGGCTGACGATTCCGCCACCAGCGCAAACGACCCGGGCCGGTGCATATAAATAGCCAGTTCCGGGCGCGAGTAGGCCAGCTGCGGATCGAAACAGATTTGGTCCATCCGCCACAACACCTCGAAATCCGTTTTTTGGAATGGCCGGATACGCAACGACACGCCGCCATTTTAGCGGGAGAAAGCCTAAAATGGACGCTGCCTGATTTTCTCCTTCTCTACCCCTTGCGCGGTGGCATCGGTAGACGTAGGATGCGCAGCAGAGGAAGCCGTGGGGCGGCTAATTCTCATTGACGTTCTGGTGGCAGGGTTTTTGCTCTTGTTGTGGTACGCCTGGTTTGTGAGCTACAACCGGCGGCGCGGAGCGGCCCTGTTGCAGTGGGTGCAAGCGGCCTGCCTGGGCAAAGGCCGGGTCCTGGATGCGCGCTGGAAGGCCAGCAGTTCCCAGCTGATGGCCACCTTGCAACTTTCATCGCGCTGGTTCGAGGACGCCCGCCTGACGATTCGCCTGCTGCCGCGCCCGCTTCCGGCGAAGTGGCTCCTGAGCCGTTGGCGCAAGCAGAACGAGACCCTGACCTTCGAAGCGGATATGGGATTTCCCCCGGGCTTTCAACTGGATGTCATCCGCCGCCGCTGGTCCGGCCATTCTGTGAAGAAAGCGTCGTCCCCGACCCGCGCCTGGACTGTCAGCCGACCCGGCCCGGTGGTCTTGACCACGAAAGACGATTGGCCGGCGGAATTCACGCCCGTGGTCAATGCGCTCACGACCTGGCGCGAGAAGGATTTTCTCAGCGTTCGCTTCAATCCCACCTCACCCCACTTCACCGCGACCGTCGCGCTCGAAACCCTCTCCGATGAAAATACCACCGCGGCATTGCTGGGCCTGTTCCGGGAACTGGCAATGAGTTCCTCTGCCAAGCAACATTAAAGAAAACCACAACCTCTTGATTGTCGAATGAGATTCGGGAGCGCGCGCAAAGTGACAACCGGGGGAGCTAGCACGCTAATGTCTTGACTACCCGCAAGTTAGGCTCCGGAAGACCTCTCAAGACGCGCGTAAGTTCGGGGTGAGGGCTCGTTGTCGAGTGATCGCGCAAGCCGGAACCTCGCGTTTGCCGTAACCTTTCATGGTTGTCGGAATCTGATGGCCAAGGATTGGAGTATGCACAATGAAGGGTAAAGTGGTGCTCGTTACCGGAGCCAACGGCGGCCTGGGAGCTAACGTGACGCAGGGCTTTCTGGATGCCGGCGCCACCGTGATTGGCACATCGCGGAAGATCCAGCAGTCGGATTTCAAACACTCCAACTTTACTGCGATGCCCGCGGAGATTTCCGCTTGGGAAGGCGCCAGGGTGCTGGCGGATCAGGTGCTGGCGCGTTTCGGAAGGATTGATGTGCTGGCGCACACGGTAGGGGGTTTTGCCGGCGGCCAGTTGATCGCGGAAACCAACGACGCCACCTTTCAACGCATGTTCGACCTCAATTTGAAAAGCGCATTTTATCTCTTGCGTGCCGTGCTGCCCGCAATGCGGAAGACGGGCAACGGACGCATCATCGCCATCGGGAGCCGCGCGGCACTGGAGCCCGGGCCAGGGGTCGGCGCGTACAGCGCTTCCAAGGCCGCGCTGGTCTCGTTGATCAGAACCGTAGCCCTGGAGAACAAGGATGTGGGCATCACCGCCAACGTGATCTTGCCCGGCACCATGGACACGCCGGCGAACCGCAAGGCGATCCCGAACGCCGATGTCAGCAAGTGGGTGCAGCCGGCAAACGTCGCGAGCCTGGTCATGTGGCTCGCCGGCGATGCCGGAAAAGACATCACCGGAGCCGCGATCCCGGTTTACGGCAAAGATGCTTGAGACCTTCGCTAGAGCGTTTGTCCATGTGCTGGCCGCTTACACCGGCCTTGGGGTGGTGTTTGCGGTGCCGTTTGTGTGGATGCGAGTCCAACGCTTGGATTCCGAGGCGCAAGGTTCAGGGCATTGGTTTCCGATTGTTGCCTCAAATCTTAAAGGTTTCCGATGAAGGTGGGATTACGCCCCGGTTCCAGTTCTGGTGAGCAACCTTGGCGGAGCTACTGTCCGCGCGTCGGCGCGACCCTTCGTGGGAGTGGGCTGGCTCTCAGGTTGCGCAGCCGGGCGCATTTCCTTTATGCCTTCGACGTATGCCCGCAATACTTCCGCCACGCTCCAGGCTTGCGCAATACATCCGCAGGGACGGTGGGGCGCGTCGCCGTCGAAGATCTCCGAGATGTGACCTAGCCCACCGTCAGAGAGGTGATCGTGGAGCGGCTCGAGCCACTCGGCTGCCTGGGTTCGCGCAGCTTGGCTTCCGTTATGGACCTTCACGTAGGCCGTGATAAACGGGCCCAGCAGCCACGGCCACACCGTCCCCTGGTGGTAGGCGCCATCCCGCTCGGCGGGGCCGCCGGTGTAGCGTCCGCGGTATTGCGGATCGCTGGGCGCGAGACTGCGCAACCCGTATGGTGTCAGCAGGTGCTCCTGAACTTTCTCCACGACGTTCCTGGCCCGTTCTGGCGTCAACAGGCTATGCGGCAAGCTGACCGCGAAGATCTGATTCGGGCGGATGGAGGCATCCGGCGGCCCACCGTTAACGACGTCATACAGGCAACCGTCTTTCTCATTCCAGAAGAGGCGATTGAAGCTCCAACTCGCAACTGTCGCCATGCGACGATAGCGCTTCTGGCTGGCTTCATCGCCTAATCGGCCTGCCAGGTCTTCCATGATGCGGAGCGCGTTATACCAGAGCGCCTGGATCTCAACCGGCTTGCCGCGGCGCGGCGTCACCACCCAATCGCCGACCTTGGCGTCCATCCAGGTGAGTTGGACCCCGGGCTCGCCCGAGGCCAGCAGGCCGCTCGCATCCACCTTGATTCCGTAACGCGTGCCGCGCGCGTGCCAGGAGATGATGTCGGCAAACACGGGATAGAGTTCACTGCGGACAAACTCCAGATCGCCGGTATAAGCCAGATAGGCGCGCGCCGCTTCGAAGAACCAGAGTGTCGCGTCCACCGTGTTGTATTCCGGTGTTTCGTCGGCGTCAGGGAAGCGATTCGGGAGCATGCCCTGATCTACGTGCTTCGCGAAGGTGCGCAGGATGCTGCGCGCGACTTCATGCTTGCCGGTCGGCAGGGTGAGACCGGGCAGAGCGATCATGGTGTCGCGGCCCCAGTCGCTGAACCAGTGGTAGCCGGCGATGACTGTTTTCTGGTCTCCGCGGGAAACGATGTACTGGTCGGCGGCGCAGGCCAGAGTTTGGGCAAAGTTGTCTTCAATCGGAGAGGAGACCACCGCATTGCGGCGGCGCGTGATCTCTGCTTGCCGGTATTCCGCCACCCGGGTGACATCGCGCGGCTCGGTCGAGGCGATCACCGATGCATGACGGTGAGAACGCAAATCAAAACGGAGCACGAAAGGATTGAACAGATCTTCCGCAAAGTCCAGACCGCGCTCGCGCTCAGCGTCGTATTCGAAATTGCGGTACCAATCACCGGTTTTCTGCAGTTGAGATGCGTTATGCGCCAAGTACAGCGTGGGCAATCCCTGATAGGGGGCAACCGCAGCCAATCCCCGATCTTCTTCCACCGCCGGATTCAGGGCTCCGTTTTCGTGGGTCGTGCCGTGGTAGTCGCGGAAGGCGATCAGGGGTCGAATCTCCAGCCGCAAGTCCTTCGGCGATTCGGGATGGTTGTTGTTCCCTAGCTGGTAATGGATGACGGTGCTGTTTTCGCCCTGAACCATGAAGACCGTTTTCTCGATCTCGATCCCCTCGACTTCGTAGGTGAAGACCGGAAACGGATCGAGACGAAACTGCTTGAGATAGCGAAAGCCCTCCGGATGAACCACTCCCGGATAGCGGTTTGCCGACAGATCAAATGTTGGCCCATCGATGAGGAGCGTCTCTTCCAGCTTGGAGAGCAGGACCAGCCGTCCGACGGGCGGTTTGGTCGCAGCCACCAGCAGGCCGTGGTAGCGACGCGTGTTCAGTCCGATGATCGTGGACGAAGCAAATCCGCCGAGCCCGTTGGTCTCCAGCCACTCGCGGCGCACAGCCGCGTCCAGGTCACCGCAGGTTTCCTGTGTAAATTGAATCATGACTGTTCTCCGGAATGTCAGGTGCCGTCCACGCCCACGCGCAGAACTTTGACCAGCACCCCGCGCCCACCGGGAGGCTGGTCGAGCGTAGGCTTGGGCGGATCGGCGATGTGGACGCTATCGGGTTTTCCTGGGAACACACTTACAGCTTTCGTGGTTGCTTCTCCTATGAATTCAGTCCGCGGCTACGGTCGCCGTCGCCGGGTCATGTTTCTTGCGTTTGCGGGACTCGCCACTCTGTTGCATTAACTTGGTGACCACACCGGTCCATCCCGTCTGATGGCTGGCGCCGACTCCAGCGCCCGAGTCTCCGTGGAAGTATTCGTGAAAGAGGATGAGATCGCGCCACTGGGGATCGGTCTGGAACTTCTCAAGATTCCCGAACACCGGACGGCGGCCCTTTTCGTCCTGGAGAAAGATGCTGGTCATGCGGCGCGACAATTCTCCGGCCACCTCCCACAGCGTCATCATCTTTCCCGACCCGGTCGGGAACTCGACCTTAAAGTTGTCGCCAAAATAGTGGTGGAATTTCTGCAGCGACTCCACCAGCAGGAAGTTCACCGGAAACCAGATGGGTCCACGCCAGTTCGAATTGCCGCCGAACTGCCCGGTCGAAGATTCGCCCGGCTCATAGTCCACGCGGTGTTCCATGCCGTCAACGGAGAGTCGGTAGGGATGGTCACGGTGGAACTGGGACAGGGCGCGAATCCCGTGTGGGGAGAGAAACTCGCGCTCGTCCAGCATGTAGCGGAGAATGTCGCGAAGCTGCTCTTCATTGGCGATGGAAAGCAGCCGGCGCTCGCCCATGCCATGCGTTCTCATGCAGGCAATGTTCTCCGTCAGGTCGGGACGATTCTCGATGAACCATTCCATCCGCCGCTTAAAGTCCGGCAGATGATCGAGCACGTGCGGTTCCAGGGTTTCCACCGCAAACAGCGGAATCAGCCCCACCATGGAGCGAATCTTCATCGGGAACTGGGTGCCATTCGACAGCTTGAGCACGTCGTAGAAGAAGCCATCTTCCTCGTTCCACAGCCCCATGCTGTCGTGACCGCGATGGCTCATAGCGTGGGCGATATAGATGAAGTGCTCCCAGAACTTGCTGGCCACGTCCTCGTAGGCGGGATCTTCCTTAGCCAGTTCCATCGCGATCGCCAGCAGGTTGAGGGTGTACATGGCCATCCAACTGGTGCCGTCCGACTGTTCGATGTACCCGCCGGTCGGCAAGGGAGCGCTGCGGTCGAAGACACCGATGTTGTCCAGACCGAGAAAGCCGCCCTGGAAAATGTTCATGCCTTCGGCGTCCTTGCGGTTCACCCACCAGGTGAAATTCAGCATCAGCTTGTGGAAGACGCGTTCCAGGAAGGCGCGGTCGCCCTTGCCGTGGCGCTTCTTGTCGATCTTGTACACGCGCCATGCCGCCCAGGCATGCACCGGCGGATTCACGTCGCCGAATGCCCACTCGTAAGCGGGAATCTGCCCGTTGGGATGCATGTACCATTCGCGCAGCATCAGCACGAGCTGCTCCTTGGCGAAGTCGGAATCCACCAGCGCGAGCGGAACGCAGTGAAATGCCAGGTCCCAGGCCGCATACCACGGGTACTCCCACTTGTCGGGCATCGAAATCACGTCCGCGTTGTACAAGTGGATCCACTCGTGGTTGCGGCCCTTCAGTCGCTCCGGTGGCGGGGGAGGACAGGCCGGATCGCCTTCCAGCCATTCCTTGACAACGTAGTGATAGAACTGCTTAGACCACAACATGCCGGCAAGTCCCTGGCGCATCACGTTCTGTGCGTCCGGCGACAGATCCTGGGGGATAACGGTGGCGTAGAATTCATCGGCTTCGCGCTGGCGGAGCGCGAATGTCTTGTCGAAGCCGTCGAACGCATTCTTTCCTTTCAGATCGGAGGGGGCCAGGCGCATGCGGACTACGAACGATTCTCCGGCTCCAATCGCGAGCTTGTAATGAGCGGCCGCCTTGGTGCCGGAATGCTGCGGGTTGACGGCATCCTGCGCGCCGTGGACAACGTAGTTATTGATGCCATCCTTCACGTAGGGAGTGCGGTTCTCCGCTCCAAACAGCCGCTGAGCGTTGGTTTCGTTCTCCGTGAACACCAATTCCGGAGAGCCTTCGCACTGCAGCCAGCGGCCGCCTAACTGAGGGTGGTTCAGTTCAATGACCGGATCCGGCGCTGTGCGTGCCTGGTGCAGTTCGGGCTTCGGCTCGCCTCTCCCCCACGACCAGGTGTTGCGGAACCATATTGTTGGCAGCAACCGCAGATTGGCGGCTTGAGGGCCGCGATTCGCCACCGTGATCTTGATCAGAATGTCCTCGACGTCCGCCTTAGCGTATTCCACGAACACGTCAAAGTAACGATTGTCGCTGAACACTCCGCTATCGAGCAGTTCGAACTCCGGCTGGTTCTTGCCGCGTCGCTTGTTTTCTTCGCCCAATTGGCCGTAAGGAAATTCCGCATGCGGATACTTATAGAGATACTTCATGTAGGAATGGGTGGGGGTGCTGTCGAGGTAGAAGTAGTATTCCTTCACATCCTCGCCGTGATTGCCCTCGTTGCCGGTCAGCCCGAACATCCGTTCCTTCAGGATGGGGTCGCGTTCGTTCCACAACGCCAGCGCAAAGCAGATGAATTGACGCCGGTCACAGATCCCCGCCAGACCGTCTTCATTCCAGCGATAGACGCGGGACCGGGCATGGTCATGCGGCAAATACTCCCATGCGTTGCCGTAAGGGCTGTAGTCTTCCCGCACCGTGCCCCAGGCGCGCTCGCTCAGATAGGGACCCCAGCGCTTCCAGTGTTTGTTCCGGGCCCCGGATTCGGCCAGCCGTATTTCCTCTTGTGTCATGAGGATGTTCACCCCTGGTTACATCATCCGGAGCAGGCACGCAAACTCGTCGGAGAGCGTTGACTCGAAGCCCGGCAGTGCGAGCGCGGTGTCGCCCGGTTCTTCGAATATGGTACCGCTTTCACGCAAGATGGAGGGCGGCCGATAATGAGGTTCCCGCCGGCGCCAGCCGCCGCTTCTACCTAAAGCTGGACCAACACCTCGCGACCCGCAAGCCCAAGAAGCGCGGCCACTAAAGCATTTTCCAGTTTGCGGGACACTTAATCGCGGATCTGCTCGTGGGTCCTCGGCGGGGGACCTCGGCGTACTCTGCGGTTAAAAGCTCTTGGCGCAGAGGACGCAAAACAGGCGCCTCGCCGAAAACAGCATCTCCACTCATCTACTGCCGAATCCAGCCGCCGTGTAGAATGCCCATATGTCGTTCCAGTCTGGGAATCCCAACTTTGGCAAGAAACGTACTCCGCCCCCGGACGAGACTTTCGAGGAGGCCAGCTACCTCAAGGCGCTCGGGGAAAAGCAGAAGACGGTAAGCCTGAAGCTGGCCGACGGCGAAGTGGTGCACGGATGGATCGAGTACTACGACAAGAATATGGTGCGTCTCACCCGCGAAGATGGACCCAACCTCTTCATCTTCAAACACGAAATTGTGTACATCGCCGAAGACGGAAAGAAGAAGTGAGCGCTTACTCGAAGCTCGCAGCCGGAAGCTCGTAGCCTGAACCCCAAGCGATGACCTCTTCCCAAGCCACCAGTCTCCTTTCGGCCATGCAATCGATTGCGCGGGAAGCGGGCGCCTTGCTCCTGAATTATTTCCATCAGCGAGTGCAGATCGAATACAAAGGCGCCGCGGACCTGGTGACCGTGGCCGACCGCAAGTTGGAAGCATTGATCCTGGAGCGCATCCGGCAGCAGTTTCCCACCCACGACGTGATGGGCGAAGAAGGCACGCGCATCGACACCGGCAGCGACTACAAGTGGTACGTCGATCCGCTCGACGGCACCACTAATTTCGCCCACGGCTTTCCTGTGTTCTGCGTTTCGCTCGCTGTGGAATACCGTGGACGCCGCGCCGCCGGCGTGATCTATGATCCCACCCGCGATGAGATGTTCGCCGCCGAAGCGGGCAAGGGCGCGACGCTGAACGGCCAACCGATTCACGTCTCCTCAACCTCCCGCTTAGCCGAATGCCTGCTAGGCACTGGATTCCCCAGCCAAAAACGCCACAAGAATCCGAATATCTATTTCTATCACCATCTCACGCTCCGCACTCACGGCGTGCGCCGCGCCGGATCGGCCGCGCTCGACCTGTGCAATGTAGCCTGCGGACGCTTCGATGGTTTCTGGGAGTTCAACCTGAATCCATGGGACACGGCGGCAGGTGTCCTGATCGTAGAAGAAGCCGGAGGCCGCGTAACCAACTTCTCCGGTGGCCCCTTCCAGCTCGACAGCCGCGAGACCCTGGCATCCAATGGCCTAGTACACGACGCGCTAGTGCATGAATTTCAAGAAATCTTTGCCGGTCGCGGTCTGGAAGACCTGCCCAGCCCCGTCGAGTATGCGAAAGGCTGGAGAACCTAAGCGGTACAATAGAGACGTGGGGCGAAGGGTTTCCCCGTGATCCTCTGTGTCCCCGGTGGTTAAAAAGTTTTCGCTGGCAAACTCGCGTGAGCAATTCACTTCTAGAACGCCAGATTCAGAAGCGCCCTGACGGAGTCCGCCTGCAGGGCCGGATCCTCTTTCTTACCGAAGATCCCGACCTGATCAAGAAGCAGCTAGCCGGATGGGACCTCCCCTGGGACACGAAAAATCCAGCCAACAACCCCAAGCTGCGCGACGACATTTCCACCGACGAGATCACGCCCGCTCACTATTGTTTCTACTTCGACCAGACGCTGGGCGAGATCCCCTACCTGGGCCTGAAATGCGGCGGCGTGCAGCCCATCAGGCGATCCGACGTGAAGAAAGGTGGTTTTGTCTGCTCGGTCAGCGGCAAACGTCGCGGCAAAGGTTCCAGCCGCGAGCAGTCGCCCTATGCCGAGATGTGTGCCGGCATCCAGGTCGTGATCGCCGAAAATATCGAGCGCATCTACAAGCAGAACTGCCAGAACCTCGGCGTGCTGACCTCGACGAACTTTTCGCTCATTGACCGCATCCGCGCCGGCAAGGAAATTCCGCTCAGCGAGTTCACCACCGGCGAGGACGAGATCACGAAGCAGGTCATCGAGTATGGCGGCCTGTTCCCGTTCAACGTAGCCCGCCTCCAGAAGAAGGTCTTCCTGCCGCCAATCGCGACCAAAAAGCGGCCAATGACCCTGGCGGAAAAGATGTTCGCGAGCCACATGGTCAGTGTAGGGACGGGTCTCCGATCCGTCCCAGCCGAGCGCAGCTCGGCAGCCCTGGATGTCGGCGTCGAGGCCGTGAAGCCCGGCGACACTGGCTTCACCAGCGTCGACCTTCGTTTCAGCCACGAATATGTCACCCCGATGGCCGCCATTTTCTACGAGCAGAACGTCGGCAAGGATGTCCCAGTCAACGACGCCTCCAGCATTCGCTTCTTCCGCGACCACCTCACGTTCCTCGACGAAGTCATTTCCGAAGAAAAGAAGAAGCTCGGCCTGCTCGACCTTGCCACCCAGCTGAAGTTCAAGCAAGAGGACTTCGCCAAGCAGCAGGGAATCAAGCTGCACGGCGAGCTCACCGACCGCAAGGGCTCCGAGGGCATCTGCCACTCCGTCATGCTCGAGACCTACGCGCTACCCGGACAGGTCAACGTCGGTTCCGATTCGCACACACCCCATGTGGGCGCCATCGGATGCATTGCGTTCGGTATCGGCACCACCGACGTTTTCAATTCGTGGATCACAAAAGACGTGCGCGTCAAAGTGCCCGAGTCGGTGAAGATCGCGATCCGCGGAAAGAAGCATCCCAACGTCACCGCCAAAGATTTCATTCTGAAGATCCTCTCGCTCGACTACGTGCGCAGCGGCAAGGCTTTAGCCAAAGTTATGGAGTACGCGGGCGAAGCCGTCGAAGCGCTCTCCGTGGACGAGCGCGCCACCATGACCAACATGGCGGCCGAAATCGGCGGCTTCACCGGCATCGTCGCGCCCGACGAAAAAGTCGTTGAGTTTCTGATGGAGCGCCGCGGCATGAAGCGCGCCGAAGCCGAGAAGATGATCGAAGGCCTCCACAGCGACCCCAACGCCGAATACGCCCAGATCATCGAACTAGACGCCGCCGAGATCACGCCCATGGTCGCGACTCCCGGCGATCCCGGCAACGGCAAGTACGTCCGCGAACTCAACCCGCACGTGCCGGTCGAGATTGCGTACGGCGGAACCTGCACCGCTGGCAAGAACGAGGATATGGACATGTACGCCGCCGTCCTCGCCGACGCGCTCAAGCATGGCAAGCGGGTGGCGCCGAACGTTAACTTCTGGATCCAGTTCGGCTCGCAGGAGACGCGCGAGTACTGCAAACGCAAAGGCTACATCGATATTTTCGAAAAAGCCGGAGCGCACGTCCTCGAGCCGAGTTGCGGCGCCTGCATCAACGCCGGCCCTGGGGTCTCCACTCGCCCCGACCAGATCGTCATCAGCGCCCAAAACCGCAACTTTCCCGGCCGCAGCGGTCCGGGGCAGATGTACCTGGCCTCGCCGTTAACGGTCGCGGCCAGCGCGGTGGCAGGGTACATCATGGAGTACGACCCCTCGAACGCGAGCGATCTCGTGCCGGCCTAGAGATCCCGGTGTACAATGCACGCGTGGGGACTGCCAAGCAAATATCTCTAATTTAAGCTTAAGGGACAGCCGCTGTTCTGGCGTCGCTGATTCCTTGCTCGCGGTGAAGCAGGCAGGAAAGAGACGTTTTGGGGAATCGCGAAAGAAATCATGAGAATCCTTCTCTACAACCCCGATAACGGTGTAACACGCAATTTCATGCCGCATCTCTGGATGTTTCTGCTCCAGGCGCTTACTCCCTCTGGCCATGAAGTGCTGCTGGTAGATGGCAACGCCCAGCCTATGGACGAGGTGGGGATCGCGCAGTACGTACGCGAGAAGAAGATTGGACTGGTCGGTATCGGCGCCATGACCAGAATGATCGCCAAGGCGTATCGCATGGCGGATGCGGTTCGGGCCGCGGGAGTTCCGGTGGTGATGGGCGGACCTCACGTGACGGAAATGGCCGATGAGGCCCTGGGTCGAGATGGCGGACCGCGCCACGCCGATGCCGTTGCCCTGGGGGAGGCGGATGAAACCTGGCCGCGGATTGTGAACGATGCTGCCCGGGGTGAGCTTAAGGATGTTTATGCGCCGGTGGATGCGTTTGGCCAGGAGCGCAAGCCCTCGCTGAAGGAATACCCGGCGATTCCGTGGCAGTCGATTGATCTCGGCCAGTTTAATCTGGTGCCGAGAGCCGCGACCGCCATGCTGCAAAAAATAGGCGAAGGCTGGGGAACATTTCGCATTATTCCGGTCGAGTCCGGGCGAGGCTGTCCTTACGGCTGCGAGTTCTGCACCGTAACCGGATTTTTCGGAGACTCCATTCGCTTCCGCACCAACGAGAGTGTGGTGAATGAACTGCTGCGGTTGAAGGCCCGCGCGCGCAGCGAAAAGGGCCAGATGGCGGTGTTTTTTATCGACGATAATTTCGCCATCAACATCAAGCGCACGAAGTCGCTGCTGCGCGACATCATTGCCGCCGGTGCCCAGGTCCATTGGGTGGCGCAGATCAGCGCCAACTTGTTGCGCGACGAGGACCTGGTGGACCTGATCGCGGCTTCCGGAGGGAAGTGGATTTTTATCGGTATGGAGTCCATCGACCCAGCCAATCTGAAAGACGTGAACAAAGGATTCAACAAGCCGGGTGAGTATGCGGCGGTGCTGGAGCGGCTTGCGCAACGCAACGTCTACGCGATCACGTCGTTTATCTTTGGCATGGACAATGACACCGTCGGAGTAGCCGAGCGAACGCTCGAGCAAGTTCGGACCTGGCCTCCGGGTCTGCCCATCTTTGGTCTGCTGACTCCTTTGCCCGCAACACCGCTCTACAAGCGGCTGGAGAAGGCCGGGCGGCTGACGCGGCCCAAGCATTGGCAAGAGTTCATCCCGTTTGCCATGGCTCATACGCCGTTGAAGATGACCATCGACGAGGCTCATGCCGAAGTGAATTACGGCTGGGCGCATGCTTACAGCCCGGAGGCACTGGCACAGGCGGTGGAGTCACTGAGCGACCAGCCTCTCGGCTATCGCGTCAACATCTTTCTGGCACGCCTCTGTTTCCGCGGCATCTATTTCCCTATGCTGGGGAAAATGGCGTGGGTGAAGGTGATTGCGCAAAATCGGCGAACGATCCTCAGGCTCGTAAGGGAGGGGTTCAAGGCCGGCGCTTGGCGCGGCGCGCCAGCGAGGATTCCTGCCAGCCCCGTGCCGCCGGTGGAAGCGATCGAAGCGATAACACAAGTAGCGGAGCCGTGAACGGAGCGGGCTGGCAATTCGGTTTCGCGTCAATTGAAAGTCGCTTATGCGCTTTTCGACCTTGGAAAGCTGCTGCTGAGTGATGCTGCTGTACCGATAGCTGCGTTCTTGCTAGAATTACCATTCGATCACCTTTCCGGGCGCCCGAGGAGATGAGATCTTATGGCCTACGTAATTGCCGAGCCGTGCATTGGAACCAAAGACACCGCCTGCGTGGACGCCTGCCCGGTGGATTGCATTCATCCCAAGAAGGACTCCGACAAGTACGCCACCGAAACGATGCTATATATCGATCCGGTCGAATGCATCGACTGCGGCGCGTGCGTGCCCGTCTGCCCAGTGTCGGCGATTTTCGCTCTCGACGACCTGCCGGAAAAGTGGAAGGAATACACCGAGATCAACGCGAAGTACTTCGGCCGGTAGGGCAGCTTTCGGCCATTAGCCATCAGCCGTCAGGAAAGACATTACGCCGGCGCACGTTCACCAGAGACGTGCGCCTTCTTGCATCTTGGACCGAAGAAATGTTCCTCGCTCTGGAGCGCAACGGAGTTTAGCTGAAGGCTGATGGCTGAGAGCTGACGGCCAATCGCTGACGGCGAATTGCTGACGGCTGCCGCCTGCATCCGCTACAATCAATCATTACCCTGCTGGACTTCCATGGCGCTGAAGGAGTCGGAAGCGATCGTTCTGCGCACCTATCCGTTGCGCGAGTCCGACCTGCTGGTCACGCTTTTCACTCGCCTGGAGGGCAAGGTAAAAGGGGTAGCGCGGGCGGCCAAGAAGTCCAAACGCCGCTTCGGAGGCGCGCTTGAGCCGCTCACTTACGTGCGGGCGTTTTACGACGACCGCGAGCGGCAGGAGTTGGTGCGGCTCGATTCCTGCGAAGTGATCGAGTCGCCGCTGGCCAGCGAGATCGGTTATCCGCGGGCGGTTGCGCTCGGGCACGTTGCGGAATTAGTGGACGAGTTGCTGCCCGACCGCGAGGCGAGCGATGCAGTGTTCCGGCTGACGTTGTCGGTTCTGCAAGAACTGCGCGGCCCCGCGTTGTGGATGCCGCTCACCTACTTCGAGCTGTGGATGACGCGACTGATGGGGTTTCTGCCGGAGTTGTCCGAGTGCGTGGTCTGCGGACGCTCGCTAAACGGCAGCCGGGCGTTCTACCACGCGTTAGCCGATGGCCTGGTGTGCGCGGAAGACAAGCGCCTGGCCTCGTCGGAGATGTCGCCCGAATCGCGCAAGATCGCCGCGCAAATGCTGCGCTCGCGTGTTTCAGATTTCGCCGAGATCGACTGGCCGAAGGTGGTGGCTGCCGACCTCCGCAAGTTTCTTCTTCAGATATTGGAGCGGCACATTGAGAAGAAGCTGGTGACGGCGGGGATGCTGGAGAAAATCTAGCTGCGAGCTACGAGCCGCGAGCTTCGAGCTAGGCTTTGTTCCTGATAGGTTCAAGCTCGCAGCCCGAAGCTCGTAGCTCGCAGTTTGATTGCAGAATTACGTGAACACATCCAAACCGAATCCGCCGACCTTCCAGGATCTCATCCTCAAGCTCCAGGCTTTCTTTGCGGAGCGCGGCGCGGTCATTCAGCAGCCCTACGACGTCGAAGTTGGCGCGGGCACCATGGCGCCGGAAACATTTCTGCGCGTACTCGGGCCGAATCCATACAAAGTCGCCTACGTGCAGCCGTCACGCCGTCCCGCCGACGGCCGTTACGGCGAGAATCCCAACCGCCTATTCAAGCACCTGCAGCTGCAGGTCATACTGAAGCCGCCGCCGGAGAATGTTCAGGAGTTGTATCTCGAGTCGCTCACCGCGATCGGCATTGACCTCCGCCAGCACGACATCAAGTTCGAAGAAGATAACTGGGAGTCGCCCACGCTCGGCGCCTGGGGCATCGGATGGCAGGTGATGCTCGACGGCCTCGAAATCACCCAGTTCACATATTTTCAGCAATGCGGCGGCGTGGACCTCGACCCGATCAGCGCGGAGCTCACCTACGGCCTCGAACGCCTGTGCGCGTTTCTGCAAGACGTGGATTCGATCTACGACATCGTCTGGGCGCGCGATCCCGTCACGGGCAGGGAAGCGAAGTATGGCGACGTTCGTCTTGCCGAGGAGCAGCAGTTCTCGGTTTACAACTTCGAAGGGGCTGATGTCGAAAAAACCTGGAAGCACTTCGAATTGTGCGAAGCCGAGTGCAAAGCGCTCCTCGACCGCTACGCCGCCTTAACCAAGGATAAGAGCGAGGGCGACGGCGTCGCCCGCGAGAAGTCGAGATTCCCTCTGTTGGCGGCTTATGATCTCTGCCTGAAGTGCTCGCACTATTTCAACATTCTCGACGCCCGCGGCGCGATTTCCGTGACAGAGCGCGTCGGCGTGATCGCCCGAGTGCGCGCCTTAGCGGTTGGTATTGCCAAGGCATGGATGGACCAGCAGTACGGCACTGACAAAAAAACTGAAAAGGGCGAGCCGGCCGGGGCAACGGCAAAAGCAAAGAAAGGGAAGTTGGCGCCGGTGGCTGGCTAGCAGCTCGAAGCTCGCGGCTTGTTGCTGCTCTTGTGATCCGGCTCACATTCACGGATCTCTAATTCTGAGAGCATAGACTGAAATACTAATGCCAGATTTCTTGCTTGAAATCGGTTGTGAAGAAATCCCGGCGCGCATGATCGACGGCGCCGCAGCGGAACTCGCGCGCCGCCTCGGCGAACTTTTTAAGAAATACAGCCTGTCCCATGACGATCCTCGCACTTTTTCTACGCCGCGCCGTCTGGCCGTGATCATTGGAACCGCTGACCGCCAGCCGGTGGAACGTACCAAGCAACTCGGTCCTTCCGAGAAGGTCGCATTCAGCGAAGGGAAACCCACGAAAGCAGCCGAAGCATTTGCGCAGCGTGTGGGGATCAAAGTAGAACAGCTCAAGATCGAGGAGACCGAGAAGGGCCGGTACGTCACTGCTGAGACTGAAACGGGCGGCCGCGCGGCCGCCGAAATTCTGACCGAAACTCTCCCCAATGAGGTTGCCTCGCTCTACTGGCCCAAGAACATGTATTGGCGCAAGCGCGGCGAAGTATTCGTTCGCCCGGTGCGCTGGCTGGTCGCAATGCTCGACGAGCAGGTGGTCCCGATGGAACTCTTCGGCATCGCCGCTGGCAAATCGTCCCGCGGACACCGCATCATCGGCAGCGAAACTGTCACCATCTCCAAGCCCAGCGCCTATGTCGATACGCTTCGTAAAGCGAAAGTCCTTGGCGCTGCCGAACGCGAGCAAGTCATCCGCAAAGCGCTCGACGCTGCCACCCGTACCCTCATCCCCGCCGCGCGTTGGAGAGAAGACAAGTCACTGCTCGCGACGGTCGTCAATCTCACGGAATTCCCGTCAGCCATTCTCGGCGGCTTCGATCCCGAATTCCTCGAGCTTCCGGAAGAAGTTCTGGTCACGGTGATGCGCGACCACCAGAAGTATTTCGCCATTGAAGACGCCGCCGGTAAGCTGCTGCCGCACTTCCTCGCCGTGCTCAACACCGCCGCGGACACCCAGGGCCTGATCCGCCACGGTAACGAGCGCGTGCTGCGCGCCCGTTTCAACGACGCCCGCTTCTTCTGGCAGACCGACCAGAAGCAGACTCTGCGCCAGCGCGTCGAACTGCTGAAACACGTCACTTTCCAGAAGGACCTTGGCAGCTACTACGACAAAACCATCCGCGTGCAGCGCCTTGCCAGTTGGCTCTCCGAGACGATCAAGCAAGCCGGCATGGCGGTTCGTCCCGGCGTGGTTCACAAAGCCGCGCTGCTCGCCAAGACCGACCTCACGACCGAACTGGTCAAGGAATTTACCGAACTGCAAGGCATCGTCGGCGGCCTGTACGCGCAAGTGCAGCCACTCGATGACGACCTGAAGCCCGACGCCCAGGCGGAAATCGCCAAGGCCATCTACGATCACTACAAGCCCGAGTCGATGGAAGACGGCGTTCCGCGCACGGTCGAAGGCGCCGTACTCTCCATCGCCGACAAAGCCGATTCCATCGCCGGCATGTTCGCCCTGGGCCTGATTCCCAGCGGCTCGAAAGATCCGTTTGCGCTGCGCCGCCAGGCGAACGGGATCGTGAAGACGATCGCGGAGCATAAGCTGCCATTCCGGTTGTCGGAAATCATGGCTGACGCGCGCGCGCACTACGAAGGATCCGAAGCCGAGAAGCAGTTCTCCAACGCCGACTACACGGCTTCCGTACGCGACTTCTTTTGTGAGCGTCTGGAGTTCTACCTGAAGGAAGCGCGTGGCGTTGCCTACGATGTCGTCAACGCCGTGTTGTCTGCTGATGCTCACGACGTGGTTGACGCAGTCGCGCGCGCGGAAGCGGTCAGCAAAGTGCGCGGCTCGGCGGATTTCGAATCGATCTCCCTCGCCTTCAAGCGAACAAAGAACATTCTACGGCAAGCAGAAGAAAACAAAAGACGTATTGCGACTACGCTGGATCCAGCTGCCCTGCGAGAAGACTCCGAGAAAGAGCTGGCCGCGCTTATCCCCCAGGTCGCCAGTGCCGTCGAAAAGTTACGCGCAACTCGCAGCTACCAACCGGCGCTGCTCGAAATCGCCAAGCTTCGCCCGGCGGTCGACAAGTTCTTCGACAAGGTCATGGTGATGGTCGAAGACGACAATCTCCGTGCCAACCGCCTGGCCCTGTTGCAGACTCTAGTCAAGGAATTCACCACAATTGCCGATTTCTCCGAAATCGTGACCGAAGGCAAAGAATCTACGAAATAAGAACAGGACTCATATGGCCACCACAACTCTCCCCGAAACGGAAATGATCGAATCCAAACCCACCGCCACGAAATACGTGTACTTCTTCGGCGGCGGGAAAGCCGACGGCAACGGCAAGATGAAAGACGTCCTCGGCGGTAAAGGCGCCGGCCTGGCCGAGATGACCAACGCCGGACTTCCAGTGCCTCCCGGCTTCACCATTCAGACCGAAGCCTGCCGCGAATACATGCGCCACAACGCGGCCTCCAGAGAAGTTGATACGCAGATGGATGCAGCCCTTCGCAGTCTGGAGACTCTGCAGGGCCAGAAACTCGGCAAAGGCGACAACCCATTGCTGGTCAGTGTCCGTTCCGGTGCAAAATTCTCCATGCCCGGCATGATGGACACCATCCTGAACCTCGGCCTCAACGACCAGAGCGTCGAGTCTCTCGCCAAGCGCAAGAACAACCCACGCTTTGCGTACGACTCCTATCGCCGCCTGATCCAGATGTTCGGCAACGTGGTGCTCGACATTGAAAAGTCAGTCTTCGACCACATCTTCGAAGCCAAGAAGAAACAGAAGAAAACCGAGTTCGACACGGGCCTCGACGCCAAGGCGCTGCAAGAGGTCATCGCGGAGTACAAGAAAGCCGTGAAGAAGCACGCCAAGCGCGACTTCCCGCAGGATCCCCACGAGCAGTTGGTGATGGCGCGCGACGCGGTATTTCGTTCCTGGAACAACGACCGCGCCAAGTACTACCGCCGGATCAACAGTATCTCCGACGACTTGGGTACCGCAGTTAACGTGCAGATCATGGTATACGGCAACCTCAGCGACACTAGCGGCACCGGCGTCGGCTTCACGCGCAACCCCTCAAATGGCACCAAAGAGTTCTACGGAGAGTTTCTGATGAACGCGCAGGGCGAGGACGTGGTTTCCGGCGTCCGCACGCCGGTTCCGATTCTCGAACTCGAAAAGCTCATGCCGGACGTTTACAACCAGCTGCGCGACATCACCACGCGGCTTGAGAAGCACTACCGCGACATGCAAGATTTTGAGTTCACTATCGAGGATGGACAGCTGTGGATGCTGCAAACCCGTAACGGCAAGCGCACGGGCCTGGCGGCGGTTCGGGTGGCCATCCAGATGGTGGAAGAGGGGCTGATCACGAGAGAAGAAGCGGTCTTCCGCCCGGAACCTGACCAGCTTGTTTACTTTGTCGTTCCACGGCTGGATGAAAAAGATGTGAAACTTGAGAACGTGCTGGCGAAAGGCTTGCCGGCGTCTCCTGGTGGCGCTGTCGGCCAGATCGCTTTCACTGCCGACGAAGCCGTCGAACGCAAGAGAAAAGCTGACGACGAAAACACTGAGAACGAGGAGGCGATCAAGCACGGACGTCGCGCGCAGACGAATGCGAGTTTCATCCTCGTGCGCGCCGAAACCTCACCAGAAGATATTCACGGCATGGAAGTCGCCAAAGGCATTCTCACTTCACGTGGCGGCATGACCAGCCATGCTGCTGTTGTCACACGTGGCATGGGAAAGTGCTGTGTTGCAGGCGCGCAAGATATTGAAGTGGACGAGAAGAAGCGCGAGATCCGCGTCAAAGGGCAGGTTTTCAAGGAGAGCGACTGGATTTCGCTCGATGGCTCCCTGGGGCGCGTGATCAAAGGCAAAGTCAATACAGTTCCGCCCGATCCGAAGGACCTGAAATTGCTTGATACATTTATGAGCTGGGCGGAACCCTACCGCACGATGAAAGTCCGCGCGAACGCGGACATTCCCCGCGATGCGAAGCAGGCGCGGGCCTTTGGCGCTGAAGGCATCGGACTGTGCCGCACCGAGCACATGTTCTTCGGCGAGAAAAAGCTCCCGCACATGCGCGCCATGATTCTTGCTCGTGAAGAAAAGTACATCCCGGCCGCTCTCGCTGAGTACAACCGGGAACACGGCACGCGACTAACTTTGAAAAAATTGGAGCCGAGCGCTCAGTCTGGCGTTAAGGAACGAGCCCAGGAACTCGCGCGGCGTGATGCTTTGAAAAAGCTGCTGCCCATGCAGCGCGCTGACTTCATCGGCGTCTTCCGCGCCATGGACGGCTTCCCGGTCACCATCCGGACCCTCGATCCTCCGTTGCACGAGTTCCTGCCGCGCCGTGAAGATCTCATGGTCCAGATCGCGGTGCTCGAAGCCACCAAACCGAGGTCGCCCAAACTGAAGGGTCTGAAAGACCTGCTCAGCCGAGTCGAGCAGTTGCATGAGGTCAACCCCATGCTCGGACATCGCGGTTGCCGGCTCGGCATCACCTATCCGGAGATCACCGAGATGCAGGCGCGGGCCATCTTTGAAGCGGCTGTTGCCGTTGCCAAGGACGGTGTCAAGGTCTCTCCCGAAGTGATGATCCCGCTCATCGCTACAGTGAATGAAATGGCGAATCAGGCAGCGATCGTTCACCGGGTGGCGAAAGAAGTCTTCAAAGAAAAAGGACGCACCGTCGAGTACCTGGTCGGCACCATGATCGAGTTGCCGCGCGCCGCCCTGGTCGCGGACGAGATCGCCAAGGAAGCCCAGTTCTTCTCCTTCGGCACCAACGACCTCACCCAGACCACCTGGGGTTTCTCGCGCGACGACGTCAACAAAATCCTGCCCACCTATATCGACGAGGGAATCATCAAGCAGGATCCGTTTGCCGTTCTCGATCGCGAAGGTGTAGGTCAGTTGATCAAGATGGCGACCGAACGGGGTCGCGAGACGAATCCCAACCTGAAGGTTGGAATCTGCGGCGAGCACGGCGGCGAACCAGAGTCGGTCAAATTCTGCTACCAGACCGGCCTCAACTACGTGTCCTGCTCACCGTTCCGCGTTCTGACCGCGCGCCTCGCTGCTGCTCAGGCCGCTGCCGGAGAGAAGATGCAGGGCGAAGCGGGTAGAACGAAATAAAGACCGCGGAGAACACAGAACACAGAGAGAATTTCAGCGAAATCCTCTGTGGCCCCCGTGTCCTCCGTGGTTGATCAGTTGACTTTCTGCAGTCGCGCAATCAACTTCTGCGCCAGGTTCTCTTCCGACTCCGACCACAGCAGCCGCCCCGTCGCGCCCGCATTTTTCTCCACGAGCGCGGTGAATGCCACCAGCTTCTGCACGTTGTCCCGCACATGCTCCTCCGCCTCCGCCGTCAACGAGAGCTCTTCGTGCAGGAAAGGCGCGTCCAACCCGAAGTCAACCTGGATGTGCCCGGTCTCCGCTGCCGCTCTTTCTTCAAAACCCGCTCCTTGCGCGATAAACCGCACCAGCGACGGTGCCTGCACCCATTTCCCGCCGCCCGCGGGAGGCGACCACAAATCCCAATCCGCTTCGAAAACGTAGGCATAGTCCTCGTGCAGAAGCTCCGCCGCGATTCCCGCCGCGTGCTCAGGCGCGATCCCCGGTTGGAACCGCTGCTCCAGAATCGTCGGCTCGTTCCACGAAACCGGGTGGACGGCCACATAGGTCACCCCCGGACGCCGCGCCGAAAACGGAAATTGCCCGAGCACGCTGACCGCGCGCGCCAAAATCTCCGGCTCCTCGAAACTGGGAAACCACAAGCTTAGGTAGAGAGAATCCGCCATGGCCCCATTCTAATTGCAAAGCGAGCGGCGCTCCTGCATCCGCCCGATTTTGACACTGCAAAAAATTCCCTGTTAGTATGAATCCTGCCGGCCAAACATCCGCCTGCATCAGCAAGCGTCCCCGTCGTCTAGCCCGGCCTAGGACATCGCCCTTTCACGGCGGTAACACGGGTTCAAATCCCGTCGGGGACGCCAAATCTTATCAACGCTTTACACGGAAACCCCATCTACATCGCGATACACAGAAAATGCACGCTCTTTCGGCCGGATCATCCCTACAACTTTGCTTTGCGCGGCCCGCTTGTCGGGCCCGAGAGCTTGGGTGTAGGTGTCCAGCGTCATCCTTGGCGTTGAATGTCGCAACAACTCCTGCACCACTTTCACATCCTCACCATTGCCCTTGAGAATCGAGGAAAACGTGTGTCGAAAGGTGTGCCACGACATCTTCTTCTGGATGCCCAACTTTCGGGCCATCGGCTGGATGTAGTCGCGCATCACCGTGCTTAGCCAGACGGGTTGCTTCCCGCGCTGGGCTCCAGCACGGTTGGCATCGGTGGCCCATACATAGTCGGACGGCTTCTTGTACGGTGTCACCGCGTGCCAGGCCAACAGTTCACGAGCCACGAACTGGTCGATCGGCATCAGCTTTCTTGAGATTGAACACGTGTTACCGCAGTGAAAGGGACTTAACAAATCTTAACTGATTGAAACTAGACGGCACCGACAGCCCATTTTGGAGCCGCGAGTAGCACCCTGGAGGAGTTATTGGACCCTGATTGGACCCAGATGCATGTTGCCGCTTTCATCCGGCGACGTTCCTTGCCTGAATGCCCGTTGGTTTGACTGCGAACGGGAAAATGCGATCACAATGGCCGTTGGTGCGAAGGTGTCAAATTGGGAAAGGCAAGAGCCGTAATAGCCTTTCGTGCGGTCATGCACGAAGTATTGCACCCGCCAACAAAAGTAAAATAATAGAGACTCACGGGTAGTTCTTGGCCCTGAGCAGCAGAAAATAACGATTAAGGAGAGGAATGTAATGACGGGACCTAAAGTTCTCCTCGTCGATGACGATAAGGATGATCTCTTTCTGACACAACGTTCGCTGGAAATGGAAAACTTTGAGGTAGTTTCGGTAACCAGCGTGACGGAGGCCTTCAGGCAGATTGCCACGCAAGCCTTCGATGTTCTGATCACCGATCTTCACATCCCGGATCCCGGCGATGGATTCGCAGTGGTAACCGCCATGCGTCACTCTCAACCCGACGCGTTGACCCTGGT
Organism: Terriglobales bacterium; assembly: GCA_049273945.1. Taxonomy (GTDB): domain Bacteria; phylum Acidobacteriota; class Terriglobia; order Terriglobales; family Acidobacteriaceae; genus Acidiflorens. The sequence continues at coordinate 84,252 of JBASRS010000029.1, read as the reverse complement.
GGTTAGTGGTTTTCCTGACGTGCAACGATCCATGTCTGCGATTCTTCTACAAGCAGATCAAGTTCTAGTGAAGCCGTTGGACGTTGCGCATCTGGCTGAGCTCTTACACAAGAAGGCACTGGACTCTAAGGCGACTCCGAAAAAAGCCAAGGATGATATCGCAACCATTCTGGAGCGCGACGTCACCATCACAGTGCAGCGGTGGTTGTCACGAGTGGGACAGATAGGAGAACTGAGTTCCCTTTCACTGACTCCGGACGAGCGCACTGACCATCTTCCCGATATCATAAGCAACATCGCTGCACGTCTGCGGAAGGTTCGCATTATAGAAGCGGTCGCCATCCCCTCTCCCGCAGCTGTGGCGCACGGACAACTCCGCTGCCGCCAAGGCTACACTGCGCCCCTGATGGTACAGGAATCAAGAATCCTACAGGTATGCATCTTCGAAACCATCCAGCGTAACTTGGCCAGCGTGGATTTCGGTTTGCTACTCGCGGACATCATGCTCATCGCCGACGAGGTGGACTCTCAATTGGCACAGAGCGTCGACAGCTTTCTGATGACGCAACGGGCGGCAGCAGCAGGCGCCACTGCCTGAGATTTGCCGACGACTCACTTCGTCGCCACAATCAAAGCGCGATCTAGTCGGATGGGTTTGATGATCTAGGATCTACAAACCGGCTGTACATGGGCAAGATTTGTGGTTCAGCGCGGCAGCCGACTGACCAACACATCGTCAGATTGCGTCCTCTACATGAGCACATAGGTTATGAACTCACATGGGGCGCTTTCGCGACTTGAGAGCTTTCTTCAGAGTCTTCTAATCTGTTAAGGAATCCACCAACCGGCCCCTGGCCCGGCCTGAGCGAAGCTCAGCCCCCTCAAGTCATTCGAGGATCCGCCGATATCTCAAGCATGTGGTCCCCTCTTTCAAGTGTCTTGAGGGTAGAACGGTTGGTCCGGGCTGGAGTTCTCTGGAACGCCCCAGCTAGAGACTGGAGAAAGTAATGCGGAGACGACAATGGTGGGCTACGGGCGTGCTGTTTTGCACTCTACTGCTACCGCGGGGAGCCAGCGCCGCGACAGACTCAGGAACCGTGGCGGTGACGGCAACGGTGGCCAGTTCGATGAGCGTTATCTTCTCGACGGATGCGAGCGGCATCACCTTGGGCGGCAGTGGTACGTCCGCGGCGACGATCCCCTTCGGTTCCGTACAGGCCTATGGCGGCTCTGTGCCCGGCGGCGTGACCAAGACCGTCAATGCTCCAACCAACTGGACGCTGAGCACACCTTTCGATGTTACGGTCCAGGTGGCGAATCAAACCAGTGCAAATTACACCCTGACCGCGCAATTGCAGGCTGTCGACGGAACTAACACCTGGAAGCTGGGTGCGACGACGATTACGGGCGGCAGCGCGGCGACGCTGACCTCCACCGGCACTTACGGGCTCACTCCGTACACGCTGAACCTGACGATTCCGTTCAGCGAAGCGGCAGGCGCCATCAGCAATACGCTCAATTTCGTGGCCACGGCGAATTGAGGTTGATGGTCTCGATACGGTGACGGAGCAGGGCGGTGGTTTGAAGGCACTCCCAGAAGGAAAACTGAGGCAAGCGAAATGAGTTTCGCGAAATCAGCTTTGTTGGCGGCCGTCGCTTTGCTGCTGCTTCCAGCCCCTAACGCGAATGCCCAGATATCCCTCGTTTTCAACTCTGACCCCTCGGGCATTTCCCTGACCGGGAGCGGGTCGGCAGCGGCCAGCATGGCCCTAGGAAACGTCCAAGCCTATGGAGGAATAGTACCAGGCGGAGTCACCAAGACGGTGAATGGCGCCAGCAGTTGGACGTTGAGCACACCCTTTGACGTTCAGGTGACCCCAGCCCAGGGAGGCACCACTTACACCCTGACGGCTATGCTCTTGTTGGCCGATGCGGTCAACACGTGGAAGATTGGAGCGGTGACTTTGAACGGCGCAACGGCTTCGACGCTAACGATGACCGGAATATACAACGTTAATACGCCGTATACATTCAACTTGACCATTCCATTTTCGGAGGCCCCCGGCATGATCACCAACACGATGATTTTCACCGCGATCTCAAATTGAATCGGGCCATTGGGTGCCGAAAAGGAGAAGTATGACATTAGACACAGGTTTTGCCAGGACGCCGGGGTTCCAGCGCGCTGCCCGAGGAACTTCTCAACCAACTCGGACGATCCGTGTTCGCAGGCGAAAACGTCGGTTCGGAATTCTTCTCGCCGTCTGTCTCGTCTTTTCATCCCTGGGGTTGAGGGCGGGCGACAGCGCTTCCGCCAAGCGAGCGAGGGCACAGGCGACCGCCGCTACTATTCCGCATGCGCCCTCTATTTCGCTGTCACCCGCCGTGATCATGCTGCAGGCCAAGCCGGGCCAGAGCACAACGCAGACCTTGACCGTCTCCAATCAAACCGCTGGGCAATTTGCCTTTGAATTGGACGCCCTGGATGTCGTCGTCCGCGACGGGAAACGCGTGTTTGTTCCGGCGGGTGAAACGGTGGACGGAATTGCGCGAACTGCCGTCTTTTCACCGCGAACATTACTGCTCGGACCGGGAGAGCACGGCATGGTCCGAGTCACGGTCACAGTTCCCGATAGACCCGTGGTGCGCGCGATTGTGGCGCTGTTCCAAGGTAAGAGCGTGGTTGCAATCAACCAAGGTGTTGGTATGACTGGTTCGCTGGGCGCCCTCATCACGTTCACTCTGTCGAAACAATTCCGCGTCGACAGTCTGCCGCTGGGCATGATGAATGCTACCGCCTCCGAAAATTTGTCGCTTACGGAAACGTTGATCAATAGCGGCTCGGAGCCCGTGATCCCAAAAGGGACGCTTGCCATTGTCGGCTCCTCAGGGGCACTCATCGGCAAGGTGCCAATTGCTGCTCAACGCTTGCTGCCGGGAGAGCAACTCGATTTCACAGCTACATATCCGGCGCCGCTTAAGCCAGGGAAATATCGCGCCCTCATTTCTCTGAAGCATGAAGGCGGATTGCTTACCAGGTCCTTGGATTTTCTTCTGCCATGATTCGCGTGTCCTGCGGCGTTCTGTTGTTTTTCCTGGCGGCCGCCGCCGGAGCGCAAGATGGTGTCGTGCGCATCGAACCCGGCAAGCGTGTTGAGATCCTGATTCCTGGTGCTATGATGGCCTTCTCGCGCCACTCGTCCCAGGTGCGTGTTTTGGCCGACGAAGGCAGCGTGTTCCTCGCCGCCAGGCAGCCGGGCGTGACCCAGATTGTGGTGCTCACGCCGACCCAGGTGCTGAGATTTAACGTTGTGGTCACCACGGGCGCACTACCACAGCATACCAATCGAAGGCCTCCCGCTCCGGAAGATCAGGCACGCAAGCCGACTGAAAATGCGATAGCAACCGAGCCTTCCCCCGCCCAGTCTGTCGTCAGTATCGAGGGGAAAACCGTTCAGTTGCAAGAGGTACAAGTTCAGGGCGTAGAAGAGTCGGGCAATGCGGTTGCAGAAGTTCAGGCCGGGCGATCAACCCAGATCAAGATTCCGGGCGCCACCGCGGCGCTTGCTGTCGACTCTGAATTGCTGGATGCTTCCGCAAGCCACGGAGTCGTGGATGTCTCGGGCCGTGCTCCGGGCCGAGCCGAAGTGTTGATCGTCACTCCCGATGGAGTCAAGAGTATCTACATTCTAGTGAGCCCTGCGCCTCCCGCCTACCCTCCAGGTTTCATATCACCCGCGTCGTCGCTTGCAGGAGACGAAACTGGGCGCTACGAATTTCGCTTCGCATCCGATCCGAGACAGATTCAGAACCGCTTCGACTTCACCGTGATAAAACCTGACCGGACCACGCAACTCCACTTAGTGAATGTCGATTTTCTCCACGGAATCACCGGCAACGGAAACGTCAACCTTCCATCCGGTTTCTATCGCATCACAACGCCCGGTTGGAGTCTCACCCTGCTAGATCAAAACGTCACGAACTCGCCGCTGACCCTGGATGGCGCGACCGTCCGGGGAATTCATCTCGGAATTGGTTCCTGGACGATGCACGCAGGATATTCACTGCTCGCAACTTTTTATGACTTCCTCATTCCAACGCAACGCGAAGCGGTGTTTGGACTCAGCCACGATTTCAAGCTCAGCAGATATTCAGAGCTGATTCAAAATGCGTATTACTTTCCCACTCATTCGCAAGCCTTTACTGCCGGCCATCCCGGAGGCATGGCCTCTTTGGAATACCGGCTGCGGCGGCCGCGAGGGCTGGAATTGTTGGGAGAATTGGGCTTCAGTCATGGAATGGGCGGCGCAGCCGAGCTTCGGTGGAGCGACCCGAAAGATTTCGTGCAGGGGACTTTTCGTCAGAAACCCAGAGACTTCGCCTCGCTTAACATCGGCAATCTTCCCGGTTCAGTGGCCGAGGTTTCCTGGAGCCGACGCCTTACTCCGAAGTTGGTGAGTTACCTGAACGTTTCAGAGAATCACATCCTGTTGCCAACCGGCCGGCAGACAAGCCTTAACTCAACCGCCAACCTGCAGTACAAGGTTTCCCGCCATTGGTCGGTTTCGACCGGCGGGGTGTACGCGGATTTTTCGCAATCTTCTCCTGGCGCAAACTCTTCTGTTCGCTCTCTCAGTTTGCCGGAACAAGTCAATTTCGACCAGAAGCACTTCGGCGCCGGTTTCCTATATCAGTTCGCGAAGACCTCGGGAAGTTTCTCGCCCGGCCAGGACCTGCGCGGAAACGCCCGTCTCTCCTGGAGTGGATGGCAGTTAACCGGATTTGTGGAAAGGCAGACGGAAGCCCTGACTGTAAGTTCTTTATACTCTCACATTCCAGCGCTTCAGATTGAACTACAACGTTTGGGGCTGACTGCAATTGAGCCCTCTCAGCTTAGCGCCTTATTGCAGGACAATGCCTTTCTAGTTGCCCTCGGTCTTTCTCAGCAAGGAACATTGAATTTGCTTCCCGTGCGACTTCAGACGGGCGCCAGCTTGAATTGGACATCCCATAGTCCCAGGCCGCAACGGCTTAACCTCGACTTCATTCATAACAACGACCAATTACTACAGGGAACGGCCAGCAACTGGATCCAGAGCGGCAGCTACACCCTGCCGCTGACGGTTTCCAACGAGTTGTCGGTTTCTTATTCGTGGTTTCATTACTCAGCTCTTGGCCAGGCACAGTACTCCCCACAAGTCACGATTGGCCTAAGACACAACTTCTCCGCGCTTCCCTCATTTCTCAGCCTTGGAGCACACGGCACGATAACAGGTGTGGTCTACGTTGATCAGAAGATTAGTGGCCTTTACGATCCGCAAATGAGGACACTTGCCGATGTCGAAGTGGTCCTTGATGGATGGAACCGAACTCAAACCAATGAGCGGGGACGTTACGCGTTCTCTCATGTTCCGCAAGGGCAGCATACGCTCGAAGCGCGTTTCAAGTCCGCCCAGCCTTTCTGGTTCACCACGCCTTCGGTCGTTACCACATCGATCAATCAGTCCGCCGATTTTGGGGTTACGTTTGCCGCCAGTGAACTGGTCGGTCACGTGAGAAACGACGCCGGGCTCGGAGTTCCCGACGTAGAGATTGAAATCACAGGTCCCGGCACGACTCGGAGCGCACATTCCGATGCCGACGGTAGATTTGCCGCCTCTGGGTTAAGTCCAGGTGATTATGAACTCGTGGTCGATCCCAACACTGTCCCCCCCGGCCACGCGCTGGAAGACCTCCAGCCGATCCGGAGACGACTTGAAGAGGGTATTCCCCAGAGTGCCGATTTCCGTATTCGCGCCATGCGCACAGTATTCGGCCAAGTTAGCTATTACGATCCCAAGTCTGGCCAGTATTCTGCGGTATCCGGAGCAACGGTCAAGATCCCTGAACTCTTACTTCAGGCAACCACAGATCGACTGGGCAAGTTCATTTTGCGCGAACTGCCTTCGGGTAGCTACACACTAACCGTATCGGACAGCCGGCTTGCTCAAACTCGGTTGATATCAATCCCGGCAGGGCCCATTGAACTGCGAGAAGACTTCAGGATCCAGAATGGCCAGACTCAGTAGTGTTATAATCCTTCGCTCTGCGTACTCCGCGCCCAAGTAGTGAACGCGGCGAAGGGTGGGAACGCCACGATCGGCGGGCAATTCTGAGCTCCGGCCGCAGCCGTGAATGAAATAGTGATCAAGCTTAGAGAGTTGGGCGGGACAACTAGGACAATTTGAGTGTGCTACTTTCAGTCGCGCCGTTGCACCGCAAGCTCGCGGAATTCGGCGAACCGGTGCAAAATCCCCAACGTCTCCAGGCAAGCTCGATCAGAGTCCCTGAGCCCAGATCCTGTCGAATCCTCGGGATGAGCGTCCAGTTCGTGGGCCAACAGGTCGGCAACGTAGACGGCGATTGCACTATCGAAACCGGAGTGCGGAATACGAGTGGGACGATGGTGGTGGGCAATGGCCTCAACGGCAGGGTTGGGAATGCCCCACAACCCGACGAGGTACGCACCTATCTCCGCGTGTGAGGTTCCCAGCAGTTCTTCTTCCGCTTCGAAAGTCTCGCAGTTGCGTTCGCGAGCCCGCGAGAGCGTGGAGCAGAACTCGTCGGGCATTCTACTGGCCAAGATCAGGCTCCCGATATCGTGAAGCAGGCCGGCCACGACGGTAACGTCGCGAGTTTCCGGGTGCACCGGAAGAGTGCTGGCAATGGCGGCTGTGCGTTGCGCGTGTAGTTGTATGGACTCGCAGACTCCCGGAGGAATACGCGAGTCGGGTAGAAAAACTCTGAAAGCCTCGGAAGCTAACGCCAGATTCTTGATGGTTTCGGTTCCCAAGTAGGTGACAGCGTTCTGCACGTTGCTGATTGTCTGTGCCAACCCGAAGAAAGCACTGTTGACGAGCTGCAATACTTTCGCTGCCATTGCGACGTCTTGCCCAATGATGTCGGCGACTTGGCTTATGGAGTTGACCTGGGTCCGCCACCGCCTGTGTCAGAGATATGTATGTACGCGACAGGGAAGGCAGTTCGCCGACCATTCCGACGATTCTGCGGATTTCTGGTGCGCACAGTAAATCCTGCAGCGTGCACACACGTTCGATGGTGGATTGAATTTCAGACGCGTTGCATGGCTTAGTCAGAAAACGGTGTGCCACGGGCACCGCCCGTGTGGCTAGCGCGACTTCGGAATATCCAGACAGGACAATTCGTGCGGTGCTTGGAGAGCGGTCGCGAATGCGGCTCAACAGTGTGGCGCCATCCATGCCTGGCATTCGCAGGTCAGAAATGACCACGTCGAAGCTGCCTGCTTCACACGCCTGCAACGCGGCGTCGCCGCCGACGGCAAACTGCATGTCCCAACGTTTTCGATCCGCATGCAGCATACGCCGGATGCCGTCGAGAAGCTTGCTTTCGTCATCCACGAACAAAATGCGTTTCACCCGGACACCGCCTTGGCGGCAAGAGCCTTGCCATCATGAGGGAGGCGAACAATAAAGGTTGTGCCCTTACCTTCTTCGGTTTCGAAGTCAAGACTGCCACCGTGTTTGTCGACGACCACGGATCGTGCAATTGCTAAGCCCTGCCCCGTTCCCTTGCCGATTTCTTTGGTGGTGAAAAAAGGATCGAAGATTCGGGCTCGCACATTTTCCGGGATTCCCGTGCCTGTGTCGTGTATCCGGACTTCTGCCCACTCCTGACAATTCCGGGTTTGGACTTTGATTTTTCCCTTTTCTGAACCTTTTTTTACAACAACATCAGCAACTGCGTGCGCGGCATTGACGATCAGATTCAGAATAACCTGGTTGAATTCGCCTGGCTGACAAGAGATCAAAGGAAGCGACGGATCGAATTCGGTCTCTAGGTCAGCCACATATTTCCACTCATTCCGTGCCACCGCAATGGTGTTTTCTATGGCGTGGTTCAAGTTCAGTGGGGTCTTTTCTTTCGCGTCCGGATGCGAAAACTCTTTCATCGCACCAACAATCCTAGACACTCGGGTCACGCCTTCGATGGCTTGCTCGATGGCTTTGGGAATTTCCTCTAACAGATAGTCGACGTCCACGTGTTCCACCGCAGCCGTGACGCCCTGAACTATTTCGCGACATAAGGTATTGTCCTTGGCGGCTGCCAACAGCCGCTCGTAGTTGGCCAGCAGGCTTCTCAGATCCTGGAAGGCATCTTTCAAGAAGCGCACGTTGTCTCCGATATACTGGGTCGGGGTATTGATTTCGTGCGCGATTCCGGCTGCGAGCTGGCCTACGGATCCCAGCTTCTGTGCCAGACGCAGTTGCGCTTCCAGGGCGTTACGGTCGGTGACGTCTGAACCGATGACAAGGAGTTCGGCTGTCTTTCCGTCGACCACGCGAACCGCCGTGATGGTCAGTCCTAGCAGGCGCTTTTCGCCGTTCATCTCGAACGGAATAAGGTCGCACCGCCGCGAGCCCCGTTCAGAGCACCAGGATCGAATTTCTTCTGGCATGTCTGGCCGTAGCCAACTGACACCGCAGTCTGTCAGCTGTTTTCCCAATACTTCAGTCCTGGATAAGCCGAACGTACTTGTGGCTACCGAATTCCAACGTGTGATGTGCGAGTCGTGGTCTACACCAATAAGAATCGATGGCACGGCGTTGATAAAAACCTCCGCCTCATGATGCGCCGTCCGCAGCGCTTCCTTTCTCCTCTTGATCTCACTGATGTCTCGACCTACACCTGCGAGCCCGGTGACCCGCTCTTTGCTGTCATGCAGAGGCACTCTAGTGGTCAGGATGTACGTCTCCTTGCCAGCGCGGTTGACGCCTTGCTCCTCATGGTTGTACGACGGCAGCCCGGTACGCATCACCTCTTGTTCAGCTGCATAGAAAGCCGTGGCAAGGTCTTTGGGAAGGAAATCGAAATCGGTTTTTCCGAGCAGTTCCTCAACGCTACTCGCTCCCAAGATCTGGGCTGTGTGCACGTTGGCAACGACGAATCTACTGTCCCTGTCCTTGACGTACATTAGGTCGGGGATGTTGTCGATAAGAGCACGTAGCCGCTTGCGCTCGTCGTCCAGTATCGCCTGTTGAGCAGAAAAGCGGCGATCAACCAGCGACGTGATCACTACAAAACCCAAGATCACGAAAATTGCGACGAGTATGGCAGAGGTTGCAAGCGCAGATATGTTCACCGAATGGAACAGGTCCGGTTTTACCCCAGTGGGCATGAACGTGACCGCTGCCATTCCGGTGTAGTGCATCACGGGAATCGCCAAACCCATAACCAGCGCACTCGCAAACTTGAGCTTCCAGCCGCGGTCCTCGTCGCGAAAATGAGAGATGAGGAGAAGTCCGACAAAGGAGATAACGACCGCCGAAAGGACTGACAATGCCCATATGCCACGGTGGTAATGGTGCATTGCTGCGAGGCGCATTGCAGCCATGCCGGTGTAGTGCATGGTTGCAATGCCCGCGCCCATCAGTAGACTTCCGGCGGCAATATGCAGCGCCGCCACACGCTCGCGGCAGACCATGTATAAGGCGATCAAAGAGCCCAGGACCGCAGCCAACAGTGAGACTGCCACCGTGGGGACGTGGTAGTACACAGGGATGGGCAAGCGGAAGGCAAGCATCCCCGTGTAATGCATGGACCAGATCCCGCTCCCCATCGCGAATGCCCCTCCCATCAGCCAGGCGAGACGGGCACGCCCTCGATTTGCGGTCACGCGCCCTGCCAGGTCCAGGGCTGCATAGGATGCCAGAATGGCAATCACTACCGAAAGCGCGACCAGTGGATAGTCGTAGGTTGCCGGGATCGGGGTAAGTCCATTCATCGTTTGACCTTGCGAAAACGAGCGAGTCCGCTGTTGGAGATCATCGGCAGAAGGCTGGCTTTCCTACAGAGCATCGGCAAGGCGTGAAAACCCTTCACAGAGGTATCGAAAGTAACTGCTTCGTTGAGCAGATGTGCCGATGAAACAACCGTGCCTTAACTCGCTTCCTCATATCACAAAGCAAATGGACGCGACGCTCACATACCGCTAGAAGGAGCATCATGGCTGACAAGACTCTTTTCGTAGACGATGAGCCTGCCGTACTGGATGGCTACAAGCGGATGTTGCACCGAGAGTTCGAGGTGGACTCGGCCGTGGGCGGGGAACAAGGCCTGGCTGCCATCCACGAGCGCGGTCCCTACGCGGTCGTGATTTCTGACATGCGGATGCCTGTCATGAACGGTGCGCAATTCTTGGCACGGGTGCGACAGACCGCTCCGAACACTGTAAGGATGATGCTGACCGGCTGCACAGATCTGGACGCCGCCATACATGCGGTGAATGAGGGAAACATATTTCGCTTTCTCACCAAGCCCTGCGAAAAGGAGGTTATGGCTAAAGCCATCACCACCGGATTGGTTCAGTACCGCCTGGTGACGGCCGAGAAGGACCTCCTCGAAAATACGCTGATGGGAAGCATCAAGGTCCTGACGGACGTCCTCAGCGCTGCCAGCCCCGAGGCGTTTGGAAGATCAATGCGTATCGCACGCTGCGTTCGCCACCTGGTTAGCAAGTTCGGTCTGCCATCCCCATGGCGGTTCGAGGCGGCGGCCATGCTGTCGCAATTGGGCTGCGTGACGCTTGATCCCGAGCTAATCAAGGCGGCATATCTAGGGGAGAGTCTCTCGGCTGAAGATCAGTCTCGATTCGCCGCTCATCCTCAAGTGGCGGCAGACCTCCTCGTCAACATTCCCCGGCTGGAACCGATAGCCTGGATGATCAGCCAACAGCTAATCAAAGAAACCCCGCAAACGGTTCCCGAGATACCAGGAGCATCTGCCGACGCCATCGTGTTTGGTGCCAAGATGCTCAAACTTGTGGTTGCCTTGGACGACCTCAGGATGAAGGGGTTGTCGGACAAAGATGCGATTGCGAAGCTTCACGGTCGGCGCGCTGAGTTCGAATCAGAATTGGTTGAGGCATTGGCAGGCATCAAGCCTGAAAGTGCCAAAATGGAAGTGCGCGAGGTCCTAACTTCGACATGTACGTCTGGGATGATCTTGCACCAGGAGATTAGAACGCGGTCAGGAGTGTTGGTGGTTGCGAAAGGCCAGGAAATCACTCATGCTCTCATGATCAAGCTCGACAATTTCTCCCGCGCGGGGAGGATTGACAAGGAAATCATCGTACTCGCCCCTGTATAGCTGCAGCCCTGGAGTCCCGCTGGAGGAAGATTCTGGTTTGGCCATCGGGGTGAGGAAAGCAAACGACGTTTCAGTCCCGACTATCGGTGGAGAGCAGCCTGGGAAACGGAGGTGTCAGAGTGAGCCAGAGTGGCAGTGTCGAGCACGGTGACCGTGACAGGACACGAGTGCTGTTTGTGGATGACGAACCATTGGTGTTGGAAGGGTTGCGACGTTCGGTCAAAAAGGAGTTCGCCGTCGATCTGGCAGTTGGTGCCGAAGAGGGCCTTGAGCAGCTGAGAAGGAACGCGCCGTATCCCGTGGTGGTTTCAGATATGTGCATGCCTGGCGTGGACGGGGCGGAATTTCTGGCGACAGTTCGAATCATTTCACCCGACTCTATCCGCGTGATGCTGACAGGACGCAGCGACATAAAAATCGCAATGAGAGCGGTCAACGAGGGACGGATTTTTCGGTTTCTCAGCAAACCCGTGATGGCGGAACAACTCCTGGACGCGCTTCGTGCATGCGTCACCCAGTACGACGCCGCACGCAGCGACCAGGAAAAGCTGAAGACCACAGTGGAGGCGTTGGAACAACTGGACCTGGGCACTCTGACTGCATTGGCACGCGCGATTGACGCGAAATCGACCTGGACGGCAGGCCACTCCGAGCGGGTGACAAACCTAGCTCTTAGGATAGGACATGCTATAGGCCTGCCCGCAGGCGATTTGCAGATCATGCACCGCGGAGGCTTGCTACACGACATCGGGAAGATCGGTACGCCTCCGGCTATTTTAGATAAGCCCGGCAAGCTCGAACCTGAGGAAATGCAGATCATGCGGGACCACGTGAAAATTGGAGTTCGTATCCTCGAACCCATCCCATGTCTCCGCGAAGCGATGCCAATTGTTGCCCAACATCACGAATGGTTCAATGGTTCCGGCTACCCGGCAGGTCTGGCTGGGGAGAACATCAGCTTGCATGCGCGCATTTTTGCGGTCGCAGATTGCTATGACGCAATTGTCTCTGCTCGGCCCTACAGAAAAGGGCTTCCAACGCAACGAGCACTTGAGATACTGAAACAGAACTCGGGGACACAGTTTGACCCGATGCCAGTCGAGGTATTAACGCGATTGATCATCGCCGATCAGCTCGCCTGAACCAACACTGGTTGGCTAGAAATCTTGGCCAAGATCTCAAAGGCTCCAAGACCAAGCGGCGTGGCGCAACATCCCCCAGTCAGGCAAATCCGCACCGTCGAAAGCCGAAATCTTGATCAGCGAAGTCCTGATAGATATAGGACTGTCGTATCGGCTAGGTTCCAGCCTAACGGATCGAACGGGATCGAACATCGGAAGCTTTGTTCCGCGCGAATCCTGGGTGAGGTCATCCTATCCATTGCGACGCGCGAGCTTCTGAGGATAATGATGTTGGATAACGAGATCGCCTAATTCTAACTAAGGGCCGGAGTTTTGATCTCTCAGCTAATGGAGTCGACAAGATTTGACGATGATGCACATTATAGAGGCAAACCCATGGCTAACGAGTCCACCGGAGTAGCACAGGCTCAAACCGATAAAGCAGGTAAACTTCGCGCCGAAAGTGACCTGGATATGCTTCGAATTCTGGTCGACAGCATAATGGAATACTCCATCATCCTGCTCGACTCTAAGGGGCAAGTAGCTAGTTGGAGCCCAGGCGCCGAACGGCTCACGGGTTATTGTGCAGAGGAAATAGTTGGCAAGAACCTCTCCGTCTTCTACACCCGCGAAGACGCAACCAAGGGCAACCCTGACCGTGAGTTGGAAACCGCCACACGCGAAGGCCGGTCTGAGGACGAGAGCTGGCGTGCGCGAAAGGATGGTACGAAGTTCTGGGCCAATGTTGTCATCACCGCACTGCGTGACACCGAAGGCAAGCTCAAGGGTTTCGGCAAGATCACTCGCGATCTCACCCAGCGGAAAGAAGGAGAAGAACGGATCAAAAGGCAGGCCCAGGAAATCCTGGAAATGGCCACCGTTCCTGTAGTTCAGGTCTGGGATGGCATCATCCTGGTTCCGCTGATCGGAATGCTGGATAGCGCGCGCACACAACAACTGATGGAACGCCTTCTACAACGGCTCACCGAAACCAATTCACCCGTCGCTCTGATCGATATTACCGGTGTGCCGGCCATAGACACCCAAACCGCACAGCACCTGATCGAAACCATCAAAGCAGTGCGCTACATCGGCTCTGAGGTTGTGCTGACCGGCGTCCGGCCAGCAATAGCTCAGACCTTGGTGCATCTGGGGACTGATCTTTCTGGTGCTACCACGAGATCGTCTCTCACGGCAGGCTTGCGCGTTGCATTTGAAATCATCAACCTTCATGTTGCCAGCGAGAAGGATCAGGGGGCAGTGGCAGGCAAATGAACGAAGGCATAGCAGTGCTGAGGGTGCGCGATGTCCTATTGGTCTCCATGCCTGCCGATCCTGATGACGCTACAGTGTCCGGGCTACAGAGCAAGACCCTAGAGGCAATGGAGCAGCACGATGTGAAGGGCCTGATTCTCGATCTCTCGAAAGTCGAAATCCTGGACTCTTACTTCGCCAGAACCGTGGCGGAGACAGCGCAGATGGTGACCTTGATGGGTGGCGAAACCTTCATTGCGGGCATGCGGCCATCGGTGGCGATCACCGCAACCGAATTGGGCGTGACGCTGGGTGCGACGCGAACCGTGTTGAGTTTGGATCGGGCCTTGGATTTAGCCAACGATCTGTCGGCAAATAAACGAACCAAGAAGATGACCGCGCCATGAGCGAACAAGACCATGGCGCAGTCCAGATTCATGTGGAAACCGACATCGCGGTAGCCCGCCGGGTAGTTCGGGAGGTTGCCGGGAAGATTGGATTCGGCGTGACGGAAACAGCGCGCATCGTAACCGCCGCATCCGAACTAGGCCGGAATGTTTTCAAGTATGCCGGGAAAGGCGTAATGAACTGGCGAACCATCCAAAATGGCGACGCTAGCGGCGTCGAATTGTGTTTTGAAGACCAAGGTCCAGGAATACCTGATCTTGACCTTGCTATGCGTGAGGGCCACAGTACGGGCGGCGGACTCGGCATGGGTTTGCCCGGAGCCAAACGCCTGATGGACGAGATGAACATTCGAACAGGTCGCGGCGAGGGAACGAGCGTAACGGTAAGGAAATGGCGACAGCACTGAGTCTTCGATGGAGACAGTAGCAAGCAGGCAAATCCCGATCGACCAGCTTTTCGACTGCGCTATGGCCCAGCAAACTACCCGCAAGGTCGCCTGCGGGTTGGGATTCGGAGAACAGGCGAGTGAAGAGATTGTGCTTGTCGTGGCGGAGTTGACCTCCAATCTGGTCAAACACGCCGGTTGTGGTGCTCTAACCCTTCGTCCACTTAACAATGGAGCAAGGATCGGGATCGAGGTGGGGACTGAAGACCATGGACCGGGAATGAGAGATGTGGAAGAGGCGTTCAAAGACCGTTACTCCACGGGCGGTGGTCTGGGTTATGGACTTGGCACGGTAAACCGGCTAATGGATGAACTGGAGGTCAGCTCCACGGCGGCGCTGGGTACACGGATTCTGTGCAGGCGCTGGTTACGTGCGAAAGCTGACATGGCAATTGTTCACGGTTGGCAAGTCGGTGTCGGCACCCGGCCCCGCCGCCTTGCCGCAGCCAATGGTGACGCCTTTGTGATTCACGAATGGAACGGCCGATTGCTCGCCGGTGTGATTGATGGCCTCGGACACGGCGAGCCTGCGCAGGAGGCCGCTCTGGCCGCACAATCGTATGTTCAATCCCATTACGACTCGGCGTTAGACAAACTTTTCTGCGGGGTCAGCCGCGCGTGCCGGGGTACACGTGGCGTTGTGATGGCCTTAGCCCGCTTCGAATCGCCAACGGCAATGACATTGGCCAATCTCGGTAACATCGAGATGCGTCCTTGGACGGGTGCGAAGCGGCTGCAGATCACGGTTCAGCGCGGATTCTTGGGTGCGCACGGAGACCATGTGCGTGTGCAGCAGCACCGCTGGGACCCATGCTGGATGCTCGTCCTTCACAGCGATGGCCTGCGCACGCACTGGCAGTGGACCGATTTCCCTGGGTTGGAACGCGAGCCTCCGCAGGCTGTGGCAAACAAGCTCCTCAGCATGTTGGCTAAGAAAGATGATGACGCCACAATTCTTGCGGTGAAAAAACTGGAGCGCTGAACCATGACCGCCAACCGTTCACAAGAGTCAGAGGCCGGCACGAAAGATCCCAAGACCTTAATCGGTTTGCTGCAGACCGAGTTGTTCACCACCAACCGTGAAGTCATGCTCTTGACCTTGGAACTAGAAGAGCGCATAGCCGAGCGTATGGCGCAACTCTCGCAAACTAATCAGGAACTCCTAAAGGAAATCTCCGAGCGACGGCATGTCGAGGAAGAGTTCTCTAAACTGAACCGTCAGCTCGAACAGCGGGCCGGGCTGTTGGAAGCAACCAATAAAGAATTGGAGACATTCTCCTATTCCGTATCGCATGACTTGCGGGCGCCGCTGCGACACATTCTTGGCTTCGCGACCATGCTGCACGAAGATGCAGTCCCTCCACTGGACAAGAAATTGGAGCAACATCTGAGCAGAATTAAGGAATCCGCAACCAGGATGTCGACTCTCATCGATGACTTGCTGCATTTTGCATGTTGTTCACAAGTCGAGCTGAACCGGGAGTCGATCGACCTGAACGCAATCGTGGAAGGTGTGATTCGAGACCACAGAACTGAGATCGAAGGCCGCAATATCGTGTGGAAACGCACGCAATTGCCGCGTGCCTGGGGCGACCCGGCCTTGTTGCGACAAGTCGTAGTGAATCTCATCTCCAACGCACTTAAGTACAGCCGCTTGAGCGACCCGACAGAAATTGAAATCGGTGTCGTTGAGAATGATCCGCGTGAAACAGTCTTCTTCGTCCGCGACAACGGTGTTGGGTTCGATTCTCATCATGCCGACAAACTGTTTGGCGTCTTTCAGCGGTTGCACAAGGCGAGCGAGTTTGAGGGAACTGGCGTCGGCTTGGCGAGCGTGCGCCGCGTCATTGCTCGACATGGGGGAAAAACATGGGCAGACGGGAAGGTCGGGAAGGGTGCAACATTTTATTTTAGCTTGCCCGCGAACCTGAGCACCTCGAGTTGAGTCCATTCAAAACAGCATCCGGAATAGCTGGTGCTCTGGATCACAGCCATTCCCACTTCCTGTTCGTCGCTAAGCAAGTCGTGAAAGGGGACTCAGCCACGGCTCGTCCTAGACCGGTCTGCGTTGCGGGCGGATCACGGGCAAGCGGGTAGTAACCCCGGCTGGCTGAGAATTTGTTGATCCAAGTGGCGAAGTCACACCGGTGACAAATACCTTCATAAATCGCTCCTTCTTAATTTGTTAGGGCCTTGAACGATGAACGCTCGGGCTTTTAACGTCCTTGAGTTCCGCTGATCGAGTTGAGATCAGCAAGCACTTGAGCCGGAATTTGAAGCGTCGCGGCCTTAAGATTCTCACGAAGATGCTCGACTGAGGATGTGCCCGGAATCAGCAGGGTGTTGGGCGAGCGCTGAACAAGCCAGGCAAGCGCAACCTGCATTGGTGTGGCCTCGAGTCGGGCGGCGACGTCAGACAAGGCAGCCGACTGCAATGGGCTGAAGCCGCCGAGTGGGAAGAATGGCACATAGGCGATGCCGTCGCGGGCCAGATCGTCGACCAAGGCATCGTCGGTTCGTTGCGCCAGGTTGTACATGTTCTGCACACAGACGATCGGAGCGATCTGTCGCGCCTCCGCGATTTGCGCCGCCGTAACGTTGCTCAGCCCGATATGTCGCACCAGGCCTTTTTGCTGGAGTTCCGCCAGAACGGTGATCGGCCCCTCAATCGATCCCTCGGCAGGTCCATGGATGCTAAACATACTGCGCACGTTGACCACGTCGAGCACATCCAGACCCAAATTCAGGGCCGCTGCAATCAGCATGACATGGGCGAGGGCATCAGCCTTTGAGCGCAATGCCCGCACTAGCGGCAGCCGGCCTGATGAAATATTGATGATCCGGGCTCATCCAGTACGGCTGCCTTCCTTTCATCTGTGGGCTGGCGAAAACGTAGTCGTCGTCCGCGGCGTATGGCGTCTCAGCTTTATGAACAGGTTCAGGAAGTTAGGCTTCATCGACTATGACCGCGGGAGTGGGTTGCAAGTTCATAGTTCACTACTAGACATCGTCCTTCACGACTAGCTTCCCCTCCGCAATCTCCACCAGCACACCACCCGGACCAGACCGTGATGGCAAATCAGGGATGTGCTTGATTTGATCCCGAGAGTGGCGATATTTTCGTCGCGACCAGCACTTCCAACAAAGTGGCGGTGTTGCGAACGCTTCCCGAGATGGCGAGGAGCGCTTCTGAGACGACGGGATGTTGCTCCGCCAGCGAGTCGAGATGGTCGCTTACCCCGTAGAGTCGTTGAACTTCGTGCAGAATTGCAGTCGAAGGCATGGCGTACCCGATTTTTCCTGAGAGCCCAAGGAGAAGAGAACTACAGCTTTTTACAACAGCAATCCGTTCGGACTCTCCGTTAAACCCTACGCGATCGCTTCCAAGTACGCGGTCACTCGGGCGGTACCGGTCTTACAGCGATGGGCGGAGGCTCGGCCAGCCGAATTGTGATTCTCGCCAGCAAGAATGCCGAAGGGACCTCCTGGTGCGGGGACTCGTAATGCCTTTCTTCAAACCGCGCCTCGTCGTCCGCCCAGTAAGTTAATGACCAGCACCACCAACCCCACAACGAGCAGCAAGTGGATCAAACTTCCGCCCACATGCAAACTGAAACCCAGAAGCCACAAAATCAGAAGAACAACGAGAATGGTCCAAAGCATGTCAACCTCCTGCGCTCATTTGCGAGCGCCTGAATTCTGGAACTGACCGCGGGTGGCCGCCGACTGTGTATTTCGCCATTGGAGTCGTGTCTTTGATTGTCAAGCGAGCGTACAGGCCGTCCAGTGATGGCGAGGCTCCCTTCAGTCACTAACCACATTCGCTCAGTCTCTTCTGCATTGCTGTGCAGAATTGCTCATTGCATGAAGAAGAGTGCCCCCTTGAGATGATCGGGGCTTACTCGCTCGAGAGTGAGTGCTTCCATGAATCGGTTCAGAAAAATGGAGCTTCATCGATTACAAGGGCAGCTTGTAGGTGAACCGGGCGCTCTTTACCCTTCCTCCTCCACAAATAAAAGCACAGCGGAGTTCGCGAACGACCACCCGTAAGAGGTATCTCCGTCACTGGAAGAACTCGACTACTGGGGGTGGTTGTCGTTCTCAGCTTGGAGGGTTTTCTCGCGGTCGCCCCGGCCGCTTTCAGGAGCGGCAACTGTCTTGACTGGCTTCCGTAGTGTCTTGCTTGTTCGCCTCGAACCTTTAGTCCATTTTATGTTTGCCGAAGGTTTATCTCTCTTAATCTCGCCGCCAGCCCTGTCGCTAGCGTGCCCAACCTCCCGCCCGGCACTTTGGGAATTGTCCCAGTTCGATTCAGGTCTGACTCCGAGTCCGTCTGCCGTCCGGGTATCAACCTGCCCGGTGATTGGCAAATTTTCAGCCTTCTGATACGCGCGAATACTGGCTCGGGTCCGTAGACCGAAGACGCCATCGACCTTGCCTCGGTAATGTCCCTTATCGCGCAGACTTCCCTGCATCTTCGTGATCTCGTTCTTCATGACGAAGGCTGCAACTCCTTCTTTGTGGGAGTCGGCTGCTGCTGCGCTTCGCGGGAAGCCTTGTACCAACATCCCAGTCGTCAGAAGTGTGAAGGCTATTCCAGCCCACTCGATCTTGCTCGCAAGAAACATGATTTTTCCTTGGGCCGGCCCTGACGAAGTGCCGTTTATCCGAACGCAACCGGTTGCCGATTGCAGCTTTATGAAGGCGACCGGTGCGGCCGTGCAAACTGTGTCTGGGTCTGGCCCTGTTTCAACAGGGCAGGTGGGCCGTCTGGTTTGGCGGGCAAACTGCTCTTTTGAGACACCTATAGATTCGCTCACTTGCTCTCAGAATACTGTGCCGAATGGCTCATGTCGTGAGCCACCAGACACAAATTCCGCCGCCATGATGGAAGCGCTTCATCGGGAACACGAATTTTCTGCGAGCGTGTGTGCTGCGTTACTTCTTGCAGGTGTCACTGACCATGGTCAAATCCGTGACCGTCATATGACCGCGCTCGGTGGCGTGTTTATCCATGCCGTGCTCTTTCATCTCCTCCTTCGCGTCTTCCTTCATCCCGTGCGCTGTGGCATTGGACACTACGCCGACAATCTTCACGGTATGGCCGACGTGTTCGTCGAGTTTCACGCTGTCGCTCTTGATCTCCCAGGTGCCGCCGCCCTTCGCGGTAAGATTGTACTCATTGGCATCCTCGCCTTTCTGAAGACAGCCCGTGAGCGTCCGCGTTTTCTTGTGGGTGGTTTTTGTTGTGTCCTGTGCCATAGCCAGTCCGGCCGCGCCCGCAAACATGAACAATGCAATAATCCCCGTCACAATTTTGAGATTCACCATTAGCCTCCAATAGTTGAGAACTGCCTCACGGTCGGGATGGTACGACCTGCTCATAATGGCCTGACTGGTCAAATTTGCACATTTTTTAGAATAATCTAGGGAGCAAGAAGCTGGCTTGCTTCCAAGAGGCTGAGATCCCCGGAAACCGCACGGAAATCCGACCGGGTCTCGTATTGCTGTTTGTTGATGGTCTTGAAGAACACCAGACGTCCTGACAATTGAATATTGATCAGGGCAGTCTTCCATTGTGAGGGTCCGACCTGTATACGCCCAATCTCCATTGTGCCGCCGTTGTCGATGTGCCCGAAGAACCCAAACCCGAATTCCACCCTGCTTATGAGTTGGCCCGAGAGCTTTGCCAGGCGTTTCTGCTGCGAATCGATCAGAATAGTTCCGGCCAGGCTATGCGCCACCCGGGCTTCGTAGGTCGGTGGATTGTAGTTGGAGTTGGGGCGGAATTTGAGCCTGACAAGATTTCCCTCGACGCCGTCGTAGTCGTAAAGAAATGCTTCCGGCATCAGGCGCATCAGCGTCTCGAGTTTCTGCTCGTCTTCGTCATATCCTCGTTTGTTCTTCAACTGCTGACTCGGATCGTGTAAAAAGCGATCCATGCGCACGTTGTCCTGCTGCCGCTGGTCCGGGCTGAGCGGTGTGCCGTCAATTGCAATCAAACGGTAAAAGGGGCCGTCTTTAGTGTCCACCTGCTGTTGCGTGAGGGTCTGCCTCCCTGCTCGCTTGTCGATCAGATACATCCACTTCCGCTGCTGCGCACGGTCCGTCAGTTCGTTTGCCACAACCTCATTCATGAGGTCGGCAGCAGACAGCGAGACACTTTGATCTCGCGCGCCAGCGCCCATGCAAACTGCCAACACGAGTGCGATTGTGAACCGTCGTAAATTCATCGGGATAGAAAGACTATCGATGCGCATGGTTGTGTTTGCTCTACCGGGTGGTTCCCGTGTTTGTCGATCTGTTGCGCGTGAACGGCTTAGTCCACATGCCGACACCAGATGTCCGGGAGGGCGTGCGGCTTCTCACTGCGCGGGACTGCCCGCCACCGTCGGCACCGGCGCCATGGCCTTCAACTGGTCCAGCTCGCTCAGTACGCTTTTCCAATCATCCTGGTCCTTTTTGGTCTCGATCAGAGCCGAGAGATCGGAATAAAAGTCGAGAATGTTGGCGCGCAGCTCCGGCGAGGTCCGTTCGAACTTCCGGTCGGACAGCTGACCCAGCAACTTGGCATAGGTGTCGTCCGTGAGGGAGTATTCCGCTGCCTTGGTCGGCTTGCCGCTGTCAAAGTCGCAGTTGGGCAGCACCAGTGTGTCCGTGCGCACTTGTTCGAGAAAGATGCGGTATTGATCGACGGTGGTATTGATGCTCTTGATATACAGGTCCTCGGTTTGCGGAGTCGGGTGATTGAACGCTAACCCTTTAAAGGGACCAAATTTCGGCATGTATCGCAGGAGCGTTGACAAAATCCGCGTGCCCCAACCCGGTTTCACGTAGTCCTTTCCCCACTCCTTTTCATAATTGGAGCGGGAAAGACGATAGAGGAACTTCTGCTTCGCAAAATTCGGCGTCTCGCGCATCAGCTCCTTCTTATGGATTTGCAGCGCGACCTGGGTCATTCGTGGAATCAGCTCGCTCACAGCAAATCGATACGAGCCGATCGCGAGATCCTCATGGGTAAGGACATCTTTCAACTCCACTCCATATACGACCGGAAAGGCCCGCTCCAGCAGGTCCTTGGACACTTTGAATCCGATGAAATCGTGGTACTGCTCGGACGCATAACGATTCTTCGCGACCTGCACCGTGTCGAACCCAAACTCGGTCTTCAAATGCGCCGTCTTGTTCTGGGCATACCGAACGGACTGGCCAAACTTCGCGCGTAGCTTCGGATATTGAATGGCAACGGCCTGGTTGACGGCCGGGTGGCCGGCGATATCCGACGCATAGTGCGACAGGGCTCCCAGGGCGAAGGCATACTCGTTGACATCCTGGCTTTCGAGCAGCAGCTCGCGAACGAAGTCTCCGCTGCGGACGTAATGCACCAGGTTGCTGAATTCCGTGCTCCCGAATGGGTAGTAGCCGAGATCCTGGATGACGGCGCCTCCGTAAGCGTAGGCATGCGCCTCCCGGATCTGTTCTTCCGAAAGTCCGGGATAGCGTTTGAGCAGGAGGGGTCGGATCTGATCGGTCCATGCCAGGTCCACGATTTGCTCGTGCGTCAGAACGGAGTAGGCGGACGAACCACCGCTGCACATCAGCACGACGAAAAGAAGTGCCGCCACACGGAAAAAGAGCAGGCGCTGCCAACCCTTGGCTATCGCGCCTGGCGATGAAGCTCTCTGCTTGAACGTCATAAACAAAAGGCCCGACTCTCTCTTTGGAATCTTGCGTCCTCTGTCTGGACGGCATCAATTAGGTTGGCTCAATTCCTTTCGGAATACTGTGCAGAATAGATCAATTTCACGAGCAAGAGCGTCAACACCCGCCCCGCGGTCCTTCTTGGGGCGCTGGTGTCAGAGACTTTCGGAGCTCTGGTAAGTGTTCAATATTGAACAGACTCGTCAGAATGCGTGTTTGTATTGTTGGAAGCTTCTTCGAAGTGCCAGCGAGCGTATTCCATGTTTACCAGCCGACACGAAAAGTGGTCCGCCACAGACATAATTGCCATTGTGGAATTGGACATGCATAAAAGGCGGGTGCGGATTGTCTGGGCGCGTGAGGCGATCACAGAACGACTCCGAGAACTGGAACACTCCAGGGACCAACACGGGGACGGGGAGGCATCTAGAACGCACCGTGTTTCCGCGCAGAGTAGTCAGTAAAACAACTGGGGTAAGGTTGCTTGCAGAATTGGGTTGCTGTCCGCTCAAAACCGCTAATTCGCGAGCCATTTCGATGAAGGAAATTCAGGAGGTGCCAATTGGATGACTCCGGTTCAGAACAAACGGCGCGCGCTGAAATTCTGGGTAGTCTCGACATGAGTCAGCGAATCACCCTCGATCGGCCCTCTTTCGAGCAGGTTTTGTCCGCAACATCGCTCATTCAACAACTGAATAAGAAGGTCCGGAATGGTCTCGCCCCCGAGCAGGATGACGCCGAGCCTCTCTCTGATTTTGTCGAAGCCCAACTGGCGATTGAAACCGGAACCATTGATTTGGAGGCGGCCTTGAATCGAGTCGTAGGCCTGGCTGTGAAACTGAACCGAGCCACCGGAGCCGCCACGTGGCTGTTCGCCGGCCCTGAGTTTGTTTACCGTGCCGGGATGGGGAATGGGGACCACGATGAGGGATTGCGACAGCAGGTGCTATCAAAGCTGGCGTCCATCTGTGGTCCCAACGACCACTCATTTTACGATCGGGAGTCAAACGATTGGAGTCCAGCACATGACGCCATTCATTATCCAGGCTCTGTTAAGTCTTTGCTGGTTGCACCCATATATCACGGGCGGAGCATCGCGGGGGCATTAGCGGTGTTCTCCGTAGAGTTCAATGCGTTCGCGGAGCGCGACGCCACCCAGGCTCGTTTGCTGTCTGGATTGATCACGCACGCACTAGGCAAAGCAGCGGAGGCTGAGCTTAAGCAGAGAGTCAGCCTGGAACGCGCAACCATGCTGCAGGCAATTGGTCAGCTCATGCCCGTACTCAGAGTGCTGGCGGAGGGCGAGAAACGAGAATCCCATGGGTCGCCCAACGGACTCCCCTCTCCCGCCACTGAACTTGAGCCCGGATCCGAGCTAACAACAGTCCAGGCCCAGGGAGTCATTTCGCAAGCGCCTGGCGACGGCGTACTAGAAAACTTTCACCGCACCACGGCACTCAAAGTATTAATTGACGGAACTGACCTTAACCCGTGTGTCTATCCAATGGTGCGGGAGGAGAAGGGGCAACCACTCGATGCAGGCGACAATTCGTCGCCATCGGCTTCTCTGGGAACGGAGCCAATCGCTGCACGAGAATCAACCCCTATTCCAGCTCCGGCGATCGTTGCGACGGTTCGCGTTGGAGTACGGGCTGCCGCCGTTAGAATTGAGAAGAACTCTCCATTTGGGGCAACGATCGGTCTGACGGATGTAGCGCGCAGACACCTTAGTAAAGCGAGATTTTGGTTGTCGAGTACGATGGAGCATACCTTGGAGCGCCTCCCCGGTATTAGCATTGCTACGAATCCGTTGCGTAGCTCCATTCCCGCTGGACTCAGGTTGAAGCGACGGGCGCTATCCGTAGCGGCTGCGCCAGTGGCAGCACTCCTGATCATGCTAGTCATTGTGTTCTTGAGAACAACAGAAAGCCAGCCCTCCAAGGCCGCAGCGGCAACTTCTGAGACGAGCGCTGCGGTGAAGCTGGCGACGGCGAGCGTACCCTTCCAAGGTTTACAGCAGCATTCTGGTGCAGTTCCTGCGCACCAATTGAGTCACATGCAGGTAACTGACCCCGCCGTGTCGTCTGCCCTGTACACCTTAAGCCGCTACGAAATTGCCGGGCTGCGGCGCCGAGCGGTGTACGGGGACGATGCGGCGGCCCTTTTACTGGGGATGGCCTATGAAACTGGCCATCTGGTTCCGCAAAACTGCGTAAGAGCCGGAGAGTGGGTTACGAAGTCGGCAAATGAGGGCAACGCCGCTGCCCAATACAACCTTGGCCTGCGCTATCGGCAGGGCGACGGAGAGTCGGTCAATCAGGAGGTCGGAGCGCGGTGGCTTAGGAAGGCGGCAGCGCAAAAGTATTCCCCAGCACAGTTGGCCTTGAAGTCGGTCCCCTAACCTCACAGATGCCGTTGTATTAAACTCTGTCTAAAACCAGGCCGTTACTGTGGCGGCTTCTCGTCCCGCTTCGGCTGTTCGTCCTGCTTCTTCTTCTCTTCCGGCTTCCGCGTCGTGGGCTGCGGGTGCTGTTGTTCCTGCGGCGCGCGCCGCGTTTCCGCTGGAGGAGGGGTGTGCTGGGGCTGCGCAGGCTCGCTCCTCGGAGGAGCTTGCGGCCGCGTAGCAGGCTCATTCCGATTGGGCTCCGGCCGATTGTTTGGCTGCGCTGCCGGCGCACGGTTGGGGTCCGGGCGATCCGGACGACTGTTCGGCTCAACTGCCGGCGGACGCTTGGGCTCCGGCCGGGTGTTCGGCTCGGCTGTCGGCGGACGCTTCGATTCCGGCTGATCGTTCGGCACAGGCCGGCGGGTGGCCCAGGTGAGCTCGGAGTGCGTGGTGGCCCACTCATTCGTGTTCCCGTGCGAATGAGTGGGCTCTAAGCGGGGGCGTTATTTCGCCGGATCTCGCTGACGCGTGGCCTTTACGCCGGTCAGAATTCCGATTCCCAATAGTTCGATCGCGCCCACGACAATCCACTGGGCGGGCACATGCAACAGGTACGCGCCGTAAGTCAGTCCGCCGATCAAGATGGCGAACCCTATCGCGTAAAGTCCAAATGACATAGTCGGAACCCCGAGCCGCTACTGCGGCGGCTTCTCATCCTTCTTCGGCTGTTCGTCCTGATGCTTCTTCTCTTCCGGCGTCCGCGCCGCGGGCTTCGGGCGCTGTTGTTCCTGCGGCGCACTCCGCGTTTCCGCAGGGGGAGTAGAAGGAGCGTGCTGGGGCGGCAAAGGCTCGTTCCTCGGAGAAGCTTGCGGGCGCTCGGCAGGCGCATTCCGATTGGGCTCCGGCCGATCGTTCCGCTGCGCTGCCGGCGCACGGTTGGGGTCCGGGCGATCCGGACGACTGTTCGGCTCAACTGGCGGCGGACGCTTGGGGTCCGGCCGGGTGTTCGGCTCGGCTGTCGGCGGACGCTTCGATTCCGGCTGATCGTTCGGCACAGGCCGCTCTGGGTGAGCGCCGCTGTTCACTGGATGCGCCGCCGGAGTATTGGCTGCTGGCTGAGCCTCGGACCGATTGGCTGGCGGGTTATAAGGCTTCCCTGACGCTTTGGCGGGGACGACTTCCCGGTCGTTCAGAGCTCCAGGCTTCGGAGTAGCAGCGACTGGCGGTGTGCCATGATTCCTGGAAGCCCGCTGCTCCGGGTTTGTGCGAGCTGCCTGTGCATGTTGAGTTTGAGCGGCTACCGCCGGGATATGCCTCTCGCGTGCCGCCGCCTCTTCTTCAGGCCTCGGACGCGCGCTGATCCCGCCATTGCCCCCGTTGTAGCTGACCCGGGTCACCGTCCGGTTGACAACGGTGGTGTTGTAAACGTTGTGGATGATAGTGACATTCACGTTGTTCACCGAGCGGTTGTAGAAAAACCGGTCGTGGTCCCAACGTCCGCCTTCGTAGCCCTCACCGAAGTATCCGTAGCCGTAATTGATCCCGCCATAGAAACCGACACGCGGACCCCAGTAGCCGTCATAGAAGACATAACCGTTGCCGCCCCAACCCCAATAGGCTGGCGTCCACAGGAAACCAACTTCCGGAGCCATCACCCATGTCCCCGGCACCCAGTAGTAATCGTCGTCGGCGTACGCCCAGTACCCGGGCGTCCAGAGATAGCCATCGCCAGGACAAAGAGGCTGCTCATAGACGGGCAGTTCAGGCGGGGCGAAGCTGATCGATATGCCGATTTGCGCGTAGGCTGCTGCCGACATGGCCAGCAGTACGAGTGCGAACAGCGTCGAACGAATGGAGGAGATGATACGCATTGCGCTTCCTCTTGCCCGATGATCCTTCGCTGGCCCGGTGTTGCTTACCGCTGCGGGTTGCGCGGATTGAAAGGGTTCGATTTCCGGACGAAACGTACTGAAGACTCCGTCTC
Organism: Terriglobales bacterium; assembly: GCA_049273945.1. Taxonomy (GTDB): domain Bacteria; phylum Acidobacteriota; class Terriglobia; order Terriglobales; family Acidobacteriaceae; genus Acidiflorens. The sequence goes on along the minus strand of JBASRS010000029.1, from coordinate 57,787 downwards.
GTTCGCAAATCGTTCTGGCGCAAACTTTCTCATTTCGGAGATGGCGAAGTCTGAGCAAAAAAGCTCACTTCGAGCATGCGTCTCATCGGTTCCCGGTGGTGGGGAAAGAGGATGGATTTGGTAGCGCTCAAACAAACCAAGGCTCTAAGGAAAGCAGCCGACACCGTTATCTGATCAGAGTGTGCAATGTTGAACAGACACCCAATTCGCACCGTTGGTAAGTTGGCTTTCCAACGACGAACGTTGAAGGAACTATGCGGTCCCAGAAGGTCGCCGGGGTCGCTTGTTCCTCTGGTGGCGCAGCAGCAGCAGAGCTGCGCCATGTTTTCTTCGGACGGTTTTACACACGACGAGCGACGCGCCATTTACCCCTCGCATTCGTGAGCCGGAAGATCTATTCGAGTCTCTTTCTTAGCACGAGCGCCACGGCGATCGCCATGACCACGGTGGCGGCAATCGCGAGCAACCACCCGGAATGTTGCCCAGGATGTTGCAGACCGACCACGAAACGGCGGCCGTAGTGGGAGGCAATTGCGGCAATGGCGCCGTAACGCGCCGCCCGCCCCAAAGTCACGACCACGATGAATGTCCGAAGAGGATAATCCAACACCCCGGCGACGGCGAAAAACGCGCTCGTAGGGAAGGGAAAAGGCACCACGGTAGAAAAGACCAGAGCGCCCGTACCCCACCGCTCGAAGTACTTCAACAGTCTGGCGACCTTGCGCTGTCCAAACTTGCGGTTGAGATAGTCCAAACCGGCCTTACGCGCCATTCGGAACATCATGTAGGCGCCGATGACCGAGCCTACCGTGGCGACGCCGGCGTAGTAGTACCAGGGTTCGCGCTGCCGCGCAGCGAGTATGGCGGTAAGAATGTCAGGGCCGGCGAATGTTGGGATTGGAGAGCCGTCGGCGATCGCGAGAAGGAGTAGCCCGAATGCTCCTAAGTGCCGCAGGACCGCCGCGAGCCCTGGCTGCTGTGGTACTGCTGGTCTAACGAAGTCCGTGAGTGTTTCGAGAAGTCTCACAGTTGTCCAACGTGGCCCGACAGCTTTCCCGGAGGGAGAACCTCAAGGGCGACCTTCGCGACCCAGTTGTTCGTCCCTGCGCACAGTAGCCGACACCCATGCCACCAGCGCCGATCTGCTCGACGAGACGGTAAGTGCGAAAGTGTGTGACCGACCATGGGCGGACTTCGCCCGATCGCGTGAGCATGGTAGGACGTTAGCATTGACAAGTCAACGAGTCGCCGCCAGATCCACGTGGGCTGCGATCGCCCAAGCCTGTACATAACTGGATGTGTAGCTCGAGTGATTCCCGCTCTGCACTCCGCACACACTTTCGGCTAGGCGCCATAGTAGTTATTTACAAGACGATCAATTCTGAACAGTTTTCCCGAGCCTAGAGTTTGATACTGGCGATTCACAAGGTTCTGACGCACAGGGAATTTCGTAAACAAATTTCGTTTTGTAGACATTCTTGATGCACGGAGATCTCAATGAATCTAAATCTGATGGATCCGAAGCTGATTGTGCTCGCCGCCGTGGTGATTCTGGTCATCGCAGTGCTTGCTTGGGTGTACATGCGCAAACGCAGGAGTACGACTTCGAACCTGCGGCAAAAATTTGGGCGCGAGTACGAGCTGGCCGTGCGGGAGCATGGGTCAGAACGAAAAGCAGAAGCGAAATTAGCGGATCGAGAGAAGCGGGTCGAAAAGCTCAACATTCGCGATCTTGATCCGATGGAGCACGAACGTTTTTCGAAACGGTGGGAGTCTGTACAGTCTCGTTTTGTCGACTCCCCCAAGGGGGCAGTCGCAGAGGCCGATGACCTGGTGTCCTCTTTAATGAAGACTCGTGGTTATCCCGTATCCGATTTCGATCAACGTGCCGCCGACATTTCTGTCGCCCATCCCCGGGTGGTGGAGAACTACCGGGCTGCGCATGAGATTGCGCTGCGGGTTGGGAAAGACGCAGCCACGACGGAAGATCTGAGATCGGCGATGATTCACTACCGCTCTCTATTTGAGGAACTGGTACAGGTTCCAACAGCTGTTGAAAGGAAAGAGGTGGCGTAATGGCGGAACTGATGACAAAAGAGGAGGGTGTGATCACGGCCGAAGTGGCGAGCACTCCGCCCAAGCAGCCTGACGGACCCATGCTGGTAAAAGGCCAAGAGCCGGAAACTCGGGATACGGCAGCTGCAGTCTCAGAGCCCATGCCCTTGTTTTCTGAATCGCTGATGAAAGATTTCCGATCGCAGTGGAGCAACCTGCAGACTGGTTTCGTGGACGAGCCGCGCCGGGCGGTCGAAGACGCAGACAAGCTGGTCGCTTCGATAATGCAACGGCTCGCCGAAGGCTTTGCCAACGAGCGATGGGGCTTGGAAAAGCAGTGGGACCACGGCGACAGCGTGTCCACGGAGGACCTGCGGGTTGCCCTCCAGCGCTATCGTTCATTTTTTGACAGACTGCTGAAACTGTAAGAACGATAACGCTTCGGATGCAGGGAGGGGATCTCGGCATGACCAGCGGCCAAAGACATGCTTCAGTTCTGCCGCGCGGTGCACCACTCGCCGTGTGGGAAGCGGGCAGGGACCGTGCCTAGACCGTCCTTTAACGACTCGCCACAGTCGGGGCATTACGGTAGCGCGTAACATGTTGCCCTCAGACTTCGCGGTTCATCTATGACTTGCGTAAACGCCTGATTACAGAACATCAATCCCAATTGACGGTATCGCCATCGACGGAATGGCCGGCATTTGTAAACACGTCGATCGCGTTCAAGAAGTCTGATATTCGCATGCCGGAGTCCAGCATTTGAATAAAATCAGCAGCGCTGATACCTTGGCGATGGGCGATCTCCAACACTTTAACGATGGCGCGTTCTACAAGGTCCCTGTTCGGCTCTGCGGGTTGTTTGTGCTGTCCAATATTGTTCATTACCACCCTTTACAAAGGCCTGTATTTTTCGCAAACAAAAGCGGATGCGTCCGACGTGCTTAGCTCAGGGCGCTTTTTTTGAAATCTCCCGTTTTGCAGCTTCAAATTTCGGACCATCCGACTCTGCGAATCGCGTGTGCACAAAGATCGCCGTGTGGAGATTCCCTGGTATTCTGCGGACACGCCTCGGGCCCTGTCTGTTCAAAAGTGCACACTTTTGCTAGTTACTGATTGGGCGAGGTGAAGATTCCTGGAAAACTACCTTGTCAACCATGTCTTCCGCACCCGCTTTCCTTACGGCGTCGATTCCCAGGGAAGACTCAACGATCCTCTGACCGAATACCTTGTGATGTGTGTCCTGTACGCGGTGGTCAAAGATCTGCTGATCGGCATGGCAGGGCACTATCAGGAAGCATTCGCCGAAGAGCATGTCGTAAAGCTGGTTCAGAGTTTCGCGAAAGCCGTCGAACACTGCCCGAAGTTCATGGGCGGAACCAACCTGAACCTGGCGAGCGCCGATGGCATGGCTCTCCTGCTGAAAAACGGCTGCTGAACCGGCGCCGGGACGGGCGTCTTCAGTTATCCTGCGTCGAGCGGCCAACCTTACCGCGCGGGAGATTCCTACCCATGAACTACGACGCGATCATTATCGGCACCGGCCAAGCCGGGAGCCCGCTGGCCTTTGCGCTGGCCGACCACGGATGGACAGTGGCCCTGGTGGAGAAAGGCAATCTCGGCGGCACTTGCATTAACACCGGATGTACCCCGACAAAAACCATGGTGCATCGCGCCCAGGTCGCCCACTATGCCCGCAATGCGGCACGCTGGGGGGTGCTGGCTCGCGAGGTCGGCGTCGACTTGCCCAAGATCGTCGCGCAGAAGAACCAGGTTGTCCAAGGCAGCCGCGACGGCCAGCAGAAAAATATTGATCGGCGTCCAAACGTGCGCTTGTATCGCGGGAAAGCACAGTTTACCGGGCCGCACCAGATCAAGGTCGGAGACGAAGCACTCGAGAGCCAGCGCATCTTCATCAATACGGGCGGGCGCGCCGCGATTCCTCCGATTCCCGGCCTGGACACGATCCGCTACCTGACCAACGAAAGCATCATGGACTTGACCGCGCTGCCGGAGCATCTTGTCGTCCTGGGCGGCGGCTACATCGGACTGGAATTTGGACAGATGTTTGCCCGTTTTGGCAGCCGCGTCACGGTAATTCACAGCAGTGGCCAAATCGTCCCGCGCGAGGATCCGGAAGTCGCAGCCGAACTGCACAAGACTCTCGAGTCGGAAGGAGTTCACTTTCTGTTGAATGCTCGCACGACGCGGGCGCAAGAAGAAGATAAAGCCATCGTCCTAACGATGGAACAGGCCGGCGGTACCTCCACGGTGTCGGGCTCGCATCTACTGGTGGCCACCGGACGCCGTCCCAATACCGACGAGCTTGGCCTGGACAAAGCAGGAATCGAAACCAGCAAAGACGGCTCAATCCGGGTCAACAGCAAACTCGAAACCAATGTCCCTGGCGTCTGGGCCCTGGGAGACGTGAAAGGCGGGCCCGCCTTCACGCACATCTCGTACAACGATTTTCAGATCGTTTATGCCAACCTGATCGAAGGTAAGAATCTGAGCATTGACCAGCGAATCGTTCCCTATTGCGTCTTCACCGATCCGCAACTGGGCGGCGTCGGTCTGACCGAGAAAGAAGCCCGCGCCCAGGGATATCAACTCAAGATCGGCAAGGTTCCGATGTCCGGGGTGGCGCGGGCCCGCGAGCGGGACGAAACCGCCGGCCTGATGAAGCTCATCGTGGACGCCAGTAACGACCGCATTCTGGGCGCGACGATCCTGTCCACCGATGGCGGCGAGACCGTCCATGTGCTCTACACCCTTATGCTGGCCGGCCTGCCCTACACCCTGCTGAAAGGAGCTGTTTACATTCATCCGACGCTGGCCGAGGGACTGTTTTTCCTGATGGACGATGTGAAGCCGGTAGCCTCTGAAGAAGACACTCCGAAACGAAGGACGGCGTGAGGTGCCCGGCATTTTTCCTGCGCCGTTTAAGGTGATCGTTGGCAAAGGATGAGATCGAAGTTTCATTACGCCCTGTCGCGCCGAGTTAATCCCGATACTGCTGATGATCAATACCTAGTCGCTTGAGTTTGGATTGAAGCGTGGTGCGGTTCATGCCCAGCCGGGCGGCCGCACCGCTCGGTCCGCTCAGCCGGCCGTGGCTTTGCTGCAGAGCACGGAGGATGTGTTCGCGTGCGACCGCCTCCAGGGTGTCGTCGGTGCCGTTGTCGGTGGTGACGGCCTCTAATTCCTTCAGCGGCGCCAGCAAGACCGAGCCGTAAGTCAGAATCACCGAGCGTTCCACGAAGTTCTCCAGTTCGCGGACATTGCCAGGCCAGGTCCACTGCTTCAGCGCGTCCATCGTCTTCTTGGGGATGCTGGTGATGGACTTGTTCATCCGGGTGGCACATTTCCGAACGAAGTGCTCGGTCAGCAGCGGAATGTCCTCGGGCCGCTCGCGCAAGGGAGGCACACGCACCGGAAACACGTTGAGCCGGTAGTACAAGTCGCTGCGAAACTGCCGTTCACTGACCCTTTGCGACAAGTCCTGGTTGGTGGCCGCGATCAGGCGGAAGTTGACCTTCAAAGTGTGTGTGCTGCCCAGCCGTTCGAACTCCTGATCCTGCAGAACGCGAAGCAGCTTGGGCTGCAAGGCCAGCGGAACCTCCCCGATTTCATCGAGAAACAGCGTTCCCCGGTCCGCCAGCTCCAGGCGGCCAATTTTCTTGGAAACGGCCCCAGTGAAGGCCCCTTTTTCGTGTCCGAACAATTCACTCTCGAGCAGGCCCGACGGGATGGCCGCGCAGTTCATCTTGATGAAGCTGTTACGCTGGCGCGTGCTCATGCGGTGGATCGCCCGGGCCACCAACTCCTTCCCCGTACCGGTCTCCCCGAGTATGAGCACCGCAGCATCGCTCGCAGCCACCTTTGTGACCTGCTCCATAACGGCGCGCAGAGCTTTGCTCTGACCAATGATCTCCCCGAAACCCAGTTCCGTGTCGATCTCCTCCTCGAGATAAATCTTCTCTTCCGCCAGTTTCTCCCGGGCCAGCCGCAACTCCTCCTCGGCCCGCTTGCGCTCTGTGACGTCTTGCAGGACGAGGGCCAGGCGCTCGACGCCGTTAGGACCTTCGATGGGAAAATACGATGCGAATATGTCCCTTTCGCCAAGATTGGGAAACGTATACCGCAGTTCGTACCGGACCACCTGGCCCTCGAAACACTCATCCATCTTGTTCTTGATGACCGTTTCAAAGATCTCCGTGCTCACGACTTCCGCGACGAGATGCCCAACGACTTGCTCCCTCTCCATTTCTCGATACTTCAAGAACGCATGATTCGCGATCAGGTAGCGGTAGTCCCGGTCCACCACCACGATCATCTCTTCCAACCCTTCCACGACTTTCTCGTATTCGCGGAGTCTCTCCTCCGCCCGCTTGCGCTCGGTGATGTCCTGCAAGATAGCGGCCACGCGATCAATGCCGGTGGAACCTGCGATCGGAAAGTAGGACAGGAGCAGATCCCTTTCGCCCAATTGAGGGTACCTGTCCCGCATCTCGTATCGAACGACCTTGCCTTGAAAACACTCATCCAGTTTTGGCTTGACGTTGGTCTCAAAGGCCTCCTGACCCAAGACGTCCCCGACGGAATGCCCTATGACTCGTTCTCGTGACAATCCCTTATATTTCAAGAACGCATGATTCGCGATCAGGTAGCGGTATTCCCGGTCCAAAACCGCGATCATTTCATCCAAACCTTCCACTACTCTCGCGTACTCTTGCAGCCTCTTTTCAGTCCGCTTTCGTTCCGTGACATCGCCCACCATCACGATTGCGCCCGTGATTTCGCGCTCCGGGTTACGCAGCGGGCTGATCCGGCAAGAGATCCATCTCTGACTGTCCCGACCCGCAGGCTTGAGGTCGGGCAAGGTAATGGGTTCCCCTTGCAAAGCCCTTTCCAGCGCGGACGTCACTTCGTGACATAGGTCGTGGTGCGGCTTGCCCAGCGCCATGCCGGCCGTGAGCCCGGTTAACTCTTCCATGAATGCGTTCCACGCGAGGCAGCGCAAATTGCAGTCATAGGCCGCCACCCCTTCACTTGCGCTGGCAATGATTTGACGGTTGAATTCGCTGGCCTCGCGCAGCCGCCGCTCCGCCCGCCTCTGCTCGGTGACATCGTGGGCCAGGCCCCGCACGATCGGCGAAGCTACGCCCTCGGTGCGCAGGGTGTTGTGGTATTCCCAGATCCGCCGCTCACCCGATCGCGTCACCACGGCCATCAGGCCGCGAGACTCGCCGGTCTGCTTAATCTGGCTCAGATAGGCATCGAACTGGTCGCGGAACTCGGGAGCGATCACCTCCCGCAGCGGAATCTGCAGCAGCTCTTCGACACTGTAACCCAGCACGCGCGCCGGTGCTGGATTCACCGATAGGAGCCGGCCTTGCAGATCGTGGATGCACAGCAGATCCTGGCTGTGTTCGACAAGGTCCCGATACCAGTCCTCGTTGTCCCCCAGGGCCCTCTGGATCGGGTCCAACTCAACGGGCGCTTTCTCCGGGAAATAGCGCACACGTTCCGCAGGGTGCAATGCCATGGCTCACCCCTTCCGGGCCAGACGGAGGAGCTTGTGATGTCCAGCCAAATCGCTTGCAGGACTCCGAAGATCCAACTAACACTTTTTTGCCAAAATGATTCAAGGCAGGGCACGAGTTACAGGTGCACCCCACTACGGCTGCCCGGAAGTGTAGCAGAAAGTTTCTCTGATTACATCACCTTGATTGTTTCTGCACGGCTAAGCACCTTGGCCCGGTGCTTTACTCGTAGAAGAAAGGGGGTTGCGGCCCGGGTCCGCTTGTTTTCAGACCTGGGCGCTCTTTGATGGAGATCGTCTTATGACTGCCGGTCCGTTAGTCTCCGGAAGGCAGAAGCGATTCCTCATTGGCCGGAATGATCTCCGGCACAAAGGGTGTGGACGGGCACTCGCCCAGGATCGGCTGGCAGGCTGCATCCGGGCCATGCTTGGGGCGCAGCAACGCCTTCATTTCCGCGAACTGCTCCAGCTCGGTCGAACCTTCGAGCGCAGTCGTCGAGGCCAGGCCGCTTGCGATGACTTGCGTGAGCGCGTCGAAATACCCGGTGCCCACGAAGCGCTGGTGCTTCACGGCCTCGTATCCATGGCTGGTCTCCCGGCTGAACTCTTTTTCCTGCAGGCGGGAGTAAGCAGTCATTCCCTGTTCCTCGTAGCCGCGCGCCAACTCGAACATGCTCAGGTTGAGAGCGTGGAAGCCGGCCAGCGTCACAAATTGGAACCTGTAACCCATCTTGGCCAGCTCGGGCTGGAAACGGGCGATGGTAACGTCGTCCAGCTTCTTCTTCCAGTTGAAGGAAGGCGAGCAGTTGTAAGCCAGCAGTTTGCCGGGATACTTGGCATGAATCGCTTCCGCAAACTGGCGCGCCTCTTCCAGGTTCGGTTCCGAGGTCTCGCACCAGATTAGGTCGGCATAAGGTGCATAGGCCAGCCCGCGCGCAATAGCGGACTTCAGACCACCGCGAATCTTGTAGAAGCCTTCTGGAGTGCGCTCGCCGGTCGTGAACTCTTTATCCCGCGGGTCGATGTCGCTGGTCAGCAAGTGGGCGCTTTGCGCGTCGGTGCGGGCCATGATGAGCGCGGGCACACCGAGCACGTCGGCCGCCAGCCGCGCGGCGACGAGTTTCTGAATCGCTTCTGAAGTCGGCACCAGGACTTTGCCGCCGAGATGTCCACACTTCTTGGCCGAAGAAAGCTGATCTTCGAAGTGCACGCACGCCGCGCCCGCTTCGATCATCGCCTTCATCAGTTCGTAAGCATTCAAGGTGCCGCCAAAGCCCGCCTCGGCGTCGGCCACAATCGGAGCAAACCAGTAGGTGTCGCCGTTCCCGTCCATGTGATGGATCTGGTCGGCGCGCATCAGCGCGTTGTTGATCTTGCGCACAACATTGGGAACGCTGTCGGCCGGGTACAGGCTCTGATCGGGATACATCTGGCCCGCGTCGTTCGCGTCCGCCGCCACCTGCCAGCCGCTAAGATAGATAGCCTTCAGCCCTGCCTTCACCTGCTGGACCGCTTGATTGCCGGTCAGCGCGCCGAGAGCTGGCACGTAAGCCTCATGATTGAGCAGCCACCAGAGACGCTCCGCGCCGAGGCGCGCCAGCGTATGTTCCACCTGGATCGATCCGCGTAGCCTGACCACATCTTCACTGCTGTAAGGCCGCTCGACACCCTGCCAGCGGTCGTCCGAATTCCAGTGGTTGTTCATTTCTGAGGCGGTTAAGGTGCGCATGTGTGAGACGTCCTCCAGGGCGCCGTCTGCCAGCATTAGACCGCATCCGCGGTGAGGCATCAAACCAGGTCGTCCGTATCGGGCAAGTAGTCCGTTTTGTCCTAGTCACGGGCTATAATCCTGCCGTAGCGTTACCATAGGGGGTCTATGAGTACTGCCACCCTGCCTCGCAATGAAGTCGAGTCCCGGATCCTCATGCCCGAAGCCCAGGCATTTCTCTCCAAGCTGGCAAGAAAATTCGAGTCGCGTCGCCAGGAACTGATGGCTCGCCGGCGTATCCGCCAGCAGCAGATTGACGCCGGCCAGTTGCCCGATTTCTTGCCTGAGACCGCGTCTATCCGCGAGCAGGCGTGGACGGTTGCCCCCATCCCGTCCGATCTGCTCGACCGCCGCGTCGAAATAACCGGTCCGGTGGACCGCAAGATGATCATCAACGCCTTGAACTCCGGCGCCAACGTCTTCATGGCCGATTTTGAGGACTCGAACTCGCCCACCTGGCAAAACAACCTTGAGGGGCAAGCCAATCTTCGCGACACCGTCGCCGGCACCATCAGCTACACCAGTCCGGAAGGGAAGAACTACCGGCTCAACTCCCGAGTGGCAACCTTGCTGGTTCGCCCGCGCGGCTGGCATCTTGACGAAAAGCATTTCGAAGTGGACGGCGAGCCGATTTCAGCATCGCTGTTCGATTTCGGAGTCTACTTCTTTCACAACGCGCGCCAACTGATCGCCAAGGGAACAGGTCCATATTTCTACCTCCCCAAACTGGAGAGTCATCTCGAAGCCCGCCTCTGGAACGACGTGTTCTGCGTCGCCCAGGACGAACTCGGCATACCCAGAGGCACGATTCGCGCCACCGTTCTGATCGAGACCGTCCTCGCCGCCTTCGAGATGGACGAGATCCTGTACGAATTGCGCGACCACTCTTCCGGCTTGAACTGCGGCCGCTGGGACTACATTTTCAGTTTCATCAAGAAATTCAGAAATCGTCCGGATTTCATTTTGCCTGACCGCTCCCTCCTGACCATGGACAAGCATTTCCTGAAGTCCTATGTCGAGTTGCTGATTCAAACCTGCCATCGCCGCGGCATTCACGCCATGGGAGGAATGGCCGCGCAGATTCCGATCAAGAACGACTCCGTTGCCAACGAGCGCGCCCTCGACAAAGTGCGTCAGGACAAGCTCCGCGAAGTGCATGCCGGTCATGACGGCACCTGGGTGGCTCACCCGGGCCTGGTACCTGTCGCGAAAGAAATCTTCGACGCGCACATGAAAGAAGCCAACCAGATCCAGCGCCGTCGCGATGAAGTGCGCATCACGGCTGCCGATCTTCTCGACGTCACCAAAGGCGAAATCACCGAAGACGGTCTGCGCTGGAACATCGACGTCGGCCTGCAATACCTGGAAGCGTGGCTGCGCGGGTCCGGCTGTGTTCCGATCTACAACCTGATGGAAGACGCCGCCACCGCCGAAATCTGCCGAGCTCAGGTATGGCAATGGCTGCGGCATGGCGCCACTCTCAGTGAGGGTGCCCCATCCTTGTCGCGTTCTGTGCGACAGGGTGGGGGCCGCGTCACGCAGGAACTAGTCCGCAGCGTGATCGCCGACCAAAAAAGCCGGCTCCCCGGAACACGCATGGCCGAGGCTGCCCAAATCTACGAACAGATGATGACCGATCCGGATTTCGCGGAATTCCTGACCCTGGTCGCTTATGATTACATCGACTAGGACAGGTTGAACGCGCGTCCAGACGATGAACCAACGATCATCTGAAATCTCCGACGAGTTCCTCGCCCAACTCAAGGAAGATCTTGTGCGCCGGCGAGTTGGCCGTGGCATGGCCCGGCTGGATGATCACCGGCATCTGCTCACTTCGCTTGATCCCGAACAGAAAAACGCCGGCCGCTTTGCGGGATACCTCGCGCAGTGGGTGGACATCGGCTTTCAGCGTCCCAGCCTGGTCAAAGAGGTAGTCGCCCGCTTTCCCAAACCGGTGCGTTCCCGCTTGCCGCTGCACGACTACATGTACCTGCGCCTGGCCGAGGGTATGGTGGCCCTCACCGGGGAAGCCACCGAGGAAGCTATCCGCCACTTGGATGTTGTTCTAAGTCTTGGCGAAGAAACCAGCGACCAGGAACTTCTATCCGTCGCCAATTTCTGGAAGGGCCGCGGCCTACGTATGAAAGGCGACTACGATCAGGCGCTGGCCTACGCGGTCAAAGGCAGAGAACTCGCCGCCGAACTCGGCCACCAGCCCATGGCTGCCGTCATGCGCGTGCTGGAGAGCTGGCTCTTCTTCCAGAAAGGAAATCCGAAGCAGGCAGTAGCGATCCTACAGGAAGCGGAGGCCATCCTGGGCAAGACGGATGATTATTTGACCCTGGGCAATATCCATTCTTCCTACGGCCGCATCGCGCGCCACCAGGGACGCTTCCAGCACGCCATCGAGCACTTCACCGCCGCCATCGTCGAGTACAAAAAGCGCGATCCTCAGCACCGCAACGTGGCCCGCTCGCTCAACAACATGGCGTCCGCCAAGCGGCTCGTAGCCCTGCAGTTGGGAAGAAAGATGGATGCCGACGTCGCGCGGCGCCGGAAAGCCGTTGCACGCGGCCGGGCCAGCGCTAGTCCGGGCAGGCCGCACTATCGCAGTCGCTTCGAACAACTGCGTCAGGAAGCGCGCGCCGAGCTGGCCGAGGCCGCCACCATCTATGAGCAGTATCGCAACCACCACGGGCTCGGCAGCGTGCACCTGAATTACGGCTACCTCCATCTCGACGACGGGGACTTGGAACTCGCCGACACCGAAGCCAAAGCCGCATTCCGCCTGGGCGAAGAAAAACGTGACTACATCTTGATGGCGCGGGCCCGCCTCCTGCAATGCATGAGCGAGAACGCTCGAGTCGAAGAGGAAATCGGCGAAAGCACCGAGCCCGGCGGCCACGCTCGCATGGCTCAGGACTGCGCGAAAGAAGCCATCGAGTTGGCCAAGCATACCCAGAACCGCCGGCTCCTCGCCGATGCCTACATCTGGCAGGGACTGATTTATTCGAACCGCTTCTTCGACGACATCGAAGCCGCGCGCCATTGCTACGACCAGGCGATGACTTTCTCGAAAGACCATCAGCCCGACGACAGCTGGGAAGACATCCACGCGCTGAAGGCAAAGATCCTGCGCGCCGGCAGCGTCAACCCGACCCTGCGAGCCTGGTCGCAAGGCTCGGTCGGCGACAAAACCTTTCAGCAGATCACCGAAGAGTTCGCCGAGTTAATCGTCCCCAAGGTCTGGGAAAGGGAAGGGCGCAAAGTCTCTCGCGTCGCAACGCGTCTCTCGATGTCGCCCAAGAAGGTCCGCCGAATCCTCAATCATGTCGGAAAACAGAAACCAGCCGGGAAATAGCCCGCGCCGCCCGTTGATCCTTTCCCAGACTGGAGCAAGGGCGACAGCGGCTACTCCGTCAGCAATCCATGCCTTACGGCGCCTACTCCTTTCGTGTTCAATCTCTATCATTGTTTCGCCACTTAGTTGTTAGTACGATAGGGGCGATTCTCAACGACGACGAGGGTGACCTAGCCTCTCCATGTCTGACATGCACGATGCTGTCCGTACCCCTACGGAAACAGCCAGACGCTGACGATCAATTTGCCCACCAACGCTGGGATCACTAGCTACCCAATCACCGTCACCTACACCCGGTCGGCAGGGGGAACTCCTTGCGTGGGCGCTGCCGCCAACCCCAAGATCGTCGTGAGCCAGGGCCGCTGATCTGGTCAGCATATCTCCGGCCGGAATTCGCTCTCGACCTTCGGATTTGCAGGGGACCTCCCCCTTGTGCCATTCTGTCGGGCGCGCGCCGCTACGGCGACAAAGCAGGCGGCCGCGATCCCTGAGCGGAGGTCTCTATGCGGACAAGAATTCTACTGACGCTAATTATTCTGTGCTCTTCTGCAGTTTGGGCTGCCGGAAAGATCCAACCCCTCGACGTGAAAATGGGCCTGTGGGAAGTCACCCACACCAGCGCCATGACCGGAATGCCGTCCCTCCCTCCCGAGGCGCTGGCCAATATGACACCCGAGCAGCGGGCCATGATGGAGGCGACCATGAGGAAGCAATCCAACCTGCGGCCGACCGCCGAAAAAGAATGCATGACGAAGGAAAAGATGGACAAAAACTCCATCTTTGACACCGACAGCAAAGAATGTACCCGCACCGTCGTGAGTTCATCCGGCAGCAAGCTCGAGATGAAGATCCAATGCGTCCATGAAGGCCACAAGATGGATGGCACCTTCCGTCTTGACGTCATCAACTCCGAGAACGTGAAGGGCACGGTTCAGGTGTCTTCTACCGACCCCGGGCAGCCCGTGAAGATAAACTCCAACTTCACCGCCAAGTGGCTCGGCCGGGCGTGCGGGACCGTCAAGTAAGGGATTCTTTCAGCAGCCTAACGTCGCGACCGGCTTTCCGAATATCGCACTCCCTAAACCTTTTCCGAAACTCTGACGGTTTTTCCCGCCCGATTACGCATTGCGAAATGAATCCGGGAACTGCCCGTGGTCGGTCCTCGGACCGTCGCGCCCGGCACAAGAGGAAACCGTCTGCCCATGGAGCGCAATATGCCTACTCATAGCTCAAAAGCCGCCAGAGTCCTGTTCGCCCTGTTTGCCGTCTTCTTCCTATCCGCGGCGCTCCACGCCCAGACCTTCCAAACGGTCCCCGCGATGTCTTTCACCATGCCCTTCGCGGGCGCCAACCCGCTGCCGCAGATCGTGACCATCGCCAGTACCAGCGGGGCGCTTCGCTTCACACCCGTTGCCAGCACAACCTCGGGCGGCAACTGGCTGGTGGTATCTCCGGCCAACAACGGTTGCTGCTTCGCGCCCTTTCCGGTTACGGTCAGCGTGACCGCCGCCGGGCTGGCCGCCGGAACCTATCAAGGGCAAGTTGTCTTCACCGACTTCGCCAATGCCAGCAACAAGCTCACTGTGCCCGTCACTCTGACCGTCGCTGCCTCGGGTGCGACATTCTTCGACGACCTTCCCGGCAAGCTGAGTTTTTCCTTCAAGACCAATGGCAACGCCACTTCGCAGCCGATTCAGATCCGCAACGGCGGGTCGGGCACCCTGAACTGGACCCTGACCGCCAGCACCGGCATCGGCGGCAATTGGTTGACCGCGTCTGCTGCCAGCGGGACTGCGCCATCCACCATCACCATCAGCATTAATAAAGCTCAGCTTCCTGGAGGAGGCTCGACTCCCGGTACCTTCATCGGACAGCTGCTCCTCCAGACCTCAGGTGACAAGACCACCATTCCGGTAGCAGTTACGGTGGGACCAACGGTTTTCGAGCAGGTGAATCCAATCAGCTTCACCACGCCCTTCGGCGGCGCGAACCCGCTGCCCCAGATCCTGACCATTGAGAGCACCGACAACTCCGCCCTCCGCTTTACTCCCGTGGCGGCAACCGCCAAGGGCGGCAACTGGCTCTCGGTTTCTCCGAGCAACAATGGCTGCTGCTTCGCGCCCTTCCCGGTCACGGTTAGCGTCAACGTCGGCACCATGCCCGCCGGGACTTATACCGGAGAAATTACCTTCTTCGAGTTCGCCAATCCCGGCATGTCAATGACCGTCCCGGTAACCTTGACGATCGCCGGCTCGGGCGCCTTCTTCGATGACCTTCCCGGCGGGCTCAGCTTCTCCTTCAAGACCAACGGCAGCGCGACTTCGCAGGTCATACAGATCGGGAACGGCGGTTCCGGCACGTTGAACTGGACCGTCGCACCCAACACCTCCGACGCAACCCCGTGGCTGACGATTTCTTCATCCAGTGGAACTGCTCCATCTGTAGTCACGATCGGGGTCACCGCCGCCCAACTGCCCGGTGGAGGCGCAGTCCCAGGAACTTTCGTCGGACAACTGCTCTTCCAAACGCCCGGAGACACCACCACCATTCCGGTCGCAGTCACGGTAGGAAGCCCGGTCTTCGAGCAGGTCAATCCAATCAACTTCACCATGCCATTCGGCGGAGCGAACCCGCTGCCCCAGATCCTGACCATCGAGAGCACCGATAACTCTGCTCTCCGCTTTACTCCGGTAGCGGCCACCGCCAAAGGCGGCAACTGGCTGTCGGTTGCTCCCAACAACAATGGCTGCTGCTTTGCGCCCTTCCCGGTGACGGTCACCGTCAACGCCAGCACGCTTGCGGCAGGAACCTACACCGGAGAAATCACTTTCTTCGAGTTCGCAAATCCGGGCCGATCGCTCACCGTGCCGGTGACCCTGACCATTGCCGCCTCGGGTGCGTTCTTCGATAACCTCCCCGGCCAGCTCAGCTTCTCACTCAAGAAGGGCGGCGTTGCAACGTCGCAGAGAATCCAAATCGGAAACGGCGGAACCGGGACCTTGAACTGGACTATAGCCGCAAGCACTTCCGATGGCGGCAACTGGTTAACTACCACTCCCGCCAGCGGGACTTCACCTTCGCTCGTAAACGTCAACGTGAACGCCGCTCTGTTGCCAAATAACGGGCTGATTGCCGGGACCTTTGTCGGTCACCTGCTCGTGCAAACTGCCGGCGACATGACCAGCATTCCCGTAGCCGTCATGGTCGGCGATGCGGTCTTTGAGCAGGTCAACCCGATGAGCTTCACCATGCCATTCGGCGGCGCGAATCCGCTGCCTCAGACCCTGACCGTCTCCAGCACAGACAATTCCGCTATTCGCTTTACCCCGGTCGCGGCGACTGCCAAGGGTGGCAACTGGCTGTCGGTTTCTCCGTCCAACAACGGCTGCTGCTTCGCGCCCTTCCCGGTTACGGTCACGGTCAACGCCGGCACGCTGCCGGCGGGCGTCTACACCGGAGAAGTCACCGTTCTTGAATTCGCCAATCCTGCCAAGTCGATGACCGTGCCCGTCACGCTGACCATCGCCGCCTCGGGCGCATTCTTCAATAACCTTCCGGGCGGGATGAGCTTCTCAATGAAAAAGGGAGGCAAGGCCTCACCGCAGACTCTGCAGATCAGCAATGGCGGAGCCGGAAAGCTGGCGTTTACGATCACGCCCAGCACCTCCGATGGCGGCGCCTGGCTGAAGCCCTCGATCCTCCTCGGCAACGCTCCCAAGATCGTAACTGTCTCGATTATTCAGACGGCATTGCCCGGAGGGGGCTTGCAGGCCGGAACCTTTGTTGGTCAACTGCTCCTGGAAGCCGCGGGCAATTCCGCCACTGTCCCGGTAACTGTCACGGTGTCAGATACGGGCTTTACCCAGCTGAATCCCCTCAACTTCGTCATGCCGTTCGGCGGCGCCAACCCATTGCCGCAGATCCTGACCGTTGCCGGCATCGACGCGGCCACCAGCATTCGCTTTACTCCGGTCGCGGCGACTGGAAAGGGTGGTGCGTGGCTGTCGGTGTCTCCGTCCAACAATGGCTGCTGCTTCACGCCTTTCCCGGTGATCGTCAGCATCAACGGCGCTGGGCTCAAGGCGGGAACCTACGAGGGAGAAATCATCATCAATGAATTCGCAAATCCCGGAAAGTCTGCGACCGTCGCGGTGACTCTCAACGTCGTCGCTCCCAGCAAGGCGTTCTTCGACAACCTTCCCGGACAAACGAGTTTCTCGTTTAAGCCATCCAGCGCTAATCCGCCGGCCCAAACCATTCAAATTGGCAATGGCGGAACGGGGACGCCCCTGAACTGGAGCGTTTCGAAAAACACGGCCGACTTCGGCACCTGGATCAAGGTGCTTCCGGTCAAGGGCGTTGACGCCGGGACGTACACCGTGTCGGTCATCACAGCGAAGCTGCCTGGCAAGGGACTGATCGCAGGCACCTTCCTCGGACAACAACTAGTCAAGACCAAGACCGGCAACGTCACCATTCCTGTCGTGGTGACGGTAGGCGATCCTGTCTTTGTCCAGCTCCCGACGGTCACTTTCAACACGACCAGGGGAGTAAACCCTGCGAACCAGGTCATCAGTGTTGCCAGCACCGGAGCAGCCATACGCTTCACGCCCATCGCGTCGTCGGGCAAGGGCGGCAACTGGCTGTCGGTTACTCCGTCGAACAACGGCTGCTGCTTCACGCCGACAAACGTCACCGTCAGCGCGAACGCCAGCGCGTTGGCGGCCGGAACTTACGTCGGACAAATCAACGTCATCGAGTTCGCCAATCCTGCTAAGTCGATGACCATCCAGGTAATTCTCAACATCTCCGCGGCGGCGGACGAGCCGGCAGCAGCGACCGCTGGGGAATCGCCGTAGTGTGGGCGAAGTGGTAACTTCAATCTAGCCAGAAAGAAAGAGGCCCTCTCCAAAGAGAGGGCCTCGTCTTTTCCTGACGTGTACTGGAACAGCTTGGAGTGCTAGCGCGGCCAGAGCCAGCCGAACGTCCCTGCGGTCAGCAAGCCGTAAACGAGTCCGTCGATGACCTCTTTAATCGTTGCCGACCAGGTCTGACCCTTCCAGATGCCGCTGGCCAGGTGTCCCAGACCGTAAGCGAGGAATGCGGCGGTACCGACGACGCGAAACACGGTTAAATAGGGCGCTCCGGGTGCCAGCGTGTGGGCGGCGAGATAGGCGACAAAGAATCCGATCAGCAGGCAAAAGGCGAACCACTGGATCAGAAACTTTGGCATGGCGGGCGGGCCATTGGGGACAATGTTCAGAAACCCGACCGGTCCCTGCTTGTACTTTTCGATCAGGGCGGGCGACTTCATGTCCTTGTGGGTGCAGAAGGGGAAAACGTAGAGACCCCGCGTGAGGTTGGCGGAGCGCAGCGCGGCCAGGAGCTTGTCCTCGTCGGGAAGCTGGCGGTAGTCGCTTTGATGGTACTTCAGCAGCATGTGCATGACGGAACTGGCGACGAAGATGATGACCGCCGACAGCAGGATCGGCAGCCACAGAGCGGCGAGAGGAACCATGCGCAGCCTCCTTAAGGGTGCGAGGACAAATGCAGAGATTTCGCAGGCGAGGCTACGCCAGCCGGGAGGCTGCGGTCAAGGGGGACTGCATCCGCGGGTACCTTTGAGCGTGAGGAGAAACCGGATAGCGCGTGCCAACCGCGCGCGGTGGTGTGGACAAGAAGGCCCGGAGACCACGATAATGGGCGCCGCGTGTAGGGCGCTGTGTCCGGCACATGCGGAAGGATTCGACTCCCATGCCTAAGGTCAAAGCCAACAACATCACAATGAGCTATGAGCAACAAGGAACCGGAGAGCCCCTCATTCTGATTCCTTATTTGGCCGCCGATCACGCCTGTTACGCCTTCCAAGTGGCAGAGTACGCCAAGCACTTTACCTGCATCTCGCTCGACCTCCGAGGGACCGGTGAAACGGACAAACCCGATGGCGCCTATTCCACCGAGCTTCTCGCGGACGATGTTGCCGCTTTCATGCAAGCCGCGGGCATCCGCAAGGCGCATATCTCCGGTCTATCCCTGGGCGCGGCAATCGGCATGTGGCTGTCGGCGAAGCATCCCGACAAGGTTCAGTCGTTGTCGCTGCATAGTGGCTGGCCGAAGACGGACCCCTTCATAAAAACCCTAGTCGAAGGTTGGCAGGTAATAGCCAAAGCGTTGCAGAGCGTTCCCCAGATGGTCATTCGCGCAATCTTTCCCTGGTGCCTTACGCCCGAGCTCTATGCCGCCAAGCCGGACTACCTCCAGTCCTTGGCAGACTTCGTTCTGAGCCGGCCCGCGCAGCCTCTCGCGGCGTTCCTCCAGCAGTCGAATGCCGTGATAGCCCATGACGTGGAGGCGCAGCTTGGCAGGATTACGGCGCCGACGCAGATCACGTTCGGACGTCACGATCTGGCGACCTCCACTCGCTTCGCGGATCGGATGACCGGTAGTATTCGCGATTCCGAGCTGCTGATCTTTGAAGGATGTGCGCACGCGCCGATCTATGAAAAGGTCGAGGAGTTCAACCAGAAGACCTTACAGTTCTTGCGGCGCCACACGGGAGCGGTCGCCGCATAGGCGGGTGCTCACTTCTCCGGCATAATAAAGCATCGGGTTGCCCCATTTCTCGCGTTCTTTGCGAGAAGTGGGGCCTTGGGTTGCATGCGTGTCATCGGCTGGCGACGACCTTTTCTTCGCAGTCCTTTGAACCGGAACGGAGGCCGCAGGAAGCAAACCACTCCGATGCCAGCGGCTCTGCTTCCCACTTCTCGAAAACCACGAGAAGTCGGGCACCCCGAGCGGTATTCTCTGTCCACACGAGGAGAATCGTACTCTTCTCAGGCTACGGAGATGTGGGCCACCCGCCTAGATGAGCGGGTACAGGTCCCTTCGCGTATAATGGCGCCTTCTTCAGAGGCGCGGCTTCTTTCCGTCCGTCGCAGCTTTCCAGCCATTTTCCGAGGAGACTCGTATGTCCAGTACCCCGTCCAGTCCGCAAACACCCGGTGGCACCCCGCCCGCACCTCAGAAGAGTTCAGGAGCCAAAGTACTTCTGTGGATTGCCGGCATCGTAGTGGGGCTCATCCTGATTTCTTTTGCCAGTTGCGCCGTAATCGGCTTCTATGCCATGCACAAGATGAAGCAGGCCGGCTTCGATTCGGATTTGATGAAGAAGAACCCCGGTCTCGCCGGCGCGAAGATGGCCGTTGCCATGAACCCTGACGCGGAGATCGTTTCGAGCGACGACAGTGCCGGAACCATCGTCGTCCGCGACAAGAAAACCGGCAAGGTCGTCACCATGAAGTTCGACCCGCAGAAGAAGGCCATGGTCATTACCGACGAGAACGGCAAAACCGCCTCACTCACAACCACGGGTGAGGGGGCAAACGCCAGCATGGAGATGAAAACCTCCGAAGGCACCATGAAGATGGGCAGCGGCGCGGACAAAGCGCCCGATTGGGTGCCCGTGTATCCCGGATCATCTCCGCAAAACACATTCTCAACCAGCAGCGGCGAGGAGCAGACCGGTTCCTACACGTTTGTGACCAAGGACGCGGCCGACAAGGTCATATCGTTCTATGGGGACTCTATGAAATCGGCGGGCTTTGCCGTGTCCAACATGACCAGCAACTCCGATGGAAAAGTCGGAGGCATGGTCTCCGGTGAAGACAAAGCCAGCAAGCGCACCGTCGTGGTAAGCCTCGGAACCGAGGATGACGGCACCCACGTAAATGTGACCTTCTCAATCAAACGTTAAGCCCGAGGCCGGACAGGGACGTGGAATCCCACCTCTCGAAAGGCGGGCGAGAGGTGGGCCACCCGCCGATGCTCATACCGCACAAAGCGAAAAGAAGCGTGGGAACGACGAGAGTTGGCGATTCATCACAGGGTCCTCCCACATGCGGCAATAGACGTTGCAGGTGGTTGGTTATCAACCTGGGAAAAAGTCTACGAGAGGAAATACGTCCATGGTGCCGAGCTTGCGCTCGGCGGGACGGGTCGGACACCCGTCCCTACACCGGCGCTGCAAGAAAAGCCCCAGCGCGGTCGCGTGGGGTTACAGGATTACCTTTACCAAACCAACCATCAGTTGTATAGGCAAGTACAACTACGCGGAGTTTGTGATTGAGCTGGCCGGTGCTGTCCAGGAAGGGGACGACGGGTTGTTCGTGCTGGCCAACGTGTTCGACACCGACGATGACGAGCAAGCGGTCACCCAAGACGCACGTCGCATGGTGTTCGTGAAGGGCACCAGACCGGCGTGCGAGGTGGCCAAACTGTCCACGGGAGACCGCATTCAGGTCCTTGGCATACCTCGCGTAAACCTATCCGAAGTCGCGGTGATGGCGACCGAAGAACCGGCAACGACTCGTCTGCCGTACGAAATGATTATCGTGGCGGTTCAGCAAGAGGGGACCGCGGATTGCGCCACTGACAGCAAGGTTAAACCGAAGAAACGAGGAAAAGCTAAGCCCGGGAATTCGAGCGGCGGAGAATAATACGCAGATTGCGGCTCTTAGTGAATTGTGTCGAAACCAAAGCTCCGCCTCGCGGCGGGGCTCAGGTTCAAGCTCACAGCTCGTAGCTCGAAGCTCGTAGCTGCTCTTAGTACAGGTCTCCCATGCCGCCGTGTCGCGCTCGCGGACAGCCGGGGGCGGCGGTCCCTACGCGTGCATTGCTGCAACACGGGGATACGTTGGACGGTAGTGTTGACAGCGGTCGGGCACACGCGCATACTTGCAGTCACTTCCTCGGCCCAGGGCCCCTTCCCACGGTAGTAATCAACTAACACTTGCGAAGACTCTTGAAAAGGGAGGTTTTCATGAATACCACGGTATTTGGCGCATTTAACCAGGGTGAAGTTCCGACTATTGCTTGTTTCAACAAGGCGACCACGGATCTCGAGGTCGACTTTGACAATCTGATCACCGCCATGCAGGCCTATGTGGATAACTTTGTCGCGCCCGTGTGGGGCACACCCGCGAAGCTGATCAAAACTACCGACTTCGAAAAGGGCGCGTGGGCGGTGGTGTTTCTGGACAATGCCGATCAAGCGGGCGCACTGGCCTATCATGAGCTGACTCCGGACGGGTTGCCGATCTCCAAGGTCTTCGTCAAGACCACACTCGACGACAAGCAGTTGGTGAGTGTCTCGGCATCGCACGAACTCGTGGAGATGCTGGTCGATCCGGCCATTAATCTAATGACGACGGGGCCCAATCCGAAGACCGTCTATGCCTACGAGAGTGCGGACCCGGTTGAGGCGTTGAGCTTCGCGGTCGATGGTATCGAGATGAGTGACTTCGTGTACCCGTCGTATTTCGAGGATTTCCACAAGCCCGGGTCGGTGCGCTTCGACCAACTAGACAAGGTCACCAAACCATTTCAGATTCTTTCGGGTGGTTACCAGATCATCTTCAAGAATGGGAAGTGGCAACAGATCTTCGGTTCCGAGGCAAAGAAGAAGAGCTTCGCGCGCGAAGACCGCGAGCAACATCGGAGCGAACAACGTGCCAAGCCGAAGCCGAAGTGGCAGCGCTCCGCAGCCCGGCGGGCGCGGGCGGCCTAAGCCCGGGGTTTCCTGCAGGCGGTGGAGTCCGGACTCTGTTTCGCCCAACAAAAAGCCCCGCTCTGTGAGCGGGGCTTCGTTTCAAGCTAACAGCTAAATGCTAAGTGCTAATCGCTGTCCTTAGTACATGTCCCCCATGCCGCCGCCGTGACCGCCACCCATCGGAGCGCCCTTCTTCTCTTCCGGGATCTCCGCGACCAGGGCTTCGGTGGTGAGCATGAGTGAGGCGATGGAGCCGGCGTTTTGCAGAGCGGTGCGCACGACCTTAGTCGGATCGAGCACGCCTGCTTTGACGAGGTCTTCGTAGTCGCCGGTCAGAGCGTTGTAGCCGAAGTTGTTGTCCTTCGAGTCGTTCACCCTGCCCAGGACGATAGCGCCTTCTTCGCCGGCATTCTCGGCGATCTGGCGCAACGGCTCTACCAAGGCGCGCTTCACGATGTTGACACCGATCTGCTCGTCGCCTTCCAGCTTCAGCTTGTCGAGCGCCGCGACGCAGCGTGCCAGGGCTACGCCTCCGCCGGGGACAATGCCTTCCTCGACGGCCGCGCGAGTGGCATGCATCGCGTCTTCGACACGGGCTTTCTTCTCTTTCATTTCGGTTTCGGTGGCGGCGCCGACTTTGATTACGGCTACGCCTCCGACCAGCTTCGCCAACCGCTCCTGCAACTTCTCGCGGTCGTAGTCGCTGGTGGTCTTGTCAATCTGCCCGCGAATTTCTTTCACGCGGCCCGACACGTCGCCGGGCTTGCCTTTACCTTCGACCAGGGTGGTGTTGTCCTTGTCGATGGTAATTTTCTTGGCCTGGCCGAGATCGCTGATCTGAACGTTCTCCAGCTTGATGCCCAGATCCTCGGTGATGGCCTTGCCGCCGGTGAGCGTCGCGATGTCCTGCAACATGGCCTTGCGGCGGTCGCCGAAGCCCGGGGCCTTGACGGCCGCGACTTGCAGCGTGCCACGCAGCTTGTTGACGACCAGGGTCGCGAGCGCTTCGCCCTCGACATCTTCTGCGATGATGAGCAGCGGCTTGCCGCCCTTGGCGATCTGCTCGAGCAGCGGGAGCAGGTCCTTCATCGAGCTGATTTTCTTTTCGTTGATCAGGATGTACGCGTTCTCGAGCGAGACTTCCATGCGCTCAGGATCGGTCACAAAGTACGGAGACAGATAGCCGCGGTCGAACTGCATGCCTTCGACTACGTCCAGCTGGGTCTCGAGCGTCTTCGACTCTTCCACCGTGATGACGCCATCCTTGCCGACTTTCTTCATGGCTTCGGCAATGATGTGTCCGATGGTGTCGTCGTTGTTGGCGGAAATGGTGCCGACTTGCGCAATCATTTCACCCGTGACGGGCTTGGAGAACTTGTCCAGCTCGCCCTTGATGCGGTTGCCGTCTTTGTCG
The DNA here is from genome assembly GCA_049273945.1 of Terriglobales bacterium. GTDB lineage: Bacteria > Acidobacteriota > Terriglobia > Terriglobales > Acidobacteriaceae > Acidiflorens. Next base: position 34,097 of record JBASRS010000029.1, on the reverse strand, counting down.
ACGCTGCCGTTGATGACCTGCACGGCCTTCTCGATGCCACGCTTCATGGCCATCGGGTTGGCGCCGGCCGCGACCGTCTTGACGCCTTCGCGGTAGATCGCTTGCGCTAGAACGGTGGCGGTGGTAGTGCCGTCGCCGGCTACGTCGGAAGTCTTTGAAGCAACTTCGCGAACCATCTGCGCGCCCATGTTCTCGAGGCCGTCTTTGAGTTCGATTTCCTTGGCTACGGTGACGCCGTCCTTGGTGATGGTCGGCGAACCGAATTTCTTTTCGATGACCACGTTGCGGCCCTTCGGGCCAAGAGTGACCTTCACGGCATCAGCCAAAAGGTTGACGCCGCGGAGAATGGCCTGGCGGGACTCTTCTCCGTGAACAATCTGCTTTGCCATTGCGTTTGCTCCTATTTGCAGGCAGCGCCTGCGGAAGTTTTTGAAACCAGGTGTCAGGGGTCAGGTCTCAGGAACAACCTAAGACCGGGCCTCGCTGCGCTCGGCGACCGGGTCAGAGACCCGGTCCTACACGTTACTTGCGCGATCCGGCAGTTTCTCTCTTGGCGGCGCCGGAGAGGACTCCTAGAACTTCCTCTTCGCGCATGATGACGAAATCTTCGCCATCGATTTTGATTTCGGTGCCGGAATACTTGCCGAACAGGATGCGGTCGCCGTCCTTCACATCGAGAGGACGAACCTTGCCTTCTTCGCTGATCTTGCCCTTGCCGACGGAGATGACTTCGCCCTCCTGCGGCTTGTCTTTCGCGGAGTCGGGGATGATGATCCCGCCGCGGGTGGTTTCGGCTTCTTCCACGCGACGGACCAGGATGCGGTCATGCAGCGGGGTAAACTTCGTAGCCATGCTTGCGTACTCCTTTCAGTGAGGTTGAGCGGGTTTGAATGCTGGGGTTTCCCAGGAATTCTACGGTCTGTTAGCACTTAAGACCGTTGAGTGCTAATTATAGAAATATGAGTGGCAGGCTGTCAAGTGGATGCCTTCTTGCAGCTAGGCTTGGTTGTCCGTGACAATCCTTAAGTCATTGCAAGGACGATGTTTATGGCATGCCAATGCGGCGATGGGAGATCTCCTCTTGGGTCTTTGACCTCTCTCGCCCCTAGCAAGCACTAAGAGCGCTGGGCTGGGGCGGATCGGCCCGCGGAGCTTTTGCGTGATGGACTTCGGTGGCTCCGTGACAGGAGGCGGGGTCCTGCTTAAAATGAGGGAACCATGAGAAGAAGTCTCTCGGTTGTGATGGGGTTGCTTCTGCTGGTTGGATTCGGGATGAACGTGGCGGTGGCGCAGGATGATGAGCAATACGCGGCTTTGGCGTTTGTCGTTTTGCGGGATTACAACGGCAAGCCGGTTAAGAACGCGAGCGTGATCATGCATCCGGTGAATAAGAAGGGCAAGCAGAAGAACACGGGCTTTCAGCTGAAGACCAACACCGAGGGGCGGACCAGTTTCGACGGCATCCCGTATGGCCCGCTGCGGGTGCAGGTACTGGCGCAGGGCTTCCAGACTTTTGGGGAAGACTATGACGTTAACAAGCCGGAGATAGAGATCACCATTCGACTGAAGCGTCCGCAGGGACAGTACTCGATTTACGAGGATCATCCGGAGGCGAAGAAAGACGAGCGGAAACCGGCAGAACAGAAGCCCGAGCAGAAGCCTACCGAGCAGAAGCCCCAGTAGGATTGCAGACGTAAGAAGTCAGATTGCGGAAGTAAGAGCGACTCCGCCTACCAGCCCGTCGCCTCGGCGGCCCCGATACCCTGCTACAATTGAGTTCCGGTTGACGTAGGGATTCGCGCCCGCCGGCATGCCAACGTTCTTTTTCCGGGCTTCGCAATTTGGTCTAGAAGGCCGGTCTAACGCCTGTTTCGGCCGGGAGCGAGATGACAGACAGGGCCGAGTGACCTACAATCGCCTGCCATGGTTGCCCAGGAACTGACAGTCGAGCGATATGCGGGCGTGACCGACGAGCAGCGGGTGTTGCTGCTGCGTGGCCCGTTGACCGTTGAAACCACGCCTCAGTTCGAACGGGCGGTTCGCAACGAGAACGCAGAGACCATCATTCTCGACCTGTCCGATGTGCCTTACATCGACTCGGTGGGGCTGGGCTCGCTGGTTGCCGCCTATGTGTCGCATCAGAAAACGGGAAGGTGCCTGGTTCTGACCGGCGTGACACCCAGAGTCCTAAAAGGTTTTGCAGATCACGAAAGTGCACAACTTTTTCATGACTTTTCCCACCACCTGGGAAGCAGTGGAAGCACTGGCCAACACGGGGACAGCGTGATTCAAGTGCAGAGGTTAGAGGTCAGATTGCAGATTGTGCCCTTGGTTGTTTGGCCTGTGCTTAACCCGGCGAAAAACAAAACAGACGGTAATGTACTGACAACTTTGTGGATTGACTTCGCGCTCAAGATCGAACCTCCCCTCAAGACCTAAGTGGTTGAGACAAAATGTTGTTAACTGTCTCCCCGTATTGATCTTGGTCAGACACTCTGTAACAAGGCACGAATTACACCACTCCTGGCCATGGAGAAATACTCGTTGCGGGACGGGAGGTTACAACCGTGAGGATGCGGCGAGTTATGAATTATGGAACTGCTCTTTGGTCTGCCCTACTGGATTTCATCGCTGGCTAGATTGGTCGCTACTCACAAGCGATCGCAGGCCATCTATGTGCGTCACTGTCTTGTGCAACTGGGCGCTTTTCGTCTCAATACAGACTGCCAGCAGCTGTCTCTGTGTTGAAAGCGAGTGAAACCCCGCGCCGCTGGTGTGCTTGGATCGCCTGGGGCTCGCGGTATGCGTTCGGGGTGTTTACAATCTTGCCATGGACTACCTTCTGAAAACCGAGCCGTCCGTATATTCCTTTGCAGACTTGCAAAGGGAGAGGGCGACCATCTGGGACGGAGTGACGAATCCCGTGGCCCTGAAGAACCTCCGTGCCATGAAGCCGGGCGACCGTCTGGTGATCTATCACACCGGCGATGAGAAGAGCGCGATGGGGACGGCGACCGTCGAGTCGGTCGAGGTTAGTGATCCGAGAAGTCCGCTCGTGAGGATCCAGGCGGGGAAGGCGATTGCAAAGCCAAAGACGCTGGCGGAGATCAAGGAGCAAAAGTTGTTTGCGGACTCGCCTCTCGTGCGTCAGGGAAGACTGAGCGTCGTGCCGCTGACTCCAGCGCAATGCAAGTTTCTGGTCGGCGAATGAGGGAATGCAGAGGTCAGGGTAAGAGCTCAGAAGTCGGGGATGCATACTCGCGCGGCTCGGGTCGCAGATGATCTGGCTAATTCAAATCCCCACCCTTCACCGGAAACACGCGCAAAGGGTGGGGGTTCCGCAGGACATTTTCGGTTACTAGTTGAGTTTGTAAAAGCTGGGGGCCGCGGGACCGAGGATCCCGCCGGCCTGCGTGCTCTGGGCGTCATGGTTGGGGAGTGCGCGAGGTCGGGCGCGGAACGAGTCACTGAGTCCATGGCCTTGGCGAGCCCGAAGTCCAGCACTTTCACCTTGCCGTCGGGGTTGAGTTTGATGTTGACAGGTTTAAGGTGGCGGTGGACGATACCCTTCTCGTGTGCGGCCTCCAGCGCCTCAGCGATCTGGCAGGCAATGCCGATTGTCTCGTCGACCGGGATCGGCCCGCGATTCAGCCGTGCCGCCAGGTCCTCGCTCGGCGAGTTCCATGGCGAGGAGGTGGGCAGTGGTACCGTCCCCGAGCGTGGGCACTTTCGAACCCGTAGAGGTGGGCGATGCTGGGGTGGTTAAGTGAAGCCAGCAGCTTCGCCTCACGGTCGAAGCGAGAAAGGCGTTCGGTGTCGGACGCGAAGGCGGCGGGCAGAATCTTGATTGCGACTTCGCCTCCAGCCGCGTGCTCCCAAATCCGCTGAGCCGATGATTCCACGTCTTGACTGTGACGCTACATCCCGACGGTAGGACACGCTCCATGAGCCCAATGCTTCGCGTTGTGTTTTTCTGTCTGCTGTTTTCTCCCCTGAGTTTTGCCGCGCCACGCACCCTGCGCGTGGACTACTACCACACCGGCAATGCGCAGCAGGAATGGTTCAGCCTGGATCGGACTGTGCTCGAACCGCTGGAGTGGCCGGGAAATCCGGCGAAAGCGATCGATGACAGTGGGCTCGGCAACTACCTGTTCGAGGTTCGCGAGAAACAGAGCGGGAAGCTGGTGTACTCGCGCGGATTCAATTCCGCCTTTGCCGAGTGGCGCGATACCGAAGAAGCGCTGCACGCGAACCGGACGTTTTCCGAGTCGCTCCGTTTTCCCAGCCCCGCGGTTGCGGTGGACGTCTCGCTGAAAGCGCGCAAGGGTGGGAGCTTCCAGGAAGTCTGGAAGACGGTGGTCGACCCGAAGGACAAGTTCGTGGACCGCTCACGTCCGCCCGCGCCGGGGCCGCTGATTGAGCTGCAAGAGATGGGTGATCCGGCAACCAAGGTTGACCTGCTGGTGATGGGCGATGGCTACACGGCGGCGGAGCGCAGCAAGTTCGAGAAAGATGCTCGCCGATTTCTGGAGAAGCTCTTCTCGACTTCACCGTTCCGCGAGCACCAGAAAGATTTCAACGTGTGGGGACTGTGTCCTCCGGCGGAAGAATCGGGGATCGCGCGTCCTTCGAGCGGAATCTACCGTCGCTCGCCGCTGGGCGCTACCTACGACACGTTCGACAGCGAGCGCTACGTGCTGACCATGGAGAACCGGACGCTGCGCGATGTGGCCTCGTTTGCGCCGTATGAGTTCATTGAGATCCTGGTCAACGGCAAAACCTACGGTGGCGGAGGAATCTTCAACCAATACGCGACCGTCGCCATCGATAACGGATGGGCGGGATATGTCGGCGTGCATGAATTCGGGCATCATTTTGCGGCCCTGGCGGATGAGTACTACACGTCGGATGTGGCGTACCTGCCGGCGGAGAAAAAAACGGAGCCTTGGGAGCCGAATGCGACCGCCTTGCTTGATCCCGCGAACCTGAAATGGAAAGACCTGGTCGCGCCCGGAACGCCGCTTCCTACGCCGTGGGCGAAAGACGAGTTCGAGCGCTTCGAGACAGAAATTCAGAAGCAGCGCAGGGAACTGCGGGCCGCGGGAAAACCTGAGTCGGAGATGGAAGAACTCTTCCGCAAAGAGCGCGAAAAGGAGGAGGCCCTGTTTCGGTTCGAGAAATATGCCGGCAAGGTGGGCGCTTTCGAAGGGGCGAATTACGCAGCCAAGGGGTATTACCGTCCCGAGGTGGACTGCATCATGTTCACGCGGCATAACGCGTTCTGCGCGGTGTGCCGGCGGGCGATTGAGCGAGTAATCGGGATGTATGCGGGGTGAGTCTCACCGCCGAGACGCGGAGTTCGCAGAGAAAGACCTTAGGACTTGTTTAGGCGTTGGCGGACGAAGTCTGTTACTTCGGGTGTGACGTATTGCGGTGGGTGGAACGCGAAGATCGGGCGGTCTGCCACGGGTTTCAGTGAGACGCGCTCCCAAGCGGGGATCTCGGCGTTGTCGGCAGTGTGGAGCAGGACGGCGTCGGCGCGGTCGAGAAAAGTTTGCGCAGAGGTCTTGAAGTCGGCGGTCTGCGGGTCGAGCACGGTCAGATAGAGGTCGGGCTTTAGAAAACGGAGCACGCTGTTCGATTCGATGATGGCGTTTTGTGTTCCAGCCAGAATCTGGCGGACGCGGGGCATGGCTTCGGCGAGGCGTCCCTGCTCGGTGCGGACCCACCAGGAGTGCGCGGCGCCGGCGACCAGGAAACGGGAAGTGTCGGATGTGCCGTCGCGGTTCTTTTCTTCGGAGGCGGCCCAGGCATGGTCGGCGGTGGCGCAGTCGCAGGCTTCGCCGTTGGCGGAGCAGATGCCGTGTCCGTATTGGGTGATTTTTAGGGCGGTCCAGCGGAAGGCGGGCAGGGCAGAGATCAGGCCGGCGACGACGCTGGTTTTGCCGACGCTGCGGGAGTGGCCGCCGATGACGACGATGGACATGAATCAGTTCTCGGTTCCCAGTTCTCAGTTCTCAGTTCCACGATGCTTGCGGGCCGCTCGCGATAGGAACGCCAACTCCTTAAGGTACTCCCGGATGGGGCGGGCCGGAGTTCCCCAGAAAACGATGCCTTTGCCGCGGATCACCTTCTTCGATGGGATGCCGCTTTGTGCGCCGAGGATCGCGCCGGCTTCGATACGGACGTGATCGGCGATGCCGACCTGGCCGCCGATGATGACGTTGTCTTCGACCACGGCGCTGCCGGAGAGGCCGGTCTGGGCGGCGATGACTACATCCTCGCCGATCTGCACGTTATGGCCTACGTGCACCAGGTTGTCGATTTTGGTGCCACGGCGGATGCGGGTTTCGTCGAGCGCGCCGCGGTCGATGGTGGAATTTGCGCCGATCTCGACGTCGTCCTCGATGACCAGGCGTCCGATTTGGGGAAATTGCTCGTAACGTCCGGTCTGGGAGTCGCGGACGTAGCCGAAGCCTTCGCTGCCCAAAACGGCGCCGGCTTGGACGACGACACGGTCGCCGAGCGTCGTGCCGGAATAGATTGTGACGTTGGCGTCGAAGCGGCAGTTGGCGCCGATTTGCACGGCGTCGCCGATCACGCAACCAGGGCCGATTGAGCTCCCATCGCCGATTTTGACGCGCTCTCCGATGACGGCACCCGGGCCGATCGCGACGTTCTTACCGACGCGGGCGGAGGCGGGAACGATGGCGGAGGCATGGATGGCGCTTTGCACTTTGCCAGTGTCGTAGAGGAGTTTCGCGGCTCGGGCGAAGGTCAGACGAGGCTGGGAAGAGATCAAGAGCGGTTTGGAGGCAGCGGCATTCGCGGCGAACTCTCCCGCAATGATGGCGGCGGCGGGGGAGCCGAGAGAGCGCTCCAGATTCTTCAGGTCCTCGACGAAGACCAATGAATCTGGAGCAGCGGAAGTAATACTGGCCACGTTGGCTATGGCGATCGCCTGATCGCCGAGTACGCGACCTCCCAGCTTTTCAGCTAGAACACCGAGAGTTTGTTTCATGGTCCTTATTGTCGCGTTAGCGGGCAGGGTCCGCAATGGAGAGGGCAGGTCGGACCTGCATGGACCTCAGCGGCTGAAGCCATCGTTGGAAGGAACTCCCTTACCGCAGCGCTTCCAAGCGCTGCGCCACCCAAAGGCCAGGTCGAACATGGTTCATCGCAGCATGTGAAAGGTATGGACTATCTGGGGTCAGATGGGTTTTTGCTGCGAGAGCCAGTCTTGAAACCATTAATACAGCGGCGGCTCGCCTTCGGGCCGCGTTTTCCAGCGGCGGTGGACCCAGAGCCACTGGTCGGGGTAGCGGCGGGCATAATCCTCGATGATTTTTGTGAATTTTGCCGTGTTGGCGACCACGTCAGCTTGATCGTCCCCGGTGCGGACGAGTTCGACGGCGGGGTCGAAGCGCAGGATGTATTTGCGGAGCTTTGCATCCCAGACCGTGAAGCCGGGGACGACGGCGGCGTCGGTGCGCAGAGCGATACGGGCAAGGCCGCTAGCGGTGCAGGCGGGGATGCCGAAAAAATCTACGAAGACGCCCTGCGGCGGAGTCATGTTGGTGTCCATCAGGATGCCTACGGTTTCTCCATTACGCATGGCGGCGAGAAGGCCGCGGACGAAGTCGTCTTTGTCCACGGTGCGGTTGCCGTGCAGGGTGCGGTAGCCCTCGATCAAGCGGTCGACTCGGGGGTTGTCCAGCGAGCGCATGACGATCGAGAGCGGGTGGCCCTGCAGGGAATGGGCGAAGGCGGAGAGTTCCCAGGCGCCGAGATGAGCCGTGAGGAAAAGAACGCCCTTGCCACTCGCAAAGGCGCGCTCGAAGTTCTTGAAGCCGTCGTACACGACGATGCGGCTGACGTTTTCGCGAGTGTAGTGAGGGAAGAGGCAGACTTCGGCGAGCTGGCGTCCCAGGGAGACGTACGTGCCTCGGAGAATGCGGCGGCGGTCACGGGGGGACATCTGGGGAAAAGCCAGAGCGAGATTGCGCATACCGACGCGGCGCAGGCGTCCGTGGAGGAGGTAAACGATGAGGCCGAGAGTGATGCCTTGGGCGCGGGCCAGTGGGCGGGGAAGGAGGCCAACCGTCTTTACCCACAGCCAGACAATCCAGTATTCGAGACGTTCACGCACTGTGCGGGAGTTTAGGGGTTGGAGGCGCACTCTGCAAGGTGGGTGTGGGCCGGGTCCTTTGACCAAGCCGGGCGGGTCAGAGACCCGCCCCCACACAAGCACAGGCAGGTCACCTAGCTTCGGCTGCTTTCGCCCACTTGGCCAAGGTGTTCAGGAACGGATAGGCGGACTGGGGCGGGTCGATGTTTCCTTCCAGTGACGTCTTGAACGGGACCATGCGGCCGTAGAAGTCGCGGGTGCTGTCTTTGTCTTGCTTGACGACGGCGCCGGTGAGTTCCAGGCCGGCGAAGGCGCCGCGGGCGCGGGAGTAGGTGAGGATCTGGGCTTTCAATTTCCAGTCAGTGTCGGCGGAGGCGTGGCGTCCTACCGGGCCGGCGGCGGCGCTGGCGTCAGCGCCCAGCTTGAAGTTGCTGGAAAGCAGGTTCTTCATGCCTTCTTTGTTCATGATCAACATTACGAGATCTACGGCTTCGGCGCCAATCTGCAGGCCGAAGCTGCCGCCACCGATGGTGAAGAAGGCAGGAGCGCTCCAGCCTTTGGGGGTGCGGCAACTGGCTACGCCTTTGCCGTAGCGCGCGCCGAAAATAAAGCCGCCTTTCAGCAGTGTAGGAATTACGGCCACACATTCCGCGGAACCGAGCACTTCTTCGGGCATGCCCTTGTCGGGCGCGGACTGGATTTCGTCGAGAACGGTGGCTGCCGACTCTACGCGCTTGACAGCCTTGGTGTCTTCGTCAGAAGCGGAGAGAACTGTGGTCAGCAAACAGAGAGCTAACGCCAGAGCCAGGAGCTTTCGCATGATGCCTCACTTGGGAGATTGGAACTGTCCTAATTCTATAGGATGCGAGGTGAGAGGCAGGCGACTAGTAGTCAGAGTGAGCCGGGATTATGAAAGCAAAAAAATCGGGGCTGACAGTGGCGACCCTAATCTCCACTCCCAACCCCGTCTCCCAGGTTCTGTGGTAGGTGAGGCGAGTATGCGGCAGGCGGATAGGGGCGGCAAGATTACGAGGGTCACTGTCCTCGAGTAACTTTGGAAAGGGCGGAAGGACAGGAGGTAGTCGCGATCAGGGACTACGACCGGCGCGGCGCCGGCCGGACACTCCTCCGGTAAGGGCGTCGGCGCTACAACTACTTCGCAGTCACCAGCGAATGGGTGATGGCGTGGACCGAGAGGGCGATACGGTTTTGCACGCCTACTTTTCGCATCAGTTTGGCCACATGGGCCTTGACCGTTCGCTCTTCGATACCGAGCGCGGCTCCGATTTCTTTGTTGGAGCGGCCAGCCACCAGCATTTCGAGAACTTCCTTTTCGCGATCCGTGAAGGTGACGCGGCCGGCGGGGAAGATGCGGCCGGGTGAAGCAGTCACGCGTTCGATGAAGGTCGAGAGCACGCGGCGTGGGGCCCAGACGGAACCTTGGTTCACTACGCGTAAAGCCTGCACAAATTCAGTGGGCGAAGCGGCTTCGTCCACATAGCCCTTGGCGCCCGCAGCGATGGCCTTGAGGACGCTTTCATCATCCATGCCCGAGCCGGTGACGATGATGCGCAGGTCGGGTCGGACGGCCTTCAGGCTGGCCATGATGTCGAACAGATTCTGGCCGGAGCGGTTCCCGAGCAGGACAAGATCAATGTTGGGAAGCTGGCCCAGGTCGGCGAGCGAGGCGGAGACCAATTCCAGATCGGGCTCGGAATCGAAGAGTGCGCGGAATCCCACGAACCGAAGTGGATCGCTTTCCACAACGGCGATACGAATGAGCGGCTTTCTCGCGACTGCAGCTTTCATTGGTTTCCCTGTTAGGATTGCATCCAAATAGAAGATTGCCTGATTTGGAATGGAATTGGAACGATTGGTACTAAACGGAAATTACGTGGGTAACGTCCAACCAGGCGGTCTGCAGGAGGAATTCTCGGTGAGCCAGAGGCGGATTCAGCGATTTTGGGCAGGGGCAGTTGCGGTGTGCCTGGCGGGAGCAATGCTGGCGAGCGGACAGGCTCCGGCACCGGGTACGCAGCCGGTTCAGACACAGGAGGCCGCGCCCCCGGCCCCCGCTACAGCGCCGGCTCCGGCTCCGGTGACGTATCAGCCGAAGTTCCCGGGGGATCCGGCGCGCTCGGAAGCGGAGGCGCAGGCGCTGGGCTACATGCGAGTAGTGCTGCGCGCGCAGAAGGAATATAAGAAGCGGCATAACAAGTTCGCAGAATCACTGCCTGCCTTGGCGGGGACGGGGTCGTTAACCAAGCGCATGGCGCGCTCGACCGAGCGCGGGGACTACACCGTGGGTTTCCGTTCCCAGAAGGATGGCTTCATATTGACAATGACTCCCAAGCAGATGGACAACGAGCACCGGTCGTTCTACGCGGAAGAGGATGGAGGGATTCACGACGACGATCAGAAGGCGGCGGACGAGAGTTCACCGAAGATCAAGTAGTTCGTAGTTCGCAGTTCGCACGCGCGGGTGCAACCGGAATTCACGAGCCACGAACTACGGTCCCACCGGCGGACCGTCATCGGGGCCGGGGTGGGTGGGCTCCTTCTGCACGGGGCGGGTCTGACCAGCGCTGCGGCGCGGTGTGGAAGTACTGCCCTCGCCGGTGATCCGGCGAAGTTCCTTGACGATGTCCTCGCGGTCGCGGGCGGCATAATCGTGGGCGAAGCGGGTGAGGGCTTCGGTCAGGATTTCGTGGTGGTGCACATTCTCTAAGCCCGGTTCGCGGGTGATGTTCAGCCACAAGCGATGCAGCAGCAGGACATCCTCATTCTTCATGGTGGGAGTGTGGGGGCCGATACGGAAAGAGTCGACTTGGCCGTCCGGGCGAACGATCTGCAGCACGAACTGCCGCTTGGGCTCGGGCAAAGCCTCCCAGGCGTGGCCCATAGCAAAGGCCTGCTCCGCAGTTGTCATCTTGCTGGATAGACCCGCGACCACCGCCGAGGACTCGAGGTTGTTGGCCGTCTGCACGATCGCCGACCAGACATCTCCGGCGGGAACTACCAGCAGAGAAACGTGTTTCCCCACGCCCTCGGCCACCGCCACGGCGCGGGTGAAGAGGGTCTGCTCGTAATCGCTGAAGATCTGCTCCATGGAGAGATCGTAGGCGGCGGCGCCAAAGCGGCTGACGCGGGCGGACATCACCACCACGTCCTGTTCGCGGGTGTCGATCCTCTCCAGCGCCCAGCGGAGATGGTTCAGCGTGTTGTAGTCGCGCACCGGAACCAGCACATTGCCCGGGCGAATGTTGAGAGCGCTCCGCTCCACCGTGTCGCGCTGCAGGAGCTGGAACTGATCATTCATCTGCTGCTGGACGAGCGCGTGTTTTTTCCGGTTCAAATGTTCGGACGCCGTGAAGATCACGAAGAAGATGATGGAGAAAGCGACGCCGGCAACGGTCGCGACGGACTTAGTAAACAAGTTGATGAGAGCAGTCGCAAAGAGAACAAGGAAGACCGAAGCCAGGCCGATGGGGATTTCGTATCCGGCGATGGAGATATTCACCGGAACCTTCCAGCCGCGCTCTCCCTTGTATTTGAAGCGCAGAACCAGCATGGCGAGGCTTTTGAAGGTAAAGCTCCAGATCACGCCAAAGGCATAGGCTTCGCCGAGGACGTAAACGTCGCCGCGGCTGGCGAGAATGGTAAAGATCTGGAGCAGGACGACCAGATTGATGATGCGGTGGCTGGTGCCGTACTTACGATGGGGAAATCGGAACCAGTCGGCCAAAACGCCGTCTTCGGAAACGCGGTTCAGAACTCCGTTGGAGCCGATGATGGCGGTGTTGACGGCGCCGGAGAGGATCAGGAAGCCGACCACCACGACAAATCCGCGGAAAAGCAGGCGCAGGATGGGCGGGCCCCACAGATACATGGCGAGGCCGGCGATGAGATTGTCCTTGTAGACCGAAACCCGGACCGAGTCCGGAATCAGCATCACGAAAAGCAGCGCCGTCAGGCCGGTGAAGACGAAGCTGTAGATCGCGATGATGATCGCGGCGCGCTTCAGGTTCTTCAACTTGGGATGCGCCAGTTCCCGATTGACCTGGGCGAGCGATTCTTCCCCGCTCATGGCCAGAACGGAGTGGCCGAAGGCCATCAGAATGCCGAGCACGCCGAACATGCGTGCCAGACTCTGCTCGGGGAAGCTGTGGCTCAGGAAGCCGAGCGATTCTTTGCTGAAATGGAGATTCTCGGGGGTGGGCAGAGGAACGTTCTGGTATCCCGACTTGGCCAGCGTCAGTGCGGACCACGCCAGGAGAATCACCACCATGACGGTAGTGATCTGCATGACGCGAAGTGCTTTTTCGCTGGACTCGTGGATGCCCTTGATGTTTTCCCACCAGAAATAGAGGGTGACGGCCAGGGCAAACACCACCGAAGTCCAATTGACGTTGAAGTGGGGCGTACCGTGAAAAATGTTGTGGACAGCGCCCGGGATCCAGCCGTGAGCGTCGGCCGTGGCGAGGGTTTCGTTGATCAGCCCGGCGATGTACTGGCCGGCCGACACACCCGAAATGGGCCCGGTGAGAATGTAATCGAACATCAGGGCCGAGACGCTGATCTTAGCCAGGGTGCCGCCGAGCGCCTCTTTGACGACGCGGTAGACGCCGCCGCGAACAAACATCGAGCAGCTCTCCACGTAGACCGCGCGCACCGTGAATGAGAAGAGCATGACGCCGACGATGAACCAGGGCGCCGCCTTGCCGACCGCCTGCTCGGCGATGCCGCAGGCATAAAAGGCGGACGACCCCAGGTCGTTGAGCACGATGGCGGCGGCGCGCCAGTAGGAGATGAAGGTCAGCATCACCGAGGTGGCGACCACGATTCGAACGCGGTTCGAACCCGGCGATGCGGGCTGGATGGGTGAGGACATTCAGGATCGGCGCCCCTAGGGGTGGTTCGCGTCTTCCTCCATACCAAACAGCGTTTTCAGATCATCGATAGCGCTGAGCACCAGCACCACAAGCGAACCGATGGAGCCGACGATAAACATGCCTTCCAGGATGCGCACCAGCAGCAGAAGCAACAGGGACATAAGCACAACATGTTATCTGATACGAGAGTTGGAGAACAGACGGGAGCGGAGGCATGCCGGGAAGCGATTCGAGTTTGCTATTCTTGCGGCGTGCGAAAGATCCATTCCAGTGCCTGGCGCCTGGTGCTGCTCTCGGCCGTCCTGCAGGTTCTGATTTTTCCCTTGCCCGGATTGTACTGGCTCTGCTGGGTTGCGGTGGCGCCGCTGCTGATTGCGCTGCTACGTGCCCGAGTTCCAGAAACGTTGCACGTGGACGCACCGGTGCGGCTGGCGCCCGCCAGTCCGTGGCAGGGATTTCTGCTGGCTTACGCGTGCGGGATTCTCTGGTATGCGGGAAGCTGCTACTGGGTGTTTGACGCAATGCATCGGTATGGCGGGCTGGCGATTCCCGTTGCGCTGCTGGTCCAGCTGGCAGGCTGCATGTATGTCGGCCTCTATCACGGACTTTTTGGACTGTTCGTGGCAGTGGTCGGCGGAGGCAAGGCTAGCCAGCGGCGTGCGCTGCTGGTGGCTCCGTTCGTCTGGGTGGTGCTGGAACTGGCACGGACGCGAATCTCGGCGTTTCCATGGAATCTGCTCGGCTACGCGGAGACGGGGAATTGGACGCTCACGCGGCTTGCGACCCTGACCGGGGTGTACGGGCTCTCGTTTGAAATCATGCTCGTGAACGGCGTGTTCGCGGCGGCGTTTCTGATGGCGAAAGAGCGGCGGAAGTGGCTGCTGGCGGCGGCTTCTGCGGCGGCGATTCTCCTGCAGGCAGGGCAGTGGCTGGCGCCACCCGCGGTGCCTGCGGATCACACGGCGCTGCTCGTCCAGCCGAATATCCCCGTACAGGAGGGCTGGACCACCGATTACTTTCAGGGGACGCTGCGAGACTTGACGTGGATTAGCCTGCATCCACCGGGAGGAAAAGAAGGGCAGCCATTCGACCTGATCGTGTGGCCGGAGTCGCCGTCGCCGTTTTTCCTGAATGACGCCAGTTTCCGCGAGGTGGTGGCGGCGCTGGCGCGGCAGAGCCGGACCTGGCTGCTGATCGGAAGTATCGGAGTGGAGAGCGCTTCAGCGTCGCCGCAGCACGTCAGCGAGCTCTTCAACTCGGCGGGGTTGATCAACCCGGAGGGCGAGCTGACGGCGCGCTACGACAAAGTGCACTTGGTGCCATTTGGCGAGTATGTGCCCTTCAAACGCGCGTTTCCGTTCATGGACATGTTGACGCAGCAGGTTGGGAACTTCGCGTGGGGGCATTCGCGGGAACCGCTGGACGCCGGCGGACAACGGCTCGGAGTTGTTATCTGCTACGAGTCGATCTTCCCCGATGAGGTGCGCGAGTATGCGCTGCGCGGGGCCGATGTGCTGGTGAACATCACCAACGACGGCTGGTATGGCGACAGCGGCGCCTGGAAGCAACACCTGCAGATGACGCAGATGCGCGCCGTTGAGAACGGGCGCTGGCTGCTGGTGGGGACCAATACCGGGATGACGGCGTCGGTTGATCCATATGGTCGTATCGTGGCGGCCACCGGGCGCCAGATGCGGACTGCGCTGGCAGCGCCCTACGCGCTGCTATCCGGTACCACGTTCTACACGCGGCACGGGGATTGGTTCCCATATCTGTGTGCGATAATTTCTATGGGCGCGATGGTTGCGCGATTCTTGAAGGCTGGTAGTCAGTAGCCAGTATTCCGTAGCCAGCAATCAGAATCGGCACCGACTACTGGCTACTATGTTGGACGAACTCGAACAGCAATACGCGGCTCTCAAGACCAAAGTACACGACCTCCGGGAGTATCTTTGACGCGGGCAAACTGCGCCAGCAGTTCGCCGAGATCGAGAAGCAGGCAGCCGATCCGAATCTCTGGTCGAATCCGGCAAGATCTCAACAAGTGATGCGGGAGCGCAAGCGCCTGGAAGAAGTGTTGTCGCTGGAGGGCGATCTGGTGCGGCGAACCCAAGACATCGGTGCCTACTTCGACCTGGCAGGCGAAGGCGAAAACGTCATAACCGACTTGCAGCGCGAACTGGACGCCCTGCGCGAACTGGTGGACCGGGTTGAGACCGAGACATTGCTCTCCGGGGAGAACGACGCAAGAAACGCCATTGTGACGATCCATCCGGGAGCGGGAGGAACCGAGTCGCAAGACTGGGCTGAGATGCTGTTGCGAATGTATCTGCGGTGGGCGGAGCGGCAGGGCTTCAAGACGGAAATGTATGACTACCAGCCGGGGGAAGAGGCGGGCATCAAGTCGGCGACGTTTGCGGTCAACGGCGAGTATGCCTTCGGTTATCTGACGAGCGAGATTGGCGTACATCGCCTAGTGCGGATTTCGCCGTTCGATCAGGCGAAGCGGCGCCACACTTCGTTTGCCAGCGTCTTTGTCTCGCCGGAAATTGACGAGACCATTGAGGTCGTCATCAAGCCGGAAGATTTGAGGGTGGATACCTACCGCTCAAGCGGTAAGGGCGGGCAGCACGTGAATACGACCGATTCGGCGGTGCGGATCACGCATCTGCCCACCGGGCTCGTGGCCAGTTGCCAAAATGAGCGCTCGCAGCACAAGAACAAGGAAAAGGCGATGAGCATGCTGCGCTCGAAGCTCTATGAGTTCGAGATGGAGAAGAAGCGCGAGGTCACGAAGCAGATCGAGGACTCCAAGCTGGATATCGATTTCGGGTCGCAGATTCGCTCGTACGTGTTGCAACCTTACCGGCTGATCAAGGATCACCGCACGAAGCTGGAAGTGGGCGACGTGGATCGCTTGCTGGACGGGGATCTCCGGCCATTTATGCAGGCTTATCTGCGGATGCGCAGGGGTGAGAGGAAATCGTGAGCCGGGCGGGCGCACCACCTCCGCATCTTGGTCCTGGGCTGCAGCGGGCGTTTCGCTATGCCGCGGAGAAGCACGCGGGGCAGACGCGGAAGCAGTCGGCGGTGCCCTATCTTTCGCATCTGATGGCGGTAGCGTCCCTGGTGCTGGAGGGCGGGGGTGATGAAGACATGGCCATCGCCGCACTTTTGCATGATGTAGTGGAGGATTGCGGAGGCATGCCGAGGTTGCGGGAAGTCCGCCGATTGTTTGGGGCGCGGGTGGCGAAGATTGTCGAGGGCTGCACGGATTCGTTCAGCAATCCGAAACTGGAGTGGGTGGTACGCAAGAATGAGTATCTGCAGAGGCTGAAGCACGAAGACCACGAGACGCGACTGGTTTCGGCCTCCGACAAGCTGCATAACGTCCGGACCGTGGTTGCCGATTATCGTCAAGATGGGGAATCAATCTGGAAACGATTCAGCGGCGGGCGGGAAGGGACGCTCTGGTACTATCGCGCGTTAAGCGACGAATTTCAGCGGCGGAAACCAAATCGGATTACTCGGGAACTGGCGATTGCCGTTCAAGAACTGGAGAAGGCGGTGGGCGTCAAACCGCGACGCGCGGCGCGAAAGGGACGTGCGGGCCGGGTTCAGGGATGAGCGAGGGAGATGAATCATGCAGCACCGGATGATTGATCTAGTCCGCAAATCGCAAATGTCGTCGCAAATGATGCAGGCGGCAGCGCGCGGGGCTCTGGCAGTGCAACCGCGCGAGATGATGGAGATCCTAGTGCATCTGGCGCTGCATAACAAAGTGTTCGCGGAACAGGCGCGGATGACCCTGGCGGGCTGGGATGAGAAAGCTTCGGCGGGAGTGGCGGGCGATCCGGCGACAAGCAAGGAGGTGCTCGGGTATCTGATCTCGCCCAAGAACCTTCGGCCGGTGTTGCTTCCCGCCCTGCTGGAGAACCCTTCCGTCAGTGAAGAAGAGCTGGCGGAACTGGCGGCGTCGGGCTCACGCACCGTGGTCGAGGCCATGCTGGTCAGTCAGCGCGTGAAAAGCAGTCCTACTTTGAGGGAAGCGCTGGGGTCCAATCCGCGCTTGCGGCCCAATGAGATGATGGCAATTGACAAGCCGGCTGGAATCGCGGTCCCTGAACCAGCGCCCCCAACCGAGGTTGCGGAAGACTCGGGGACGGCAGCGGATCTGGACGCGACCGCCGTCCCACAGCCCACGACGGATCCGGAGGCCCCCGAGACTGAAGTGCCGGTGCAATCGTCGGAAACGGATTCAGAAGCGGCCGACAACGAGGTTCTTGCGCAGGCGATTGCGCACTATCTTCAGGAGAACTCAGCGGAGTTGGCGGTCGAAGCCGACAAGCCGTTCCAGCCGGTTCGCGTGCTGCATGAAGGGACGGAGGACGCCGGAGCGAAAGCGGAGGCTGAGCCGGTGCCCGCGACAGAAGCTCATGCCGCTTCGGCGCCGGAGAATCAAGCTAAGCCCGCCGCGGCCGCTGCCAGACCCGCCGCGGCTGGCGTCAAACATGCAAAGAAACCCTCACATCCGTCAGGAGAGGAAAGACGCGATACCACGCTGATGAGGATCGCCAAGCTCGACATCAAGGGACGAATCGCGCTGGCGATTCGAGGAAGCAAGGAAGAACGCTCGCTGCTCATCCGAGATGGCACGAAGCTGGTCGCGCTCGCGGTGCTCGACTCGCCGAAGGTCTCGGATGGGGAAGTGGAGAACTTTGCCCAGCAGAAGAATGTGCTGGAGGCGGTGCTGCGCGCCATCCCGCTCAGGCGGCGCTTTGCGAAGAATTACGCCATCACGCGCAACCTGGTATTTAACCCCCGCACGCCGCTCGATCTATCGCTGGGTTTGATGAAAAACCTGTTGGTTCACGACCTGAAGAATCTGTCGGGGAACAAGGAGGTCGCAGACACGATTCGCAAACTGGCGCTGCGGATGTTTAAGCAGAAGGCGGACAAGAAGAGAGAGTAGCAAGTGGCGAGTAGCGAGTGTGGCAGGGTTACCGCAATTCTGGATCGCTGCTCGTGTCTCGCTACTCGCAACTGCGAGGGCCATCGTTTGAAGCAATCGGATCCTATTTACGAACTGCTGTCGCGGGTCAAGACCATCGCTGTGGTTGGGCTATCGGGTAGTCCCTTACGGCCCAGTCATGGCGTTTCGGCATACCTGCAGTTGCAGGGATACCGGATTATTCCGGTGAATCCGCAGATTACTGAGGCGCTGGGAGAGAATTCTTATCCTTCTCTGCTCGACGTTCCGGACAAGATTGACCTGGTGGATGTGTTCCGTCGGCCGGAATACGTGGATGAGATCGTGGAGCAGGCGATCCGGTTGAAGATCCCGGCAATCTGGTTGCAGGAAGACGTCATCAACGAGCGGGCCGCCGAAAAAGCGCGCAAGGCGGGGATGTTGGTCGTAATGGACCGGTGCGTTCTGAGAGAGCACCGAGCGCGGTTCGGGTAGGGAGAGGCTTCTCGCCGGGCAACTGCCACGCGGAGGCTGCCCTTCACGCGATTCCCAACACCTGGTTGAAGAATCCCACCACATGCTTCCACACGAGGTAGTAGACCACCACGCCGGCGAGGAACCAGAGCGCGATTAGAAAGTACGGGACGCTGATAGTCTGGAACCAAGTGACGCCGTGCGCGCCGACCGTCAGAAATCCACCATAAGTGGCAGAGACTGCTCCTATCGCTGCCAGAACCGGCGGCAGCAGCGCGCCATGCAGACCGATGGGCAAATGGCGGTGCGGCCGGGACCACACGTAGAAAATGTTCCAGAGGCCGAACGCATTGGGTACCAGTGCCATCGGGAAAACGATGACGCGCTCAATGGGAATAGGAACGTGGAACACGAGCCGCGTCAGGATGAATACCGTCAGCGCGACCAGCAGACCCAGGCTGGGCACGACAATGCCGGCCATGTAGGCACGAAGATAGGGGTGAGTGTTCATACTGTCCTCCAATTACAAGTGATAAAGCAGCACCGGAATCGCTCCCGGGAAAAATGCCAGGCACGCGGCCACCGCCGCCAGCAGAGCCCAGTCAAACCACGGAACCGCGGTGGCACGCGCTTCGAGGCGCTTCAGCATCGCGGGCCAGAGGTCGCGCTGCAGTTCCGCGCCAACTCTGGCGTTCATCGGTGGAAATGACTTCTTAAGCGATTGCTTGATTCGTTCCTGCTCGTGTTCATTCATGGTTCGATTCCTTGTTGCTGCAATTCTTTTCTAAGGAGGCGGAGGGCGCGGAAGACGCGCAACTTAACGGCCCCGGTTGAAATGCCCAGCGCCTCGGCGATTTCTTTGTATGGCTGCTCTTCGATCAGCGCCAGCGTGGCCGCGACCTGCAGCTTAGGCGGTAGCCGGCGGAACGCACGCGCCGTTTTCCGGCGAATCTCCTCGGAGATGCCGGGGTCTGGCAACGGCGGCGACGGCGGGTCGTTGCGGAGGTCAGTTTCAGGCCAAGGGCTCCTCAGATGATCGAGCGCCGCGTTGGTGGCGATGCGGCGCGACCACGCCCCGAAGCTGCGGCTAGGGTCAAAGCGGGCGTGCGCACGATAGATGCGCCAGAAGGTTTCGACGGTGAGGTCCTCGGCGGCGGCCGGATCGCGGACGATGCGAACGATCCAGCCATAGACCTCGCTCTGATGCCGGCGGAACAGCACCTCGAAGGCGTCGAGGTCGCCGTGACAGAACTGCCGCAGCACGTCGGAAGGCTGTTCCAGCACTGGCATCTTCTCCCCTTCTATATACGCTTACGGCGCGGAGGGGGCGAAGGTTACAGGGGTTTGTTACCGATTTTCCAAAAATGGTGCAGGGTGCCAGCCAAGGCTGTCTCAAGAGAGTTGCAACGCGGTGATCCGCGATTGATCCTTGCTTCAGTTGACTAATAGCGGGTATGTGGACGACTCGGCCACTGCGAGGCTTATGAGGAGCTCTACCCTCAGGGCCGTGCGCCGATCAGAATCGCGGTGGCGTCGTCGCGCAGGCCGGTTCCGTTCACAAACCTTCTCACGTCGAGTAGTAGGCTCTCGAGGGAAACGTCTGGCGATTGCATCTGAGCCAGGAGCCTCTCCGGGCCGTACTCTTCGCCGGAGTCGAGGGCGGCTTCGGTGATGCCGTCGGAGTAGATGGCGAGGCGGGTGTGAGGGCCGAGCGTGACTTCCGTCTCGGAGAATTTGCTGGTAGCGATCCCGAGCGGCAGGCCGTCTTGAGTCGCGATCCAGCGATGGCTGTCAGGTTCGACGAGCAGCGGAGGCAGATGGCCGGCGCTGGCCAGGCGCAGCTTGCGAGTTGAGGGATCGAACTCCGCGTACGCCATGGTGACGAAGCGTCCGCAGGGGAAATCTTCCACCATCATGTTGTTGAGGCGCGTCAGCACCTCGCCCGGCCCAGAGCCGGTTTGGGCGAGCGAACGCAACATGCCGCGGGTGGCGGACATGAGCAGCGCGGCGGCGGTGCCTTTGCCGGAAACGTCGGCAAGAACCAGGCCCCAGCGCCCGTCGGAGAGCGGGATGAAGTCATACCAGTCGCCGCCGATGGCACCGGCGGGAATCGAGAGCCCGGACACACGAAAGCCGGGAATCAGCGGAGAACTGCGCGGCAGAAGAGCCTGCTGAATCGAGCGGGCCTCATTGGCCTCGCGGGTCATGAGTTCGCGCTGCTCGCGTTCATCGTGAAAGCGGCGCGCGTTTTGCACGGCGACGGCTACGTGAGAGCAGAGGCCTTGCAGCAATCGCAATTGCGCTTCCGAAAAGGCGTCGAGTTCGCAATGTGACGCGGTGAAGACTCCGATCAGATCGCCCTCTACGTGGAGCGGGATGGCGACTTCTGAGCGGATGTCGGGCTCGCAGGCCTTGTAATAGGGATCGCGAGTTACGTCGGGGGCGTAACGCATCTGACGGGTGGCGGCTACGTATCCCACCATCCCTTCCGTGCCAACCTTCATCCGGTGGCCTTTGCCGTGGATGGAGCAGCCGCGAGTGCCGGTGAGAACCAATTCGCTGTTCGGCTGGTCGTGAAGATAGATGTTGATTTCGACACAACCGAGCGAGGCGGCTACTTCGTCGGTGATTCGCTGGACGATCTCGTCCAGGTCCAGGCTGGCGGTGATCCGCTGTGCGAACTTCTGAAGGCGCACGAGTTCCGCAATTCGGTGAGCGGGGGGTTCCAGTGAGGGCGGACCGGAAAATTCGAAATTCGCGCGTGCGGTTGTAGCCAAGGCCACCCTCCTAATCCGCCGATCTTGCCGAGCTGCGCTCGGCTGGACAGCCGAGGCGGCTGTCCCTACGTATACGTGTCAGATTGCGAGAATCAGCCTTCCGATTCTCTTTTTGTTCGATTAGATTTCGTCTGCCGGAGCCTTTTGATTTCTTCCAGGCGCTCGCGAACTCTCTTCTCCATACCCTCGCTGGTGGGCTGGTAATAGGTGCGATTGCGCAGGCTGTCGGGAAGACATTGCATGCCCGCGACTTTGCCCTCCACATCGTGGGCGTACTGGTAGTCCTTGCCGTAACCTAGGCCTTTCATTAGCCCGGTGGGGGCGTTACGCAGGTGGAGCGGGACGGGTTCCGCGGCGGTGCGTTCAACGTCTTCCTGAACCGCGGCGTAGGCGGTGTAGAGCGCGTTCGACTTCGGCGCCAGCGACAGATAAACGACAGCCTGAGCGAGAGCCAGGTTGCCTTCGGGCATGCCGATGAAGTCCACCGCGTCGCGAGCGGCCATGCAGAGAGCGAGAGCTCCGGGCTCGGCGAGGCCGATATCTTCGACGGCCATGCGAACGACGCGGCGCGCGATGTAGAGCGGGTCTTCTCCGGCTTCGAGCATGCGGGCCAGCCAGTAGAGGGCGGCGTCGGGATCGCTGTTGCGGACGGATTTGTGCAGCGCCGAGATCAGGTTGTAGTGCTCTTCTCCAGCTTTGTCATAGAGCAGAACGCGCTTCTGTACGGCCTCCTGGACCATGTCGTCGGAAATCACGGTCGTTCTGGCCTGCTGGGCCAACGAGGCCGCGACCTCGAGCACGTTGTAGGCGCTGCGGGCGTCGCCGCTGGAGTAGGCGGCGATTTTCCTTAGCGCTTCTTCGGATGTTTCGAGACGCAATGAGCCGAGGCCGCGTTCTGCATCGGCGATGGCGCGGCGCAGAAGAACCACGATCTGGTCTTCGGTGAGTTGCTTCAGCACGTACACGCGAGTTCGCGAGAGCAGCGCGGAGATGATTTCGAAGGATGGATTCTCCGTAGTGGCGCCGATCAGGCGGATGCTGCCTTTCTCGACGTGGGGCAAGAAGGCGTCCTGCTGGGCCTTATTGAAGCGGTGAATCTCGTCCACGAAGACGATCGTGCGAGTACCGTACTGGCGTGCGCGGTCAGCGTCGGCCATGACCTGCTTGATTTCCTTGATGCCCGCGAGGACGGCAGAGAACTCGATGAACTCCGCTTTCGTGACACTGGCGATGATTTTGGCGAGCGTGGTCTTGCCGGTGCCGGGCGGGCCCCAGAAGATCATCGAGCCAGGGTCGTCGCGCTCGATTTGCACGCGCAGGGGCTTGCCAGGGCCGACGAGGTGCTCCTGGCCGACGAATTCGTCGAGCGTGCGGGGACGCATGCGGTCGGCGAGTGGGCGCGCGCCTGGTGCGGAAGAATCCTGGTTCGGGATGGGCGCGAATAGGCTCATGAAGAGGTCCCGGATCGGGGACGTGCCCATTCATAGAGCACGATGCTGGCAGCGACTCCAGCGTTCAGTGATTCAACCGGCGCAGCCTGCGGGATGACGATGGTCTCGTCCATTTGACGCAAGAGATCGCGTGACAGACCGGCGCCCTCGTTGCCGATGAAGATGGCCAGGGGCAGAGTCCAGGTAGCTTGGGGTAGCGGAGTTCCTTTGTGCGAGGAAGTCGCAACCAGGCGCGCGCCGCGCTGGCGCAGGAGCGAAATCAGTTCGCCCGAGGCGATCTGGACGACGGGCAGGCGAAAGATAGATCCTGCCGAGCCGCGCAGGACTTTTGCATTGTACGGACTGGCGGTACCTTCAGTCAGAAATACGCCAGCCGCGCCGAAAGCTTCAGCGGAGCGAAGAATCGTGCCCAGGTTTCCCGGGTCTTGAAGACCAGCAGCGACTACGATGGGCCCAACGTCGGAGCCCTCGAGTAACTGATTCGCCGAGACGGCGCGAATCTTGACCAGAGCCGCCACCCCTTGAGGAGCGTCGCTGGGGACGATCGAGTTGAAGAGAGCGTCGGGCAGGAGCAGGGTTTCGACGCGGGCGTTGATCTGGGGCAGCAGCTTTTCGGCCAGGGGGCGCGCTGATTCGCTGAAGAACACTCCACCCAGGCGCTGGCTGCTGCGAATCGCTTCGTCGAGCAGCTTGATTCCTTCGATGGCGCATTCGCCTTGGGGCGTCAGTTCGCCACGGCGGAACGCCTGCCGCAACTCCTTGAGGCGCGGGTTGTGGCGGCCGGAGAGGCGGCGCAATCGGGAGCGGTCAGCGACGTCCACGGCAGATTTCGCGTCTTGCTTCATGGGTTGGTTCCAAGATCAGGATAATACGCGTCTTGGGTTGGAATCGGCTCCGTCTCGGCAGCCCAGTCGTGGTATGGTACATTGCACTATTTACCCACACAATCAGGAAGGGAACCGAGTGCGCGCGGAAATCCTGAAAATTCACCCCGACAGCCCCGAAGCATCGCTGGTCAAATACGCGGCCGAACAGATTCAGGCGGGGAAGGTGCTGGGCATGCCCACCGACACTTTTTACGGGCTGGCCGCCGATCCCTTCAATCTGCGCGCGGTGGAACGGGTGTATGAGATCAAGTCGCGGTCGCGGCACAAGCCGCTCTCATTGTTGATCGAGAACGTGGATCAGGCGGAGGAATTTGCGCGTCCTCTGCCGGAGGATTTCCAGATTTTGGCTCGGCGCTTCTGGCCCGGGCCGCTGACCATGATTGTGCCGGCGGCGTCGCACCTGCCGTTGAAGGTGACGGCGAATACCGGGAACGTGGCGCTCCGCGTACCGGCGGCAGAGATTCCGCTGGCGGTGGTGCGGGCGGCGAAAATTCCGATCACGGCGACTTCCGCGAACCTGAGCGGGGCGGCGGAATGCTCCACGGCGGAGCAGGTGCGCGAACAGCTACAGGATCGCATTTCGCTCATCGTTGACGGAGGCGCGTCGCCGCGGACGGCCTTATCCACGATTGTGCACTTCAATAACGACGACTCCTGGCAAATCCTGCGGGAAGGTGCCATCCCCGCGAAAGAAATTGTAGAAGCTCTGTCCTGAGCGAATGTTGGAAGACCGCACCTCACCTCACGAAGAAAAATCCTCACCGCGGCATCCCTGGTTGCTGTTCTTGCTGGCTGCGGCGGGTGCGTTTTTGCTGTTTCTGGGCGTGACCGGATTTCGCATTGCCCGCGCGGCCGGCGAAACACCAGCGCACCCGGCGGATGCGATTGTCGTCTTCGGCGCGGCGGAATATGCCGGACGCCCGTCGCCCGTGTACAAAGCCCGGCTGGATCATGCTTTTGATTTGTTTCAGAAAGGCATGGCTCCGGTGGTGATCACGACCGGCGGCGCGGGGCAGGATCCGGACTTCAGCGAGGGCGGCGTCGGACGCGACCACCTTTCGCGGCGCGGTATTCCGGAAAAGGATCTGATTGCCGAGACGCAGAGTTCGGACACGGCGCAATCGGCGGCGCGCGTGGCGAATATCATGCGCAAGAATGGCATGCACACGTGCATCGCGGTAAGCGATGCCTACCATGTGTTCCGCATCCGCGCCTTGCTCGAACATGAGGGAGTGCGGGCGGAAGTGGCGCCACGTCCAGAATCGCGGCCGCGATCGCTCTGGCAGAGATTTACGGCGGTGATGCGGGAGGCGATGAGCTATCTGCTGTGGGAGGTAGGCCTCACTTAGCAGGCTTCGAGCCACGAGCTTCAGGCTTCGAGCAACCCAGGCACAAGAACGCAAGCGTGTCACAACTGGGTTGCTCGAAGCTCGCGGCTCGTAGCTGGCAGCTGCCCTTCCTACCATCCCATCTTCTCCCGCAAGGTCGTGACATGCGCTACGTGATGGCGTCCGTGCCAGGCATAGAGGGCGAGGTTTTTCTCCAGAGTCATGGGGCCTAGGTCAGGATGACGGAAGGTGCGCTTCCAATCGGACTCTTTGATATTTCGCAAAACCATAATCCAGCGCCGGTGCAGCGACTCCAGCAGGGCGAGCGAGATCTCGATCGGAGCCTGCCTCGATTCCGGCAATTCGGCCCAGCGGTCTTCCATGTAAGGTCTGATCGTCGGGTCATCCTCGGTCAAGGCGAGCTTGAAGCGGATGTAGGCATTCATGTGGCTGTCGGGAACGTGATGGGCGAGTTGGCGCACGGTCCAACCGCCTTCACGGTAGGGCGTATTCAACTGCGAATCGGAAAGCCCACTGACGGCGGCGCGTAGGCGGGCGGGCGTCTGCTCGATATCGTTGAGGTATTGCTGTTTCTGTTCTGCGGTCAGGGGTCCGTCGAAAGAAAATTTGCCGATGGGGTAGCGCGGATCGGTCATCGGGTCGCCTCCGCGAGGGTAGATGATTCCGGCAGAGAAGACGGTGCAGGAAAAATGGTCACCGGTGACCGGCAACGGGGCACAGGCGGCGACGGCTTTACCGCACCATGGCGAGGATGCGGACGGGGGCTTCGGCGGCGTTCTTGTTCTTGACGGGGGCTACGATCACGAGCGAGCCGGTTTCAGGGAGAGCCGAGAAACGGGTTGCGCCGTCCACCACGTAATTTCCGTGGAGAGCGAGTTGGCGGGCGAGTGCGCGGTCCGAGGTGAGGTCTGCGGATGATTCGATCGCGAAGCCGAGAACGTAGCGGGCGTCCATGAGGAACTGGGCAGCCTCGGCGGTGATGGGAAGCGGGGTTGCAGAGATCGCGTTCGCGGGGCCGATCCGGCGGATGGCGACTATGGCTCCCTGCGGAACTACGTTGTGGCGCGATTCCCAGGCGGCGATTTCGTCGAGAGTGATCTGCGAGGTCTGATCCGTCTTCAGATCCATGACTACCAGCGGCGCGATGAGGCGCTCGGCGGGAATCTGGCCGGCCGACCAGGTTCCGGGGATGAGCGCGGCAGGGGCGATGATGCGGGTTGAAGCAGACGGCGCGTTGGCAGCCTGATCCGGGTTCTGCGCTCCGGTGAGATCGACCACGCGCGAATAGCGATTCTGCTGCGTTGGACCGGGACGGCGGTCGGCGAACAGCAGGATGGCGAGCACGAGCGCGTAAGCGATGATGAAGGAGCGAATCCGCATCGTTCGTTAGGTAAGACGTGAGTCTTGCCTTAATTGTTGCTTGCGGGGATACCCGTTGCAATCAACCTTCGGACATGGCCGGAGGGCGCAGCCACTTTCGACTGTAAGTGATTGGAGTGGCAAACTTTCGTTATCGCTGCAATCTTTCGGGCAGGCCAGGAACCGCGTTACAATGCAGTTAACCCTCCGGGAACAATCGGTTTCGCTCGCTGCCGCACAGGGCCGCGCGCGCCTGGGATCTGAGGATTGATGTTCGGCCGCGAAGAAAAAGTCTCCGCCATCCGGCTCACCGCCGTGCAGTACATCATCTTGGCTATTTTCCTGGTGCTGGCCTACGGGTTGTGGCGCCTTCAGGTCATGCAGAGCGACAAGTACGCGCTGCTGGCGGAGATGAACCGCATCCGCAACGTGCCGATTCTTGCCCCGCGCGGAAAGATTCTGGACCGCGAAGGGCGCGTCATCGTTGACAACTATCCGTCGTTCTCGGCGCTGCTGTTGCGCGATTCGTCGCGCGACCTGAACGCGGACGCGGACCTGATTGCGCAGGGTCTGCATCTGACTGCGGAAGAAGTGCGCCAACGCGTGCGCCGCTTTGCTTCCTTGCCGCGCTACCAGCCGATTTTTCTGAAGGAAGACATCACACCCGACGAGTTGGCGTTCATCGAGTCGCACAAGAACGAATTGCCGGAACTCGACACCATCATGGCGCACCGTCGTTTGTATCCGCGCAACGGGTTCATGGCGCACATGATTGGCTACGTGGGCGAAGTCAGCGAAGACATGCTCAACCAGCCGCAGTTCGAGCTCTACAGCCCCGGAGACGTAGTCGGCGTGAGCGGCGTGGAGAAGCAATACAACAACCTTTTGATGGGGAAGAACGGGTCGCGGCGCGCGATCGTCGACAGCCGTGGCCGCGAGGTGGGACGACTGGATGAGACGCCGGCAGAACCGGGCAAGCAGTTGAAGCTGTCGGTGGATCTGGATTTGCAGATCGCGGCGGAACAGGCGCTGGAGGGGAAGAACGGCGCGATCGTAGCCATGGAGCCGCGCACTGGGGAAATTCTCGCGATGGTGAGCCGGCCGACGTTCAATCCCAATCACTTCGCGGTGAAGATTTCGAAAGAAGAGTGGTCGAAGCTGATCAACGATCCGGATAAGCCGCTGCTGAATAAAGCGATCCAGGCGCAACTCGCGCCCGGTTCGACGTTCAAAGTCATCATGTCGGTCGCGGGCTGGCAGGAAGGCGTTGCCCAGACGCTCCATGTGAACTGCAATGGCGGCGCCACTTTTTATGGCCGGCGATTCGGATGCTGGGTGAAAAGCGGTCACGGACCAGTCGATATCGAGAAAGCGATCTATCAGTCTTGCGACGTCTTCTTCTATACGCTGGCGGAAAAACTCGGCATCGACCGCATCGCAAAATACGCGACCGCTCTGGGGTTGGGGCAGAAGACCGGGATTGATCTGCCGAACGAAGTGAGCGGCGTGATGCCTTCGGAAGAGTGGAAGATCCGCAACTTCAAACAGAAGTGGTTTGCCGGGGAAACGATTTCCGTGGGCATCGGCCAGGGCGCGGTCGCGATCACGCCGGTGCAGTTGATGCGCGCGGTGGCTGCGGTCTCGATGGACGGACGCTTGGTCGTGCCGCACGTGGTCAACCCGACTGGCCTGCCGGAAGGCTACGTCGAGATTCTGCGCTACACGGAAGTGAAGAACATTCCCATCGACTCGAACGGATGGAACCTGATCACGAATGCCTTGGCGCGGGTAGTGCTGCCGGAGGGCACAGCTCCCTCGGCGCACGTGCCCGGCATCGACATTGCGGGCAAGACCGGGTCGGCGCAAACCGTCTCGCTTGCACTTCGCGCGAAGCATAAGAACGACGAAGATTTCGCGCAGAACGGGTGGTTCGTGGGATTCGCGCCGCGACGCAATCCGGATATCATCGTGTGTGTGTTGTTTGAAGGCGGCGAGCACGGGAAGCTGGCGGCGCGGCTGGCGACCCAGGTCATCAAGGCGTATGTAGACAAGCAGCGGCGGACGCCTACCAAGATGGCTGGGCCGGGGACAAAGAAAGTAGAGATCGGCGGCTTGTGGACGGATGCCGGCGATGGGGACGAGGGTGAAGATCATTTACACGGTGGCCGGTTTGTAATGGATGTTTCGCGGAAGAGGGTTCCGCTGGCGGTGGCGGCGCCGGGACTACGGTAGCAGTCAGCAGTCAGCACTCAGCATTCAGAACGAGCCATTTAGTCTTCCGCATTCAATCGGTCCGCTTCGATCTTCTTGATGAGTCCCGCCAGCATCTTCTTCACCTCGGTGACCGAACTCTCGAGGTGCCGGTACGCTTCATCGGCGAGGAAGCCGAGGTCCCTTGCGAGCAAGAAGTGATACTCAAGCTCGCTTGCGGATCCGGTCGCGATGTGCAGGAAGCGCTGGAACTCATTGTTGCCCCGCTTGCCGCAACCCTCCGCAATGTTTGCTGCTATTGAGGCGGAGCACCTGCGAATCTGGCTGGTCAGACCGTAGATCTCTTCTCTAGGAAACCGCGCCGTATCCCGATAGCCGGCTAACGTAAGTTGGTGTGCTTTCTGCCACACGATCAAGTCTCGGAAGTCTTTCATTATCCTGCCTCCTATCCAGCGCCATGCCAAACCCTCTCAGAGACTGAATGCTGAATGCTGAGCGCTGAATGCTTGACTGGGGAATGTACTGCACTGGCCAGTAACCCGCTGTGACGGCCAACACAGCCACTTTCGTATCGCCCCTAAGTCCCTGTACCACCGACACTTCGCTGCTTCCGTTCCATGACTTCCGTAACTTTGCGAGTCAGATGCGGGGGTGTAATCTCGCCCTGAAATGGGCACAGCGCTCGATCGGGTGGCGTAACGGCACCAGAGGGAAGGAAGGTTCTCGCAACCGTGTCTGACGTAGGCAAACAAACCGTGGGTGAAGTCAGCAAGAGCCGCAAGGGTTACACGGATGTGCAGGGCGCGCCTCGCTTTCCCATCAAGCTTCCAGTCGCATTGAAATCGGGAGCGGGCGGAAAAACGGTGGAGACGGAAAACATCTCTGCGAACGGCGTGCTGTTCCACATGGACGCCGATGTGCCGGTGGGCTCGGCCGTGGATTTCACGATCTCGCTGCCCGCCGACGTTGTCGGCGCGGAAGCCGATGTCCAGGTGGACTGCCGAGGCCGCGTGGTACGCAGTTTTCAGGACGGTGGACGGCGCGGCGTGGGCGTGGTCATTGACGAGTACCGGTTCGAGCGCAAGTAGGAAGCAAGGGGACCGATGGGGAGCACTCCGGTAAGCGTGGAGCAAAACGAAGTCTTGCCGCCCGACGACGGCAAGGGCACGGTCCGCGTCATTGTGGCCGACAGCCAGGCCATTTTTCGCGCGGGGCTGCGCAAGATCTTCGCGCTTGAAGATGACATCCGGGTCGTCGGCCAGGCCGAGACCATGCCCCAGACGATCACCGCCATTCAAAAATTTTCAGCCGACATTCTGATTTTCGAAGCGGCACTGAATCCGAGCCCGGCCGATGCGGTTTCCGATCTGCTACGGCAAAACGTGAAGTGCCGCCTGGTGGTTGTGCTGCAGGAGCCGGACCAGGAGATGACGCTGGAACTGTTCCGGCGCGGCGCCCACGGCATCGTGTCTCGGGAAGTGGAGCCGGAGATGCTGGTGGATTGCCTCCGGAAAGTTGCCCAGGGTGAGCCGTGGCTGGAAAGCCGGGCGATTGCCTGGGTGTTGGACGCATTTCGTACTCAGGGTCTCCGCCCCGCAGGATCGCGTCCCAAAGTCCAGCTCACGCCCAAGGAGTCGCTGATCGTTTCCTGCGTCACTCAAGGCATGAAGAACAAAGAAATTGCTTTGCGCGTGGGAACGACCGAGCAGGTCGTCAAGAATTATCTGCGCAAGGTGTACGACAAGCTGGGGGTCGCGGACCGGTTGGAGCTGGCGCTCTATTGCCTGAATCACCGCGTGGTGCATAGCGAGGCCCCGCCCAAACCGGCCGAGCCAACCAATGGAAGCGCGACCGAGGCTGCCTCCGCCGCCGCTTCCGGATCCAATTCCTGATTCCTTCTTCTAGTACAATCGGTTCGCCACTGATCCTCCAGGCCGCACCTGCGTGTGAGCGTCAGAGTGTTCAGGCGCGCTAATTTTCCATCCTCGAGAGGCGAACCGTGAAAGGCGACGCAAAAGTCATTGCGATCTTGAATGAAGTGCTCAAGGCGGAGCTGACGGCCATCAACCAGTATTTCTTGCACGGGGAGATGTGCGAGAACTGGGGCTACCAAAAAATGGCCAAGCACACTCGCAAGGAATCCATCGAAGAGATGCAGCACGCGGAAATTCTGATGGAGCGCATCCTGCTGCTCGATGGAGCTCCCAACATGAGCGACTATTTCAAGATCAACATCGGGCAAACCCTCAAGCAGCAGCTGGAGAACGACCTGCAGCTGGAGTACACCGCGGTGAAGCGGCTGAACGACGGGATCAAAGCGTGCGTCGCGGTCGGCGACAACGGTTCGCGCGAGCTGCTGGAGAAGATCCTGGTGGATGAAGAACACCACATCGACTACCTGGAAGGGCAGCTGCACGCCATCGAAGAGATGACGTACGAGAATTATCTGGCGCAGCAACTTGGCGAAGAGTAGTTCTCAGTTCTCGGTTCCCAGTTCTCAGTTGCCGGTAGCCAGTTGCCAGTTTTCAAGACTCAGAGCGGAGTGCGGTGCCTGCCGTAGGCGGCGCGGGCTAGCTGCTAAAATCACAACGGCAGCTTCGTACGGCACCGGAGAGATGGCCGAGTGGCTGAAGGCGCACGCTTGGAAAGCGTGTTTACTCGAAAGGGTAACGTGGGTTCGAATCCCACTCTCTCCGCCATATTTTCAATCAGTTACAGACCACGAAATCACTCGGAAATCAGTTGGCTCTTGAAAGAGCCATCTTGGCCACTTTGGAGTTGGCCTCGGCCATCTCGTCCGTGACCACGTCCCCATAGATGTTGAGCGTCGTGCGAATGTCCGAATGCCGCATGAGCTTCTGTTGCACGGCAATCGGAGTTCCTGCGGCGTCCAGCCGAGAACGATAGCTGTGCCGCAGCGAATGCGTTCCGAACCGCGGGACGCCGGCCTTCACAGCTGCCTGCTGGAAAGATCTCCACACCCAGGGGTACCTCTTTCCTTTCCACAGTCGTTGGTACCTGGACCAGTTCCTCATTAAGGTACGGAGCTCACGTCTGAAACTTCGGCGAGCCCCAGATGACGATGATCGACGATATGTGGCGGCAAAACTGGTCAACATTGCACAGCATCTCGACAGATCTCTAGCTACGGCATCCCGCCAAAGCAGCTCGACCGACCCAGTCAACGGAAATAACCGATCAGGCGAGGCGCGAACAGAGGCTGAGGCAGATTATGGACGAATTAAAGTGCGTGACTGATTGGAAGAAACCATGAAACAGATGGACGTACTCCACAGGCGTCGCAACTAATTCCGCCCGAGGTTTAAGTCGGGAAAATGAATCTTCAGCTTATAACAAATGAACAGAACCAGGATCGCGCCCAATGTGGAGAAAATGAGGCCGGCGGGATGATATTTTTCATTTGTCGGGCGCGAAAACATGTGGGTAACGCCGCCGCCGACGATCGATCCAATGATGCCGAGGACGATCGTCCAGAAGATCGTCATGTGCACGTGCATCACCGATTTCGCGATAACGCCCGAGATTAGCCCGATAAAAATGTACCAGATTACGTGAAACATACTTTTTCCTCCAGCCATCTGCCTTCAGAACAGCGTCGAGTATAACCCAAGGGTGTGGCAATTAAGCCAAGAAGCCGAAAGCCCTTGATCGGCAACTCAGAGCCCATGCCCTTATTGTCTGAATCGCAGATGGGAGATTGCCATCACAGGCTACCTCCTCGACTTTAGGTCTACGCCGACTCTTCGTGTTGCGGCAACCTGCCCCTCCTGCACGGTGCGAACTGCCACTGCATGCTTGACGCGGAGTTCGCCCCGACAGGACCATGAGCTGGCCCTGGTCTACCAACGAGAGAAGGGAAAAGGGAATGTCAATCGGGCGACTCTTGCGGTTGCTCGGAAGATGGTCGCATATCTGCTCGCTGTGGATCGAGGGCAACGGGACTTTGTGCCTGTAGAAGATCACAGCAGCGCGGCGGCCTAGAAACCGCCGGCGCGACAGAAAAACAACAGGATTCCACGGCGCGCAGACTGCCAGGTCCTGCAGCTTGCCGACTGAGCGAGTGGGATTTGTACATCGACTTTCCTTGTCTCCTCTTCGAGCTGCTGCAAGTTCGGCGGGCGACGCGAGGATTTCGTGTGGTCGAGCTTCGGTGGTGCGGTGAGCGTTACCGTTTTCCCGCTGGTGCAAGCTGGCGGACTTCGTCGGACCAGTTGAGCACAACATTCAGTTGTGTCGCCATCGATTCCTGCTCACTTGCCTTAATCATCAGGAACCGTTGCCCGTCCGGGCTGACATCGTAGTTTGGTTGAAAGGAGAAAGAAAGGATGCCTCTCTCGTAATGCCCTTCGAACAGCAGCTTGGGTTTACTTGCAGCGAACACCGGCTTGGTCTCGATGGCGGCGGCCATCATCTTGTCGCCGCCCCGATAGAACAGCTCCCGTCCGTTCCGCGCCCACATCGGTTCCGTGCTGCCCTCGGTCGAAATCTGCCACTTCCCGCCGGGGCCGGGAAAAGGTCGGACGTATATCTCCTGCCGGCCAGTTTCGTCCGATTGATACGCGAGCCAGCGGCCGTCGGGCGAAAATATTGGCGCGCCTTCATTGAACGGCGGCTGGAGGAAGGGTTGTGGCTTTCGCTCGCCCTCGAGCTTCAGGACCCAGATGTCCCATCCGGTTGTTGGATCGTTTTCCGAGAAGGCGAGCACTTGACCGTCTGGAGACCAAGAACCGGGCGACTGCATGTTTTCACTCGTTGTTAGGCGCTCCGCGGCGCTGCTGCCATCGGTGGGCATCCAATGGAGATTCAACGAACTGGTCACCATAGACCTAAAAGTCACACGCTTACCGTCCGACGTCCAAATGGGCAAGGGAAAAGCCCGGCGGTATCCGTCAACCGCGTCAATGTGCCGCGCGCCAAATCGTAAATCCACAGACCAGTGCCTTCGCTACCGACGGCCACCTCTCTGCCATCAGGGGAAAGTCGAGGGCAGATGTACGCACGTGGGGGCGCCGGAAGCGGTCGTGCCGCTCCCTTGCGGTCCACCCAAAGAAGTGTGCGCTCGCTGACGCTCGATCCTCCGGAGACATAGGCGAGTGAGCCGTCCGTAGAAGTGCTGAATTCGGCCCAACCGGAGGCTGGATTCGTGCCGACGCCTTCCTGCAGATCGGGGTAGAGGCTGTGGACCTGGTAATGATCATTCAGAATGAAAAAGGGATGCAAAGGCTGCTCTCGAGTAATTTCCATGTTGGAGCAGACGCTTCAGCAGCGGCGGGTCCCGTTGGACGGCATGCCGAGGCCGGTACGGATTGGAAGATGGATACGGAAATCCTGACCTACTCTCGTGCCAAGGGTGTGTTCGCGGGGCTCACGTTGGAAGGGGCATCGATCCGCCAAGACAGTGATTCCCGCCACGCGATGTACGGAAGCAACGTAACAACTCGAGCCATACTGTTGGGCAAAGTG
This sequence comes from Terriglobales bacterium, assembly GCA_049273945.1. Taxonomy (GTDB): domain Bacteria; phylum Acidobacteriota; class Terriglobia; order Terriglobales; family Acidobacteriaceae; genus Acidiflorens. The sequence goes on along the minus strand of JBASRS010000029.1, from coordinate 116 downwards.
CCGGCTCCAGCCGCAGCCCAGCCGTTCCTTGCCGAAATTCGCGGAGCAAAAGCCCAGGCCGTAGCCCAAGGCAAAGCTGCCAAAGAGAAAGACAAAAAGTAGGGATTCCGGACTCG
>JBASRS010000002.1:0-3083 GCA_049273945.1 Terriglobales bacterium | reverse complement strand
GGATAGTTTGCACCGGAGGCTTTCACCTCTGCAATCTGACCTCTGACCTCTGACCTCTGACCTCTTACCTTGTTCTGACATCCGTGATCTGCATCTCCGGATACGCATGGTTCCACTGCGCCGAAATGCTTTCGAAAGTCAGGCGGAAGGGCTTGCTCTGGCCGGGGGCGAGGGGGGACAGGTTGAGGTCCACCGCTTCGTCGTACGGTCCGCCCGTCCGCAGCACGCGCACCGGCAGTTCTTCGCGCTGCGCCGTCTGTCCCAGGTCGTCTTTGAAGGTGACCTGCACCACTGCGTGGATGACGGTCTGGTCGCCGGCGTTGGTCACCGTGCCGTCCAGATAACTGACAGTCGCGCCGACGAAGTTTTGCGCCGCGCTCGCCTTGAGATCCGAGAATTTCAGGTTGGCGGCATAAGGCGGGGGCTGGGCGGGCGGTTTCTGGTGTCCGCGCAAGACCAGCACCAGGATTCCCACCACCACCGCAACGATGACCACGCCGACGAGCACCGGGCGGAACGTCGACTCTTGCGGTTGCGTAGTTGGACTCGGCTGGATCAGGCTGCCCATGGGACAAAATTGTACTCCCCCGATTCAGCGCCAACGTCGAAGCCAGCAACCGCCAAGCCGCGGTAACCATCCGCGTCCAGATTCCGTCGAGCGGGGCAGGCGAGGCGAGAATTTTCGCCGGTGGGGCGAGCCCTGACCCTGAAAATCAGGGGAAAATAAAATTCGTGTTAATTATTTTCAACGGCTTACAAGGGTGTTACGATAGCCTTGGATTTGCAAACCACCTAGGCAATTTAACAGGAGGCCTCCCCCCATGTGGCGCCCTGATGCGGACGAGCCCATGCACCTGAATTGGGTTGCGATTCTTTCGTTTACTGGATCGGTAGCAGTGAGTATGGCAATTTGGGTAGGCCTGTTCCGGGTCTATCAAGTTTTGGTGAGGTAGTCGGCGCGGCGCTGAGCGGCAGTTCCTTCAGCGGTCGTAGTGCAGCAGCGAGAAGACGTCGTACCGCGCCAGCTTCTCCCGCCCCTTCAGGAAGTCGAGTTCCACTACGAACGCCAGTCCTGCGATCTGCCCTCCTAGGCCGTGCGCTAGTTCCGCGGTGGCCGCCGCCGTCCCGCCCGTCGCCAGCAGATCGTCCACAATCAGCACGCGCTGACCTTTCTGGATCGCGTCCTTGTGAACCTCGAGCGCGTTGCTGCCGTATTCCAGGTCGTAGCTGACCCTGACCGTCTCGGCCGGCAACTTTCCGGGTTTCCGCACGGGAACGAATCCGGCATTCAGCCGGTACGCCAGCGCCGGGCCGAAGATAAAACCGCGCGCTTCCATCCCCAGCACCAGGTCAATGTCTTTCCCGATGTAATTTTCGGAAAGCGCGTCGATCAGGGTGGCGAAGCCGAGCTTGTCCTTGAGCAGTGTGGTGATGTCGTAAAACAGGATGCCCTTCTTCGGGAAGTCGGGCACCTCCCGGATCAGCTTTTTCAACTCATCACAACTCGCAGCCTTGCTCGCCATCTACCAGGCTCCTTCAATGCGAAATGAATTCAGTTCCTTGATCGGCGGGGCCTCGGACTCTTCCACGTCGTCCACGCGCGCGGCGCGCGGCCCTTCCTGCAGCCGTGACCGCAATCCGATTAGCTGATCGCGCGTGCCCTGGGCCAGCACTTCGACCGTGCCGTCCGAGTTGTTGCGCACCCATCCGGCGATGCCCAGGATGAGGGCCTCGCGCTCCACAAACCAGCGGAAGCCGACGCCTTGCACCCGGCCGCGAATGCGGAAACGGCGAGCGCTAGAAGCAGACTGTTCAGTGGACGCCATAGGTTGATTGCAGAGGTCAGAGGTCAGATTGCAGAGGTGAAAAGCGTTTGCTCCAAGCAGTGCTGCATGAGATCTAAGGGTTTTACCTCTGCAATCTGACCTCTAACCTCTGACCTTACTATGCCCTCGACAAGTACGTCCCTTCGGCCGTGTCCACCTTGATTTTCTCGCCTTCGTTGATGAAGGGCGGCACCTGCACGATCAGTCCGGTCTCGGTTTTAGCGGGCTTGGTCACGCTCGAAGCCGTTGCGCTCTTCAGGCCGGGCTCGACCTCGATCACGGTCAACACGACGGTCTGCGGCAACTCGATACCCACGGCCTTGCCATCGAAAAACTCCACCTTGATCTGGAGGTTCGGCGTCAGGTATTCCACCGCGTCGCCAAGGGTGTCGCGGGTCAGGTGAGTCTGCTCGTAGTTCTCGGTGTTCATGAAGTAGTAGTCGTCGCCGTCGCTGTAGAGGAACTCCATGTTGACCTCGTCCACGTTGACCTTTTCGATCGGGTCGGGAGAGCGGAAACGATGCTCAAACATGGCGCCCGTGCGCAGGTTGCGGAGCTTGGCCTGGATGAAGGCGCGCAGGTTGCCGGGAGTACGGTGCTCGACGCTGAACACGGAGTGCAGATCCTTGTTGTGCTTGATGATCATGCCGGGGCGGAGCTGGGTGGCAGGAATCGACATTGCTGGTTTACATCTCCTTCGCTCTTCTAGGAAATTCTCGGCTGCGGGGCGGGAATGCTGCAGCTTCCGCCGCTCTCGGGGTTAACAAGTTATTTTACACAGGCTTCGGGACTTGTGGAAACCACGGCAGCCGCTGCGCATAGGACGCCTGGGCATGAGCGGCTGCGTCTCGACCTGTCCCTGCGTGCCCCCCCGCTCCGTCCAATAGGGTCTAAAATAGATTGTTTGGAGGCCTTATGCGCATTGGAAAATACGAGACTTCAGAAGGTAGCAACATCGGCACGGCCATCTCTTTTCTGCTGATCGGTCTGGGCGTGGGCGCGGCCGTGGGCATGCTGCTGGCGCCCAAGTCGGGCAAGCAGATCCGGCGAGACCTGCGGCGCTCGTATGAAGACACGTTGGACACCATCTCCGACTGGAGCGATGAAGCGAAGGAACGCTTCGAGGAAGCGGTCGAAAAGGGCGCGGACTTCACCGAGGAGCTGCGTTCGAAGGCCGAACCCTTGACCCGCATCCTGCGGCGAGACTAGTCACTGGTAGAGACGCGGCTTGCCGCGTCTCCCCCCCGGGACCTGAGA
>JBASRS010000072.1:0-3121 GCA_049273945.1 Terriglobales bacterium | reverse complement strand
CTAACAACAAGCATTCGAGGTTGACTGTGATCTGGATACCGTCCGATTGTGACGAAACCCACTCATTCGCAAAGAACGCGAATGAGTGGGGCACCCGGCGTGCTCCAAAGTTGTCCAGTCCACTCTCGGTGTCCCGTTCTTTGCCGGTAAACTGTGTCGAAACCACGTCGTAGCCGCATGTGGCAGCATCGTACATGCAGATCAGTGGGTCATAGCTCCAGGAGAGCCGCCAGGCAGCTTTGACAGTCTTGACATTCGCCGCTCGCCAAAGCAGAGAATCGCTGTAGCGGCAGCCAAAACTGCAACTAGGCCCGCGAACTCTCTATAGCTGTCCCGTACTAGTTGTTCAATAGGAACCTCCCAGCGGTTCGGCAGGAATGTGGCGTGTACATGGACAATCCAGGCTCTGACGCCCTCGACACCTCCGCTGTGCCAGTGCTGAAAAATCATCGCGATAAATCCAGCGTCAACGAAGAGAACCGCGACTAGCAGGATCCGCAGCACCACCAAAGCCAACCGCGATTTTCGCAAGCGTTCCATCATTCAACCTCACTGCTTCGGCGTAATATTCTCTTGTGTTTGAGGGGGCGAGAACTTCCTCGCGCCCTGTTGATAGTCCGTCTGAGACACGCCCTGTCGCTGGAAGAAGTTGCGCACGCCGATGTCAGCCTCGCGGTAAATGTGAAAACCCGCATCAATCAAGGCATCCTTGTTTGGCGTCCGGTCAGGATCGCCGAGGAACTGATGTGCCAGTTCGTGCGGGACAGTTTCCTTCACGTCAAATTCTGTGTGCGCTACATCAATGACGCTCAGGTAATTGCCGCTTGCCTTACTGGTCGCACCGGCATCGCCCTGCGTGGCAGAGTACGGAGCGCCGCTGGTAAACAGGAGGTTGAGCGCACCCTTCTGCAGGCCACTGAAGGACGCATTCCCTTGCGAATCAACGCTGATCTTTCCAGCCGTGAAACTGAGATCGAGTTTGATCTTGGAAGTGCCAAACTGATCCAGCGCCTTTGTGAGGATTTGCTTCTGAATGTCGCCTTTTTGTTGGTCTGTCAGGCCTTTACCCTTGTTTGCGTTCTGGTCGTAAATCACGTTCACTTTCACCTCGACACATTTGTCTTTGTCCGTGCAGGCGGCCATGCCGTCGGGATCAACGTACCGAAGGGGATTGTTTAGGGCATACGCGTAGCGGTTCCATGTCTGCGGATTACTGGCGTGGGCGCTTGCCATCAGCGGATCGGGCGTCATGAAGCGGCCCATCGTACTTGCGTTGTAGCGAGCGCCGAAGTTATCGAGGCCGCTCTCTGAATCGCGTTCTTTGCCGGTAAATTTGTAGTTGTTGGCGAAGCTTGGACCGGTTACCGAAATTTCCCCGCCGTAGGGGTAGTACATCGACGATTTCTGGATGGTTCCGGTTGCCGACGTGATGATCGTTGCCGAGCCTAGGTGATCAGCGAAGTAGTAGTGCACGGTGTTGCCAGTCCCGTCCCGGCGAGCTACCCGCATGCCATTGAAGAAGACATACTCCTCAACCGCAGCCCCAGTCCAGTCGGTCTCCGCTAAGGCATCGCTGCTTGTGCCCGTCCAGTACAGGGTACCTGACGAACAGGTCGGGTAGGTTCCGCTGCACTTTATGACGCGTTTGCCATCGCCGTCATAGCGATATGTGTACCCTGCTGTCGCAGTCAGCCGATTCTCGCCATCGTACGCAAAGGTGGTGCTCGGGCACCCCGTGGCACCGGTCATGTTTCCGGCAGCGTCATAGCAGAATCCGTTCAGGTGATTCTGGGCACTGGCAGCGGCGGCGTTCAGGGTTTCCGAGTTGTGCCATCCCGGTTTTAGGGCAATATTCGTCAGATTTCCCCACTGATCGATGGTATAGATCTCGCCCCAGTTGGTGACGCCGGTCGAAGTGCCAGTGGTGTAGGCATCAGCCAATCGGTTCAGACGGTCATAATCAAAGTTCTGCGTCCGGTTCGTGACCAGGCAATCAATGACCGCCTGCACATTACCGTTGTCATTGACGCCCCCGCCGAAATTGTAGCTTCGGCTCATGAGGGTGGCGGCAGTGGTTGGGCAGGTAGCTTGCTGTAGTTGAGTGAGGGTTCCAGACGCAATCGTTCCCGTCGTGAAGTACATCTGCAAGGGCTGAAGGCGCGAGTTGTACGTCATCGCTCCCGAAATCGAGGCCCCATTCGTGAACTGATAAAGCGCACCCTGAGGCGCATACGTCGCACCAGTAACATAGTTGATGCTGTGGGCGGTCTCTACCGCTGAAACCTCCCGTCCCGCACCGCTTGTCGCATACGTGATGACGCGCCCGCTGGGGTACGTCACGCTGGCTAGTGAGCCATCCGAGTTGTACGGTGCGTAAGTAATCGTGTTCGTAATGTTTGTAGAAGCCACGATGGTGCGCTTTTCAGCCGCCACTCTTCCCAACTGTTCGTGACTCCAAGAGGTAGCACCCGAACCGTCGCACATCGAGGTCCGCTGGCCCAGGGGATAGCTGTCCGTCAGTGTTGGAGGTGCAGTGGTGCATAGGGTAAGAGCAACTCCATCGTATCCGTACATCGCGGTCGGAGTGCTGCCGTCGTTGAAGCTCTTTTGCGCGAGGCGATTCAGCGCGTCATAAGCGTAGCTGGCGACAACCGTGGCAGAGGTGGTCTGGTTCGGCTTGGGAGCCGTCTTGGTGAGAACATTACCTTCATTGTCATAGCCATAGCGGATGGTTCCGGTAGTGTAACTTCCGGTGTCTGGATTGGGACACGTGACAATCGCAATCTCGGGACTTGCTGCGCAAAGCAGTTGCGAAAGGGAGTTGAAGGCAAACGTGCGGGTGCGCCAGTTGCCGGAGTTTGAATCGCCGCCCTTTTGATCGACGCGGATCAGGTTTCCAAGCAAGTCATACTGATAGTCGCTCTCATAGCTCAAGACACTTGGGTCCTCCCAAACTGCAGTGAGGCGACCAAGAGCGTCCGTTTGACTTTTGCGTTGGGCGGGTGGCCCAGGTAAGCTCGGGGTGCCCCACTCATTCGCGTTCTTTGCGAATGAGTGGGCGTTTCTCGTCCCCAAACTTCTCGACCGGACGACGTTTGACTTCCAGCGGCCACTCCTGAAA
>JBASRS010000067.1:0-26220 GCA_049273945.1 Terriglobales bacterium | reverse complement strand
GGCGGACAAGAGTGTCCGCCCCACACGGGAACTTCAGTGGCGAGCGAGGCGCGCCGGGGTTGTAATCGCGCCTTCCGACGCCGAAGTCACCAGGGCGGCGTACTTCGAAAATACGCCGGTGGCATAGCGGGGAGCCGGTGGCTTCCACTCCAGCAGACGGCGGGAAATCTCGGCATCCGAAATCTCCACTTCCAGCTTGCGGATCTTGGTGTCGATGGTGATGCGGTCGCCTTCATGGATAGCGGCGATCGGCCCGCCCAGCGCCGCTTCCGGGGCGACGTGACCGACCATGAGCCCGCGGGTTGCGCCGCTGAACCGGCCATCGGTAATGAGCGCCACGGTTTCGCCCAGGCCTTCGCCCACAATCGCCGCGGTCACGCCCAGCATTTCGCGCATGCCCGGGCCGCCTTTCGGTCCCTCGTAACGGATCACCACCACGTCGCCCGGCTTGATCTGCTTGCCGGTGACAGCCTGCATGGCCGCTTCTTCGGAGTCGAAGATGCGCGCCGGGCCTTTGTGCGAGAGCCGCTCGTGGCCGCTCATCTTCACCACCCCGCCTTCGGGCGCGAGATTGCCTTTCACAATAACCAGGCCGCCGGTAGTCTTGAGCGGCTTGCTCAGGGGAGCGATCACCTGCTGGCCGGGAGTTTCCTGCGCCGCGTTGGCTTCTTCGGCAAATGTCTTGCCGGTCACCGTCATCGTGGAACCGTCCACATGTTTACCATCGAGCAGCCGCTTGGCGATGACCGGAATGCCGCCCGCCTGGTCCACGTCCGCCGCTACGTACTTTCCAGCAGGCTTGAGGTTGGCAAGCAGCGGTGTGCGCTCGCTGACACGCTGAAAGTCGTCAATGTGCAACGCCACTCCGATCTCGCGCGCGATTGCCAGCAGGTGCAGCACCGCATTGGTCGAGCCGCCCGTGGTCGCCACTCCGGCAATCGCGTTTTCAAACGCCTTTTTCGTGAGGATGTCGCTCGGACGGATGCCATTTTTCAGGAGATTCATTACAACTTCGCCGCAACGGAAGCTGACCTCATCCTTGCGCGGATCCATTGCTGGAATACCGTTGAAACCCATTGGCGAGAGTCCGATAAACTCCATCACCGTGCTCATGGTGTTGGCCGTGTACTGGCCGCCGCAAGCGCCCGCGCCGGGACACGCCGCGCCCTCGAGTTCGTGCAGTTCGGCGTCGGTCATCTTGCCGGCGGCATTCGCGCCCACCGCTTCGAACACGTCCTGGATCGTCACGTCCTTGCCGCGATACTTGCCCGGCGCGATGGTGCCCCCATAGAGCACCAGACCGGGCAGATTCATGCGGGCCAGCGCCATCGCTGCCGCCGGAATGGTCTTGTCACAGCCGACAATGCAAACCGCGGCGTCGAACAACTGCCCGCGGCAGACCAGTTCGATGGAATCTGCAATCACTTCCCGGCTCACCAGCGAGGCCCGCATGCCCTCGGTACCCATGGTCTCGCCGTCGGAGATGGCGATGGTGTTGAACTCCATCGGAGTGCCACCCGCCGCCCGAATGCCTTCCTTGACCTTGGCCGAAAGCCGCCGCAGGTGGAAGTTGCAGGGCATGGTTTCGATCCAGGTATTGGCGACCGCGATCAGCGGCTTTGCGAGGTCGTCATCCGTGAACCCGATGGACTTATACATAGCGCGGGCCGGAGCCCGGTCGCGTCCGTCGGTAATGTTGCGGCTGCGGTGTTTGAGGTCCATGGGATGGTAAGGATGGTTTTACCACGGAGACACAGAGACACGGAGAAAAGCTGAAGAAAAAGTTGGGGCAGAGCAAAGCAGCGAAAACGATCCGGGGATCCTTCTGGAATTCCTCCGTGCCCCTGTGGTGGATTCTAAGCGGTGGCTGCCCGCGAATTCTCCCCCCGGCCGACTCCGGCCTTTACGCGTTCACTGCTCGCGGACCGGTTGTCTTTTCTGTCTCGGTGCCCCTTTTCCTCTCGGTCGGCAGCCACGACATCATGGCGCGCAGTTGCTCGCCCACTCTCTCGATCGGGTGCTGCTTTTCTTTCTCGCGCAGCGCGGCAAAGTGCTTGCCGCCTTTTTTGTTTTCCTCAATCCATTCCTTGGCGAAGCTGCCGTCCTGAATGCGAGCCAGAATTTCTTTCATCGCGGCTTTCGCCTGGTCGTTAACGACGACATTGCCGCGGGTCAGGTCGCCATACTCGGCGGTGTTCGAGATTGAATACCGCATGCGGCTCAGTCCCCCCTCGTAGATCAGGTCCACGATCAGCTTCATCTCATGCAGACACTCGAAGTAGGCGATCTCGGGTGCGTACCCGGCCTCGACCAGCGTCTCAAAGCCCTTCTTGATCAGCGAAGTCAAGCCGCCGCAGAGCACTGCCTGCTCGCCGAACAGGTCGCTCTCGGTTTCTTCTTTGAAAGTTGTCTGCAGCACGCCCGCGCGCGTCGAACCGATGCCGTGCGCGTAGCTGAGCGCGTATTCGTGGGCGCGTCCGCTGGCATCCTGATGAATGGCGAGCAGCGACGGCACCCCGCCGCCCTGCGCGTAAACCCGGCGCAACAGATGGCCCGGACTCTTGGGCGCGATCATAACTACGTCAACGTCTTTCGGAGGCACGATGGACTTGAAATGAATGCTGAAGCCGTGCGAAAAGCCGAGAATCTTACCCTTGTTGAGGTGCGGCTTGATGGCCGACTGGTAGAAGTCGGCCTGGGTCTCGTCGGGGGTGAGAATCTGAATCCAATCGGCCCGTTTGGCAGCCTCGGCCGGAGCCAGCACGGTCATTCCGTCCGCGCGCGCCTGCTTGGCCGACCCGCGCTCAGGATCGAGCCCAATGATGACGTCGTATCCGCTGTCGCGCAGATTCTGAGCCTGGGCGTGGCCCTGAGAACCATAGCCGAAGACCGCGATCGTTTTGCCCTTGAGAGCGGATGGATTGGCATCGTTCTGATAAAAGACTGTGGCCATAACGACTCCTTAAACTAGGTATGCAGATAACCGTGAGAAGGCGCAAACAGCAAAACCGACCAGTCGGTCGGTTTCGAGATATACTACCTTCCTCGTGTGCCGCTGTCAAGGTAGCGCTACGTACAGCGGAAAAGCGTCTTTCCGCGATACCATCTCTGGTGATGCACCGCGAAGCGACGATCGAACCCCGGCAGGAAATTCTCCGCACGGCCGCCCGCCTATTTCAGCAGCAAGGCTACGACGCCACCTCGATGAACGACGTGGCGGCCGCGCTCAAGCTCTCCAAGGGTGGGCTGTACCACCATTTCCAATCCAAGGACGAGATCCTGTTCGATATCATGTCGCATGCCATGGACATTACTGAGGAGCGGGTCATCAATGCGGCTCGCCGCATCGAGGGCGCGGAGGAGCGGCTGCGCACGCTGATTCGGCTGCATATCGGGGTCGTCCTCAGCCCGGAAGACCGCGAGATCACGGTCATGCTGCACGAAAACCATCCGCTGCCCCCGGGCCTGCGACGCAAGATCAACGCCCGCAAGAAAGACTATGTACACTTCGTCGAGAATCTGATTGCCGATGTGCAGCGCCTGCGCAACTCCACTTCGCAGGTCACGCCGCGCGCCGCCGCGTTTGCGCTGGTCGGCATGATCAACTGGATCTATCAGTGGTACAAGCCTGACGGCCCGCTCACGGGCGACGCAATTGCGCGTCAATACACTGATATTTTTTTCCGCGGCGCGGTGGGCTAGTTCAGTTCCCAGTTCTCAGTGAGGTTGCCAGGAACTGGAAGCCAGCAGCTAGTAGCATCTCCCATGACTCACTTCTTCCATCTCGAGGATCTGAACCGCCAGCGTGCCGAAAAGGGCAGGCTTTACCTCGAATTCCTGCGGATTCCGGCGATGAGCGCTGGAGTTTACGTGCTGCCCAAAGGCGGTACGGACCCGCAGAAACCGCATCGCGAAGATGAGATGTACTACGTGGTCCGCGGACGCGCCCGCATGCAGATCGGGTCCGAGCACGTGGAAGTACGAGCTGGCTCGATCATTTTCGTTGAAGCGAAAGTCGAGCACCGGTTCTACGACATCCAGGACGAATTGGAAGTCCTAGTCTTTTTTGCGCCCGCCGAGACCGAGTGAAGTGGCTACTGAGAACTGAGAACTGCCGTTCAGGCCCTACGCCGCCTTCGCCGGCACCCAATACACCTCTTCCTTGAGGTTCTCTTTCTGAAAGCCGGTACGCTTCATGATCCCCTTCGCGTGCTCAACCATCTCGGGATGCCCGCACAGGTACGCGATCGTATTTTGCCCCTGGCATCCCCACTGGTCAGCATACTTGCGGATCAGGTCATCCGCCCGCCCGACCTCGCCTGTCCACTTGTCGTCCTCCCAGGGACGGCTGACAGTCGGCACGTAGGTGAACCAGGGCGCCTGGGCCGCTAATTTCTCCAGTTCCTCACGATAGCCGAATTCCCAGGAGCGGCTCGCGCCATTTAGCAGAAACAGATGGTGGTCACCTGCGAAGCGGCCCTCCTTCCAGTCTTGGAACAGAGTCCGGACATAGCTCACAAAGGGCGCGACGCCGGTGACGGTGCTCACCATCAGGTGGTTCTTGCGGGCGGGCTGCGAGGTGTCCAGAGTGAAGCGTCCCTTGGCCACTTTGCGCATCAGGACCTCGTCGCCGAGCTGCAGGTCATGGAGCGGGGGCGTCGTTTGGCCTTCTGGCACGAGCTCGAAGAAGAACTCCAGTTCCCTCTCGTAGGGAGACGACACGATGGAATACGGCCGCTCCAGTCGGCGCGTGTCCTCCTCCACGCCGAGCGTGGCGTACTGCCCCGGCAAGAAAGCAAAATCCGCCCCCGGATTAATGCGGATCGCCCACAAGTCAGGCGCGAAATCTGCGCGCCTGGTAATGCGGGCCCGGTAGTGTTTGTCGTCCATGGTCAAGGTCTTAGGTCTCAGTCTCAGGAATTCGATGTCGGGTGTCCGAGAGAAGTTCAGATTTCTTCAGGAGCCTCGCGCAGTGGGAAGCTAAATGAAAATCCAGGTGGCTCCGAGCTCTTCCTGAGACCTGAAACCTAATACATCAGACCTGAAAAAAGAACAGCCCGCAAGCCTTTCAGCCTGCGGGCTGCCCGGTGGACTGGTTGGGATTGACTGAGGTGGTCACTCTCGTGGCCCCTCGCTCACTCCGGTACCCGACACAGCCTGTGACGGGTGGATCAGCCCATACTCACGGATGGTTGCGAGAGAATGTCCCTGATTTCCCCGACCAAGGGTCCCCAGGAACTCCCCTTAGAGCGACCGCTCTAAGTCTCAGCCACCTCACCTGGTCTGGTACTACTGTGACTTTCAGAACTTGTCATCCGACCACCTCCTTTCCGGTGTAAGGCCACAATACAAAAAAAAGAAATCGGGGTCAACGGCACAGGAGTGGGGTTCCGGGGGAAGCAACAGGAGAGCAGGTGACGGGTCTCAGGTCTCGGGAAAACCAAGAACCGGAACCTCCTGTACATGCCCGGCGGGCATCTACCTTCGTTACTTCCCCCCACCTAGACTGAAAGGACCCTGCAACGCAGGACGGCTTTCCCCTAAGTCACAGATCTTTCAAGCAGTTCTCGGTTCTCAGTTCCCAGGCACACCAGCCTCAGGTGCTTCTGGGAACTGAGAACTCAACTATCCCTTCCACCGGTACGCGTCTGGTTGGACCAGTCCGATGTGCCCCAGCACTCGGTTCGCGAATTCCTTCGCCATCGCCTCCAGGCTAGGCGGGTGGTAGTAGAAGGCCGGGATGAGCGGGAAGATGGTCGCGCCGGCGTCGGCGGCGAGCGACATGTTTCGGATGTGGACCTTGTTCAGCGGCGTTTCCCGTACGCACAGCACCAGCGGTCGCCGTTCTTTAAGACACACGTCGGCCGCACGTTCGATCAGGTGCGAAGCGATGCCGTTGGCGATCCGGGCGAGGGTGCCGACGCTGCACGGGATTACGACCATCGCGTCCGAAGGATATGACCCGCTGGCCACGTTGGCGCCGATATCGGCGTTGGCCTGCTGGTGAATCTTCTGCGAGGAAGCGCCGATGATCTGACGTAGGAGCTTAGAACGGCCTTTGATTTCGAGTTCCTCGGCCAGGACGCGCAGGGCGCTGTCGGAAGCGATGAAGTTTACCGTTTTCACCCGATCATCGCGCTCGACGGCGAGCAGGAAGTGTTTGAGAAACAACGATCCGCTGGCTCCGGTAGTGGCGACGGTCAGGTTTTCCGGCGACTGGATTGGCAAGCGTGGTGCTCCCCGAGGCAAGAGCAGCTAATTGCCTCGAAACATTGAGGATAGGGACGGCTCAGGAGCAAGTCAAGGCGGGCTGGCGGCAGCACTAAAGGGCGCGGTTCGAAAAGACAAGGTAAGCCGCGTTTCGGCCAAAACGATGGCAACGCACGGCATATTACGTTCGCGGCGCAGCGCGGCCCAGCTTCATGCCCTGGTGGGGGTGGAGCGCGAGATCCGCACCCACGACCACGCCGGCGGACGCAAGTATCTCCGCGATTTCCATGACGCCTATCGTTCCTACGAACAAGTACTCACCCCCGAGCAGGTTCGCACCCAGATCGCGGAAGCCGAAATCGTTCTCGTGGGCGACTATCATGCCCTGCCGAGTTCGCAACGCTACCTGGCGTCGCTGATCCGGGATCCGGAACTGCGCCGGCGTCCCCTGGTATTGGGGGTGGAGACGATTTTTTCCCGCGACCAGCACATTGTCGACGAGTGGTGGCGCGGAGAAATTGACGAGGCGGAACTGCGCCAGCGCATCCGCTTCGACCTGGACTGGGGATACGACTGGACGCCGTTTTACGAGTTGCTCTCCGCGGCCCGCGACCACGCTGTCGGACTTTACGGGCTTGACTGCATGCCGCGCGAGGACTTGCGCAAGATCGGCGCGCGCGACCGCCACGCCGCCGAGAAGATCGCCGAGATCCGCGGCCGCCATCCCGATGCGCTCGTGCTTGCGCTCTTCGGGGAATCGCATCTGGCGCCGCAGCATCTGCCGGCCCAGGTCCGCGAGCGTGTGCCTGAGAGCCGGATCCTCATGGCACTGCAAAACGTGGACGCTCTCTACTGGCGCGCCGCCGGCGAACAGTCCGATCACATCGAAGCTGTCCGCGTTTCGGACGATGTGGTCTGCGTCTTCAATGCGACGCCGCTCGAGAAGTACGAGAACTACCGCCTGTATCTTAATCGCTGGGGATACGACGGCGAGAGCGGCCCCGACCTCGGCCCGACGGTATACAACCTGATTGATGGGCTGGTGCGCTTTCTCGGAATCAACCTCTACTCCGCGCACAACACCACCCAGCCTCGTCTGCTGGTGGACCTGATGCCCGAGGTCTACTCGCGGAACTCCGATGCGCTTTTGCGCCGTCTGTTATCCCGCAAGGGATTTTCTGCCAGCCAGCGGCGAGCGATGCTGCGACGCGTGCACGAACGTGGTAGCGCCTACCTGGCGCCGCTGAACGCGTTCTACATCCGCCAATTCCAGATGGTGTCGGCTGCCGAGGATGCGGCCCGCTTCCTGCATCACGCCTGCCGAGGATTGCCCGATCGTGTCGATGGCCAAATCCCGGAACGTCGGGCGCCGCACGACGCATTCTTCGCAGCAACTCTGGAACATGCCCTGGCCTGCTTCGGCTCGCGGATCCTGTATCCGGCTCGCCCGGCCTTCCGCGACTCCGACCTGCAGGACTTGTACGAACTGACCCGCGAGGATCTCGAGCAGCAGACTTCGCTTCCCTACTCCGATGCGGTTGAAATTCTTGATTTCCTGGCCTGGCATCGCGAGTCGGGCCGCACGCCACTGAAACGGCCCGCGGCTTCGGACTGGACGCGAGTCCTCGTCTTCACAGGGCGCAAGTGGGAGTACGTCACCCAGCAACTCGGATGCCTGCTGGGAAACGATCTCTATGACGCCTATCTTGAAGGACGAGTCGGTCCTGCCGTGTTGCGCCGGTTGTTCATCACCCACCTGGAAGAGCCCGGCGCAGCCCGCGAAGCCTACGTCAACCTGAACGCCCGTCTGCGATAACCACTTAACCGCAGAGATCGCTGAGGACGCAGAGAAGGATAATAGTTCGTTTCCCGCGACAACTGAGACCTCGGACTACTGCTTGGTTTTTCCCGATCTTCCTCTGCACACTCTGATCTCTGCGGTTCAATGTTTTTGATTTTCGACCGCCTGGGATATCCTCAGCTAGCGCATGCCGGAAGACTCCCAACTCCAGCGCCAGACCGGGGCCCCTGGCGGGCCCGATTTTGGCCCGCTGGGGTGGCAGACGCCCGACTCGCTGATGCTGTTTGGCTTCTGGTATCGCGCGCTGCCCTCGAACAAGCTGAGCCGCGGCAGACTGGTGAAAGCCATGCTGCTGGAAACGCCGCTGGTCGTTGGCCGCGACCGCGCCGGGCGAGCATTTGCCCTCCGCGACGCCTGCCCCCACCGCGGTATGCCGCTTTCCTACGGCCAATTGGACGGCGAACAGATTGAGTGTTCTTACCACGGCTGGCGCTTCGACGCGCACACCGGCCAGTGCGCGTTGATCCCATCGCTGGTAGCAGATCAAACGCTAAAAGTGGATCGCATCTACGCCGGCAGCTATCCCTGCGAGGAGCGCGACGATTTTATCTGGGTGTTCATTCCTGATCCCGGGCCTGCGGGCGCCGGTTTCACCAGAGCCGCTGCCGCGCCCACTCCTGCTCCCGAGATCCCGAAATTCAGCGAGCGCTACAAACTCGCGTATCTGACCGCCGATCTGCCTTGCAGCGTGGACCACGGCATCATCGGGCTGATGGATCCGGCGCACGGCCCGTTCGTCCACCAGGCATGGTGGTGGCGCACGCGCCACTCAATCCACGAAAAGCAGAAGAATTTCGAGCAGATCCCTTACGGCTTTCGCATGAGCGCGCACACCCCCAGTTCGAACAGCGCGCCCTACAAAATCCTGCGCTTCTATGCCGACGCCGATGCGATCACAACAACGATTGATTTCGTTCTGCCCAACATGCGCTCGGAAATCATCCGCGTGGGCAAATACTGGTTTTCGAGTCTGACGACGGTCACGCCCATCACGCGCAGCCACTGCCGCATCGACGTGGTCGCAGCGTGGAACATTTTCCGCTGGGCGCCGTTTGGGCCCTCGCTGCTGAAGTTTGTCTTTGCAAAATTCGTGGAACAAGACCGCCGGACCATGGAACTCCAGTCCGAGGGCTTGAAGCACAACCCGCATTTGATGCTGATTGACGACGCCGACCGTCCGGCGAAGTGGTACTTCGGGCTGAAGAACGCGTACCTTGAAATGAAGAAGACCGGCGGTGAATTTCAGCATCCGTTGAGCGGGCCGGTGACGCTACGATGGAGAAGCTGAAAGCGGTCAGTAGTTAGTGATTAGTGGACCGCAGGCAGCAAGCGGTGTGCCGTGTTTTGGAGAACTAACCACCAACCACTAAGCACTAGCCACTGTCTTCTTCCACCAGCCAGTCCAGCGCTTCTTCGCGCGTCTTGAAGGTGACAATTCTGCGCTGGGAAAAAGTGTGAAACCCTTCCATAATGGCGTGGGGAATCTTCTCGGTGCCAACCCAGGCCGTTTTTTTCACGAAGGGGCGATCGAGAGTGAGCACTTCCTTGATTTTGGTGGCCACCGTGCGACTAATCTCGGCGCCGGTGTAATCCCCAAACGTGAGCAGCGATTCGCGCGCGTGCTGCGCTATCGTGACTCGGATGTGCTCCAACAGAAGCAGCATCTGCGGGGCGGTGGCGTGGGAAAAATCGCAGAGCAGGATTTGCTTGCCCTTATGCTCGATGAAATGGATGCGGTCATCCATAAGGGTGCCGCCCTGGAACTGCACTGTCACCGGACTGGAAAGCGTTGCATGATGCCTACCCGAGCAGGGACTCCACGACGTTGTACACCTCGGCGAGGGCCGAGTCCAGAGCCTCGGGATTCTTGCCGCCGGCCTCGGCCAGATCGGGACGTCCGCCGCCCTTGCCGCCGACCTTCTCGGCCACCGCGCCGACCACTTTGCCGGCCTGGATACGGCTGGTCAGGTCTTTGGTCACGCCCGCGATCAGCGACACGTTTCCATTACTCGCGGAGCCGACCACCACTACTCCGGAGCCCAGCTTGTCGCGGAGCTGATCGACCAGCGTCCGCATTTGCGAGCGCTCGAGATTGTCCACACGGTGGGCCAGGACTTTCACGCCGCGTATTTCTTTGATTTTGTCGCTGACAGAAGCCACCGAAGATGACGCCGACTTCATCCGCGCCTGGTCGAGTTCGCGGGTCAGGCGCTTGATCTCGGCGTTCTTCTTTTCCAGCTCGAATTTCAGCGCTTCGGCGGGAGGCGTGGCCTCTTCGACCTCCGTTAGGCCCGGGAACGCAGCATCCCTTACCTTCGCTCGGCCAACGAATTTCCTAGCATCGGCCGCTCCCTCCTTGAGCGTTCTGTACGCGTAGGTAGGTGAAACGAAACTCGACACCACCACTTCCAGTGCGTGATCCTTGCGGAAGTGGCGTAGCGAGCCTTCACCCGTAACGGCCTCGATGCGACGCACGCCCGACGACACGCTGCCTTCTTTCAAGATCTTGATCAGGCCGATTTCGCCGGTCGCCAGCGTATGGGTGCCGCCGCAGAGTTCGGTGGAGAAGTCGCCGATCTTGATCACGCGCACTTTGTCGCCGTACTTCTCGCCGAACAACGCCATGGCGTGGTACTCGTTGACCGCCACATCAATCGGAACGTTCTCGATGACCTCGACCTTCTGGTTGCGCAGGACTTCCTTGTTGATGATGTCCTCGATGTCCTGCAGCTCTTCGTCTTCGACGCCCGTGAAGTGCGAGAAGTCGAAGCGCAGATGATTGGGCGCGACCAGCGATCCCGCCTGCTTCACGTGCTTGCCGAGCACCTCGCGCAGTCCGGCATGCAGCAGGTGCGTGGCGGTGTGATTACGCATGGTGGCGTCGCGGAAACCCGTATCTATTTTGGCGTCAAGCCGATCGTCAACCCGAATCTCTTGAAGTGTGCCAACCTTGTGCGCTCGTACTCCTTGCACAGGTGAATAACACCCAGTGACCCATGCGACTTGTTCAGAATCGCGATACAAACGGCCAGTATCGCCTACTTGACCACCGGATTCCGCATAGAACGGCGTGTGATCGAGGATTATTTCTCCAAGTTCGTTTGCGTCCAATTTCGGCACGCTCTTGCCATCCTTGACAATGGCCAACACTTCACAATTCCTTGACTCTGCCTGTCTGTAACCTTCAAATGCAGTTTTTGGTAACTCGCGATAGATTGGATTTGCGGCCTGTTTGACCGCGCCTTTCCAGGATGCGCGGGCGCGTTCGCGCTGCTCCTCCATGGCACGATCGAAGCCCGCCTGATCGAAGAAAACACCCTGGTCGCGGCAAGCATCCTGAATGAAGTCCAGTGGCATTCCGAAAGTGTCATACAACTTGAATGCCAGTTCGCCTGGGTAGATCGGAGAGGCGCTCTGTGGAGCATCTCTCCCGATGCTAGTCTTGACATGAACGTCGAGAACGGCAAACGCCGCCTTGATGTCATCCTCAAGCTTCTTCAATCCCAGATCCAGAGTGTGGGCAAATCGTGTCTCTTCCGCCAGCACAATTAATGACACGCGCTCAGCTGTCTGCTTCAAATCTGGATACGCGTCCTGCATCAAATCGCGCACTGCGAGCACCATCTTATGCAAGAAGTGCTCCGTCTTCCCTAGCAAGCGCCCGTGCGTGATTGCCCGCCGGATGATCTTCCGCAGCACATAACCGCGTCCCTCGTTGGAGGGGTACACCCAGTCTGAGATCAGAAAAGTCGCGGCACGCGAATGGTCTGCAATCACTCGCAAAGAAGCCGCCGACTGCGTATGCGCTTCTCTATTTAGTTCCTGCTTCAGCGATCTTCCCGTCAGCTCCGCCGCCCGCTTGATCAGCGGCACGAACAAATCTGTCTCATAATTCGAGATCACTCCCTGCAGCACCGCAGTGATCCGCTCCAACCCCATGCCCGTATCAATCGACGGTTTCGGCAGCGGCGTCAGCTTCCCGCTCGCATCGCGGTCGAACTGCATGAACACGAGGTTCCAGATTTCGACATACCGCCCGCAGTCGCAGCCAAACGCGCAATCCGTATGTCCCTGATCCGATGCAGCCGGACCCATGTCGTAGTGAATCTCGCTGCACGGGCCGCAGGGGCCGGTGTCGCCCATTTGCCAGAAGTTGTCTTTTGTGCCGAATTCGTAGATGCGCTCTTTGGGCACCCCCTGCCCGAGCCACAGATCGTAAGCTTCGGAATCGCGAGCGAGGCTGCCCTCGCCTTTGAAAATCGTTGCGTACAGCTTCTCTTTCGGAATGGTGAACCAGCCGGGCGAGGTGAGCAGTTCCCATGCATAGGCGATCGCGTCTTTCTTGAAGTAATCGCCGAAAGAGAAGTTCCCCAGCATCTCGAAAAACGTGTGATGGCGGTTGGTGAACCCGACATTCTCCAAGTCGTTATGCTTGCCGCCGGCGCGCACGCACTTCTGCGACGTGGTGGCGCGCGCATAGTCGCGTTTTTCCAAGCCGAGGAAGACGTCCTTGAACTGGTTCATCCCGGCGTTGGTAAAGAGTAGCGTGGGGTCGTTCTGCGGGACGAGCGAGGAGGAGTGCACCTCGCGGTGGCCCTTCTGGATGAAGAAGTCCAGGAACTTACGGCGGATCTGGGAGCCGGTGAGCATGGAAAGCTAAAGTCTAAATCAAAACGCAGTTCCCAGTTCTCGGTTCTCAGTTCTCAGTCAAGCGCCCTAAGGCTTTTTTCTGGGAACTGAGAACTGGGAACCGGGAACTGGTTTTTGTGGTTATGATCTTTCGTTGCCTGCACAGATCTATCAGGGAGAAACGACATGGCGTGCAATCCGGAAGTCCTGAGACAAGTCCCCCTCTTCGCTTTACTCGACGATGAAGAAACCGCAGTGCTCGCCGGACAGGTCGAAGTGAAGACCTTCGTTCCGCGGCAGCGCATCTGGAAAATCGGCGACCCGGGCGGACAGGCCTATGTGCTGGTGTCGGGAATGGTCCGGGTGACGACCGTGGACGAGGACCACCAGGAAGTCGTGGTGGATGAGCCCGCCCAGGGAGAGTTCTTCGGCTTCGCGTCCATGCTCGAGCAGACCGCGCATCAGACCAATGCCGTCGCTCTGGACGAAACCGTCTGCATCGAAGTGGACCGGAAAGACATTGCGGTGCTGCTCCAGCGCAAGCCGCATGCGGGCATGGATATGCTGACCGTGCTCGGCCGCCAGTTCCATGCCTCGCAGAAGCTGGTGCGGGTGCGCGCGGCACGCAACCCGAATCAGGTAATCGAAGAGGAAGAAACCGTCGGCGAGCGCGTCGCCGACACGGTCGCCAGTTTCGGCGGATCCTGGACCTTTATCACATCGTTTGCGGTCGTCCTGGTTGCTTACACCGCCCTCAACGTCGCGCTGGGCAGGCGATCCTGGGATCCCTATCCGTTCATCCTGCTCAATCTCTTTCTTTCTATGCTGGCAGCGATCCAGGCGCCCGTCATCATGATGAGCCAGAACCGCCAGGACAAGAAGGACCGGCTGCGCGGCGAACTGGATTACGAGGTCAACCGCCGGGCAGAGACTGAAATCCAGGGCCTGGCGCACAAGATCAACCTGATCGGCGACAAGGTCGGCGACGTCGAGGATCTGCTTCGCCAGCAGTTCACCGGTGGACCCGCCACCACCTCCTAGGGACCAAGCTTACTTTACGGCGTCGGCGGTTTTCTTAGCTCCCTTTTTCACGCCGTGGGCTGTCTTCTTGGCGCCTTTCTTGACGACGTGCCCGGTCTTCTTGGCAGCACCTTCGGTGGCGTCCTCGGTCTTATCAGCGGCTTTCGCGGTGGCGTGGCCGGTTTTCTTCGCCGCGGTCTTGGTGGCGTGGCCGGTGTCCTCGGCAGCGTCTTGGGTGGCGTCGGCGGTTTTTTCGGCGGCCTTCTTGGTGGCGTGGGCGGTTTTCTTTGCGGCCTTCTTGGTGGCGTGGCCGGTGTCCTCGGCGGTTTTCTTGACGTCGCTGCCGACATCTTGACCGTATGCAAATGCAGCGAGAGCGAGCACAGCCAGGGCAAGCTTCAATTTCATTTCTCCTCCAGAACTCTGTTGCGGAATGTTACGAGTATGAGGGATGAGGGCGGCGGACGCAAGATGTGCGCTAGCCGGTTTGGTCCAGCGATTCGCTCTCCAGCTCGGTCAGGGTCTCGTCGTCTACATCCCACTTCCTGAGAATCGTGAAGATCGTCTTCGACCCGAACCCGGCGCGCATGAGCTGGCGGAAGATGCGCGCGGCTTGTTTCTGGTCCTTGGGTTTCTGAAAGCGCTTGCGGCGCAGGTAGTCGCGGGCCAGCTTTTCTTCGTTCACGTCTTCGTAGGCTGAAGACACGGCCTTCTCGATGACCTCAGCATGAACGCCTTTGACTTTGAGGTCGGTAATCACCCGCCTGGCGCCGAACTTCTCGTTGTCACGGCGGAAGGATGAGTAGGCGGCGGCATACTTGGTATCGTTTAGATATCCGTGATCCTTCAGACGAACGACCACCAATTCCACCAGCGTCTTGCCGATTTCGGTGTCGGCCTCGACTCGGTTGCGCAGCAGACGTTTCAGTTCCGCTACCGAGCGCGCGCGGCGAGCCAGCGCCCCGACCGCGTACTCGTAGAGCTCGTCTTCTGTGTAGAGCTTCCTCGGCCGGCCAAACGCCATGCCTACACGATAACGCTGCCCGGGCCGGCACGGAACACGCGTCCCCAGACCAACCGAAGGGATACAGGGTGCGAAATCACGTGTCAGCCGTGACACGTTCGCGTTCAACCAGACACGAATCCGCCCAGCGGTAATCCAATAAACCGCATAGTTTCAATTGCTTAAGCCGTGGTTTTACGCTTGCTCTTACTGTCAACCAGGGAGCAATTCATGGAAACCATGCTGCAATTCCTGGTGATCGTGGGCGGGCTGACGTTCTCGCTCGCCACCGCCCTTCTGATCGAAGAACTCATTTTCGGACGCATCTTCCGCGTAGTGTTTGCCCGCCGCGGGGAAATATCCAAGACCGGGCAAAAACAATGAAAGGAGCATCACCATGCTGTTGCTGAAGTATTTGCTTGTGGGCGCGGGGATCACGATGTTCGTGGTTGCCGCCGGAATTCTCACCTACGACCTTTACCTATTTCTGGTCTACCGGCGCGGGCGCCTTAATCTGGTGGGCGACCAGCCGCCGGCTTCGCCCCCGGCCATCCGCTGGCGGACCACCATTGCGCTGGCCATGCTGGCATGGGCGCCGTTGCTGATTTCGGCGGCCATCGTGTTTGTGCCCAGCGGGATGGCCGGAGTCCGCGTCAGCCAGACCAAGGGCACACTGGCGGGCACGCTATATCCGGGCGTGCACTTCGTGGTGCCGCTGGCCGAGCGCATCGAGCTCTTCAATACGCGCGATCAGGTGTTCACGACCGGTGTCAGTGAAGATTCGCTCGCCAAAGGAGCCGCCAAGGGCGAGGCGCTCCACGTCCAAGCGAGAGAAGGACTCACTCTGGGCCTCGCCATCACCGTGCGCTATCAAGTCGATCCGAAACATCTCGACTACATCCAGGCCAACCTGCCGCAACCGCTGGAAAAAGAAATCGTGCCGCCGGTCGTGGCCACCGCGTGGCGCGAACTCGTACCCGCCTACACCGTGCGCGAAGTGTTTTCCACCAAACGCGAGGAAGTTCGCCAGCGTGCGTCGGAGATGATTCGCAAACGCCTGGCCTCTGACGGCATTGTGGTGAAAGAAGTCATGCTGCGCGATATCCAGTTGCCGGCGGAGTATGCCCGGGGACTCGAGTCATTGCTGCTCAAGGAGCAGGAGAACGATCGCATGGGAGTGGAGACCGAGATTCACCAAAAGCAAGTGAAGATCGCCGAAGCCGACGCCGAAGCTACCAAGGCGCAACAGGTAAAGGGAGCGGAAGGGCAGGCAGCTGTGCGGGTGCTGCAGGCGAAGGGCGAGGCGGATGCCATGCAGTATCTGCTCCCGCTCAAGCAGAAGCAGATTGAGCAGTCGAAACTGGAGGCCGAAGCGCGGAAAGAATCCACGGTCAAGAACGCGGAAGCCGCCGGCGAGGCCAAAATCATCGACAGCAAGGCCGAAATGGAACGCCGCAAACTTCTGGCCCAGGCCGAGGCGGAACGCATCCGCTTGACGGCGGCCGCCGATGCCGAGCGCATGCGGAGCGAGGGCGTGATCCTGAAACAGAATCCGCTGCTCATCAACAAGATCGTAGCGGAGCGCTTGTCGGACAAGCTGCAGATCATGATGGTCCCCGCCGACGGCAAGTTTTTCTTCACCAACGACGTACTGCGGGGCATGAACACGGCCAATCACGTAAGCCAGGCAGACGACGCCGGCGAGGATAAGCCGCAGCAGTAAGGAAGGGCTCTGACCGTAGCGCCGGCGGGGCGCCGGCGCTACTTTGCGACTCCTGAGAGCTAGCAACCATGAACGAAGCTCCGCAACCCACGCGCTATAATCAGCCCATTCCACACATGCACGGGCGCTCGTCAGGCGGTCTGCGGATGGGTTGGCTGGCATCGTTCTTCCTTGCAACCGCTGTTCTTCCATCCTTTTTGTCCGCTTCGGTTTTTGGGGATGCTGGCCGGCAACTGGCGCACAAGATTGCGTCCGTTATGGGGCCGGGCGCCATCTCTCTCGAAATCGCGAACCGATCGTCACTCGACGACAAATCCGTGCGCGAAATACGCAGCGCGCTCGAAGCTCAGCTGCGCACTGAAGGTGTGCGTATCGCCCAGCCCGACGAAGCCATGGGAGCGGTGCAGGTCACGCTCTCCGAGAGCTTGCGGGAATACGTGTGGGCTGCCGAAATCGTAATTGGCTCCGACGAGCGGCGGGTTGCGCTGGTTTCCTTGCCCCGTGCGCAGGTGGGTGCTGCGCCGGCCTCGGCGATGCCCCTCGTTCTGCGTAAGAGTTTCCTGTTTTCGCAAGAGCAGGCCATCCTCGACGCGGCCCTCGTCGAAATGTCCGGCGGCCCGCGCCTGCTGGTGCTCGATGCCAGCCAGGTCGCCGCCTACCATCAGCAGGGCGGACGCTGGGAGCTGGAATCCTCGCTCCCCATCACGCACTCGCGCACCTTCCCGCGCGATCTTCGCGGACGCCTGCTGCTTCGGCGCGATCACCTGTTCGACGTCCATCTGCCGGGAACCATCTGCCGTTCCAGCGTCACCGCGCCCCTCACGCTCGCCTGCAACGAGAGCGACGATCCCTGGCCGCTCACTGCGGATGAAGGCACGGTGCGAGCTTTCTTTACTCCCGCGCGCAACTTCTTCACGGGTGCTCTGTCTCCCGGCATCGGGAAAGTTTCCAACGCTCCTTCGTTCTATTCGGCAGCGGCCCTGCCGCGCTCCGGCTACACGCTGTGGATGCTGGCCGCCGTGGATGGATCGCTCCACCTGCTCGACGGAATGACCGATCAGGTAATCCGCGGCGCAAAGTGGGGCAGCGATCTGGCCGCTGTCCGCTCCGGCTGCGGAACCGGAACGCAGTTGCTGGTGTCCGAAAGTGGAGACCCCGCGCAGGACAGCCTGCGCGCCTTCGAAATCCCCGATCGCGACCCGGTGGCGGCCAGCGCGCCCCTGGAACTTGACGGCCCGATCGTGGCGCTCTGGCCCGAAGGTAGCGGCAACGGCGCCGTGGCAATCGTGAAGCGGGCAGACACAGGCTGGTATGAGGCGTATCGCATTTCTATTGCTTGCGGCAGCTAGCCTGCTGGGCGTGGCGCGAGGAGAGACTCGTCCGCGCTACGGTGGAACCCTGCGCGTCATGTTGCAAGCGGCGCCGAATAGTCTGGAACTCCCAGCTGGCGCCACGCCCGCCGACTACTGGGATGCGGCCCGCATCCTGGCGATGATCGCCGACAATCTCGTCAAAATCGCCGCCACCGGTCACGCGCAGCCCGCCTTGGCTCTAACGTGGCAGAGTGATCTGAACGGCAAACGCTGGCAGTTCACGCTCCGGCGCGGCGTGAAGTTCCACGATGGCAGCGCGGCCTCGGCGGCAACCATCGCGCAGATTCTCGGCGATCGCCATTCCGAATGGACCGTCCGCGGATCGGGAGACTCGCTCTCCATCGAGAGTGACTCTCCGATGTCTTCGTTGCTCGCGGAACTGGCTCTACCTCGAAACGCGATTCTGAAACGTAGCGCCAACGGATTGCCGGTTGGCACCGGGGCATTTCGGGTCGCCGATTTTCAGCCGGGACGCCAGCTAAAGCTGGCTGCAAACGAGGAAAGCTGGGCCGGACGTCCGTTCGTGGACGTAATCGAGATCAATCTTGGCAGTTCGCTGCGCGATCAAGCCATTGCCCTGGAGTTGGGCAAGATTGAGGTGATCGAGGCGCCCCCGCAACCGGCGGCGTCGAGCGGCGGATCGCAGCGCATCCGCACATCTTTGCCGGTCGAACTCATGGCGCTGGTATTATCCTCGAATTCAAAGGCGCAAGACACGCGTGTTCGAGACGCCTTGGCCCTCGCGATTGATCGGAAGCCCATCCAGTCCGTGCTGTTGAAAGGCGCCGGAGAACCCACCGCCAGCATCCTGCCCAATTGGATGACCGGCTACAGTGCGGTCTTCCCGACTCAAGCCAACGTGCAGCGCGCAAGAGTCGTCCTTGCGGATTCGCGGCAACCGGCGCTCATTCTGAGTTATGACCCAAGAGATCCGCAAGCGCAGTTGATCGCCGAGCGCATTGCCCTGAATGCGCGCGAGATTGGCATCACGCTGCAGGTGTCATTGTCGGGCGCGGCCGACGTCAGTCTGGTGCGCATCGTGCTGCCCAGCCCTGATCCCGCAACGTCTCTGCGGGAAGCGGCCCGCGCGTTGGGCCTGCCGCAGCCGCTCATCCACGGTAATGCGGTAGAGGATCTATACACCGCGGAGCGCGCTCTGCTGGACGGACACGCGGTCATTCCACTCTTTCATTTGCCCGTGGCCGGCGCAGCCGCTCTGCGCGTGCGTAACTGGGAGCCGGCTCGCAACGGGGATTGGAATCTCTCTGACGTCTGGCTGGAGGCGGATTCGCGATGAGTTTCCGCCAGAAACTGCTGCTGATTTTCGCGCTGACCGTCTTCCTGTGCGTGGTGGTGATTTCGGGGTCGGTGTGGAGCAGCATGCAGAACTCGGTCGAGCGGGCGAATCAGGAGCGCGCCAACGCGGTGGCGGCGCAATTTCGCTCGGAGTTTCAGCGCCGGGGAGACGAAGTCGTTCGCAAGGTCGAGGCGGCCGCCGCGAGCGAGACCGTGCAGCGGATCGCTCTCGAGATCAATCGTAGCGCGTCCGACTCCGGGGGCTACGTCAGCGAAGCTCGCAACCTGGCGGGCCAACAGCATCTCGATTTCCTGGAACTGGTGGACCAGCAGGGCGCGATTCTTTCGTCCGCGCAGTGGCAGGCGAAGTTTGGATATCCCGAGCCCGCGATCCCGTCAACAATCGGATCGGCAGGCGCGTTCCTCAAACGTGAAGAGTTGCCGAACGGCTCGACCCTCGGCCTGTTCGCCGTGCGAGCGGCCCGCGTCGGTGAGCAACCGCTGTACGTAATCGGCGGGGAGCGGCTCGACCAGGGTTTTCTCTCGACGCTCGACATCCCGGCGGGCACGCGCGTCCTGCTCTATCAGAATTTGGACGCGGCCTGGAATCCGAAATCCTTGCTCGATTTGAACGGGTCCGCCGCCGGCGGCGACAAGATTGCGCCTCTGGTCGAGCAGGTTCGGCGTTCCGGGCAGGAAGCTCACAGTGTCATTCACTGGACCGCCGATGCTGCCGACGCCGAGAGTTTTCACGCCATGCCGCTCACCGGACCCAACCAGCAACTGATGGGCGTGCTGTTAGTGGGCAGCTCGCGGCGACCTCTGGTCGAATTGCAACGACAGGTAGTCTCGGCGGCGATGCTGGTCGGAGGAGCGGGAATTCTCGTCGCAGTCTTGGCCAGTCTGTGGTTCGCAGCACGCGTTACGAAACCCGTCGAGTCGCTGGCCGAGGCCGCGCGCCGGGTTGCTGCGGGAGATCTCTACGCCAAAGTCGAGGTTGAGTCGAGCGACGAACTCGGCGAACTGGCGGCCGCGTTTAATCGCATGACGGAAGATCTTCTGCAGCAGAAAGAGCGTACGCTGCAAGCGGAACGGGTTGCTGCCTGGCGCGAGCTGGCACGACGCCTGGCGCATGAGTTGAAGAATCCCCTCTTTCCGTTGCAGGTCACGGTCGAGAATCTGGTCCGCGCAAAAGAGAAAGCCCCCGAGCTTTTTGAGGAAGTATTTCGCGAGGGAACATCCACACTGCTGGCCGAAGTCAACAATCTGAGAACGATCATCGGCCGCTTCAGCGAGTTCGCCAGAATGCCGCAACCCCAGCGGAAGCCCACGCAGCTCAACGATGTCGTGCGCTCCGTGCTGCGGGTGTTCCAGGCACAGTTGAACGAGAAAAGTCAGATCACTATCCGCACCGAACTCGAATCGGAGTTGCCGGTGATCGCGGCCGATCCTGAATTGCTGCACCGCGCGCTCTCGAATCTCATAGCCAACGCGATTGACGCCCTGCCGCAGGGCGGCGAGATCATTGTTCAGACGAAGTCGTTCGGCAATCGCGTCGAACTATCGGTCTCTGACACCGGTTCCGGCCTGACGCAGGAAGAATGCGCGCGTCTGTTCACTCCGTACTACACGACCAAACAGCACGGCACGGGCCTGGGCCTCGCCATAGTACAGTCGGTGGTGAGCGACCACGGCGGCAAGATTTCGGTGGAGAGCACGAAAGAGAAAGGGACGACGTTCCGCATCGATTTGCCGCGTGCGGCACCATGAGACACAAATTGTGGGCGCGGCTTGTGGGGGCGCAGGGTTTAGGTTTTGGGTGGCGCGGCGCTTCAGCGCTGCGGTTATCGGCTTTTGAAATGGGGCTATCAGCCCCCGAGGTTCAGACTGTGGCCCACAAAGCGCACTTGCTGATCGTGGATGACGAGGCCAACACCCTAGCCTCGCTGTCGCGGGCATTCCGCCTCGAAGGACATGAAGCCACGGTGTGCGACAACGCCGCCCGCGCGCTGGAACTGGCCAAAGCGCAAGCCTTCGACCTGATTCTTTCCGACGTCGTCATGCCCGGTAAAGATGGCCTGACACTGCTCGAAGAGTTAAAGGCGCAGGGCGTCCCGACTCCGGTCGTGATGATGTCGGGGCAGGCGCACATCGAGATGGCGGTGCGCGCCACGCGGCTGGGCGCGCTCGACTTCCTGGAAAAGCCGATTTCGACAGACAAACTTCTGCTCACTGTCGAGAACGCGCTCAAGCTCGGCCGCCTGGAGCGCGAGAACCGAGACCTCGAGCGCCGGCTCGGAAAACACGAGATCGTGTGGAAGGGCGAGACTATGCAGCGCGTGATGGCGCAGGTCGAGCGCGTCGCCGCCAGCGAGACGCGCGTCTGCATCCTGGGCGAAACCGGCACCGGGAAGGAACTGGTGGCGCGCACGCTGCATGAGCGCAGTCCGCGCGCAGGCGGGCCCTTCGTGACTTTGAACTGCGCGGCGGTTCCAGCCGAGTTGATTGAATCGGAATTGTTCGGACACGAAAAAGGATCGTTCACCGGAGCGGGCGCCCGCCATCTCGGCAAATTCGAGCAGGCGCAGCGCGGCACGATCTTCCTCGACGAAATCGGAGACATGCCTCTCGCCATGCAGGCCAAGTTGCTGCGTGTGCTGGAAGAAGGCGAGGTCGAACGCATCGGCGGAGACCGTGCAATCACTGTGGATGTGCGGGTCATCGTCGCTACGCATCACGATCTGGAGAAGCTCGTTCGCGATGGAAAGTTTCGGCAGGACCTGTTTCATCGCGTGTTCGTCTTCCCGTTGCGGTTGCCGCCGCTGCGCGAACGTCGCGAAGATATTCCATCGTTGGTCGAGCACTTTGCTCTGCAGGTGAGCAGCGCCAACGGCTGGAAGCCGATGCGTTTCACAGAAGATGCGATTGCCGCCCTCCAGGACTACGCTTGGGCGGGGAACGTCCGCGAATTGAGAAATGCGGTGGAGCGGCTGATGCTGCTGGCGAGTTCCACCGAAGTCACCGCTGAAACCGTGGCACTCGCAGTACCAATTTCCGCGGTTGGCGCGGATTCCTCGTTCGCGGGAACGGGCTCGCTCGCCG
Organism: Terriglobales bacterium; assembly: GCA_049273945.1. GTDB lineage: Bacteria > Acidobacteriota > Terriglobia > Terriglobales > Acidobacteriaceae > Acidiflorens. The sequence continues at coordinate 4,003 of JBASRS010000067.1, read as the reverse complement.
ACCGCGTGCGAGCCTTCGAAAAGCAGACGATCCTGGCGGAACTGAAACGCAATCACCATCAGATCTCGAACACGGCTCGGGCGCTTGGGCTGGAACGGTCGCACCTCTATAAGAAGGCGGAGCAGGTGGGGATTGATCTGAAGGCGGTGCGGAATGAAGGCGATCGCTGATAAGCCGTAGCGCCGGCACTTTGCCGGGTGTCGCGAGGGGCCCGCTGGGGGCGAGGGTGCACCCACCACAGCCGCCGAGGGCGGCGCTACTCAAAGCGCCTATTCCATTTGCAATTAGCGGTCTTGCAATACGACAATCAAACGCACCCATGAGCTCCCCGCCAGAACCACGTCCCACCGGACCCTTTCATCACGGAGCGATCGTCATCGTGACGCTGAGCAGTCCACGGGAAAAATTCTGGGGCGCCATCCTCGATCTCTCGAGCGAAGGGCTCAGCGTGCGTGGCGTCGATCTGATCTCCTTTGACGATCTGGTTTCGACGATCAAGGCCGGCGACGCTTTCACCTCCGGGGTGGTGTTCTTCCCCATGCATCGCGTGGAGCGCATGGAACTGGACCTGCCCGAGAGCAGCATCCTGTCGCTCAGTCAGCGTTTCGCGCAACAGACCGGCCAGGATCCCGCTCCGCTCTTGACGGGCGAATTCCTGGCGGGAGGCCGGGAATGAATCTCCGGCAAATCCTGACCGCGCCCAACCAGCTCACGCTGCTGCGGATGATTTTCCTGCCCTTCATCGTCATTAATGTCGTCGGACACCACTACGTGTGGGCGCTGGTGCTGTTTGTGCTGGCGGGAATCAGCGACGGGCTCGACGGCCTGCTGGCTCGCACGCTCCACCAGCAGACGCTGCTCGGGCAGTATCTCGACCCGATCGCCGACAAGCTGCTCATGAGCACCATGTTTCTGGTGCTATCCATCGAGCACCGGGCCCTGGTTCCGTGGAAGTTCACGGTGGTGGTCTTCAGCCGCGATATTTCGATTTTACTGATCAGCGGCGTCCTCTTCATGATCGCCGGCCTCAAAGATTTTCGTCCCAGCATTTTCGGCAAAGCGAACACTTTCGCTCAGGTGGCGGCGATCTTCTTCGCGCTGCTGCTGCTGGTGAAGCCGGTGCTCGGGGTTTCGATCGCTCTCAAATTCTTCTTGCGGGCCACGTTCTTCTTCACGATTCTCTCCGCCGTGCACTATGCGTTTCTCGTGCAGCATCGGCTGCGGGACCACGCGCAGTTGCCGGAAGCGAAAGCGTAGAAGACGCGCGATGTTTGACGGGTCATAACAACACGGCATGGCTACTGCCTGCCGCCGTGGGAAACAGCCAGGATGCCGTTATTGAGCCGAAACGCGTTGCTGCAAAGGACGACGCGATGCTCCTCGAATTCGACCCGCCATCCATGAGAGCCAGGCACCCGAATGGCAAAGCCCCACTCATTCGCAAAGAACGCGAATGAATGGGGCACCGGGCTTATGGCCTAATGGGGTAAAGCATTCGCCTGCGCCAGCAATGACTGGCCCTGCGCGATGAGCGCCTGAGCCTGTGCGTCGCTGAACGCCTGCCCGTTGAATGCAGCGCCGTTCAGCAGTGCCTTCATTTGTGTGGAGAGCGCATCGCGTTGGGCAGTGAGAGACTGGATCTGCCCTTCCACGGAGGTGTAGGTCGCGTCGCCCGCGTCGTTCGAGGCGAGCGCAAAAGTGGATGACTTCAGCGTATCCATCGCAAACTGGCCGAACGATGCGTTCAACTGTTTGTACACTTGAGCGAGTGCGATAAAACTCTCGCTCTGCTTCACAGCCTTTGGCCGCGAATAACCTTGAAGTATCTCAGATATCAGACGCCCATCGTGAATATAGTCGTCCTTCAAGCCGACCAAGTCCAATATCGTCGGGCGCAGATCCGTGTGATCCGACCAGGTTGTGCCATCGATACCGATGCCTTCTATACCGGGCCCAACGTAGCCGGCCCAGGTCGAAGCAATTTCATCCTGGATGTCACCGTGGTTCCAGGCAAAGCTCTGCGAAGTACGCGCCGGAATGAATGCGCAGTCGCCTTGGGTCGGGCAAATCGCCCCGCCAGTGGCGAAGAAGAACCAGTCCGGATCGGCGAACGGCGTGAAGGTGGGCGTGCGGAACGGGTCCGCCGTGACCATATGGAGCGTCTGCATTTCGGTATGGTCCGCGAGCGCCACCATGATGTTGTTCTCGACTACGTTCGTGTACGGGTTCAGCCAGTTCAACTGGGCCATCTCCCGCTCGAGACTGCGGACGATTGGGTCAGTCTGATCCCGAAGGGGTTGGGAAGTTGTGCCATTGACATACACGGTCGGCGCGTCGTCGGAGTGTACCGAGAACACGGTCGCGTCGCCGAACTGTGTGAGGACCATGCGCCGCAGGTCGGCGTTGATCTCGCCGACGCGATTGTAATTGCATGCTGTCGTAACGCCATCGCAACCCGCAGGGGTCGGCTGGTCGCCGACAAAGTGATCGCCCTCATCCACGGTGAAGACGAAGAGCGTGTTCTTGCGGTTGATTCCGTCGGCCGCCAGGCGGTCAAAGAACTTTTGGAACGCGACGTCATAGTCGTGCAATTGCTGAACGTAACCAGCCTCGCCGGGACCGTATGCGAAGTGGATGTTACCGGAAACGCCATGGCCATCGTGCGCATCCGAGATGTATGCATAGGTCACCGGGATGCCGGCCTCCTGCATTTGCGCAACAAAGGAGAGCGTGACCGTGGCTTCCATGCCATCGAAGCCTGGGAAGCCGATATGGCCGTTCGCATCCTGGATGATGTTGCCGTTGAGATCGGTCATCGGGCCGCTGGGCTTGATCAGCGGATTGACGTACTTGGCGCCGAAGAGGCCGCTGAATCCAGAATAGCCGCCGGGTTCGTCGGGCAATAAATCTGGCCGGGTGTGGCTCGAGGCTGCGCATAAAGCTGAACCCTGCCCGCAGTGGACGCCAATGCCGACAAAATCCGCGAAGGCTTGAAAAGGATTGGCGACGACTTCGGCCGCCTCGGGCGAGTTAGCGCCAAACACGACCGGGATGTCAATCGCCGTGTTCTCGAGGATGGTGTTGGCGGTCGCGACCGCGCCGAAATCACAACCAGCGCGCGTAAACGGCACCCAGGGCGCAGGAGCGATCTTGCCGTTCTCGTTGATCATCTCCGGCGTCGTGTCGGTGCTAGTGCCGGCGGGATCAAAGAGCGGCGACGTCCAATAGGCGAACGAGACGCCGGTGCGGGTCGTTCCATCCGTCTTGAAGTAGCGGAAGCTATTCGAGACCGGTTGGCCCATGCGGTCAGGGTAGACACCGGTAAGTGACGTCAGAATCCCGGTTGCGGTGTGTGAGATCAGGGCCGTGTGGTCATTGCTGAGCAGAGTGCCATTGCTGGTGATGAAGTTCAACAGATGCGGCATCTGCTCGAGGTCAGACGGGACGTTTGGGTTATCCCGCCGGAAGTGCGTGTTGTCGAACTGGATATAGATCACATGCTGAATGTTGCCTTTCGGCGACTTGAGCTGACAACTACTGGCGCTGGCAGCCGGAGCCGCAAACGCTTCACTAGGCGCCAATAGCAAGGCAACGCTCAAGAAGGCTGAAAACATAAAAAGCAGAGACACCTGCTGGAAAGGCACTCTGTTTCGTGGGCGAAATTCAAAATTAGCCATGATCAATCTCCTCGTACATTAAGATTAAGATTGGACAGCAGCATGGGCCATTGCGCAGTCGCCTCTTCCCTGGGTAATTGAAAAAGTTGCGCCCATCACCACCTTTCGTTCTGGATTGCTTAGAATTGCCACGCTCGTAGCAGTCCGAAACAATACGCCACCACCTACGTTTCATCAAGTGCGGGGACTCCTTGGCAACTTGGGCGGGTGGCCCAGGTAAGCTCGGGGTGCCCCACTCATTCGCGTTCTTTGCGAATGAGTGGGCGTTTCTCGTCCCCAAACTTCTCGACCGGACGACGTTTGACTTCCAGCGGCCACTCCTGAAA
>JBASRS010000057.1:0-59753 GCA_049273945.1 Terriglobales bacterium | reverse complement strand
CGGCGGCCTTGCGCGCATAATCAGCGGTGCGGTCGGGGGAGCGGTGCGCCGAGGTCACGTCGATCTCGTATGCAATGCCGAATTCTTCCAGGGCCTTGCCCGCCTCGCGCATGATCTCCAGATCGGAGTCGCTGCCCATGACGATCGAAACCAATGGTTTGCTCATGTCTGACGATTCGTCTCCCAGTAGTCTTTACTTTGGGGATCTCGCATCCAGAACGAACTTCAGATGCGCCAGCGCGACGCCCAGTCCCATGCCGGTCGCGATCAGGGACACAATCTGTACCGCCCTCACGGCCTCGGAGCCGTCCGACCGCACGAACGCGGAGAAAGCCAGGGCGGAAGCGAACAACGGAAAGAAAAACAATCGTTTCTTCATTTCGTTGCACCTCGAATAAGTAGCTTACCGTTTCAGTGCGCTTGCTGCGATGTCCTTGCGATAATGAGCGCCCTCGAATCCGACGGTGGAGATGGCCTGGTAGGCGGCTTGGACTGCCTTGGGGAGTTCCGCGGCGCGGGCGGCTACTCCCAGTACGCGCCCGCCCGAAGTATAGAATCCCCCATCGCGCCTTGAAGTCCCGGCGTGGAAAACCTTGACGCCGTCCATCTTCGCGGCTTCTTCCAGGCCGATGATCTTTTTGCCAGCCTCATACGACCCGGGATATCCGCCGGAGGCCATCACGACACACACGGCGGAATCCGCGGACCACTTGAAGTCGCCGTCACTGGTACGACCGTCGATAGAGGCCTCGATGGCCTCGACCAGATCGCTTTCCAGCCGCATCAGGATGGGCTGCGTTTCGGGATCGCCAAAGCGGCAGTTGAACTCGAGCACCATGGGGCCGCGCGCGGTCATCATCAGGCCGCAGTAAAGGACACCTCTAAATTCCGCGCCTTCGGCTTTCATTCCGGCTACTACCGGGCGGGCGACGTGATTCACGAGCCAGTCGCGCATCTGGTTGTCAATGATGGCGGGAGTTGTGTACGCGCCCATGCCGCCTGTGTTGGGGCCGGTGTCGCCGTCGCCCACACGTTTGTGATCCTGCGCGGCGACAAGGGGAGCGACACGTTCGCCGTCGCTGACCACCAGGAAAGAGAGTTCGTCACCCTGCAGGAACTCTTCCAGGACCACGCGGGCGCCGGCTTCGCCCAGCATTTTGCCGCTGAGCATCTCGCTTGCAACAGCAGAGGCTTCGTCTTTACTTTTGGCGATGACTACGCCCTTCCCGGCGGCTAGTCCGTCAGCCTTCACGACCACCGGGGCATGAAAGTGGTGCAGGGCGGAGCGAAATTCGTCCATGGAATTGCAGATGGCGTAGTGCGCCGTGGGAATTCGATGGCGTTGCAGAAACTCCTTGGCGAAGCTCTTGCTGGTTTCGAGTTGGGCGGCGCCTTTGGTCGGGCCGAAAGTGCGCCAGCCGCGGCGCGTGAATTCGTCCACCACGCCGAGCATGAGGGGCAGTTCAGGCCCGACCACGGTGAGGTCGGGCTGGATCTGGTTGGCGACGGCGGTGAGCGAGTCCAGGCTCTTGACATCAGCGGCAATGCATTCCGCTTCTTCCGCAATTCCGCCGTTTCCGGGCGCGCAGTAAATCTTGGTGACGCGCGGCGAGTGCCGGAGCTTCCAGACCAGCGCGTGCTCGCGCCCTCCACTGCCGATGACGAGGACCTTCATAGTTCGGGACAATCAAGGGTAGGGGCGGGAGAATGGGGATGTCAAACGGGAGAACAAAATTGCAGAGGTCAGAGGTCAGATTGCAGAGGTAAACCCGTTTGCGATGCCGAGACTGGAGGGTCGGACCTCTGCGATCTGAACTCTAACCTTTGATCTCTGCGATCCTTTCGTTAACTATGCTTAATGTCGCCGTATAATCAACGTACGTGATCACCGTTTCCAAAGAAGACTACCTCAAGGCCATCCATGAGGCGGAGAGCGAGGGGGAGTCTGTCATTTCGGCTACGCTGGCGCACTGGCTCAAGGTGTCGCCGCCGGCGGTGACCATGGCTTTGCGCCGGCTGAAGAAAGATGGGCTGGTACGGGTGCAAAGCGACGGCCACGTCGCTCTCTCCGCTGCCGGACGGCGCATAGCGCGCAAGCTCACGCTCCGCCATCATCTGATTGAGCGCATGCTGGCCGAAATGTTCGGCATGGAATGGTGGAAAGTGCACGACGAAGCCGAGCGTTTGGAACACGCTGTCTCGCCCGACTTCGAAGCTAAGCTGCTGGCCCGCTTGGGGCGCGGCGGCGCTTGTCCGCATGGCAATCTGAGCGAGGTGGAGAGTCCGGCCAGCCGCCGCCGCCGCGGGTTGGTGCTGCTGGCCGAAGCCGATCCCCGACGGACATACCGGGTCAGCGGGATTTACGAACGCGACCGCCATTTGCTGGAGTTTCTGGAGGCCCGCGGCATCCGGCCCGGGGCAAAGCTCAGCCTGATCGAGCGTAACTACGACAAGACGCTCTCCATCCGGACGGCCGCGCGCACCATGGTTCTAGGCCGGCCCGCAGCCGACAAAGTGTGGGTTTCTCCTCTGCCGTCTCGTCTCTTATAATTAACTATCGTTAATATTATGGCGTATACTCCAGTTGACTCGGCGTTCTCCAAGAAGCCCCGCAGATGAAAGAAGCAGACGGACCAACGGACAGGAACGCACGGGCTGGCGCTGGCTTGTCACCTTCCGGCGCTCAAAGTGGCGGGCACGTGTCCCTGGAAGGCGTGCACAGTTCCATCGAGGTGCCGCACCACCAGGCGGGATTTTGGGAGCAGTGGCGGGCATTCGTGGGGCCGGCGATTCTCGTCAGCGTCGGCTACATGGACCCCGGCAACTGGGGGACCGACCTGCAAGGCGGCGCAAATTTCAAGTACGCGCTCTTGTGGGTGGTGGGCCTCGCCAGCCTGATGGCGATCTTCATGCAAGTGATTTCCGCGCGCTTGGGCGTGGTAACCGGAAAGGATCTCGCCCAATGCTGCCGCGACTGGTATCCCGGGTGGACTCGTTGGCCCAACTGGCTGATGAGCGAAATAGCCATCGGCGCCTGCGACTTGGCGGAAGTGCTCGGCAGTGCTGTCGCCCTCAACTTGCTGTTCCATATCCCCCTGCTCTGGGCAGTCATCATCACCGGCTTGGACGTGCTACTGCTCCTCGCCTTGCAACGGTTCGGGATGCGCACCATCGAGGCCATAGTCCTGCTGTTGATCGCGACCATCGGCGTGTGCTACTTCATCGAGATTTTCATTCTCCCGCAGACCCAACCCAGCTTTCTGGAAATGGGGCGGGCACTGGTTTCGCCGCACTTTGGTCAAGTGGGGATGTTGTATGTCGCCATCGGTATCATCGGCGCCACTGTGATGCCCCACAACCTGTATCTGCACTCGGCCCTGGTACAGAGCCGCAAGCTACAGAAGGACGAACCGTCCATTCGGAGCGCGATTCGCTTCAACACCATTGACTCAATCGTGGCATTGGCCATCGCGTTCTTCGTCAACGCGGCGATTCTGGTGCTCGCGGCGATGGTGTTCTTTGGGAAGGAAAGCGTGACCGTCTCGGGCGGGCAGATGGTCAAGTTCAGTGCCGACAGCGATTGGATTCGCGTCGCCTACTTGACGCTTGCTCCCTTGTTGGGGACGGCGGCTGCGAGCACGCTCTTTGCAGTGGCGCTGCTGGCCAGCGGCCAGAGCAGCACCATCACCGGAACGCTCGCCGGGCAAGTCGTGATGGAAGGCTTCATGCATTGGCGAATCAAACCGTGGGTGCGGCGGCTCATTACCCGCACGCTGGCCATCCTGCCGGCGGTGTTCATCATCGGCCTGCGAGGCGAGGGTAGCGTCACCGATCTGCTGACGCTCAGTCAAGTGGTGCTGGCGCTGCAGCTTCCATTTGCCATGTTTCCGCTCCTGCATTTCACGAGTTCCCGCAAGCGAATGGGGAGATGGAAAAACGGTTGGTTCCTGCTCGTTGCTGGTTGGGCCAGTGCTATTCTGATCACCGCCATGGACCTCTACGGCCTGCCGGACTCGCTCAAGACGGCGTGGCAGGTCATTGGCGGCGGATAAGTTCCGAATCACGGAAGCGAAGCAATCATGTACCACACCATTCTCGTAACCTTGGACGGCACGCCGACGGACCGGGCGATTATCGAACACGTCAAACAGCTCGCGAAGCTCGCGCACAGCCGTTTGGTGCTGCTGCACGTGGCTGATGGATGGGCAGCTAGAACCTATGGCCCGGACGCGGTCAGTCCGGAAATCGCCGAAGACACTGCCTATCTGGAAAAAGTGCGGGCAGAGTTCGAATCCATTGGCATTCCTGCACAGGCCGAACTGGCGTACGGTGAACCGGCGAATGAGATCATCAAATGGGTCAAGCAGAAGGGTTGCGACCTGGTAGCCATGAGCACACACGGACATCGCTTCCTTGCCGACGTCTTTCTCGGCACGACGGCCACTCGGGTCCAGCACAGTATCAGTGCGCCCGTTCTACTCCTCAGGGCGAAATGAGAACTGAACCGGCAACCGGGCATCCTGTTCGCACGGATGGGCAGTGCTCGCCTCCCGGCGGCTTACACAATCCCCGTTCCAAGGAATAAACTGGGAGATTAAGACTTTGTCACAGCGGCATTCTGAGGCCGTGATTCGCGGTTTCGCATCCATATAGCAGGAAGGCACTCATGTCATTAGACAGCTTCGGCGCCCGCGCAAGCTTCAAAGTTGGCGACAAGGAATACGAACTCTACCGGATCGATGCTCTCGACAAGCAGGGCATCTCCACCAAGCACTTGCCGTTCTCGCTGCGCATTCTGCTGGAGAATCTGCTCCGCACGGAAGACGGACGCAATGTGACCAAGGAAGAAGTGCGCGCCCTAGCCGCGTGGAATAGAAACTCGAAGCCCGAAAAAGAAATTGCCTTCACGCCCAGCCGGGTCTTGCTGCAGGACTTTACCGGTGTGCCTGCGGTTGTGGATCTGGCTGCTATGCGTGATGCCATGAAGCGCCTGGGGGGCGACCCGAAGCTCATCAATCCGCTGCAGCCGGCCGAATTGGTGATTGACCACTCCGTGCAAGTGGACGAATTCGGCACGCCCAACGCTTTTGACATGAATGCGCTGCTCGAATTCCAGCGTAACAAGGAACGCTATGCCTTCCTGCGCTGGGGGCAGACCGGTTTCCGCAATCTCGCCATCGTGCCGCCGGATACGGGGATCGTGCACCAGGTGAACCTCGAATATCTGGCGCGGGTTGTGTTCGTACATGCAGAGAATGGAAAGCGCACGGCTTATCCCGACACGCTGGTTGGAACCGACTCGCACACCACTATGGTCAACGGACTCGGCGTATTGGGCTGGGGCGTGGGCGGAATCGAAGCGGAGGCCGCCATGCTCGGCCAGCCGGTCTCGATGCTGATTCCGTTGGTGGTGGGCGTGAAGCTCACGGGGCGGCTCCGCGAGGGGGCGACGGCAACCGATCTCGTGCTGACTATCACGGAAATGCTTCGCAACCACGGGGTCGTTGGCAAGTTTGTCGAATATTTCGGTCCGGGCTTGCAGGATCTGCCGCTCGCCGATCGCGCGACCATTGCCAACATGTCGCCGGAGTACGGCGCTACTTGCGGGATCTTTCCGATCGACAAGGAGAGCTTGCGCTATCTGAAGCTCACTGGCCGCAGCGATGAGCAGATTGCGCTGGTGGAGGCCTACGCCCGCGAACAGGGGCTGTTTCACGATGCTCGCACTGCAGAAGCCGAGTATTCCGAGCTGCTGAGTCTCGATCTGGCTACGGTCGAATCGAGTCTGGCGGGGCCGAAGCGTCCGCAGGATCGGGTTGCGCTTTCGAAAGCCGGCGAGTCGTTTGCGCAGGCGCTGCCTTCGTTGATCAAACCGAAGGCGAAGGCCGCGGTCGCGGTCGCGGCCGGGGTTGCACCCAACAATTGGGAAGGGGAAGGTGGCAGTCCCGCCGGAGTGGGTGTCGAAGACCCGAACGTCCACGAGCATGTCCCGACAGATGTGAAGTCGGCGCTGCAGCATGGCAGCGTGGTGATTGCTGCGATTACGAGCTGCACCAATACTTCCAATCCGTCGGTGATGGTTGCGGCGGGATTGTTGGCGAAGAAGGCGGTCGAGAAGGGGCTGTCTACTCCGCCCTGGGTCAAAACTTCGCTCGCACCGGGCTCGAAGGTGGTACGCGACTACCTCGACCAGGCCGGCCTGACCCCTTATCTCGAGAAGCTGAAGTTTCATCTCGTGGGTTACGGCTGCACGACCTGCATCGGGAACTCGGGGCCGCTGCCGGCAGAGGTTTCGCAGGCCATTGAGGAAAAGGAACTCGTGGTCGCTTCGGTGCTTTCGGGGAACCGCAATTTCGAGGGACGCATCAATTCCGAGGTACGCGCGAACTACCTGATGTCGCCGCCGCTGGTGGTGGCGTTCGCGTTGGCGGGACGAATCGATGTGGATCTTCGCAAAGACCCGATTGGCAAGGACAAAGAAGGCCAACCGGTTTATCTTGCCGACTTGTGGCCATCGCAACGCGAAGTTGAGCAGACGATGGCGAACTCGATTACGTCGGACATGTTCCGCAAGAGTTATGCCGAGGTTTACTTGGGCGACGAGCGTTGGCGTTCGCTGCCGGTACCGACGGGTGAAACCTACGCCTGGGACAAGAATTCGACTTACATCCGCCAGGCGCCGTACTTCGACGGCATGACGCTGAACCCCTCCGCGATTGAAGACATCAAAGGCGCGCGCGTGCTCGCGGTGCTTGGGGATAGCGTGACGACCGACCACATCTCGCCCGCCGGGTCGATCAAGAAAGACAGCCCTGCGGGGAAGTACTTAGTCGCGCATGGCGTGCCGCCCGCCGATTTCAATTCCTATGGATCGCGCCGCGGGAATCACGAAGTCATGGTGCGCGGAACGTTTGCCAATGTCCGCCTGCGGAACAAGATGGTTGCGACGGAAGGCGGATTCACGCGCCACTTGCCGGATGGAGCCGAGATGACCATCTTCGAAGCCTCCGAGAAGTATCGCGCCGAGAGAGTTCGGCTCGTCATTCTGGCGGGCAAGGAATACGGCTCGGGATCGTCGCGGGACTGGGCCGCCAAAGGTCCGCGCTTGCTCGGCGTGCGGGCCGTGATCGCGGAAAGCTACGAGCGGATTCACCGCTCCAACCTGGTGGGGATGGGCATACTGCCGCTGCAATTCCTCGCAGGAGAGAATGCCGAATCGCTGAAGCTGACGGGGGAAGAAGTGTTCGAGATCGCGGGCATTCGGGATGTCGTGGAGAAATTTTCCGCCGGACGTCAGATTGTGGTGCGCGTGAAGGGCAGGAAGACGGCTGAGTTCAAGGCTACGGTCCGTATTGATACGCCGCAGGAAGCGCTCTACTACGCGAATGGCGGCATTCTGCAGTACGTCTTGCGACAACTGCTTACGGGGAAGGTTCAGCCGCAGACGGTCAATGCTTAGCACGGTGCGCGACAGCCATCAATGTAGCAACGCCGCTTAACGGATCTCGCCCTCGGCCAACCGCTGATTCCTGCCGTGCTAATCTCAAGTCCCCATGCCCATACCTGCCGGATATCTCCCTGCCGCTTACAGCCTGACGGCGATGGGCATTTGGGGAGCCAGCGACTTTCTCGGTGGTGTGGGAGCGCGCCGGGCCAACGCATTCCTCTTTACTGCCGTAGTGCATCTCAGCGGGGTAGTCCTGATGGGTTCGCTCGCGCTGCTCACGCACGCGCCATTCCCGGGCCGATCGAGTGTGCTTTGGTGCGTCGCTGCCGGGTCGGTTGGAGGCATCTCGCTTGCGCTCTTCTATCGCGCGCTGGCCAGCGGAAAGATGGGATTGACAGCACCGGTGGCGGCGGTGCTGGGGGCGGGCATTCCGACGGTAGTGACTGCCTTCGTCGCCGGCTTTCCCGGCTATCGCCATGTGTGCGGGTTTGTTCTCGCCGCGATCGGTGTGTGGTTGATCTCGCGCGATGAAGATGGCGCGGGCCGCCCTGAAGGCGTGGGGCTGGCTGTGCTTGCCGGTGTAGGCTTTGCGGGGTTCTACTTGTGCATCAAGCAGGCCGGCGACGCCTCCGCATTGTGGATCGCCTTTTGCTCCCGCATGGTTTCATTTCTGGTTACGGGTCTTTTAGTGCTGATGGGAAGACATCTGCGCGCGATGGATCGGCAAGTTCTCGCCATCGCAGTGGTTGCGGGGTGCTTCGATATCACGGGCAGCGCTCTCTTCATTCGTGCCGCTCAAACCGGACGCCTGGATGCTGCGGTCGTGCTCAGCTCTCTGTACCCTGTGATCACCGTGCTGCTGGCGCGGTTCTTTCTGCATGAGCACTTCAGTCGCAGCAAGACGGTGGGCATGCTGGCGGCATTGGCGGCAGTGCCGCTGGTGGCCGGGTGATAGCTCATTCCATATGCCGGAATATGGAATACGATTGATCCGTGGCTCTCGTCGAAGTCCGCAACCTGACCAAGATATTCGATCTGAGCGAGTCTGCTTTCGGCAGCCGACGAGCGGGCCAGGTGCGCGCGGTGGACGATGTTTCACTCGAAATTCAGGAGGGCGAGACTCTTGGGTTGGTCGGGGAATCGGGTTCGGGCAAAAGCACGCTTGGGCGGCTGATTCTGCGTCTCATCGAGCCTACGAGCGGCGCGATCCACTTTAGCGGGAGAGACTTGTTGGGGGTGAGCGGTTCGGAGTTGCGGGGGCTGCGGCGCGAAATGCAGGTCATCTTTCAGGATCCGTTCGGCTCGCTCGACCCGCGCTTTCGAGTGGAGGACGTGATCGCCGAGCCGCTGATCATCCACGAGAAAGTGAGCGGCGCAGGCCTCCGCCGGCGCGTGCACGAATTGCTGCGCGCGGTCGGCCTTGATGAGTCCGCCATGCCCCGCTATCCGCATGAATTCTCGGGAGGGCAGCGGCAGCGGATCGGAATTGCACGCGCGCTCGCCTTGCGACCTAAGTTCATCGTGGCCGACGAGCCGGTTTCGGCGCTCGACGTCAGCGTGGGCGCGCAGATCGTGAACCTGCTGCGCCAGTTGCAGTGCGAGTTCGGGCTCACTTACCTTTTCATTTCGCATTCGATGCCGGTGGTGCGCTATCTTTCGACCAGGATTGCGGTGATGTATCGCGGGAAGATCGTCGAGATCGGATCGACGGCGCAGATCACAGGGCGGCCCCAGCACGCCTATACCAGTAGCCTGCTGGCGGCTACACCGGAGATCGCCGCGAACGACGCGGGGCCGGGCCTGTGAAACGGGTGGGTTTCCCGAGAAGCCGCGCTCTTGCCTAGCATCCGCCCACAGACTACAATCCGTGCCCGAAACTTCTTGGAGGTGATTTCAAATGGCCGCTATGCCTGTACCGCCGGCGCCTGCTCCGGTTGCTGAAGCCGCACCGTTATCCGAACCAGCGCGCGTCCTAAACACTTTCTTTGCGCCCAGCAAGACCTTCACCGACCTGCGGCGAAGTGCCAGTTGGTGGCTGCCGTTCCTCATCACTGCGGTCGTCTCCATATTTGGTCGGCGGTGGTGGCGGCGGTTCTGTTCGCGACCCTCAAGTTTGGCGTCAGCGCCGACGTGAAATTCAAAACTCTGTTCGCTCTGGTGATTTTTGCCGGCCTGCCTGGTGTGCTGAAAGCGCTACTCGCGATCGTGTCGATCCTGGCTGGAGTCAGCGGAGACTCCTTCACTTTCCAGAACCCCGTGGCCACGAATCCCGGCTATTTCGTTGATCCGGCAACGAATCCAGTGCTGTCTGGCCTCCTTACGTCGTTTGACGTCTTTACGATCTGGACCCTGGTCCTAACAGCGATCGGGATCACTTGCATCAGCAAGGTCAAGTCCGGGACTGCATAGGCTGTGGTCTTTGGATGGTTTGCCGTCGTGGTTCTGGTGAGCGTTGGTCTGGCTGCGGCATTTGCCTGAGGCCAAGCAGAGCGAATCAAATCCTAGTTCGAATCGAGGAGCGGGCGCCTCGCCCGCATACTTCTCTCCATTTACAATTGCTCCCGCATCATGCACACCGCAGACGTCGCTATCATCGGCGGAGGCATTGTCGGGTCGAGCATTGCCTATCACCTGGTTGCTGCGGGTTGTAAGAACATCCTCGTGATCGAGCGCGAAACCGCGCAGGGCAAGGGATCCACCGGGAAGAGCATGGGCGGCGTGCGCGCCCAGTTCTCGACTCCGGTCAACATCCAGATGTCGCTCTACTCGATTCCCTTCTACGCGAGTTTCGAGGAGCGGCTCGGCTATCCGTGCGATTACCGGCCGCAGGGATACCTCTTCTGCGCTACCAGCGAAAAACACATGGCCTACCTGCGCGCGAATTATGAGAAGCAGGTGGCCATGGGACTGAAGAATGTGCGACTGGTGGCGGGCGACGAGATTCGCAGCCAGTTCCCGCAACTCCGTGGCGATGACATCGTGGGTGGGAGCTTCTGCTCCACCGATGGCTTCGTCGATCCCTACAGCGCGATGATCGGGTTCATGACGTGGGCAACCGATCATGGCGCGATACTGTGGAAGAACGCGACGGTGGCCGGGATTTCCCAGCGCAATGGCAGTTTCGAGGTCGCGACCACTCGCGATACAGTTTCAGCGCGGACGGTCGTTAACTGCGCTGGCGCTTGGTGCGCTGGGATCGCGAAGATGATTGGAATTGAGCTGCCCGTCGAACCCTTGCGCCGCATGCTGGTTCCGACTGAGCCCTTCGACCAGTTTCCGCACAGCGCGCCCATGATCATTGATATGTCGAACGGATTTCACTTTCGTCCGGAGAGCCGCGGGTTTCTGCTGGCATGGAACGATCCGGAGGAAACGCCGGGATACAAGACCGATTTCGAACCGTCATTCATCGAGAAAATTCTGACGCACGCTGCGGATCGTGTGCCGGTGTTCGAGAATTTGGCGGTGAATCCCAAGCGCGCGTGGGCGGGCTTGTACGAAATGACGCCGGATCATCATCCGGTTCTGGGGGAATCGCCGGAGGTGCCGGGATTTTTCTTCGCTAACGGCTTCAGCGGGCACGGCGTGATGCACTCGCCGGCCACAGGAAAGATCCTGAGTGATTTGATTCTTACCGGGAAGACTGATCTGATTGACGCGTCTCTTCTGAACTTCTCGCGCTTCGCGGAAGGGCGAATGATTCACGAGACGGCGGTGTTGTAGTTTGGATAACCCCATGCCCCAGGAACTCAATTATTGGCTCACCACCGTCCAGATGCCCACTTCTCCGTCGGGGCCACTGCCGGAGAGGGCCGACGTCGCAGTCATTGGAGCGGGCTTCACCGGGCTCTCGGCCGCGCTGGCACTTGCTAAACGCGGCGCGAAGGTTGCCGTTCTTGAATCAGAGTCGATCGGCTGGGGCGCAAGCTCACGCAATGGCGGCATGGTTCTGACCGGACTGAAGCTGGGCGTCAACCAGTTGATCTCCAAGTACGGACGCGACCTCACCCGCCGCATGTACGCTGCTTCGCTGGACACGATCGACTGCGTGGAGCGCATGGTCAGAGAAGAAAGCATTGCCTGCGACTTCGCCCGCACCGGCCATTTGGAGGTCGCCTGCAAACAGCGCCACTTCGACGACTACGCCCGGCAGGTGGACGTCATTGCCCGCGAGTTCAATCATCAATTACGGGTCGTGCCGCGCAATCAGCTGCGCGGTGAGATCGGCTCCGAAATTTATTACGGCGGGATGGTCGACGAAATCAGCGCGAGCCTTAATCCTGCCCGCTACGTTGCGGGACTGGGCGCGGCCGCCTGGCGCGCCGGAGCCTCGATCTATGAGCACACGAAGCTTCAGCGCATCGAGCGCGATTCGCAGAATGGATCGCCCGGCTTCCGGCTTACTACTTCGCGCGGCGGTTTCCGGGCGCGCAACGTGCTGGTAGGCACGAGCGGCTACACCGGGGCGGCAACTCCGGCGCTCCGAAAGAAGATCATCCCTATCGGTTCGTTCATTATCACGACCGAAGTTTTGCCCGGCGCGCTGGCACGCGAACTCAGTCCGCGCAATCGCCAGATCTACGACTCCAAGAACTATCTTTATTACTTTCGCCTCACGCCCGACAATCGGATGCTGTTCGGCGGGCGTGCCGCCTTTTTCCCGGAGACCGATCGGACCATCCGGCAAAGCGCCGACATTCTGCGGCGCGGCATGATCCTGGTCTATCCGCAGCTGCGCGATACTAAGGTCGAATACGTTTGGGGCGGCACGCTGGATTTCTGTTTTGACATCATGCCGCATGCCGGGCAGATGGAGGGCATCTACTTTGCTGTTGGATACGCGGGGCACGGCGTGGCCATGGCGACCTGGCAGGGACAGCGGATGGCCGAATGGATCACAGAGGGAAAGACCAACAATCCGTTTGCGGAGATTCCGTTTCCCGGGGCGCCGCTGGGGCTTTACAACGGCAAGCCGTGGTTCCTGCCGTTCGCGGGGGCGTATTACAAGGCTCTTGACTGGATTTCCTAGAAGCAGGTGTCAGGTCTTAGGAAAATCGCCGTCTGCGATGAAAGGTGCCGTGCGCTCGCTTTTCCTGAGACCTAAGACCTGACACCTAAGACCCTTTTTCACTGCGGTCAAGAACTCGGAGGAACGTCATGTCATTGTTCGGACTTATTGAATACGAGCAAGCCAGCCCGGAAGTGCGCGCGGTCTACGACGACATCATGGCCACCCGCAAGACCGACTGGGTCAATAACTTCTGGAAGGCGATTGCGCATGACCCCGTCATGCTCAAGCGAACGTGGGACGACATCAAGCAGATCATGGGTCCGGGCGCGCTCGACCCACTCACGAAGGAAATGATCTACGTTGCCGTGTCGGTGACGAACCAGTGCGAATACTGCATTGCGTCGCACACGGCGTCGGCACGCGACAAAGGGATGACCGACGCGCAGTTCAAGGAACTGATGTCGGTGGTCGGCATGGCCAACGAGACCAACCGACTGGTGGCGGGGTACCAGGTTGAGGTGGACGAGCGGTTCAAGGCGCCGCTCGCGAAATAGGAGTCGAGCTGCGCTCGACTGGACAGCCGAGGCGGCTGTCCCTACCTCGCGGCTGTCGCTACGCGGGGGCCGTCTATAATCTTCCCATCCCCGGAGGTTGGCCATGGCGGAGATGACGATCACTCCAGTCGCGACCCACGGATTTTTTCTCGATGGGAAGTGGCTGGAAGAGGGCGACATCGTTGCGGTTCGCGCGCCCTACGACGGGGCAATCGTTGGCCGCACTTACCGGGGGCGCCGCGAGCATGCCGAGGCCGCGATCGTCGCTGCTGTCAAGGCCTTTGGAACCACCCGGCGCCTGCCTGCGTTTGAGCGACAGCGCGTTCTTCGGCGGATTGCAACGGGCATTCAGGAGCGCAAAGAGGAATTCAGCCGCACCTTGGCGCAGGAAGCGGGCAAACCCATCAAATCTGCCCGCATCGAAGTCGAGCGCGCCGCCTTCACGTTTAACATCGCCGCCGAGGAAACGGTTCGCGGATACGGCGAATATCTGCCGCTCGACTGGCAACAGTCCACCGCGGGACGTTGGGGCATCGTCCGGCGTTTTCCGCTCGGGCCCATCGCGGGCATCTCTTCGTTCAATTTTCCGTTGAACCTGGTGGCCCATAAAGTCGCGCCCGCGATGGCCGCCGGGTGTTCGATGGTGCTGAAGCCCGCGCCGCAGACTCCGCTCAGTTCTTTGTTGCTGGCCGAAGTGGTGCAGCAGGCAGGCTGGCCCGATGGCGGGCTTAACGTCCTGCTGCTGTCGAATGAAGATTCGGAGGTGCTCGTAACCGATGACCGCATCAAGCTCATCAGCTTCACGGGCAGTGCTGCCGTCGGATGGGCGATCAAGAACAAGGCGGGGAAGAAGAGAGTTGTTCTTGAGCTTGGCGGGAATTCTGCGGTCATCGTGCATAGCGACTACGATCTGAACTATGCCGCCGAGCGCTGCGTCACCGGAGGCTTTGCGTATGCGGGACAGTCGTGCATTTCGGTGCAGCGCATTCTGGTGGAGAACTCCGTCTATGGGAAGTTCACCGACCTGCTGCTGGCGGGGGTGAGCAAGCTCAAGGTGGGCGACCCGCTGGATGAATCGAGCGACCTCGGTCCGCTGATCCGCGAAAGCGATGCAATCCGCGCCGCCGATTGGATTCAGGAGGCGGTCCGCGGCGGTGCGCGCTTGCTCTGCGGCGGCAAGCGCAAAGGTTCTTTGCTGGAGCCCACCGTGCTCACCGGCACCCGGCCGGAAATGAAAGTGAATTGTCAGGAGATTTTTGCGCCCGTGGTGACGGTCGAACCCTACAATGATTTCGCCTCGGCTCTGAGAGAGGCCAACAATTCGCCCTATGGCCTCCAGGCTGGGCTCTTCACTCGGGACGCCAAGCTGATCTTCCAGGCGTATGAAGAATTGGAAGTCGGTGGATTGATCGCGGGCGATGTCCCAACTTTCCGTGTCGAGCACATGCCTTATGGGGGCGTAAAAGATTCAGGTTTGGGACGCGAGGGCCTGCGCGATGCGATCCAGGAGATGACCGAACCGAAACTTCTGGTCATGAACCTGCGTTGAAGAGTTCCGCAAATTTCCCGAATTGAGAGAAGTTCGCAAAGCGTCGATTCAACTGAATTGAAGAACACGGCGGTTTCGTTCGTGCGAATCCAGTTTCCCGAATCGAAAAAAAGAAAAGCTGGAAAGCAAGGTATTCCACAAAGCCGTCCAACTGTTATAATCACCGGTTTCAGTAACAGGGGTCACACGCGAGTGTGACGCAATCATAAAATGCGGACAGCCGGGAGCGGTGTAGCTGGTCCCACAACCGGAAGACGCGACCTTCAATGCAGATCTTTCCACGCAGCACCAATGCAATCTCCCGTGCCTCGCTGTTCGGCCCGGTGTTCGTCGCGGTCGCCTTATTCTGGGTTCTGGCGCAGCTGCAGCGCTCGCCCTATATCACCTACGCCGGGGTGAGGAAATCGCAGCCCGTGCCTTTCAGCCACCAGCACCACGTCACCGGGCTGGGCATCGACTGCCGCTACTGCCACACCTCGGTCGAGGAATCGAGCTTCGCGGGTATTCCACCCACCAAGACCTGCATGAACTGCCACTCGCAGATTTGGACAAACGCTGCGATGCTTGAGCCGGTTCGCGCCAGCTACCGAACCGGCGAGTCGCTCCAGTGGGCGCGCGTCAACCAATTGCCGGACTTCGTTTATTTCAATCACAGCATTCACGTCACCAAGGGCGTTGGCTGCAACGCCTGCCACGGGGCCGTGGACCAGATGCCGCTCATGTACCAGGAGGCATCGCTGCAGATGGAATGGTGCCTCAACTGCCACCGTGCGCCGGAAAAATTTCTGCGCCCGCGCGAGCAGGTATTCAACATGCGCTACCAACAGCCCACCACATCGTTGCCGGTACAGGTCGACGGCACCAGCTATACGGACCAAGACTCGCTCGGTTCTGCACTGGTGAAGAAATACCAGCTGCGCACCGTGCAGGACATCACGAGCTGTAACACGTGTCACCGCTGAGATGGAAAACGGTAAATCAAAACGCGAAGACATCTGTCCCGGCAAGAAGCTCGACCGGGCAGTTGTGCAGCGCCAACTCGAGCAGACGAAGGGGCCGGAGTACTGGCGCAGCCTGGAAGAACTCGCGGGGTCGCGCGAATTCCAGGACATGCTGCACCGCGAATTTCCCAAGGGCGCCTCAGAGTGGCTCGATTCGGTCTCGCGCCGCGGGTTCCTCCAGTTGATGGGCGCTTCTCTCGCCATGGCGGGCATGACCGGGTGCACCAGGCTGCCCCTGCAGGAAATCGTCCCGTACGTCCGCCAGCCCGAGCAGGTCGTTCCGGGCGTCGCGATGTATTACGCGACCGCGTTCACGCTCAGCGGATATGCGAATCCACTGCTGGTCGAAAGCCACCTCGGCCGTCCCACCAAGATTGAAGGCAACAACCTGCATCCGGCGAGCCTGGGCGGCACCGACATATTCGCGCAGGCCTCGATCCTGGGGATGTATGATCCCGACCGCTCCCAGGCCATTACTCACCTCGGTGATGTGGAGTCCTGGCCGGCGTTCGTGAAGGAGATCAGAGGCCCTCTCGCCGTGCAGAAGACATTGGGTGGCGCGGGCATTCGCGTTCTCACGCAGACCATCTCTTCGCCCACCCTCAAAGACCAGATGCACGGCTTCCTGGCAATGTATCCCCAGGCGAAGTGGCATATTTACGAACCGGTGAACCGCGACAATGCCCTGGAGGGGGCCAAGCTGGCGTTTGGCGAAGCGCTGGAGACGCAATACCGGCTCGAGAACGCGACAGTGATTGTGTCCCTCGACGCCGACTTTCTCTACGCGGGCTTTCCGGGGAATGTGCGCTACGTCCGCGATTTCGCGAAGAAGCGCAATCCCGACTCGGAAATGAGCCGGCTGTATGTGATCGAGAGCAATCCATCCTCGGCGGGAGCGAAAGCCGATCACCGCCTGCCGCTGCGAGCAGTGGAGATCGAAGGCTTCGCGCGGGATCTCGCGGCACGGCTGGGCGTTGGAGGAGAAAGGGCCGGAGAAGGGGGGTCGGAAGCGACGACGGTTGCGAAGTTCTCAACCGCAGTTGCCAAAGATCTGAACGCGCACCGCGGTGTAAGCGTCATCATTGCCGGCGACCATCAGCCACCGGCCGTGCACGCCTTGGCCCACGCCATGAACGTGGCGCTTGGCAATGTCGGCAAAACGGTCATCTACACCGACCCGGTGGACGCCAAGCCTGTCAACCAAACGGAATCTCTCCGCGACCTGGTCTCCGACATGCGCGCCGGCAATGTGGATCTGCTCGTCATCATGGGCGGAAACCCCGTTTACGATGCGCCCGCAGATCTTGGCTTTGGCGACTGCTTGAAAAATTCCAAGGTCGCCCTACGCATTTACCACGGTCTCTACGAGAACGAGACGGCGGAACTCTGCCACTGGAACGTCAACGAGGCGCACTATCTCGAAGCCTGGAGCGATGGCCGCGCCTATGACGGTACGCTGAGTCTGGTGCAGCCGCTGATCGCGCCGCTCTATGCCGGCAAGAGCGCTCACGAAATGCTGGCGGCTCTGAGCGGCGTGTCCGATGCCTCGGGCTACGATATCGTTCGCGGCCACTGGCAGAAGCAGCACGCTGGTCCGGAGTTTGAGGCATGGTGGCGCAAAACACTCAATGATGGATTCATCGAGGGCTCGGCCTATCCGCCGAAAGCGGTTTCGCTGAAGCTCCCCTCACTCCCCGCCGCGGCTGCCGCCGACGCAAACAGTCTCGAGGTCAATCTGCGCCGCGATCCCTCCGTCTACGATGGCCAATTCGCCAACAACGGATGGCTTCAGGAGTTGCCGAAGCCCATGTCGAAGCTGACCTGGGACAACGCCGTCCTGATGGGCCCGAGGATGGCCGACCGCGAAGGCATTAAGACCATGGACGTGGTCACGCTCGAGTTGGGCGGACGAAAGATCACCGGCCCGGTCTGGATCCAAGCTGGCCATCCCGATCATTCTGTCACCGTGCATCTCGGCTACGGCCGCCGCAAAGCGGGACGCGCCGGCACCGGCGCCGGATTCGACGCCTACGCGCTGCGCACGACGAATGCGCTCTGGTTCGCGACCGGCGGCAAGCTCACCAAGACGGAAGGCCACTATCAGCTTGCTTCCACCCAGGGCTACCAGACCATGGATACGGGGGACGGCACGACTCGTCCGCTGGTCAGAGAAGCGACGCTCGAGGAATACCGCAAGAAACCCAAGTTCGCCAAGGAGGACGAGCCGCCGGCGACTCTCACGCTCTATCCAGGCTATGACTATAAGAAGTCACCGGATGCCTGGGGAATGACCATTGATCTCAACGCCTGCGTGGGCTGCAACAACTGCATCGTCGCCTGCCAGTCGGAGAACAATATCGCCGTGGTCGGCAAAGAGCAAGTGGGGCGCGGCCGCCACATGCACTGGATTCGGGTGGATGCCTACTATCAGGGCGACCGCGACACTCCCAAGGCCCATTTCCAGCCTGTGCCCTGCATGCAGTGCGAGAATGCGCCCTGCGAGCTGGTATGTCCCGTGGGCGCGACCGTCCACAGCAGCGAAGGCCTGAACGACATGGTCTACAACCGCTGTGTCGGCACGCGCTACTGCTCGAACAACTGTCCGTACAAGGTGCGCCGCTTCAACTTCCTATTGTTCCAGGACTGGGAGACTCCCCAGTACAAATTGATGCGCAATCCCGAGGTCAGCGTGCGGAGCCGGGGCGTCATGGAAAAGTGCACTTACTGCGTGCAGCGCATCACCCGGCACCGCATTGACGCTGAAAACGCGGCGGTTCGCGAGAATCGCGAGTTCAAAATCGAAGACGGCTCGTTGCAGACTGCCTGCCAGCAGTCCTGTCCGGCCGACGCGATCGTCTTCGGCAACATCAACGATCCCAACAGCCGGGTGGCGAAGCTCAAGGCGCACGACCGAAACTACGGGTTGCTGGCCGACCTGAATACCAGACCCCGCACCACCTACCTGGCGGAGATTCGCAACCCCAACCCTGAACTGGAAGCGTAAGCGGAGTGCAGGTCAAGTGATGACAGACCGTCTGGACGAAATCACCGTTGCGAACAAGCGGGCGCCCGTCATCAAGCCCGGGCATACGTTCGCCACGGTAACCGACAAGATCAGCGCCATCGTGCTGACGCGGCCGACCTCGCTCGCGTGGGTGGTCGGCTTCGGAGCCGGCTTCCTGGTGACCATGATGTTGCTGTTCGCGCTCGGCTACTTGTTTATCAGAGGCACTGGCATTTGGGGCATTAACATCCCCATCGGCTGGGGCTTCGCGATCGTCAACTTCGTGTGGTGGATCGGTATCGGGCATGCGGGCACGCTCATCTCCGCCATCCTTCTGTTGCTGCGGCAGTCCTGGCGCAACTCCATCAACCGGTTCGCCGAGGCCATGACGCTGTTTGCGGTGGCTTGCGCGGGCATCTTTCCGCTGGTGCACACCGGCCGTCCGTGGCTCGCCTATTGGATGGTCCCCTACCCGAACACCATGAACTACTGGCCGCAGTTCCGCAGCCCGCTGGTGTGGGACGTGTTTGCGGTCTCGACCTATTTCACGATCTCGCTCCTGTTCTGGTTCATTGGACTCATCCCGGATTTGGCCACGCTGCGCGACCGCGCTGAAAACAAGTACGCGCAGATGATCTACGGCCTGCTCGCCATGGGATGGCGCGGCTCCGCCCGCCATTGGGCCCGATACGAGACGGCCTACCTGCTGCTGGCCGGACTGGCCACGCCCCTGGTGCTCTCGGTACACACGGTGGTTAGCTTCGATTTCGCCACCGGCATCGTCCCCGGCTGGCACACCACGATCTTCCCGCCCTACTTTGTCGCGGGCGCCATTTACTCCGGCTTCGCCATGGTGTTGATGCTGGCGATCCCGATCCGCAAGATCTACAGCCTTGAGGACTTCATCACCGACCGCCACCTCCAGAATTCCGCCAAGGTCATGCTCGCCACCGGCTGGATCGTGGCCTACGGCTACGCGATCGAAGCTTTCTCCGGCTGGTACGGCGGCAACCGCTACGACCAGACTCTGCTTTGGAATCGCCTGCACGGCCCGTACGCCGTCGTCTACTGGATGTTGCTGCTCTGCAACATTTTCATCCCGCAGTTGCTGTGGGTTCGCAAAATGCGCACCAGTCCGGTATGGCTCTTCCTGATCTCGTTCGTCATCCTGGTGGGCATGTGGCTGGAGCGATTCGTCATCGTCGTGCTCAGCCTGTCGCGCGACTTCCTTACGTCGTCGTGGGGGATGTACTACCCAACGCGTTGGGACTGGATGACCTACTTCGGCACCATCGGCTTGTTCCTGACCGCAATCTTCCTCTTCGTTCGGATCCTGCCGATGATCTCCATCTTCGAAATGCGCACGCTCCTGCCGGAGGCGGAGGTGAAGGCCGAATGAAACGGGTTCCAACTTACGGAATCATGGCTGAGTTCGCCTCGGCCCAGGACCTTGTCGTGGCGGCGCGGCACACGCATCAGGCCGGCTATCGGAAGATCGACGCCTTCAGCCCGTTCCCGGTGGAAGAACTGGCCGAGGCGATCGGATTCCACAAGAACAGCGTGCCGCTGGTAACGCTGATCGGCGCCATCGTCGGAGGCCTCACGGGCTACTTGATGCAGTATTGGATGGCGGTGGTCAGCTACCCGATCAACGTGGGTGGCCGTCCCTATCACTCCTGGCCGTCGTTCATCATCGTGACGTTCGAGATGACGATTCTGTTCGGCGGCATCTCGGCGGTATTCGGCATGCTCGCGCTCAATGGTCTGCCCATGCCCTATCATCCGGTCTTCAACGTGCCGCGCTTTGCGCTGGCCAGCAAGGACCGGTTTTTTCTGATGGTGTTTGCCTCCGATCCCAAATTCGACGCGAAAGGCACGCGCCAGTTCCTGGAAAGCCTGCACGCCCGCTCCATTTCGGAGGTCCCCAGTTAAGGGCATGGCGAACCTCCGAAAACTCGTGCCGCTTATGTTGCTGGCCGTGATGGCCAGCGTCGGCTGCCGTCTCGATATGCACGTGCAGCCGCGCTACAACCCGTTGGCGAAGAGCGATTTCTTTCCCGACCAGCGGGCGGCGCGTCCGCCGGTCGAGGGTACCGTGGCGCGCGGGGACGAGCGCGCCGACGCCTACTTCTATACCGGCAAGATCGGAAACAACGACGGCGACTACATGCCGTTCCCGGTCACCCAGGAAGTGCTCCAGCGTGGGCGCGAACGTTACAACGTTTCCTGCTCGCCCTGCCACTCGCGCGTGGGTGACGGGAACGGCATCATCCCCTCGCGGGGCTTCGCGCGCAAACCGCCTTCCTATCACATCGAGCGGCTGCAGAAGGCCCCGATCGGCTACTTTTTCGACGTAACGACCAACGGATTTGGCATCATGCTGGATTATTCCGCGCAGATCTCTGTGCGCGATCGCTGGTGTATTGCGGCCTACATTCGGGCGCTGCAGTTGAGCCAAAACGCCACCGCGGCGGATGTCCCCGCGGGGCAGAGCGTCCCTTCGAAGCCTCCCGAGTTCACGGAACCGGGCACGGGTGCGACTTTGCCGCGGATGGCGCCGAGCCAGGCGAAAGCGGGGGAAGGGGAGACGGAATGAGCACGACACCCGCAGCGCAGCTCGATCTCACGACGCCTCCGATCATCAAGGCCATCCAGATGCGATCGCTCGCCATCGGCGGAGCCGCGACCGTGATCGCGCTTTACCTGGCCTTTACGAACCCGACGGTCTTCTTCCGCGGCTACCTGCTCTCGTACATGGATTGGTTGGGCGTATGCCTTGGGTCGATGGCCATCCTCATGGTCCGCCACTTGACTGGCGGCGGATGGGGCACGGTGATCCGGCGCGTCCTCGGAGCCTCCATGCGCACGCTGCCGCTGCTGATCCTGCTGTTCATTCCTCTGCTCTTTGCGGTGCCGAGGCTTTATCCGTGGGCGATGCCTCTCGATTCCATTACGGATCCGGCCATTCGCGAGCACCTGGAAAAACACTCCTATGTCCTGCGGGATTACCTGAACTACCGCGGCTTCATGATCCGCGCCGTGATCTACTTTGCGATCTGGTTCGTGCTGCAGTACCTGCTCAGCAAGTTCTCCTTCGAGCACGACCGTCCGCCTTTCGCCGACACCAGCGCGCGCTTCAAAATGGTAAGCGCCCCAGGCATCATCCTCTACACGCTCACCATCTCGTTCGCCGCGATCGACTGGGTCATGTCGCTCAACCCGAGTTGGGTCTCAACCATCTATGGCCTGCTGTTCGTGGCGGGCGAGCTGGTGTCGGCTCTCTGCTTTGCCATCCTCATCGAACGCATTCTCTACAACTATCGGCCCATGTCGGTTCTATTGCGGCCCAGTTTCGTGCACGACCACGGCAAATTCCTGCTCACGTTCATCATGGTGTGGGCCTACTTCTCATTTTCGCAGTGGCTCATCATCTGGGCGGGTAACTTGCCGGAAGAGATTACCTGGTACTTCCGTCGTCTGCACGGGGGATGGCAGTTCGTCGGCCTGTTTCTGGTTGTCTTTCATTTTTTCGTCCCGTTTTTTCTTCTGCTGTCGCGCTCGTTCAAGCGCGACATTACCCGCCTGGTTTGGCTGGCCTCCTGGATGCTCGTCGCGCACTACATCGACCTGTTCTGGCACATCGAGCCCAGCTTCTCCGAGACTTTCACCGTCACCCTGGCAGACCTCGCGATCCCCTTCGCCATGGGCGGAATCTGGATCGCGTACTTCTGCCACAACCTGAGTTCGCAGCCGCTGGTTCCCGCTTACGACGCGACTGCGCAGGACGTATTGGAGCCGGCGCATGAGTGAGGACAGGATCACGGATCAGCCGACGCCGAATCAGCCCATGAGCAATCACGACGGCTTCGAGCACGAGGATCTGAGTTCGAGCGGCGCGTTTTATTTTTTGGCAAGCCTGGCGCTGCTCGGCCTCGTCATCTATCTCATCGTGTTCGGCATGTACCGCTTCCTCGGCAGTTACGAAAGGGCGCACCAGCCTCCCTTGAGCCCGATGGCGACGCCGCAGGCCGACACTCGCACCGTCACGCATGAGGACACACAAACTTTCCCGCAACCGCGCCTCGAAGAAAGCGAGCGCACGCAGCTTCGCCAGTTCATCGAGGATCAGGACCGGAAGCTTGCCACCTACGACTGGGTGGATAAGAACAGAGGTACTGTGCAGATTCCGATTGAGCGCGCCATGGAGTTGATCGTGCAGCGTGGCTTGCCGGTTCGTCCGCAAGGCTCGACCGCGGCGCAGACCTCCGCGCCGGTAAAGAAGCAAACCCCCAAAGCGCCGACGACTAAAGCCGCCGCTTCGGGCCATTGACCGCTCCAGCCGGAGCCGGACAACCGGCGTGCCGGGAGAGGACGTCTGCAGTGTGCAGCACAAGGCAGTTCGCAAACTCGATGGTGGCGGGCTTTCTCGGTGTGGCGGTCCTCGCGGGAGCCGCCTGGGGCCAGGGCATGGGCAACGGCATTATGTCGCCTCCACCCAACGTGCGTCCGCCGGGATTGAAGAACGTCGGCATTCAACAGAACCTGAACCAGCAGATTCCGCCGGACCTCATGTTTACCGACGACCTGGGCCGCAAGGTGCAGTTGAGCGATTATTTCGGCCAGAAGCCACTAATCCTCAACTTCGTCT
Source organism: Terriglobales bacterium (assembly GCA_049273945.1). Classification (GTDB taxonomy): domain Bacteria; phylum Acidobacteriota; class Terriglobia; order Terriglobales; family Acidobacteriaceae; genus Acidiflorens. The sequence goes on along the minus strand of JBASRS010000057.1, from coordinate 36,539 downwards.
ACTACGGCTGCCCGATGCTGTGCGGCGAAGAGCTCGCCGGCCTGGAAAGCGCTCTCCGCGTGCTTAAATTCGATGTAGGCAAGGAATTCGAAGTCATCACCATTAGCTTCGATCCCAAAAACACTCCCGAGACGGCGGCGAAGAAGAAAGAACAGTTTCTGCGGCGCTACCACCGCCCCGGCGCCGAGCGGGGATGGCATTTTCTGGTCGGCCAGCCGGGCGCGATTGACGCGGTCACGAGGGCGGCCGGATTTCAGTACGAATACGACCAGAAGACCGGACAGTTCGCCCACTCGACCGCCATCCTGGTGCTTACGCCGCAAGGCAAGATCGCCCAGTACTACTACGGCATCGAGTATCCGCCCAACGATCTGCGGCTGGCCCTCGTGGAGGCATCGCAGAACCGGATCGGCAACCTGGTGGACGAGTTGCTGCTGTACTGCTATCACTACGATCCCGAGAAGGGTAAGTACAGTGCCACCGTCATGGGCGTGCTGCGATTGATGGCCGTGGCCACCATGCTGTGCCTCGGGGCGCTTTTATTTGTGATGATTCGCCGCAGTTCGGACGACTTTCAGGGAGCGGAACGGGGCAGGTAATCATGTTTGGACACTTGCCATTTTGGCCGGAGAGCGCCTCCACGAACGCGGGAAACGTGGATGCCCTCTACATTTTTCTGGTGCTGGTCTCGGGCATCATGACGGTGTTGATCTTCACCGTACTGACGGCTTTCGCCGTCCGGTTCCGCAAACGCAGGGGACAGCGCGCCGAACAGATCGAAGGTTCCACCCAACTGGAACTCACCTGGTCCATCATCCCCTTCTGCGTCTTCCTGGTGTTCTTCGTCTGGGGCGCGGTTATCTTCTTCCAGGAACGCACACCTCCACAGGACGCCACCGAGGTCTACACCATTGCCAAGCAATGGATGTGGAAGTTCGAGCACCGTGGCGGGCAGCGCGAAATCAACGAGCTCCATGTGCCGATCGGCCGCGACGTCAAGATGATCATGACCTCGCAGGACGCAATCCACAGCTTTTACGTACCGGCCTTCCGCATCAAGCAGGACGTGCTCCCGGGCCGCTATACCACCCTCTGGTTCCACGCCACCAAAGCGGGTACCTACCACCTGTTCTGTGCCGAGTACTGCGGAACGCAGCACTCCGGAATGATCGGCTGGGTGGTGGTTATGCAACCGCGCGACTACGAAGCCTGGATGAGCGGCGGCGGCAACCAGCCGCTGGCCGTGACCGGCGAGAAACTGTTCTCCGAACTGGGTTGTGTCACTTGCCATCGCTCCGATACGCAGGGCCGGGGCCCGAACCTGGCCGGCGTCTTCGGCAAGCCGGTGCTCCTGGAAGATGGCCGCACCGTGACCGCCGACGAGAATTACGTCCGCGAGTCGATCCTGGAACCGGGCGCCAAAATCGTCCAAGGCTTCAAGCCCGTCATGCCGACCTTCCAGGGGCAGGTCAGTGACGAGCAACTGAATGCGCTGGTCGCTTACGTGAAGTCGCTGGCCGAGCCGGAGTCGGGACGGCCCGCCAATACCAACGGCATGGCAGTGGCTACTCCTCAACGATAGAAAAGTGCAGGTGATGTGAATGGCAACAGCGGACGCATCGGATTCCGGAGAACGCGAGAACTACCTGAATGCGGGTCATGGGCTCAAGTCGTGGCTCCTGACCGTGGACCACAAGCGCATCGCGCTGCTCTACTTGATCGCGATTACCTTCTTCTTCTTTATTGGCGGCTTCTTCGCGCTGCTCATCCGCCTGGAGTTGCTGACCCCGGCGGGCGACCTGGTCCAGTCCGATACCTACAACAAACTGTTCACCATGCACGGCCAGGTCATGGTCTTTTTCTTCCTCATCCCCGGTGTGCCCGCCGTGCTCGGCAACTTCCTCATCCCCATCATGATCGGGGCCAAGGATCTGGCCTTCCCGCGCATCAACCTGCTCAGCTGGTACCTTTTCATCATCGGCGGCATTCTGATGATCTACACGATCCTCAATGGTGGCGTGGACACCGGTTGGACCTTCTACACGCCCCTCAGCACCGAGTTCCTCAAAACCAACGTTATCTCGGCCGCCCTCGGTATCTTCGTCGCGGGCTTCGCCTCGATCCTCACCGGACTGAACTTCATTGTGACCATCCACCGCATGCGCGCTCCCGGAATGACCTGGAACCGCCTGCCGCTGTTTGTCTGGGCGCATTACGCCACCAGCATCATTCAGGTGCTGGGTACGCCCGTGGTGGCGATCACCCTGGTGCTGGTAGCGCTCGAACGTCTGTTCCACCTGGGCGTTTTCAATCCTTCGCTCGGCGGAGACCCACTCCTGTTCCAGCATCTGTTCTGGTTTTACTCCCACCCGGCCGTATACATCATGATTCTGCCGGGCATGGGCATCGTCAGCGAAATCGTTTGCTGCTTCTCACGCAAGCGCATTTTTGGCTACAAGGCGATGGCGCTGGCCGTGCTCGGCATCGCTGTGCTCGGGTTCCTGGTCTGGGCGCACCATATGTTCGTGGCCGGCATCTCGGTCTATGCCGCGCTCATCTTTTCGCTGCTCAGTTATTTCGTAGCGGTGCCCTCGGCTATCAAGGTGTTTAACTGGACCGCCACCATGTACAAGGGATCCATCACTTACCAGACCCCGATGCTCTACGCCTTCGGCTTCGTCGGCTTGTTTACCATTGGAGGATTGACCGGCCTGTTCCTGGCCTGCCTGGGCATCGATGTGCACGTCACCGATACTTACTTCGTCGTGGCGCACTTCCACTACGTCATGGTCGGAGGCATGGTGATCGCATACCTCGCCGGGATGCACTTCTGGTGGCCCAAAATTTCCGGCCGCATGTATCCCGAGGGCTGGGGTAAACTCGCCGCGCTCATCGTCTTCATCGGATTCAACCTGACGTTCTTCCCCCAGTTCGTCCTGGGCTACATGGGAATGCCGCGGCGCTATCACGCGTATCCGGCCGAATTCCAGATCCTGAACGTGCTCTCGACCGCGGGCGCAACCATTCTCGCGGTCGGCTACCTGCTGCCCATGGTCTACTTCCTGTGGTCCATGCGCTACGGCAAGCCGGCGCCGCCCAACCCATGGAACGCTGCCGGCTTGGAGTGGCAGACCCACTCGCCGCCCCCGACCTTCAACTTCGACGAGCAGCCGGTCGTGACCTGGGAAGCCTATAACTACGACAAGCTGGGCGAAATTCCCGAGGTAGAGGAGGTCCCGGTTGCACGCTAATCGAGCGGTGGTCGACGAACCCGCCCACGAGAATCCGGCGCTCCTGCACCACTTCGCGACCAAGAGCCAGCAGAAAAATGCCGCGAGCCTGGGCATGTGGCTGTTCCTCGCCCAGGAAGTCATGTTCTTCGGCGGCCTGTTCTGCGCCTACCTGGTTTACCGCTACAAGTACTTTGGGGACTTCGGCTCCGCCAGTCAGCAGTTGGACATTAGACTCGGCACGATTAACACGGTGGTACTCATCTGCTCCAGCTTGACCGTGGTTCTGGGTATTCGCGCCGTTCAGCTTGGCAAGCGCCTGGCGCTGGTGTTCTGGCTGCTCGCTACCATCGTTCTGGGTCTCGCCTTTCTGGGCATCAAGGCCGACGAGTATGCCGAAAAATTTGAGAAGCATCACGTGCCCGGAGCCAGCTTCAGCTATCACGAGTTGCTCCCCGGTCAGGAGAAGCTCCCTGCGGCGGAACGCCAGTATGCCAATCCCCATCACGCCGAGATGTTTTTCTCGCTCTACTTTGCAATGACCGGCATGCACGCCCTGCACATGGTTATCGGCGTCGGCCTGTTCGGATTCCTCGCCTACATGGCCTGGCGGGGCAAATACACGCCCGATTACTACACGCCCATTGAAAACGCAGGATTGTACTGGCACTTCGTCGATATTATCTGGATTTACTTATTCGGTTTGCTGTACCTGATCGACCGTCATAGGTGAGATAAGCCATGTCTGATCACAATTCCGCTTCCGAACAAATGCCCGAACACATTTCGTCACTCGGTTCTTGCCTCGCGATCTGGCTGGCCTTGCTCGCGGGCACGACCCTCACCGTAACGGCCGCCTTCATCGACCTCGGTCCGTTCAACACCATCGTCGCCCTCGCGATTGCGACCACCAAGGCCACCCTGGTCGTGCTCTTCTACATGCACGTGAAGTACACGCATGAGAAACTGACCGGCCTGGTTATAGTGAGCGCGATCTTCTTTCTGTTCATCCTGCTCGCCCTCAGCATGGCAGATTACGCCACGCGCCTCTGGCGCTGACGGTGTCAGGTCTCAGGTGTCAGGTCTCAGGTTTTCCTGAGACCTAAGACCTAACACCTGAGACCTGCCTCTGGCAGTGGCCGGAAGGCAGGTTGCAAAAGCCTCAGCCCGGGATATAATTCAGCTCAATGGCAACCGGGCCCGTAGTCGCAAAAGCGCCGGGGATGGTGCCTGACGAGCTGAAACAAGAACCGCGCTCGAAGGGCATAATTACCCCCCGCAAGAAAAAGCCGAAAGAACTTGCCGTCATCAACGAGTGCTGTACGGGCTGCGCGGGATCACCGGCCTGCGTGGAGTATTGCCCGGTGGAAGATTGCATGTTTTGGATACCGGATGACGATCATCCACCTTACGGCCGCATCGATGTAGACCCGCTTCTCTGCATCGGATGCAAGAAGTGCCTCAGTAAGGGTCCAGAGGGCGCCTTCCTCGACGGATGCCCGTGGGACGCGATTGTCATGGTGGATATTGCGGAAGTGGAAAAAGAAGTCGGGCCGATGAGCTACTAGCCGTCTGTGGTCGATCCGAGAACACTTCGCCGATAACGCGTCGGCTTCCCAGACAAACCTCCAACAGCACCTACTTGCGGGCTCTCTCCTGGATTGCCCGTTCGGCCGCAAGCGCTTGCTGGCGCAGCCGCTCCGGAACTTCGGGCAACTCTCTTTGGTAGGGACGGACCGCGGGCAGGTCCTCGAGTTGGCCAATCAGATATAAGGCGCGAAGGGCTTCCCAGACCTGTTCTTCTCCGGGTTCGACGGTCGCAATCGCAGTTCCTGAAACTACACTGGCACCTGTCGCCGTCGAGAGTGTGCGCACGCGGCCGGTGATCGGCGAACGCAGCTCGCGGGTCTGCTGGCCGTCGCCATCGCCGTTCTGCAGTTTCGCGATGAGTCCACCCTGGTGGATCGCGGTACCGACCCCCGCGGTATCCACGACCCGGCCGGCGGTGGGAGTGCTGATCGTGACCGGTTGCAATAAAGAAACAATCTGTGGCCTCCCCGAGCTGTCGCCGAAGCTGACCAGGGACAAGGCAGCGTTGCCGCGGACGATCAGGGAGGGGTCTTCCAACATCTTCAAGAGTGTCTCGTGGAAACCGCGACCTGCCGTATCCTGGCCCATCACCCAGGCATCCGTGCTACGCACCTCCTCGCGCGGGTGGGAGGCGAGCCGCACCAGATCGGCATACCAGCGTGCCGCGCTGGAGTCGTGCCGGCTCATGCGCTGGCCGAGTTGCACGATGGCGTGCTGGATGTGCCGCGGATGCCTGTTGTCGTTGAGGTATTCGCCCATCTGCTTGGTAGTGAGCGCGCGGCCAAACCAGGTGCTCCACCAGAACAGGAACGGCATGAGCACAACGAGCCACGCCACCAGGAAGAATAGAAGCCGGTTGCGGGTGGACAGGCGGGGACGTGACGGCTGTGGTGCAAGGTTATCCCGGACGTTTGCGGTCTCGTCCGCAGGCACGAGCGGGATGGGTTGTACGCCCATGCTTGGTTTCCAGCCCCTAGCTCTCACCCTCTGTGGGCTTGGAGTCTTTGTTCGGGAGAGCTACTTTCGCAGTTGCTTGGGGCGTTGCTTGAGCGGCCACTTTCTTCTTGTCGAGAAAAGCGAGCGATCCGCGGTCACGCAGTTCCCAGAACGCATTCAAGAAAAAGACTGCGGAGAGGCTCAATAGGATCAAACTCATGAACAAGCCGTCCACCGTTGTGACCGTACCCGTGGCGATCGTCCAGGCAATACCCAAGAGAGGGACTATGCCCATGACAATGGAAATCACTAGCATCATCGGAAGCAACAGCCCTCCTCATTCCTGCTCAGATGGCTTCCAGTCCTACGTTCAGGGAGAGTCGACGTGTGGGCCGACGGCTCGGTCGGCCCGATCTCCGCTTATTGCGCCTTGAACGTGGCATTCACGGTCTTGCTATCTTTGGCCGCCAGCGTGACCTTCTGCTCCTGCGTACCCATCTTTTCTTGCACGAAGGCTAACGTGTAGTCGCCTGGGGGCAGACCCTTGATTTCGAACTTGCCGTCGGGCCCGGTGACTGCATAGAACGGGGTCTTCACCACGTTGACATACATTTTCATCCACGGATGCTGGTTGCACTTCACCGGGAGCATGATTTCCTCGCGGGCGAAGGTCTTCTCCAGGGCCGGGGACTGCGGGGGTTGCGACTCATTCCATTCCCGGTTGTCGGCTGGGGTGGGGTGGATATTGTGAGTGGTGGGGTCACTGTTGACGATTTTAAGCGTCTGTCCAGCTATCACTCCCAAAACATGGGGATGGTACTTGCAGCCACTTTGATCAATGGTCACGGCCTCCTTGGGAACGTCAAACGTCCGGTTTCCCAAACCTTCCTTCACGTACACGAAGACGTTGGCCAACTTGCCGCCGCCCGCTATCACTGTCTCGGCGGTGTTCGAGCCCTTGCAGGCCGGATCCTGGGTCATGTCAATTTTCGCCGCCTTGGGAGCGGTACCGTCAAGACTCACCGTGCCGCTGACACTAGCGGCGGTCGCCGGATCGATCGGTGTCGCCGCCGGTGCGGGTGTGGCCGCCGTGTTCGGAGCGGCAGATGGTTCTTCCGTGCTCGGCTTCTTGTTGCATGCAGTCAGCAGAACGAGGCCCACGACCGCACATAGGCCAAGGCTAACTAACCATTGTTTTCGATTCATGATTTCCCTGCACCTTTCCTTGGAATTGGGATGAGACCTTTGCCATATTTTACCGCGCGCCGCCCGTCCCCGCGGGCCGCTGGTTCACGACGGAAGGCGGGATGCCCCGGGCGCTTCCACCGGCTGGCTTTGTCCGGGGAGAAGTTCTCTTCCTGCTGGTTTGGCTGCGCCCCATGGCTCCGGCCACACGGTGCTGCTCTTCCGGAGTGAGCTGGAAAATATAATCCACGAGCAGCCGGGTGTGATCCTTATCGTAACTCTGGAATGCGGGCGGCGTCGGACCGGCGAACACCCAGCGGTTGTTCTCGCGCTTGAACAAACCGGAGGGCATCGCCGTGCCCGGACTGATGGCTTGTGGATCAATGATCCAGCGTTCAACCCAGTCAGGCTTCAGGCGTTCGCGCGCCAGAAGAAAATTGGGTGCCGTGGCATTGCGATCATGCGCCGCATCGCCGGTCGCGTGACACTTCAGGCAAGGCGCCGCGGTGCTGGAGAACAAGCCGCGTGCCATGTCCGTTTCCCGCGCCTGCAACGTCGTCGCTGGCTCCGGAATATACGGAAACGGCTGCCGCGAGAGGGCCGCAAAGAAGCGCACCAGCTTGCCCAGTTCGTTCTCCGAGAAGCTGAAAGTGGGCATCCGCACCTGGAGATACGATCGCACACCGTTGCGATTAGTATCGGTCTCGCTTAACGAGGGATTGGAGAGGAAGTGCAGCAGCCACTCGGGGTTGACTCGTGCGCCTTCCGTCAGCAGCTTGGGGGGAAGCTGCTCCTGCACCTCCTGATAGCGTTTCATTCCCATCAGCGCCGTTTGCTGGCCTGGAATGAATTGGTGGCAGCCCATGCAGTTGTACTTCTTGACCACCCACCAGCCTTCCTGGATGTCGCGGCGGTAGTCGAGAGGCCGGTACTGATATGCCGACGGAAGTGCGCTCTCCTGGCTGCCCATCAGGAAGGTGGTCAGGGCGCGAATTTGTTCCGGGGTCAGGTGGAGATTAGGCATGCGGAGTTTTTCCGTCTCCGACTTGATCTTCCCCTGGTCCCACACATTCGGTTCTGCCAGCTTGTGCTCGAAGAAGCCCAAATGTGAGTACCAGGGTCCTTTCGCGGGTCCCTCCGGGAGACGCGCACGATCGTCCGGATCCTTGATGGGTTCGCCGTCTCCCCGTTGCGCCATCTCCGTCAGCAGCGCGAAATCCAGGCGTTCGATGGGCTTGCTGCCTTCGAAGGTCAGTTCCGTCCCGATCCTTCCCTCATCCTCAAGGCCGGAGATTTCATGACATCCCGCGCAGCCGAAGTGGCGGATCCACTTCTTCCCTTCGTCCTTCAGCTTGGGATCGTCCATGAAAGCAGCATCGGGATAGGCACTGGGCTCCTTCTTCCTCAGCGTGACGAGGTAGGAGGCGACGTCCGATGCATCCTGCTCGGTCAGCCGCAGGCTGGGCATGACCGTCATGTTCTGGACTTGCAGTTCATGGCCGTCGTTCGGACACTTGCTGTGTTGCAGGTCGAACACAAAGGGCAAACCCTTCTTCGCATAGTCTTCGGGACCGATGTCCTTCTTCTCGTACAGACAATAGGGGCGCGTGCGCTGGCGCGCGTTGTGGACCCAACGCACGAGGTAATCGTAGTTTGCTTTCTCGCCAATACGCGTCAGGTTGGCGGCAAATCCCCCACCCTGCATCTGATCGCCTTCCCCGACGGAGTGGCATCCCAGGCATCCGCGCGTTTCGAGCAGTTCCTTGCCTCGGCCGGCATTTCCCGGATTGTGCTTTACCGGCAGGTCGCGTAACGCCGACTGCCACAGGTACGCCGAGATCGCCTGAACCTGCTCGTCATTGAGCCGGAAATTCGGCATCCGCGTCATGGGACGAAAATCGGTCGGTTTCTTCAGCCAGACTGGAATCCAGTTCTTGTTGAGTTTCAGCCGGACATCCTTCAGGTTTGGTCCGACTTTCTTCATGTCCTGCAGCAGGCTCTTGGTTGTTCGGTCGAGCTGGACGATCCGCAGATCCAGTTTGCTGTTCGAGACCCGGAGCGCCACTGCCCGCTCGTTCAGACGATTGGCTTCCTGGTTTGTCTGCGCGGCATCGGCCTGCTTCATCAGGTACCCGGCCTGCTTCAGGTTCTCCTTCTTCTCCTGCTCCATCTGTTTGATCTGTTGGGCGATGGAGTTCAGGTCCTCCGGTTCCTTGTCGTAGCCCTCGAAACGGTGGCAGCCCGTGCACCCGCGCTGGCGAAACAAGTCTTTGCCCTCGCTGAGAGTCCAGCCCACGTCGCCGCTTACCAGCACCATGTCCGCGGCGTGGCAGGTCTGACAGCCGGCCTCGACGTTCGGTTTCGGGAACAGGGGCCAGAGCCAATGCTCGTAATTTCCGTGTGCTTTCTCAACGCTGGTGGTGGCCCGTCCATTCCCCTGGTGACAGGGAGAACAGCCGAACTTGTCCGGATCATGGGTCTTCAACAGCTCCGCCTCGGGATGGCTGGTGAAGGCCCGGGCGTACTCGTCGAGCTGTTTCCCTTTTGGTGCCATCGCTGCCGCGGTCAGCTTGACGGGCTCGCGGACTCCCATGTGGCAGGATTCGCAGCGATCCACAATATTGGCCTCGGCCACGTTGATCTGTAGGATTGCCGGGTTCAACGCTTCCGTTTTGTCCTGCAAACCGCGAAGCTGTGCCGGCGTCAGGTTCACCATGTGCTCCGACACATACGCATCGAGCTTCGCTTTCTGGTCGCTGACTGGCTTGATCAACTCTCCCAGTTCGGCGCTGAGTTTGGCTCGTTCCGTCTTGAGGTCATTGTAGGTTTCTTCGAGTTGTGGGTAGGTGTAGGTCGCCTTGCTGCCGTCCGGGTACTCGACTGCCGCCGTCCGCTGCTCATACTTCTCCAGGTCTTTGAGCTTGCTTTGCTTCGAGGACGCGCTGGTTGTGGTCTCGATATCGTAGGTCAGGGCATTCACGTAGGCGCGGCGATCCGTGAAGACGTTCTGCACCGCCAGGATTTTCGCGCTTAAAATGCGCAGCTCTTCGCTGATCTCCTTGGTCCGGGGCGCCGCCTGCTGATTCGCTTGCTCGTAATCCTGTTTCAGCTTCTGGTAATCGCTATTACCCTCGACATCTTTTTCCGATTGCGCCGAGGTGGAACGAGCCGTCTTCAGAAACGTGGCGTAGCGGTCTTTCCATTCGCGCTGGTAGGCTTTCCAGGGACGCTGTCCGAACGCTTCGTCCCACAGCGCCCAGAATAGCGACGCCGTCAGGATCACCATCGCCACAACGTACCAGGACGCCATTGATTTCTGGACGAGCGGATCATTCTCGGGGACGGGCTTTTCGGGCACCACTTCCTCCTAAGCGTTGCGCGTACCTAAACGTTGAACCAAGGCGTGATCCACACGTACTTGATATGAAATAAAAGCCGCAGCAGCATCTTGATCGGCAGGGCCAGCATGGTGAGCACGAAGAACATCATGATCGAGTACTGCAGGAAGCTCATGCGCTTGTAATCCTTTGGGTTATGGCGCCGGAAGAAGGCGTGCAGGGCGAACCCGCCCAGCGTGTAAAAACCGCCCACCACCACCGCTCCGAAGATCGCCTTTACCCAATTGGAGGTAATTCCGAACAGGTCCGGCAGATCACGGTTGACCTCATAGATGAGGCGGTTGTGGTCCCAGGTTTGTCCGGGCCAGAACCATTGCCACCCCGGTCCGCGAATGAAGGTCCCGATGATGATCATCGAAACCCACAGCACAATAAAGCCGAAGAGGAACGTCCCGATGGCAAACTTGCGCTGCTTCCACGTGTAGTAGCCGCTACCCAGCGGGTTGGTATCGATGTAGGGAATCACCATCAGCCCGATAATGATCAGGGTCGGCATCAAGACACCGGCAATCCAGGGATCGAAATACACCAGCATTTCCTGGAGGCCGAGAAAGTACCAGGGCGCCTTGGCTGGGTTCATGGTCAAGTTCGGGTTCGCCGGCTCTTCCAGTGGTGCATTCAGCGTGATGGACCAGATCATCAGGATAATGGTGACGATGATGGTGGCCAGAAACTCCACGCGCAACAGAAATGGCCATACGTGAATTTCTTTCTGCCATCCCGGCTGAAAGGGCCAGGTCTTGCGATGGTGGGTTTTGGCCAGCGCGGCATCGCCTTCCAGTTGCCCGATCAACTGATCGTTGGCGTGTGCCTGCTTCCATGCCAGATAGATATAGAAGGCGAGCAGTGGAATCAGTGCCACGATGGGCACGTTGTCAGGAGCGGAGACGATGTCCCACAGTTGCTTCCAGTCCATACTATCGGCGCGCCTCCTTGACTTCGGATTCGAGCACGACCGCCGCCGGGCCCGAGATGCCACCATCCTTTCGTACGCGCCAGAAGTGCACGATCATCAGCACCGAAGCGACGATAGGAATGCCGATGCAATGCCAGATGTACGAACGCAGGAGCGCGTTCGCGTCCACGATCGAGCCGCCCAGCAATCCGAAGCGAACGTCGTTATAGGGCGTCATGCCCAACTGGGGACCGAAGGGGCCCTCATGTCCGAGGCCCGGGGTAGCGCGAGCCATGTTGGTACCCACCGTAACCGCCCAGAAACCGAGTTGATCATCGGGCAGCAGGTAGCCGGTGAATGAAAGCAGCAGCGTGAACACCAGCAGGAGCACCCCAATATTCCAGTTGAACTCGCGGGGCTTTTTGTACGAGCCGGTCAGAAACACCCGAAACATGTGCAGCCAGACGGTGATCACCATCAGGTGTGCCGCCCAACGATGCATGTTGCGCAACAGCTTCCCAAAGGGCACGTCATGCTCCAGGTAGAGCACATCCCGGAATGCCTGCACTTTGGTGGGGTGGTAATAGAACATCAGCAGCACGCCCGTGAAGGTGAGCACGATGAACAGATAAAACGTGATTCCTCCCATGCCCCAGGTGTAGCTGTAGCGCACCGCATCGCGGTTGATCTTAGCCGGGTGCAAGTGCAGGAAGGCGTTCGACAGCACGCCCAAAGCGCGATTGCGTGGGGTGTCGTCGTGCTTGTGACGAAAGATGGAGGTGTAAACCTGAGTCTTGGTCGGGTCCTTGAGAAGATCGATCTGTTCCTTGGCCTTAGCCGGCAAGTCGGTCTTCAGTGACTGCACATCAGCCTTCACCCCAGTGGCCAATCGCTCCAGGATGCCGGTTGTCTTTCCGTTCTTTCCGTTCTTTCCGTTCGAGCTATTTTCTTCAGCCATTTTCGTCTCTTTTCTGCTGGCGCATCTGGCGAGTCCCACCAAGCCGCGGGCCGTTCACGCTTCAACCGAGCTCAAGTCGGACTCATGTCGGCAAATACGCTCCCGGCTCATTGAAGCGGCTCGGCTGCCCCTTGGGCCACTGAAAAAGCCGGGAGGTGTCCACGATGATTTCGCCGTCCGGAGCCAGTTCCACGAAGGCGCGGTCCATCGGTCGGGGCGCAGGCCCCTCGAAATTGATCCCTTCGTCATCGTAGCCGCTTCCGTGGCAAGGACATTTGAACTTGTTTTCGCTGGCCTTCCAGTCAGGCGTACAGCCCAGGTGGGTACAACGAGCGTAGATGACAAAGAGGCGATCGGGTCTGCGATCCACCCAGATGCGATACCTCTGCTGCCATTTCGTGTCCACGCCCAAACCGTAATCGGAGGGATAGCCGATCTTGAAAATGGTGGCTGGTTCGAAAAGAGTGCGGGGCAGAAAAAAACGGAAAAAAGCCAGAAACCATGCGGTCAGAAAAGCTGTGACAGACACCCACACCAGCCGGCGGCGGCGCTGGTTGACCGCACTGTCTTCCGGACCAACCGCGGCCACGCCCGCGGCGGCGGCCGCCTTCGAGGTACCCACCGCGGTCGAACCAACATAGGGAGCAGCCGCTCCTCCTCGAGCAGGGGGCACGGTGGCCGCATCCGGGTTTTCTGCCATGATCCTCCTCCTGAATCTGTTTTTCGTGCTTCAATAAGCGACCATGGAATGCGCCGCCGGTTCCCTTTCCTGATCCTGAACCTTCGCTCCCGGTCCGCTGATTGCTGCCAACACCGATGCAGCGAGAGCCTGAATGAATTTTGGCGAGTCATTGAGACCTCGCGTCATCTCAAAGCGCTCGATGCCGAGAAGCCGGGCCTCCTGCCGCGCATAATGATCAATCTCTCCCAGGGTCTCAACATGGTCGGAGACAAATGAAATTGGGACGATGCATACTTCGCACCGCTTCTCCGAGGCCACTTGCCGCAGCGTCTGGTGCAACGACGGCTCTAGCCATCGGCTGGCGCCCACCTTGCTCTGATAGCACAGGCGATGATCATTGGACCATCCTCCTTGTTCCATCACTAAGCTCACTGTTTCTTCAATCTGCCGCTGGTAGGGGTCACCCTTTTCGATCACCGACACCGGGACACTGTGCGCGCTGAAGACGAGTGGCACCGCCGGCGGATGGGGGAAACGGGCAAGCGCCTCATCAATCCTCTCCACGACGGCTGCGATGTAGAGCGGATTACGATAAAAAGTCGGGACACAGGAAGTCGGGACTGCATCCTGCCACAGCCGTCGCCACTCGTTCAAGGCGCTGCCGGTTGTCGTCCTCGAGTATTGCGCGTACAGAGGTAACAGCACGACTTGGTCCACTTCCGCATCCTGAAGTTGAGCGATCGCCTCGGCGGTGAACGGGTGCCAGTAGCGCATCGCCACCACGCAGCGCGCGTCGACACCGTCGCGCATCAGACGTGCTTCCAGAGCGCCGGCCTGCTGCTCGGTGAATCGGCGAATGGGAGACTCCCCACCGATGGCCGCGTAGTGCTGAGCTGCTTTTTTCGCGCGCGTGCTTGAGATCAGCCTCGCCAGCGCACGCCTGCCAAGTCGGGAAAACGGGAAGTCAATGATGTCCGGATCGCAGAAAAGGTTGTAAAGGAAAGGTTCGACCGCCGCCAGCGAATCGGGCCCACCGAGTTGGAAAAGGACTACACCAACACGTTTCGAAATCCTTACCATTCCGCCGATCCCCAGAGAATTGCGCACGATGTTACTCAAAAACCGCTGCGTTCGTCAATGCGCCACCGCTCGGAGTTTGCGCCACACCAAAATGGAATCGATCGTCAGTTCGCACGAGAATGGAGCTCGAACCCCCATGCGCAAATCACATCGAGCTGTGATACACTTCCGTCCGTTCACGGGCTATCGCATCGGTTCGGCGTGCTCTAACGAGCGGGGAAGCCGATTTATTCAGGTGTGGCAGGGGGTCTTGGTACATGGGGCTGGTTCTTCTCTGTGTCATCTGGCTAATTACCTTGGCTAGCACGTATTTCTTCATTGCGAAAACCTGGTGGTTCCCCGCCGGAGCATCCGCTTCAGCCGCCGCGCTCGACCACCAGTTCGCCGTGACTCTGGTCCTCATGGGCGTTGTCTTCGTGGCTGCCCAGTTGACGTTGGGATTCTTCGTCTGGAGATATCGCAGCCAGCCTTCCGCTCCCCGCGCCGATTATTCCCACGGCAACCTCCGGCTGGAACTCATCTGGACCACTCTCACCGCGATCCTGTTCATCGGGTTGAACTTGCTCGGGAGTCCCATCTGGGCGGCGGAACGCTTTCGCCCGGCGGTGGACGGGGCTACGCGGGTGGAGGTCACGGGCATGCAGTTCGCCTGGTATTTCCGCTATCCCGGCCCCGACGGCAAGTTTGGAATCGCCAAGCCGGAGTTGGAAGACCCGTCCGCGGGTGGGGAAGCGGCCTTGGGCCTGGACCCGGCGGATCCGGCGTCGAAGGACGACGTTGTGACGGGCATTATGGAAGTGCCCGTGGGCCGTGAGGTGGAAGTCATTTTGCGCGCGCACGACGTGATCCACAGTTTTTTTGTTCCTGCCATGCGCTTCAAGCAAGACGCCGTGCCCGGCCTGGCGATCCATATGCACTTCACTCCAACCGAAACTGGCGACTTCGAAATCGCTTGCGCGGAACTGTGCGGGCTCGGCCACTACAAGATGCACGGCATGCTGAAGGTCGTCCGCCAGGATGAGTTCGACAAGTGGCTGGCAGCTCGGGAGGCGGAGAAATAATAAATGGTTGCCCAGGAATCCCACCAACATTCGGCCCCTCAAGGCTTCATCCGCAAATGGGTTTTCAGTCTCGACCACAAGGTCATTGGCCTGCAGTATTACTTCCTCGCGCTCACCGCGGTTTTCGTGGGCATGGCGCTCTCTCTGCTGATGAGGATCCATCTCATCTGGCCGACGGCGGCCCTGCCGTTGCTGGGGGAGATTAAACCCGAAACCTACCTCAGCCTGGTCACCATGCACGGCACGATCATGGTGTTTTTCGTGCTGACTACCGCGCCCCAGGGCGGCTTCGGCAACTATTTCCTGCCCATACAAATCGGCGCGCCCGACATGGCCTTCCCGGTCCTGAACATGCTCTCGTTCTGGACGACCTTCGTCGCCTATGTCGTGATGCTGGCAGCCTTTTTTGTAGTGGGGGGAGCGCCTCTTCACGGCTGGACCGGGTACGCGCCGCTGAGTGCGCTGCAATCCGCCGGGCCGGGTGAGGGTCTGGGCGCGGACCTCTGGATCACCAGCATCGCGCTTTTCTGCATCGCGTCGCTCATGGGCGCTCTCAACTTCATCACCACTACCCTCGACATGCGCGCCAAGGGCATGAGCCTGATGCGCATGCCCCTGACCTGCTGGTCCTGGTTGATCACCGCCATCCTGGGTTTGCTGGCCTTTGGAGTTCTGCTCTCGGCGGGCATTCTTCTGCTCATGGATCGCAACATGGGTACCAGCTTCTTTCTGCCGCTGGGCACCATTAACGGCCAACTCACCGGACATAAGGGCGGTTCGCCGCTGCTTTGGCAGCACCTTTTCTGGTTCTTCGGTCATCCCGAGGTCTACATCGCGATCCTTCCCGGGATGGGCGTGACCTCACAGGTACTTTCGACGTTTTCCCGCAAGCCGATCTTTGGTTACAAGGCGATGGTGTATGCCATGCTGTCGATCGGCCTGCTCGGGTTCATGGTGTGGGGACATCACATGTTCATGAGTGGCATGAGTCCTTACACGGCTTTTGCCTTTTCGGTCATGACCATGGCGATCGGGGTGCCATCCGCCATCAAGACCTTTAACTGGCTGGGGACGCTTCATAAGGCCCGTATTCGATTCCATTCGCCGATGCTGTTTGCGATCGGCTTTGTGTCGTTGTTTGTTTCCGGCGGATTGAGCGGTCCGTTTCTGGCTCAGCCGGCGCTGGATATCCCCTTGCACGACACCGCCTTCGTGCCGGGCCATTTTCATCTGATCATGGGTGTGGCCGCCATTTTCGGTATCTTTGCCGCAACCTACTATTGGTTCCCCAAGATGTTTGGCCGCATGATGGACGAGAAGATGGGGCGAATCCATTTCTTCCTTACGCTGATCGGCACCTATTCCGTCTTCATGCCGATGCACTACCTGGGCCTGGCCGGCCAGCCCCGACGCTACTCTCAGCTGACCGAGCTCGCCTATCTGCATCCCCTGATGGGCCTGAATACGTTTATGACATATGCCGCGATCGTAACGGTCACCGCTCAGCTGATCTTCGTTTTCAATCTGTTCTGGAGCATGTTCAAGGGACCGAAGGCGAGCGATAATCCCTGGGAGGCAAGCACGCTGGAGTGGACCACCGCCACTCCGCCTCCGCACGACAATTTCGGGGGACGTACCCCCGTAGTCCATAACGGCCCGTACGAGTACAGCGTGCCAGGAGCGCCGCGCGACTACGTGATGCAAAGTGACCCGGCAACAGTAGCGGCACACTAGAAGAGTATCTAGAGAGGCTACTAGAGCAAGTATGGCGAGCTTCACTCCTACGGTTCCGGCGCCCCACCCCACAACCTCCCGGGGAAAACGCGCCGATCTGCCGCCAGTGGTAGGTGGCGGAGACGGCGGGCGTTCCGACCCTGGCTCGCCTGACTACGGAGCACGTTTGCGCCGGGCGCGCCTCGGATTGGCGGTAGCTCTGACGCCGATCGGAATGTTGTTCGTTGCCTTCACCAGCGCCTATATTGTGCGTCAGGGGCTGCCCACCTTCGACCCAAACACCAACACCGTGGTGCACGACTGGATCCCCGTGCCGCTGCCCACGCTGCTGTTTCTGATCAATACGTGTGTGCTGCTGTTGAGCAGCGTAACCATCGAGTGTGCGCGGCGACAACTGGCGCGGCAAGTCGCGCTCGAACCCGTGCACTCCATTCCGGGAGTATCCCTGGGCACGGAAAGGAAACTTCCCTGGCTGGCGCTGACCATTGTTCTTGGACTGTGTTTCCTGGCTGGACAATGGCTGGCCTGGAGGGATCTGGCGGCGCGAGGATTCTACGTCGCCACTGGCCCCAGCAGTTCCTTCGTTTATCTGCTCACCGGGGCGCACGCCGTGCATCTGCTCGGCGGAATCCTGGCCCTGCTGGTGGCCGGAGCCGCCGTCGTGTTGCACCGGCCTTTGGCAGCGCGCCGGATTGTGGTGGATGTCACTGCCTGGTATTGGCATTTCATGGCTCTGCTGTGGATTTACATTCTGGCTCTGCTGGAGTTCGCGCACTAGCCAGACAAGGAGACCGAACGCATGGCGGAAGCTGCGTTGCCGCACAACGTCGCGGCGATCTACGAGCCGTCGCTATTTGGCACGTATTCGAAGAAAATCGGGATGTGGCTGTTCCTGCTGTCCGACTCGCTGACTTTCGGCGCGTTGCTGTATGCCTACAGCTATGGACGCCTCTCCACCCCACACTGGCCGACGCCGTTCCATTCCGGAAGCATCGTCAATGCCACCATCATGACCGCGTTCCTGTTAACCAGTTCGCTCACCATGGTCCTGGCGGTCAGTGCGGCGGCACGAGGAAACGAAAAGACCCGGCGCCTCTGGCTATTGGCCACCATGGCGTGCGGGGCAGGTTTTATCGTTCTCCACGCCAGAGAATGGAGCAACCTGATCGCCGAGGGTCTCCGCCTACCCATTTTCCCGGCAGTCCCGCACCAGGACATCGCGTCCGAATTCGTCAATGTATCCAAAACCGTGCCCCAGTTCGCCGCAACTTTTTTTGGGCTGACAGGAATGCATATGCTGCACGTCACGCTGGGAGTGATTTATCTCGGTGTCATTGCGCTGCGGCGTAAGTTCATCCCGATTCTTCTGGTGCTCTGGCTGGTGGCGTGGCTGGCGACACCCGCTTACAGTCCGTTCCACTATGGGGCTCACGTACTGCTGATTGCCGCCCTCGTGTGCTCCCTGATTATGTGGCTGAAGCCGAAGACTTATGACGCCGCTGATGTCGAGGTCGCCGGGCTGTACTGGCACTTTGTGGACCTGGTGTGGATGTTCATCTTCCCCCTCGTCTACCTGATGTCCACCAAGATCATCTAGGAGACCGGAAAGATAAAGTTATGGACGCTTTTCAGCAGGCAATTGAAGGACGCGTGGCCGAACAGCACCGCCACCACAGGGTCACTCCCTTCTTCTGGGTGTGGGGGACCCTTCTGGTTCTGACGGCGATCGAAGTTAACCTGGCATACCAGAACATGGAACCCAAGCGCATGCTGACGATCCTGATGGGTCTGTCGTTCGTCAAAGCTACGCTCATCATCGGCTATTTCATGCACATGAAGTACGAGGTGTCGCGCATGAAGTGGCTTACCATGTGCTCGCTGGTGTTTTGTCTGGCCATGATGATGGTCTTCTTTCCGGATGCGTTCCGCATTCTCTCGTTGGGGGAAAGGTGAGACCTTCGGTGCAACGTGCAAAGAGGCATGCGGTAAGGCGCAGCGCCGCCATGCTGGTTGGGCTTCTGTGCTGGTGGGCGGTCCCCGCGTTCGCACAAGGCTGTGCGATGTGCTACAGCTCGGCCTCGGCAGCTTCCAAAGATGGGCAAAAGGCCATCAGCAGAGCCGTCGCAGTCTTGGTGGCTCCGCCCCTTGGAGTCATGACCTTGGGCGTGGGGCTGGCTTTTCGCTATGGCAGGAAGCGTGACCAGGAGCAGAACCTCGACGACGATTCTCTCCCCCTATAAGCTCATTCCGACGTCGAAGTCACTACGAAATGCACAGGAGATACACTCCAGCGCGCCCGCCGTGCGGATTCTTCTGGCGACCGATTGCAATCACGGCTGCCCTTAACTACTGGTTGGCAAAATACAGCGAAGCGTAGTAAGCCAGCACCCCGAAAAACACGATCCCACAAATTGCGTACACGGTGAAAATCCACGTATTGCGATCCTCGCGCGGAACAGGTTGTGGATTCTCAGATTTCGTCCCAGTGGCCGGTGCATCCATGCAAGGCTCCTGAATATGCTGAATCTGACTTGTGTGCAAAAAAAGGACCGCCCACCCGCGGCCCCACACGCGGGTGGGACGCGCTGAATTGTACTCCGGAAGGAAGCCGGAAACAGACAAAAAATTGCAGGGCTGGCCGGAGCGGCAAGCCCCCACGATGGCTACCTCAGCCGGGATATCGCCCCGTAATGTACCCTTCCAACTCTTGGATGGTTTGGGCCTGACCGGAGATGATCCAGCCGACGAGGTCGCCAATCGACACCACACCCACAACCACGTCGCCTTCGACGACGGGAAGATGACGAAAATGGTGGTTCGTCATAATGGCCATGCATTCGTCCACCGTGTTTTGACGAGTAACGAAGACCACCGGGCTGGTCATGATCTCCCGCACAAGCGTCTCCTTTGAGGAGCGCCCCTTGAGGAAAACTTTGCGGGCGTAGTCGCGCTCCGACAGGATGCCGACCAACTTGCCCTGGGATATCACGAGCAGCGCGCCGATGCTCTCCACTGCCATCTTCTCAATGGCTTCGTAGACGGACTGATCGGGCGTTACGGACAGGACCCGATTGCTGCCCTTGTTCTTCAAGAGCGATCCAATTGTGTCAGTGATTTTCATGAGGCTCCGGCGATCGTGTCTTTCACAACTCGAAATCGGGGAGCAGCGATCTGGGCTGCAGCCGCTTAGTAAGCAGGGATATGGTACTCCCATCAAGTCGATGATCCAAGAGTTTCTCTGGCAGCAGGTGCGGCGCCGACACTCCTGTCCGTGAAAAGCCGCCACGCTGAACAACACGTCGCGCAAGCAAGTTTACGTATGTCGTCCTGAGCGCAGGATATGGCATGCGCTAGCGCATGCCATCATGGAGTCGAAGAAACGACGATCTCCCGCGGGCGCTGCGTCACCGAGACCAGCATGATGTTCATGATCCCGCTGCCGCCGACGATCAGCGACAACGACGCGATCGAGGCCAGCAGCAGGCGCATCGTTCTTTGCGCCGCGAGCCGCAGTTGGATCACATCCTCAGGGCTGCGGATATTGAACCTCTTTCCCCTGAATCTCAGGTAGAGGCGAAACGCTGCGAGAAACCCGAAGAGCAGGTAAATAGCCGTGATGGCGAGCGGGCAGTCTACATGCCGCTTGCCCGATAGGTGAAGCTGGTCTCTGTAGTTTTGGCCGCTGCGACGGTGATTTCCTGATCGAGTTCGCCTAGGCTTTCCTGCCAGACCTTCAAGTGGTAATGACCTGCGGGAACACCCTCAAGCCGGAACTTGCCTCCCGCTCCGGTGACCACGTAGTAGGGATTCTTCGTAACGATAACATATGCGCTCATCCACTTGTGCACGTCGCAGCGAACCGCTACTCGGTCCGCGCGCGCCAGCGTTATTTCCTGGGCGGCCGCACCGGGTGGGATGGCCTTGTTCACCTCCCGGTTAGCGAAGGTAATAACATGGATGTTGTGCAAGCAAAGGTCGGTGTTCCCCAACTTGAGCTCTCCCGCCTTCATCAGGAGCACATGCGGGACAAACGAGCATTTTTTCTGATCCATGAGAGGGCTCGGGAAATTAAACGCCTTGCCGCTGCTGATGTCATCGATCCACACGACTGCGTCGGCGATGCCTCCCTGTTCGATCCGCACTGGATAAACCTCTTTCGTAGTTCCACAGATGGCTGTATCACTGGTTACTGCGAACCGCTTCGGCAGCACTGGCTTTCCGCTATACAGGATCCGGCCGGAAATCGTTCCGGTGACGGATTCCTCGATCGTCCGGACCACGTAACTGGAGGACGCGGCCGACTGTGACTCTTTTGCCGACGCAGCTTGCCATTCAGGGGCGGCGGGATGGGACGCCGATCCACTCCAGGCGATAGCGCTTCCCAGCAGGGCCAAGGCGCCCAGCCCGCCCCAGCGGCTCAGTTTCTGAAACTTATTATTCCTCGTCATCGGACTCCTCCTCGGGGTACATTTCTCGGCACTGTGGGCCGTAGCGTTCCGACATTCACCTTCATCTAAGTCCGGAATCAAGGGAAAGCCGGTGACCCGGGTCACTTCTCCATGTGATGGCCATCACGACAGAGCAGGACTAAAGATGTTTAACACCAATGTTGACAGTATGTTGTTCAACGGCACCGACCTGTTTGTCGGCGGCTTCTTGGGAGGTCCCTATGCGTTGGCGCAAGTGGACAATTCATCGCACAGTTTGCGATGAGTGGGTGCCGCTAACTCTCGAGCGCCCCATGGCACGTTCACGAAAATAATCCGTAGAGACGCGGCTTGCCGCGTCTGCCCGCACCCGTCATTCACGCACAGCAATTCTGCCGCAAAGAAAAAGCCCCTGCGCAAGCAGAGGCCTTTTCACAAACCAGGTTATAGAAATCAGGCGCGCAAGACCACGAACTGGCTTACGCGACTTTCACGAAAATAATCACGAGCGTGAACAACACCAGCGACTCGATGAAGGCCAGACCCAGAATCAGCGCCAGCTGAATGCCAGCCCGCGCCGCCGGATTGCGTCCGAGCGCTTCGCACGCTGCCGACGCGGCACGCCCCTGGCCCTGCGCCGCCAACCCGGCTGCGATGGCGATCGCGAAACCAGAAGTGATTACCACCCAGTTGGTCGAACCCGCTCCGCCTGCGCCCGTCTGCGCAAACGCCGGGACAGCCAGGACCGAGAACGTCATCATCACGAACAACAACATCACGATTTTCCGCATTTTTTCTCCTAAATGAATTGCCCCCAGTGGGTGGTTGACGCCGTGCTCAAGTAAGCCAGCGCCCTCACGCTGAATGGCAGGTGTCAGGTCTCAGTTCTCAGGAAAACGTCACCGTTGAATTTCCTGAGACCTGACACCTCAGTCGGAATCTCCTTTTTGACTTGAAAAGCGTAAGCAATTGTACACACCCATCCCGCTTTTCGCCGCCTTCTTCTTCCTGGCAATCCTGCTGGCCCTGTCCATGGCCGCCTACCTGACCCGCGCCTGGCGGTAAGGGCGGATGTCACCTCTGCAATCTGACCTCTGACCTCTGCAATCCCTTGTGCAATGCCCTTGCGCCCCGCGCCTCGCATCCTCGAAGATGTTCCTAGCGCATGCCCGACTCAGCTTCCGCCCACTACCACGTCTCCGCCCGTGCCCTGACAGCGCGGATCGAGGCCGTTGACGCCGCCGCACTCGAAGCCATTCTCCGCAGGCATCTTCGCGGCGAAGTTCGTTTCGATGCAGGCAGCCGCGCCTTGTACGCGACTGACGGTTCCAACTACCGCCAGGTTCCGATCGGAGTCGTAGTCCCGCGCGACACGGAAGACGTGCTGGCCGCGGTTGCACTTTGCCGCGAACATCGCGCGCCGCTCCTGGCCCGCGGCGGCGGCACCTCGCTGGCGGGGCAGTGCTGCAACGTCGCCGTCGTCCTCGATTTTTCCAAGTACCTGGTGCGCATTCTGGAAATCGATCCTGCGCGCCGTGTCGCCCGCGTCCAGCCGGGAGTGATTCTCGATCATCTCCGGGCCGAAGCGGAGAAACACCACCTGACTTTTGCTCCCGATCCCGCTACCCATGACCGCTGCACGCTGGGCGGAATGATCGGCAACAACTCCTGCGGCGTGCATTCGATCATGGCGGGCAAGACCGACGACAACATTGAGTCGCTCGAGATCCTGACTTATGACGGTCAGCGCATGCAGGTGGGCGCGACCAGCGAAGACGAACTCAACCGCATCATGCGCGAAGGTGGCCGCCGCGCCGAAATCTACTCCGGGCTCAAGTCGCTTGCCGACCGCTACGGCGATCATGTCCGCCGCCAGTTCCCGAACATTCCGCGCCGCGTTTCCGGATACAACCTGAACCATCTGCTTCCGGAAAACGGCTTCCACGTTGCCCGTGCGCTGGTCGGCACCGAAGGCACCTGTGCCACCGTTCTCGAAGCAACCTGCCGCCTGGTCGAGAGTCCACCCGAGCGTGTCCTGCTTGTGATCGGCTGGCCTGACATTTACTTGTGTGCCGATCACGTCCCGCAAATCATGGAGCACCGCCCCATTGGCCTAGAAGGCTTCGACGACATCATCGTCAACGCCAGCCGCCGCCTCGGACTGAACCCTGAAGGTCTGGCACTTCTCCCTGAAGGCAAGGGCTGGCTGCTGGTCGAATTCGGCGCAAATACAACTGGCGAGGCGGAAGCGCAGGCGCGCCATCTGATGGAGGTTTGGGAGCGATCCGCGGCTCCGCCCAGCATGCGCTTGCTCACGGACAAGCGCCTGGCCCGGCGTGTTTGGGATGTTCGCGAGTCGAGCCTGGGCGCTACCTCGCACGTGCCCGGCGAGCCTCCGCGGTGGGAAGGCTTCGAAGATTCCGCCGTCGCACCCGAAAAACTCGGCGCTTACCTGCGCGACCTGCGCAAGTTGATGAACGACTTCCAATACGGCGGCGCGTTTTACGGACACTTCGGCCACGCCTGCGTTCATACGCGCATGGACTACGATCTCGAATCCGCCGAAGGCGTGCGCAAATTCCGCCAGTTCATGGAGGAAGCCGCAGACCTGGTGGTGGGCTACGGCGGCTCGCTTTCCGGAGAACACGGGGACGGCCAGTCCCGCGCCGAACTTCTGCCAAGAATGTTCGGACCTGAACTCATGCGAGCCTTCCGCGAGTTCAAGTCAATCTGGGATCCGGACTGGAAGATGAATCCGGGCAAGGTGATTGAGCCCTACCGCATCGACGAAAATCTCCGCCTCGGGCCCGACTATGATCCCTGGCAGCCCGAGACGCACTTCAAGTTTCCCGATGATCACGGTAGCCTGGCGAGCGCCACGCTGCGCTGCGTCGGAGTGGGAAAGTGCCGCCGCTATGAAGGTGGCGTCATGTGTCCGAGCTTCCGCGCAACGCGCGAAGAAGAGCACTCCACTCGCGGCCGCGCCCACCTGCTCTGGGAGATGACCCAGGGCGAAGTCATCAAGGAACGCTGGCAGAACGAAGCCGTCAAAGAATCGCTCGATCTATGTCTTGCCTGCAAGGGTTGCAAGAGCGATTGTCCCACCGGCGTCGATGTGGCCACCTACAAGGCAGAATTTCTTTCGCACTACTACGAAACCAACCGCCGCCCGCTGAGCGCGCTTGCCTTTGCCAACATTGATCTCTGGGCGCGCGGGGCGTCGCACATGCCCGGCTTGGTGAATCTCACCACGCAGCTTCCGTTGCTGCGCGATCTGGCCAAGCTGGCGGCCGGAATCCCCGCCCAGCGCCGCATTCCGGCCTTCGCGCCGCAGACCTTCCAGCAGTGGTGGGAGGAGCAGTACCCACGTGGGGACGGCCGCCCTCGGCCGTCCGGTCGAGCGAAGCTCGACAGCCCCGTCCTCCTCTGGGCCGACACCTTCAACAATCACTTCCTCCCCGACACCGCCAAAGCCGCCGTTGAGGTTCTCGAGGCCGCAGGTTTCGAAGTCGTCGTCCCGCGCGCCCATCTGTGTTGTGGGCGCCCGCTCTATGACGTCGGCATGCTCGACCGCGCCAAGATTCTCTTGCTCGACATCATGGACAAGCTTTTGCCGGAGATCGAAGCCGACGTCCCGATCGTTGTCCTCGAGCCCAGTTGCGCCGCCGTTTTCCGCGATGAACTCACCAACCTGTTTCCCAAGGACGAGCGGGCGCGCGCGCTCTCGCAGCAGGTCTTCCTGCTCAGCGAATTCCTCGAGCAGTACGCCAAAGATTTCCCGCTTCCGTCGCTCGCCCGAAAGGCCCTCATTCACGGCCACTGCCATCACAAGGCGATCATGAAGATGACAGCAGAAGAGTCAGTCCTGCAGCGCATGGGGATCGAGTTCACCGCTCCCGCCCCTGGATGCTGTGGCATGGCCGGGGCTTTCGGTTTCGAAAAAGAGAAATACGAAGTCTCGAAAGCCATTGGCGAACTCGAACTTTTGCCCGCTGTTCGCAAGGCTCCGACCGACTGGCTGATCATCGCCGACGGCTTCAGTTGCCGTGAGCAAATTGCCCAGGAAACTGACCGCCAAGCCCTACACCTGGCCGAAGTCCTTCAGATGGCTCTGCGGGAGACCACGGAAAGCCCCGAAGGTATTCCCCTGTTCGAGGCGGCTCCGCAACACTACCCCGAAGACGCGTGGGTGCGGCCGCGAGAAGCGGCCGTCGGACTGTCCATGAAGCGCGCTGGGCTGGCAATTGCGGGTCTTGCCACGGGTGCCGCATTGCTCTGGAGTTTCGCCAGAGAGCGCTGAGCCACCCGATTCAAGCTATTGATAAATATAGACTTGTTCCGCTACTGGCCCATCGCACTTGCTTTCTGGGACAATAGATAAGTTAGGCGCCATTCTCCGGACCGCAGGCACGACTTGCGCTCGTCTCGAAAGCTGAAATCCCATGGAACCTGAACGCACCTCCGTCCTCGCCCCGGCGCTTGAGAGCCGGCCTGCCAAGGTCCAGGACAAGACCCTTCAGGGCTCGGTGCTCGTCCTGATCCAATTCGATGTCTGTGAAGAAATTCGCCTCGACGACCTGCGCGGCATTTTCGGTGCCCGCCGCCAGGAGGCGAGCTTCAAGCATCCCGCTCCCGGATACGTCCGTTACGAGCGCCCGCCGGTGGTCGAACGGATTGAGCCGCTGGTTCTCGAAAGTGGCGAGCGTCTCGACGGCCAGATCAAGTATTACGACTACGGCGTGTTGAGCGTAGTCTTCGAGTTGCCGTTTTCTGGCGACTGGGACACGCTTGTTCGCCTGTCCAGCCGCTGGGTTTGGGACACGGACTTCGCCAGCCTCGCGCAGAAAATCGTCAAGCAGAAGATCGAGCGCGCCCGCCCGGCGCTGGTCAAGCCTTACGACGAGTGGCTGAACGAGGATTACTTCATCTTCCACGTGCGTGAGATCGCGGGCACCCCCCTGGCTGCCGATGTGCTAGCGGCGCAGGGCGGACGCATCGCACAGATCGTGCGCGGAGAGAACTGTCCTCTTTCCGATGGCGAACGGCATGAGATTCTGCAGTCGCAAATCTCGTACTATCCGAACGACCTGACGGTGATTGGCTGGAACGGGGCGTTTCTTTACGACAGCGCTGCGGGCGCCGAGACCATCATCCAGCTGCTGGAATACGCCAACTCACAGCTGCTCGAGTTCCGCCACTACGACGAGTTGCTCACCCGCGAGCTGCAAAGCGTCTACGACTTCATGGAGAACGGCAGCACTGGCATCCTGGCGAGGTGGCACACGGCGAAGCGCGCCACGCGGCTGCACACCGTCCTGCTCGACGTGGACGAGCTGACGGAGCGCGCCGACAACGCCATCAAGTTTCTGAGCGACATGTTTTCTGCGCGCTTGTACAAAGTGGCGGCGTCGAAGATCGGCGTTACCGATTACAAAGACCTGGTCAACCAGAAGGTGCACACCGCCGAAGAACTTTATCGTTTTATGGTCGAGCAGTTCCATCAGAGCCGGGCGTTTGTCCTGGAACTGATGGTGGTGATTATTCTGATTATTGATTTGATCTGGTTGTTTAAGGGCAGCAAGCCGATTTAAAGCTAAGCTCTCGGCTCTCAGCTGTCAGCTCTCAGTCAATTCTGTTCCCTAGAGCCGAGAGCTGACAGCTGAGAGCTTTTTTATGATTGCCTTCCTCACTCTTGATCTCCGCATCGAAGCCGCGCAATCGCTGAAAGACAAGCGCCAGGTGGTCCGCAGTCTGAAAGATCGTTTGCGTGCCTCGTTCAACGTGTCGGTCGCGGAGCTCGATCCTTCGAACCTGTGGAATCAGGCGACGATCGGCGTGGTCGCGGTTTCGCACTCTCGCGATTATCTCGACGGCCTGATGAAGAACGTAGAGCGCGCTGCCAACCGCATCGCCAACAATGCGGGTGCCGAGGTTACGGATTCGTTCGTGGAGTTTTACTAAAGCAGGTCTCAGGTCTCAGGTGTCAGGTCTCAGGAAAAGCATCTGATCCACCAGCTTGAAACCTGACATCTATGACCTTAGACCTGACACCTGAGACCTAACACCTGCTTTTCTGCTATTCTGAGCGGTTTTCCGCAGGAAAATATGGAACCTCGTGGCCAGAAGTATCACCGGGACCGGCTGGGCGAGGCCATCCGCGAAGAGATCGAAACCATTCTCGAGGGTGAGCTGGGAGACCCGCGCATCGGACTGGTCGCCGTCTCGGGCGTGCTGATGGCAGAAGACGCCCGTTCGGCGCGCGTCCTAGTCAACGTGGAGGGCGACGACGACGAAGCCGAGAGCAGCCTGGAAGGATTGGAGGCGGCCAAGAACTTCGTCCGCCACGAACTGGCGGAGCGCTTGCGGCTGCGCCGTCCTCCCGAACTTTTCTTCCAGCTGGATCGTTCTCACCAGTTGGAGAGCCGAGTGGAGGAACTTCTGGAGCGTGCCAAGAAGCGCCGCCCGAAAAAGAGATCTGAGTAGAGACGCCGCTTGCGGGCGTCTCCTCCGCGGCCGGAGACGGCAAGCCGCGTCTCTACGCGGCGAGTGTTCAAGAGACTTCCTTATGCTGGACCGGGTTCTACAAGAGATTCGCGAGCGCCGCCGGTTGGTGGTGACCTCGCACGCCCGACCCGACGGAGACGGCATCGGCTCCGCATTGGCGTGCGCTCAGATCCTGCGGCAACTGGGGAAAGAGGCGGACGTCGTGATGCACGACGGAGTGCCGCGCATCTATCAGAGCCTGCCGTTTGCCGATCGCGTGATTCGCTCCGAGTCGGTCCCTCCGAATGATGCGGTGATCATTCTCGAATGCGACAGCATCAAGCGGACTCAACTCAAGGGGCTGGAAGACTGCTTTTTGATCAGCATTGACCACCACGTCAGCGGCCGCAATTTTGCCCACGTCAACTGGATTGACTCGTCGGTAATGGCTACCGCGGAACTGGTGTACCGCATGGCGCGGCTGGCGGGCGTCCCAGTGAATGCCGACATTGCGACCTGCCTTTACACCGCCCTCATGACCGACACCGGTTCTTTCATGTTTGAAGGCACCAACGAACATACCTTTGCGATCGCGCGCGAACTGGTGCTGGCCGGGGCCGACCCCGCTCATTGCGCGCGCCATATTTACTTCGGCCACTCGACCGCGAAATTGCGCCTGTTGGGCGCCGCGCTCGCCAATCTGCATCGCGAGGGATCGTTGGCCTGGATCTGGGTGACTCAGGAGCAGATGGAGCGCTTCGGCGCGCGCGAGGAGGATTGCGAGGGACTGGTCAACTATGCGCTCTCGATCGGAGACGTGCAGGTGGCCATCTTCTTCCGCGAGTTGCCCGATGGCCGCTGGCGCGTGAGCCTGCGCAGCAAGGGAGAAGTAAACGTCTCGGCCGTAGCCGAGCATTTCGGCGGCGGCGGCCACAAGTGCGCCAGCGGTTGTTCCCTCGACGGGCCCATGGGAGTCGCGGTTTCCAGAGTGATCGAGCGACTGCGAGTTGAGAAAGCGGCGGTGAACGCAACATGAATATGGACCTCATACGGCAACTGATATCTTTCGTCGGAGCACTGCTGATCCTGATCGCTTATGCTGGCCATCAAATCGGATGGGTCAACTCCAGGCGCCCGTTCTACAACATCCTGAATGGCGTGGGATCGGCAATCCTCCTCTGGATTGCATTGCATCCTTTTCAGATTGGTTTCATTGTGCTCGAAGGCGTTTGGACCGTGATCAGTGTGTGGGCTCTCCTGCGCCTTCGTCAGACTTAATTGTCCAATGAATACGCGAACGCGCACCGAGGTGTTGTTGCTGGTTGCGTTCTGCGGCTTTCTCTTCTTCTATGGTCTGGGCGCGTTCGGACTGCTTGGCGCCGATGAACCGCGCTATGCCCAGGTGGCGCGCGAGATGCTCGATCGGCACGACTGGATCACTCCCACACTTCAAGGAAAACCTTGGCTGGAAAAGCCGGCCCTGTATTACTGGCAGGCCATGCTGGCTTATTCCGTCTTTGGCATTAGCGACCGGGCGGCGCGCATGCCGGCCGCTGTGGATGCTGCTTTGATGATCGCAGCCATCTATCTATTCCTGCGCCGTTTCCGCTCCGGCTCCGAAACCGACGGCGCGCTGATCGCGGCCGGATGCGCGGGCATGATTGGTTTCGCCCGCGGCGCTTCCACCGACATGCCTCTGGCTGCCATGTTCACGATCGCTTTGCTCGGCTGGTATGCCTGGCATGAAACCAGAAATCGGATCGGCCTCGTCGTCTTCTACAGTTTTCTTGCTCTGGCGACGCTGGCCAAGGGTCCGGTAGCGATTGTTCTTGCGGGGATCATTCTCTTGATCTTTTTGGCGGTGAAGCGCGACTGGCGAGCCATACTCGGCTCGTTGTGGATCCCGGGTGTCGTGCTGTTCCTGGCGATTGCGTTGCCCTGGTATGTGGCGGCGCAATCCCGCAATCCAGAGTTTTTACGGGTTTTTATCCTCGAACATAATCTCGCCCGGTTCGGCCAGGACGTGTATCACCATCGCCAGGCCTTCTGGTTTTATCTGCCGGTATTGTTGCTGACGCTGATGCCCTGGACGTTGTGGTTGGTTCTCGCCCTGGTGGAGAGATTGCGCCTGATCTGGTCCGAGCGAAAGGAAACATTTGCGACGACTGAAGATTCATGGCAGCTGTTCCTGCTGGTCTGGCTGTTGGCGCCAGTCCTCTTCTTTAGCGTTTCGCAGTCTAAACTTCCGGGCTACATCCTGCCTTCCGTTCCGGCGGGGGCGCTGCTGGTTACCGAATACCTGCGCGCCCGGCAACGCGGAAGCATGAAGGTTTCTCCCTGGCTGGCGGGAATTCACGGGAGTCTGTGCGGGTTGCTGGTTTTTGCGGCGCTGGCGGCGCCCGGCATTCAGCGGAATCATCGTCTGGCGGCAGGAACGGGAACGTATGTGGCCGCTGGTGTAGCTGTCCTCGTGATGATCGGAATTGTCACCGTGCTCTTGCGGACGGGCCTTCGCATGCTTCGGCCGGCCACGAGGCTCCCGATCGTGGTAGCAGTGGGGGCACTCTTGCGGCTGGCGGCGCCAACGATTGACGATGCGCAATCGGCGCGTCCGATCGCGCATAGCATCCAGGCTTTCTCGCACGAAGCGGTGCCCGTGGCGCTGTATCGCTGCAACCGTCAGCAGGAATACGGGTTGGAGTTTTATCTCGATCGTCCAGTTGGGCGCTATGAGAATGGGCAGGTGCCGCGCGCGGGCCATGTGCTGGTCGCTGTACAAAACGCGCGAGGTCAGTTCAGCGAGTACCTGAGCGGACGCCGGGTGTCTTTTCTGACCAGCATCCCGGCGCAGAAATTGGAGCTGTATTGGGTGGGCGCGAGCGAATGAGCGGGCACAACGCCCGCGTCGCCTGGCCGGAGCTTGCCGAGGGGACAGCCGGCGAGGGCGCCGGCCCTACGGTGGTTGTTGAGTTTCAACCTGATAGACTGCCAGACGGAGCCTCAGGCGCGTGGAAATCCTCGATCTCAGGCACTTTTCTTCGGCTGATCTTCGCCCCTTGCTCGAGGATGAGATCGCGATCTGGGCGCGGCTGCTCTCCTGGGACTACTCCGGCTCGGCGGAAATGATTCTGCGCTACCTGGACTCCAAGATTCTGCCCGGCTATGCGGCCATCGAGCGCGGGAGTGTGTTCGGGTATTCGTTCTTCGTTTATGAGCAGAGCAAGGGCGTCATCGGCGACTTGTTTGTGCGTGACGGTGACCGCACTCCTAACCGTCACGAAGTGGAGGAGCGGCTGCTGACGCATGTGATCGAAACGCTGCAGCAGTCGCCGGGGATTCACCGTGTCGAGGCGCAGTTGCTGGCTCACGAAACCGGAGAAGTCGTGCGGCCATTTTTGCAGCAGGGGTTCAGCCGTCACCCACGGGTCTTCATGACCATAGGAATTCCCAGAGGTACAACGCCGGGCCTGGGGATCACGCCGGAATTCGAGATACGGCCCTGGTCCGAGCAGGAATATCAGGCCGCTGCGGCAGTCATCACGGCCGCCTATCGCGGACACGTGGATGCCGAGATCAATGACCAGTACCGGACTCTCAGTGGCGCGCTGCGCTTCCTGAACAACATTGTGCGTTTCCCGGGATGTGGGGTTTTTGACGCGCGGGCGTCGTGCCTGCTTTTTCAAAAGAGCAGCCGCACTCTCATCGGGCTGATTTTGTGTTCGCAGGTTCGCCCGGATGTGGGCCACATCACGCAAGTATGCGTGTTGCCGGAGTATCGCTCCAGCGGCCTGGGTGAGGCGCTGATGGCGGCGACCACCAAGAATCTGCGCGACCGGAACTTCCGCTCCATCTCGCTGACTGTGACGGAGGCGAACTCCCGCGCTATCGCCTTATACAAACGCATCGGCTTCACGTCGAGCCGGGTGTTTGATGCGTTTGTGTGGGAAGGGTGAGGACAGCAGTCAGCAGTCAGCACTTAGCCAAACCCTATGGTGCTGAGGGTGGGATGTATTCCGGTCAGTGGCTTTCGTTGAGCGTGTACTCGAAGTCGTGTTGGCGGGCAGTACAAAACTACGAACTGAGATCTACCGTCTCAGCAACCACATGACCCACCCGGCGGCGAACACTCCGCCAACGAACAAAGCGAAGCAGTACAAGCCGTAGCGAATCTGCTCCATGACGGTGTTGCGCTGGGTGATGCCGAAGACCACCGACGCGAACAACGCAAACAACACAGCGGCGCTGAAGTGCGAAAGAGTGATGGTCACGGTTTTTTCCCCAGCGCGATGTGGTGGGCATCGGCGGCCGCGATGAAGTTCAGCAGTCCGGCCACGATCAGATACTTGGTGCCATAGTCGGCGGTGGCTTGCGCGATTGCGCCGTGGCCCCAGTCCAAGATGCGGGCCAAAATGTAGAGTCCTCCCGCGCCCACGTCGCCGATGAACCCGAGAATATCCAGGATGTCGCCGCCGTTGGGTTGGTAGATTCGTCCCTGCATCCCGAGCCCCAGCAGGAACATGAACAGCACCGAAACCATGAGCAGCACTCCTCGGACGTAGCGCTTGAGGAGGAGGTGTCCGGCACCCGGAATCAGCCAGCCCACAAGCGGGGCGACGATGGCTATGGTCGTAAGAGGGTATGCGGCCGGAGTGGCGGAGTTTGCTGGTTTTTCTGTGGTGGTCTTGGCCATTCAGATCGTCACGATCTCGCGTTGGATTTTACCAGTGACCTCGGCGCTGGCGGAGCGGACCAGCACATTGACCTCGCTGCGTACTCCGAACTCGGGCAGATAGATGCCGGGCTCGATCGAAAAGCAGGAATTGGGCAGGATGCGGCGCTCGTCGTGAATCTCGAGGTCGTCCATGTTGGCCCCATTGGCGTGCACTTCGGTTCCGATAGAGTGGCCGGTGCGATGAATGAAATAGTCGCCGTACCCTGCTTTCTTGATGTGAGCCCGGACGGCGCGGTCCACTTCCCAGCCAGCGATCAGCCGGCCGGCGGAGATTGCTTCCAGCACCGTTTTCACTCCGATGTCACGGCCCTCGCTCACAATCTTGAAGATCTCACGCTGGCGATCGGTGGGCTTGCCGACCACGCCCGTCCAGGTAATGTCGTAAAACACCGCGCCCGGCGTGTTCTTCTTGGCCCAGACATCGAGCAGGACAAAATCGCCTTCGCGGATCGGTACCGGATGTTTCGCACTGGGCTCGTAGTGTGGGTTGCCGCTGTTGGCATTCACGGCCACGATGGGCGAATCATCGGTTACCAGGCTCTCGCGCTGGAAGGCGTCCATGAACCACTGCTGGATTTCGTGCTCGTGGGTGCCGCCATTGCGCACGCGTCGGCCGATTTCCTGGAACGCCTCGGCAGTCAGCTTGTCAATGATGTCGCGGGCGGCAAAGTGCGTGGCAATCTGGTCATCGTTCATGGTCGCCTCGAACTGGGCGACCAAATCCTGCGAACTCACGACATTCTTGCCGAGACCGCGGATTAAGTCCACCGTTCCCGCGTCGACCAGCGAGATCGTAAATACCAGATTGTTCGGCGAGTACTGCATGGCGATATCGCGATGCGAGGCCAGCAGCCCCTTCATGCTGTCGAATAGTTCCTGCCATCCCGAGTAAAGGCGCTTCGTGCCCGGGAGAGTGTCCAGGTGACCGGCTTCAATCTTGTGGACCAGCTTGGTGGGCTCGCCTTTGGCGGGGATCAGATAGAACCAGCGACGGGTGACCATGAGCCCATCCGGCAGACCGAGAACGCGGTAGGCGATCGGGTCGCGATGGTGATGGTCATAGAAGAGCCAGGCGTCGATGTTGCGCTCGCGCAAGGCCTTCTGGATGGCTGTGAGGTCCATGGACAAAGGGTTATTCTACACGACCGGCTGCCTGGGACCGGGTTTTCGACCCAGTGGCGGGTCAGAGACCCGCCGCCACACAGAGCCGCCACCACACAACTTTGTGGTACAAAATACTGTTAATGCCAATGTACGTCTCTGGCAGTCCAATCACGCTTGAATCCGGTGCGCCGTGCTGAGGGCATTATTCATCGCCCTCTCGGAAAACCGCTGGCTGCGGAACATCGCCGAACGATCCAGCTTTGGCCAGCGCACTTCCAGCCGCTTCGTTGCCGGTACGCAGGTGGCTGATGCCGTTCGCGCCACCGAGGCCGTCAACCGGTTCGGCGCGGGCGTCTCCATCGACAACCTCGGCGAGAATGTCACCAACGCCGAAGAGGCGCGGGCAAGCGCGCAGCTTTACCATCATCTGCTCGACGAAATCGCGGCGCGCAAACTGAGCGCCAACATCAGCCTGAAATTGACGCACATGGGTCTGGATGTAGACGAATCTCTGGCGCACGAACTGGTCCGGGGGCTGGTCGCACGGGCCGCCAGCATGTCTCCGAAAAGCTTTGTCCGAGTTGACATGGAAGGCTCCGCATACACCCAGCGCACATTGGACTTTGTCCACGAATTGCACAGGGTGCCCGGAAACGCGGGCTGCGTCGGCGCGGTCATCCAGTCCTACATGCATCGGGCGGAGGCGGACATTGAGAAGCTGCTGGCCGAGGGCATCCGCATTCGTCTCTGCAAAGGCGCCTACAAAGAGCCCCCCGAAATCGCCTTCCAGAAGAAGTCCGAGGTGGACGGCAACTACGTGAAGCTGATGAGGATTTTGATGAAGAGCCCGATCTACCACGGCCTCGCCACCCACGACGAGGCCATCATCAAGCAGGCCAAGGCCTTTGCAACGCGCGAGAACATTGGCCGTAACACCTTTGAATTCCAGATGTTACACGGCATCCGCCGCGACCTGCAGCAGGGCTTGGTGAAAGAGGGCTGGGGGATGCGGGTCTATATTCCCTTTGGCACGGAGTGGTATCCCTACCTGATGCGGCGGCTGGCAGAGCGTCCTGCGAATGTGCTGTTTCTCGCGCGGAACCTGCTGCGGCCGTAGACCAGACGATGGCGGCGCGAAGCCGGCGCCGACTTTTTTCTTTTCGAGAAGGAATTACTCCGCACGCGTCGTTCTACAGAGTGGAAACCAGCCCACCTGGATTCAGAGCTTGCCCCCTCGGCTTAGTGCTTGACTCCAGTGTGGGTTCCAGGGTCCGTGGCTCGCGAGATTTTGCATTCGAGACTCCGGGTTTCCAATTATCCTCCGCGTCGTCAAGGGGAAGGACGACGCGGGGGGTTTGTTTGCCGGGTTCATCCCGATCATCATTCGGAATCTCTTGCTGCTTCCCGACCCCCACCACCGGTCGCCAACCGCCTGCCCGCGATCCCGAATAGGTCTGCGGAGGCTCCTCAGCAGCGCACCGGAGCCAGGCTGACGCAGCCCAGCAGGAACCATGCGAAAATGAAGCGAGAGCGGGATACCATGCGGCACCTCCCGGGGAACCTGGGGCTGGAGTAGAGTCCGATGCTCAGGAAACGGCGCGACCCTGGGGACAGGAAATGTTACACGAGTCCCGAGCTACTCGTCAGGCGTGTCGGGTGGTTGTGCGCCGTCGCCGGGAGCGAGCGGGAGCCGGGCGACTCCGCTGAGCAGTTCGCGTTCGTGGTCGGAGAACATACTCTTGTAGCGATCGGAGTCGATGAGTTGTGAGCGTTGCTCCGGATTCAGATCCCGCATGTCGCGAACGGCCGTGGTGAGCATGCGGCGGCGCTCCGGCGGTAACTTTTGAATTTGCTGGAAGAGATCTTTCGCCTGCCGCTTCTGGTCGAAAGTCAGGTGCTCCCAGGTCTCCATCCGATTCAAGATGCGTTCCTGCTGCTTAGGAGGCAGGCTCGAGAAGTGCTGCAGCCGCTGTAGCAACTGTTCCTGACGGTGCGGTGGGAGCTTCTGGAAGTCAGGATCTTTCTGAAGTGCCTCGCGCTGCTGGTCAGGGGGCAAATCCTTGTAGCGGCGGAGCCAGTCTCCGGAGTGAGCTTTTGCGGCTTGTTCTTTCTGAACTTCCTTCTCAGCCTGCCGCTCCTGGCGATTTTCGATCCTTTGCTGGCGCCGCTGCCGCGCGTTGAGGCGTTGGGCGAACAACGGCGTGGCAGTCAGCAGGAGAGCCGCTGCCATGACAACCGCGATTTTTGTTCGCCCTAACACCACCTGATCTCCTATTACGGATTCGCCGTCACGTCGTCCTGCACCTGCAATTCATCGAGTAGTTCGAAATCCGCATACAATTCATGATTCTTTTCCAGTGCCTGCAGGTCGCCCACGGCCGTGCCCGGCTCAGCGGGAACTCCGGGAACAGGAATGTGGATCGCCATCTTTGCCTCCTCGCCGGGGAAAAGAATGGTTCTGTTACTGATTATCAGTGCTCCCGCCATGACAAGTGCCGCGAGGGAGAATGCCCATGCCGGCCGGCGCAGCCACTGCAGCCAGCCAGCCGCGGGACGAGCCATTTCTTCGCGCAAGCGGGCTCCGAGCCGCGTATCGAAATACGGTCCGGGTTCGGGCACTTGCCATTCGTCCAGCAGCGTCATGGTTTGACGGAAGCCCTGCAGCTTCGCGGCGCAGGTGGAGCAGGAGGCAATGTGCGTCTGGACCTCCTGCGTCCCTTGATCCATGCCGGCGGCCAGGTCCGGCAACAATTCACGAACTTGATTGCAATTCATACCGCTTCCCCTTATTTCGCCAAGACAAATTCTTGGAGTTGCTCGCGCAAAGCTTCGTAGGCGCGAAACAGCAGCGACTTGGTTGCGGATTCGCTGAGCTTCATCACCTCGGCAATCTCGCGGTAATCCATCTGCTGATACTTGTGCATGATGACTGCCATGCGCTGCCGTTCCGGCAGCCCCTGCACTTTTTCCCGGACCGCAGCCATCCGTTCCCGCCGCAACAGCTGCTCTTCCGCCGTAAGCGACCCGTCGGCCAGGTCCGGGGT
>JBASRS010000026.1:0-6485 GCA_049273945.1 Terriglobales bacterium | reverse complement strand
CGCTCACCAAAGAGTGCGGATGGAAGGATGGCGGCAGAGGCGGTCTGCTCAGGCAAGGTAAGGACGCAACCAAAATCGCTCTTGACACTGACCGGCCTTCTCATGGAAGGCGATTACACCAACTACGGATCAATGAGTGCAATGGCAATTTTTCGCCACTTGAGACGCCCATGTATAGTCTCTGTCTCGTGTGGGCCGCTACTCCAGGAATATCCAATGGGCAGGAATGCCCATAGCGGGAACGTTTGCCGCAAAGCGCTTGATCGCCGGATTCTTGATCGCCAGATTCTGATCGCCCCTTGGCCGAAAACCACCACCCTGGTGGAACTGGGCCACCAGGCTCACGAAACGCAGGTACGCCCTACCCCCGCAACTCACTGACAACAAGATACAAGCCATCATCCGCACTTTGGCCATCCCCCTGCATACCAAGCCCGGAATCTCTCGCGCAACAAATGAGGTGGGCTATGAAATTCATACTGTTTGCAGCGTTGGCAGGACTAGTGATCACCATTTCTGCAGCCAAATTGACCGAGGCGCAGCAACAACACGAGTGGATTCCTCAGGGTATTGAGGCCTTGCGGCAAAGCGCGTCCTCGAAAACCGAGTTCACGCTGGACCACTCCATGCTGGTATTTGCGTCCAAGCTGGACCCGGACAACGAGGACCTCCGCCGCGTGATCGCAGGCGTGAGTGGGCTCTCGGTCCACAGCTACCATTTTCCGGGACCCTGGATGTATGACCCAGGGGCTCTGACCTCCGTGAAAGAGGACTACCACGCGGCAGGCTGGAAACAGCTGATGAACAACCATGAGAAGGATGGAGGCCTAGGTGTGACCAATCTCTGGATCCGCTTCGAGAATAACGCGATCAGCAACGTCGCGATTCTCCTTGCCAGGTCGAATGAGGTCAACTTTATCGTGGTTTCCGGGTCCATCAGTCCGCTCGACCTCTCCCATCTCGGCGGGCACTTCGGTATCCCGAAGATCGAAGGCGGAGTGCTGGTACCAAATACCGAGCGACGCCCGTAACTGCACGGGACCACTGCATGCCTGCTTGGCGGAGAGCACGGCGGCAAGCCTTGTTTCCGCTGGGAAAATTCTGCCGAACCAGGTCAATGCCCCTCAAATCCTTTGTTTTGGATAACCAACCCAGCCGACATCTCTCAGTTGATGTAAACAGGCGTTTACACTCACAACCGGAATTGTGAGTGAAACAGCTTCGGGGATTGAGTCGAGAGGGTGGCCTATACCCAGGCATCCCCGGACTATGCCTGACCCAGAGGACGCGGCGAATTTTTGGGACGGTATTTCCACCAAAGTCAAGACGCTAGGTATGAGGGCGGCGGACGGTGGACTCTAGTTCTTTCCTCTGAAGGGCCTGTTAATCGACTAGGGCGGATCCGTCCCGAGCTGGCCGCGACTTGGGAGCAACGCATCGACTCGCCACAACTGGCTTCCCACAAGCCGACTTGTCGGTACCTATATGACCCCGACTGCCGTGGATAACTTCCGGTTTGGCGACAATCCGTCCAGAATCGTCGGATCCACCGCGGAAATGAAGGTCGAAAATCCGGATTGCCCGTGTACGAGCTTGCCCGTTAGATTGGCGTGACCGAATTGGCGGAGCAGGTCTGAAGTACCAGTTCGTGGCAGCTCCATTGCTGCCAAAACCAAGGGTCTTTGCCAGCGAAAGGAGTTATTTTTTCTTCGGCGGCAAAAACTTCTTCTCGATGGACGCCACTATCACGTAGTTGGGATCCACCATCTCGTTCAAATGAATCCTCGCCACTTTGGAGAGCAGTTCATACGCATCCAGTTCTGACAATCCATAATCTTTATGAATCCATCCCACCAGCTCCGTGAAGGCGATGCGCAGACAATCATCCAATGGTCGATAAGCTCCCACAGTCATAATGGCGTCTTGGTTCTCGAAGCGGGGCCAGTTAATCTTCTGGCCTTTTATGACGTTCACTTGTATCCGGGCGCGCAGCGGAACTTCAATTGCCGTTCCTGCAATTTCGCCGTCGCCCATAGCCGCGTGGCCATCGCCCATGTACAGCAACGCTCCTGACGCATTCACGGGAAAGTACACGGTGTTCCCCACGCTCGCCTCGGGCGAATCCATGTTGCCGCCAAAGGCCTCCGGAACTATCGAACTGCGCGCCTCGCCTCCTGCTGGCGCCACTCCGATGCACCCGAAAAATGGATGGAGGGGGATCTTCACCGAGAAATCCGAATCCAGCGCGCGAAAAGTCGCGGTGTTCGTGGCGTGGTCTATGGGATAAAACCAGATTTTCTCCGGCAGCGGCGCATGCAGCATGGGCGTATAGGTGGTCTCATTGAGAGCCCCGAATCCCGGGGCGAATGCTCCCACGCCCTGGTTGCTGTCCACTTCGAGATCGAGGATCTTCACCGCCAACGTGTCGCCCGGCTCGGCACCCTCGATGTAGAACGGCCCGGTGAGCGGATTGTCGCCTTTCACCAGACTCAGAGGGTCGCCGGGCTTTTGAATCACGTTGCCGAACGCATCTACGGTATTCGTCTCCAGGATGTCGCCAGACTTCAGCCGCGCGACTGGCGGCGCGACCGCATACACATACTTCACGTCGTTGATGGTGGCGCGATACTTGACGATAGTCGCCGGCGCTTGCGCCAGCGCGTTGGTCGCGCCCCCAATCAATAGCAAGCCAGCCAGAATGTAGGCGATCACACAGTCCTCCCGTCATGAAATAAACCACGAAGGACACGAAGTTGCACGAAGGAAAAGCCACGTTTCAAAGGTCGTCCTTGGTCTTCCTTCGTGTCCTTTGTGGTTACTGCCTTTTGCTAATCGAAAATCCCTAAAACGTAGCCCTAACACCCAGCTGCAACTGGCGAGGCGGCGAGATGATGTCGCTGGGCTTGCCGAAGGTCGGGGAACTGATCACGCCGTTGTACGACTCGGCATCGAAGTTCGGGTGGTTGACCACGTTGAACATGTCCACCGTGGGACTAATCTCCACCCGTTCGCCGATCTTGAACGGCCGTGACAAGCGCGTATCCCACACGTAGGTCGCAGCCGCGCGGCCGGAGTTCCGCCCCACACCAGAAGGACGATCCTTGAGATGGCCATCTCCGTTATCGTCCGTCCCGGTGGTGATGTTAAACGGCCGTCCACTCTGAATCGCAAGAATATTCGACGTTTGAATACCCAGAGGCAGGTTAACGATCCCGCTGAGCACGAAGCGGTGGCGCGCATCACGCAGTGTAGGCCCTTTATCGGCAAAGATGTTGTTGCTGTCCTGCGGGACGCCCGGTTCGAAGATGTCATCAGAGAGGCCGACAGCCTTTGACAGGGTGTACGAGAGCTGAAACTGCACCCGCTTGTCCAGATTCTTGCGCGCGCTCACCTGCAAGCCGTTGTAGTGGCTGATGTTGGTGCTCTGGAAACTGGTGAACAATCCCAGCGTCGGGTAGACCAGCCCGCCCGGATTCAGTTCCCGGCTCATCCAACCGTGGATTCCCAGAATATGCACGTAGCTCGAATCCAGCACAACGCCCCACGGCAACTGTTGTCCTACACCAACCGACCATTGTTCGGTGTAAGGCTGACTCACGTGGCCGTCAACCGCGAAGCCTCCGGGTGGCGGTAGCGGGCCCTGAAAGGCCGGGTCATTCACGTCCGGCTGCGTGGGGAAAAATACATCAATGAAGTATTTCACTCCGTTGAACGTTCGATCGATGTAGCCGATTTCCCACACGGTAGAATCGTAGTAGATACCGAAACCGCCCCGCAGCACCGTGTTGCCGTTCCCGCGTAGGTCATAGGCGAAGCCCACGCGGGGCTCGAAGCTCAGTTTTGGATTCTTGCGCGTTCGGCTATCGAAGAAAGGCGCCAACCCTTCCAGTGGCTGTTTGAAGCCGGCATCGATGAAGCCACTCTCGAATTCGTAGCGCAGGCCGAGATTCAGCGTCAGCCGGCGGTTCACTTTCCAGTCGTCTTGCACGTAGTAAGCCATCTGCCAGGCCGTGCCGCCATCTTCTTTGGTGGACCCGATTCCACGCAGCGCGAAAAAGTCCGACGGCGGGAGCGTGGTCGTACAGCTGGTGGAAGAAGAACAGGTAATCCCAGGGTCGTCAGCAAAGAAGAAAACCGACGTGTTCTTCACCAGATCGAACAGCGCGTTGTACTTGACATGCGGATTAAGATCCGCACCGATCTTAATGTTGTGCAGACCGTGCCAGTTCGCCTGGGTGGAGAAGTCGTCGCGAAACTGCAGCCGATCCTGCTGCACACTTTGTGGTGTGGATGAATTCTGCCCTATGACCACGGACGGGAAACGAAGGTTGATCCCCAAGCTGGTCGGCTTCAGGTTGTTGATGAAGCGGTTGAACTGCACCACGAACTGATTGAGGGTGCGGTTCGAGATGAGGGAAGTCTCAGTGGCCTGCCAGGAGATATTTTCGTTGGTGGCGACCTGAAAGGCGCTCTCGGTCGGCGGGCCGCCGTATAAAAGATTGGGATCAACGCGCAGGCCTTCGCGCGAGGTATTGCGCTGGAACGATGCACGGAAGCTCAGACTTTCTGCCGAATTGAAATGATGGTCGAGCTTCCCCACCATCAGCAGGTCGTGGAAGGGTGCCGCGAACGATCCCTCGAACTGGGGATAGACGCCGCCCGTGTCGATGGTCTGCGATTTTTGCTGACGATTACGTTCGATGGCGTAAAACCCAAAGGTCTTGTCCTTGATCAGCGGTCCGCCCACGGCGCCGCCGAACTGCTCGCGGTTGAAGTCGGGCTTGGTCTTTTCGAAAAATCCATTGGCTTGTAGGTCTTTTTGCCGATAAAGCAGGAAGCCGCTTCCGTGCAGGGTGTTCGTACCAGATTTCGTTACTACGTTGATGAATGGCCCGGACGAGTGTCCGTATTCCGCCGAATACTGGTTGGTAATGACCTGGAACTCCTCGATCGCGTCCTCGGGCACCAGTCCTACTGGGCCGCCTACGATGTTGTCATTGAAATTGCCACCGTCCACGCTTATGCCGGAACTGCGCGCGGTGGCTCCGCCTGACACCACCCCGCCATAGAGCCGCTTGGTCGGGTCGTAGGAAGGCGATGGTGCCACTCCCGGAATCAGGTTTGCAAGTTGCTGGAAATTGCGGTCGTTGATGGGCAGATTGGCGATCTGTACCTGCGACACCGGCTGCTCGATCTGCGAAGTCGAAGTGTCCACCTGAGTCGCTAGGCTGGTGACGTTGACTTGCTCCGCGCTCCCCCCAACCTTCAGCACCAGGTTGGCGGTAATGGTGTCGCCCACGGTCAGAGTGACTTTCAATCTTTGTGCGGCGAACCCGCCCTTCTGGGCTTGAACCTCATATTGACCACGCGGCAGCAGGTTGAAACGATAAAAACCGTCAGCGTTGGTGGTGGTGGTCCGCTGCACGCCGGTCTCGGAGTCGGAAGCCGCTATGCTGGCGCCGGCAACCACGGCTCCGCTGGAATCGGTAACCACCCCCTGTAGGTTCGCGGTTACCAGCTGGGCATGTGCAATA
Organism: Terriglobales bacterium; assembly: GCA_049273945.1. GTDB lineage: Bacteria > Acidobacteriota > Terriglobia > Terriglobales > Acidobacteriaceae > Acidiflorens. The sequence goes on along the minus strand of JBASRS010000026.1, from coordinate 951 downwards.
ACCGCGGCACACACAACCATAACCAAAATCACACTCCCTCGGATACGGTTCATGAGGGGCTCCTTGACTCCGAAGTTTGTACGACGAATGATTCCTTAAGACTGCAAAGGGCGAGTAACGCTACCGACGTGGAACCACAGCTCCAAGCGGGAGCAGGAGTCGCCACTGCTAAGCGGAGAGAATGAACATACGGATGATGGCGAACAGTATAGCCATGCCTGCCCTGCTGCACAACTGCTCTCAGTGGATAGGACAATGCTGGAGTCTGAGTGTTCTGGGCAGAGCCAAGAAACATAAGGAGGAACGGCCTATTTTTCACTGCGCAGCCGATTTCCAATAGTTTCCGAGTAGCCGACGATTCGTCCGGAAGCGACGGCACAGCGATACGGAGCGGCCTGTGAGTGCACGAGATCACAACTGGTTTCTCGCTATGCGGCCCTGCGATCTACAAGGACTTTGACTTCGATCAGGCAAGGCCCTAACATACGGCCACTGGGAATTTCGTCGCCCATGATCGACCAGACCATCTCTCATTACCGCATTGTCGAAAAATTGGGCGGCGGTGGCATGGGTGTCGTTTACAAAGCCGAGGACACCAGTGCGCTTGAACCCCGAGCTCCCGACGGAACTGGAGCGCATCATCAACAAGGCGCTGGAAAAGGACCGCGATCTGCGTTATCAGAGCGCGGCCGACATGCGGGGGGATCTGAGACGCCTGCACCGCGACCGCCAGTCATCCTCGCGGCAGTTGATCGAGGTGACGGACTCCGGCTTGCGAGCGGCACCCGCCCTCGAGAGCTCAGGGTCGGGGAGTCGGTTGTTGGTGTAATCGCCTTCCATGAGAAGGCCGGTCAGTGTCAAGAGTGATTTTCGTTTCGTCCTTACCTTGCCTGAGCCGGACCGCCTCTGCCGCCATCCTTCCATCCGCACTCTTTGGTGAGCGATGTTCGC
>JBASRS010000074.1:0-247948 GCA_049273945.1 Terriglobales bacterium | reverse complement strand
CCCCGGCGCCGGGCGGTGCGAACAATCGCGGCCCGGGCGGCGGCAACGCCAATCCCTACGGACAAGCGGGCGCGAACAATCGTGGACCGGGCGGCGGCAACGCCAATCCCTACGGACAGGCGGGCGCGAACAATCGTGGACCGGGCGGCGGCAACGCCAATCCCTACGGACAGGCGGGCGCGAACAATCGCGGACCGGGCGGAGCTAACGCTAACAACCGTGGACAGGCGGGTGCCAACAATCGAGGACCGGGCGCAGCCAACGCTAACAACCGTGGACAGGCGGGTGCCAACAACCGCGGACAGGCGGGCGCGAACAATCGCGGGCCGGGCGGAGCCAACGCCAACAACCGTGGACAAGCAGGCGCCAACAATCGCGGGCCGGGCGGAGCCAACCGGCATCAGCCGGCAGGAAGCAGGCAGGTAGCCCTAAAGAACGGCGGCCAGGCGACTTTCCGCAAGGACGGAAAGGTTCGTTCGATCCAAACTGCTCATGGCATGAGGATCGAACACAGCATGCGCGGCGGGCGGCGAATTGAGAGCGTGCACAACGGACGCCAGGTGGTGAGCATGGGAAGACGCGGGGGATACAGCCAGCGCGCCTACTATAACCACGGTGGCCGGAGCTACGTCCAGAGAACCTACTATGTGGGCGGACAACGCTACGCCTACGGGTATCGCAGCTACTACTATGGGGGACATCCTTACTACGGCTACGCCCCCGCCTACTACTACGGTCCCGCCTACTACGGATGGGCCTACAATCCCTGGCCCGCACCGGTTTACTACAACTGGGGTTGGGCCGGACAGCCCTGGTACGGGTATTACGGGTCCTACTACTATCAACCGTATCCGGCGTATCCGTACGCCTCGCTTTGGCTGACGGATTACGTGATCGCTGCGAACCTGCAGGCTGCCTATGAAGAACAGGCCGCGGCGAGCGGAGAGGTCGGACCCCGTCCCTCGGCAACGGAGACGGCCGATGAAATCGCTTCGTTGTGGACGACGGACCCGCTGGTTGCCGCGAACCTTTCGGCTGCCTATGGTCCGTATCTGTTGGGTACGGCAGCACCGGCAGCGAAAGGTAAGGGACCGGCACTCAGCAGTGGGATAAAGCAGGCGATCGCCAACCAGCTGAAGAATGAGATCGCGGCGGAGCAAGCTGCGGCAAAAGGCGGTGCAAAGGCGGCGAGCGGCGAAGAGGTTCCGGCGGCGCTCAATCCCAAGATCCGCTACTTCGTGGTATCCAGCGAAGAGGACCTGACGACGTCAGATGGAGCCGAATGCGTACTCACCGCTGGCGATGTGATCTACCGCTCCGACGACAAGCCGGACGGTGACAACATGGTGGACGCAATCGTCCAGAGCAGTAAAAAGAATGAGTGCGCTAGCGGCGAGACGGTCGGAGTCGCCGTCGACGACCTGCAGGAGATGCACAATCAACTGCGGATCCAGATGGATGCCGGGCTCAAGACACTCGCCGAGAAGCAGGGCAAAAACGGCCTGCCGGCGGCTCCTGATACCAAGACTCAGGCCGGCGAAGTTCCTCCGCCTGCGCCAGACGCGAACGTAGACAGCGATTTGCGAGAGACAAACAAGGAAGCCGACCAGGCGGAGGCGGAAGCTCGGCAGCCGAACTAAAGGGCTGAACCAGGCGTGAGAACACACAGTTGCCGTTGGAGCCGGGAGCGCTGTGCCATTCAAAATGCCGCTCCTTCCGCGTCCCCAGACTGGCCCATTTGTTGGGTTGACAAGTGCCAGAGGCCCGATTAGCCTCCTTCGTCAAGGGAAGGCAGGCTCGCGGGAGTGTATTTCCTTAATTCCCAGAAGGCGGAACATCAAATGAAAAAGGCTCTATTTGCGGCAGCGGTATTGGGGCTCCTGGCCACGGCTTATGTTAGCTCAGCACTGGCGCAGGCCGCGCCAGTTCGCAAGAAGCGGGTTGCCATCTTCGATTTTGACTACGCAACGGTGCACGGGGGCGTAACCGCGATCTTCGGGCAAGAAGTCGACATCGGCAAAGGAATCTCAGACCTCCTTGTGAAGTATCTCGTCAAGGACGGCAGCTACTCCGTGATCGAACGCAAGGCCATGGACAAGATTCTCGCCGAGCAGAATTTCTCCAACAGCGACCGTGCCAACCCGAATTCCGCGGCCAAAATTGGCAAATTGCTGGGGGTGGACGCCATCATCGTGGGCAGCATCACACAGTTCGGCAATGACACCAAGAACACAGGTGTCGGTGGCGGCGGCGGCGGTTTTGGGGGTTTTGGCCTGGGCGGTTTTAAACATTCGAAGTCGAAGGCTATTGTGGCGGTCGATGCGCGCATCGTCGACATCGATACCGGTGAAATCCTCGCGGTAGCCGAGGGCAAGGGAGAGTCGTCGAGGGAAAGCACTTCGCTCACTGGAGGCGGAGGTAACTGGCATGGCTTCGGCGCCGGCGGCGTCGATTTCGGAAGCAGCGACTTTCAGAACACCATCATCGGCGAAGCCGTCAAAGCTGCGGTAGAGACCATGAGCACCGAGGTGATCGCCGGCAAAGACAAGCTGGTTGCGCGGACGATCGTGGTGGAAGGACTGGTGGCGGCAGTGGACGGTGGACAAGTCATTCTCAATGTCGGCGCGAAGGCGGGCGTTAAAGTCGGCGACCAGCTCAGTGTGGAACGGGTGAGCAAAGAGATCAAAGATCCGGCCACCGGGAAGGTATTGCGCCGCATGAGCACACCCATCGGGTTGGTGAGAGTTACCGACGTAGACGATGTATCGTCAGTGTGTTCGGTGGTTTCCGGAGCAGGCTTCAAGACCGGAGACGCGGTGAAGACTAAAACGCAGTAAGGGAAGATCAGGCCAAGAGTTGACGGCGGAACGCGTTTTGGTTCCGCCGTTTGCTTTTGCTACAGGATCTTCTTCCCGAACGCCGACAGCGACAATTCCACCGCCAGGTCGGCCGTCTGATTCCGTTCGTCGATGACGGGATTCACTTCGACAATCTCAAAGCTCAGCATGCGTCCGTGATCGGAAATAATCTCCATCGCCAGGTGCGCTTCGCGGTATGTTGCGCCGCCCCAGACGGGCGTCCCAACTCCGGGAGCGTCTTCGGGATCGATCCAATCCATGTCGAGCGAGACGTGATAGCCGGCAGTGCCGCGTCCGGCCATGCGCAGCGCTTCTTCCATCACGGCGCGCATGCCGCGCTCGTCAATGTCGCGCATGGTGAAGACCTCGACGCCGGCTTTGCGGATGTTTTCCTTTTCGAAGTTATCGACGTCGCGGATGCCCACCAGCACACAGTTTTCCGGCTGCACCTTGGGTGAAAAGTCGTAGATTTTGCCGAGTTCGAGAGGAGGCAGTCCCATGATCGCGGCGAGCGGCATCCCGTGCACGTTGCCGCTGGGCGAAGAGTCAGGCGTATTCATGTCGGTGTGGGCGTCAATCCAGATGAGCCCGATCTTCTGGTTCTGCCGCCGGTAGAATTCGGCCACGCCGGACACCGTCCCAGCCGCGATGGAGTGGTCGCCGCCGAGCACCATGGGGACTTTGCCCGCTTCCAGGGTCTTCAGCACCAGCTCGGCGGCCTTGGTGCAGGTGGCCGTGATCTCTTTCAAATATTTCGCGCTGGCAACGCCTTCTTTTTTCTGCTCGGGGATCGCGACCACAATGTTGCCGGCGTCTTCAACCTTGTGGCCGATCGCTTCCAGCCGCGCCTCCAGTCCGGCCACGCGCACGGCGGATGGACCCATATCTACGCCGCGGCGCGACTGGCCAAGATCAAGAGGCACGCCGATCACCCGAATCTGCCGGGGAGTGATGCTGGTGAACGATGCTCGTGTTGTATGCCCCATGATCTTTTCACCGCCGAGACGCCGAGTCAGGAAATTCATTCACAATGCGTTTCAAACCGTCCTTGAGAACTGGGACATGGAAGTTCATCAGCAGACCAACCTTCTTGTGCGCCAAGCGCAGGTACGATAAAAGCTGTGCTTCATGGATCGGAAGCAGCTTCTCAATCGCTTTGATCTCCACGATGATTTCGTCTTCCACCACCAGGTCGAGCCTGTAGCCACAATCCAGTTTGACATCTTTGTAGACGACTGGCAGCGGCTTCTGCACTTCAACCTTAAACCCGAGCCGCTTCAATTCGAAAACCAAGCAGGACTCGCAGGCAGACTCCAACAGCCCCGGTCCGAGATGCCGATGGACTTCGATAGCAGCGCCGATGATCGTGTGCAAAATCTGATCGAGTCTTTGATTTTCCAGCATTTGCTCGGCGCTCTCGGCGTCTCGGCGGTGAAAAACTACGGATAGAGTCTATGCAACATTCTCGGGAACGGAATCGTTTCCCTTACATGCTCTAACCCGCAGATCCACGCGACCGCCCGCTCGATGCCCATGCCGAAGCCGCTATGCGGAACGCTGCCGTACTTGCGCAGGTCAAGATACCACTTGAAGGCCTCTTCCGGCAGATTGTGCTCGCGGATACGCTTCAACAGCAGTTCATGCGAAGCCATACGCTGCGATCCGCCGACGATTTCGCCATAACCCTCGGGAGCAAGCACGTCCACACAGAGCGCCAACTCCGGGCGCTGCGGATCGGGCTCCATATAAAACGCCTTCACACCCGCCGGATATCGATGCACCATGACCGGCTTGTCGTACTGTGACGAGAGATAGGTTTCGTCGGGTGAACCGAGGTCTCCGCCGTACTCAAACTTGTTTTCGAGCACGCCTTGCGCGTGGCCTTCCTGAAGTTTCTGGACGGCTTCGTCATAGCTGATACGCGGGAAGGGCGCTTCGATTTTTTCGAGTTTGGTCACGTCGCGTCCGATGGTTTGCAGGTCGGCGGGACGGCGCTCCAGGCAACGCTTCACGAGGAAGGTAAGCAGGCCCTCGGCCAGATCCATGATGTCGTCGAGTGTGCCGTAGGCGACTTCGGGTTCGACCATCCAAAATTCGGTGAGGTGCCGCCGCGTCTTCGATTTCTCCGCCCGGAACGTTGGCCCGAACGAATACACCTTGCCGAGCGCCATCGCCGTGGCTTCGATGTAAAGCTGGCCGGACTGTGTGAGAAACGCCTGCTCTTCGAAATAGTCGACCGGAAACAGCGTCGTCGTGCCTTCGCAGGCAGCGGGCGTGATGATGGGCGGGTCGGTCAGCGTGAATCCGTTGCTGTCGAAGAAATCGCGCGCGGCGCGGATGATCTCGGCGCGCACGCGCAGGATGGCCGCCTGCCGCAATGACCGCAGCCAGAGATGCCGATGCTCCATCAGGAAGTCCACGCCGTGCTCTTTGGGCGTGATCGGGTAAGGGTCGGACTCAGACACGCGCTGCACGACCTGCACGCTCGACACATCGAGCTCGTAGCCGCCCGGGGCACGCTTGTCGGCGCGAACTTTACCCTCGACGATCACGCTCGACTCCTGGGTGAGGCCTTTGATCGCGTCGAAAACTTCCGGGGGGACGGCATTCTTCGGCACCACTCCCTGGATGACGCCTGATCCGTCGCGAAACTGCGGGAACAGCAACTTCCCGCTTTCGCGCAGGTTATAGAGCCAGCCGCGGACGGTGACGGCCTGACCTTCGTGCTTGCCGATTTCTGCAATGGTGCTTACAGGTGCTGACATAAAGCCTTTTACCGCCGAGACGCAGAGGACGCCGAGTATTCTCGAGATTTTTCCTGCGAAGTTCTCGGCGCTCTCGGCGTCTCGGCGGTGGATTCTAAGAATCTTCCAGCGTGCGGAAGGTCGCGGTCACATCCGCGCCCGGGCTCTTCTTCTCTTCGCCATCGATTTCGAGCAGCAGCGGCGGGGCTTGCGGGGCGGAGCGCAGCAATTCCATGGTCTCTTTCCAGTTGATCGTGCCCTTGCCCGGCCAAAGGTGCGAATCTTTGTCGGCGTGATTGTCGTGCACGTGGGTCGAGCAGATGTGTTTCTTCAGCGTTTCGAAAGCTTCGGGGACGCCGCCCGTCATGTGCGCGTGGCCGCAGTCGAAGCAGACTCCGACATCGTCAAAACGCGATGTCCGGATAAATTCCACCAGGCGCTCGGGCGTCGAAAGCTCGTTTGGAATGTTCTCGACCAGAATGCGCACCCCGAGCGGCTTGGCAAAAGCGCGCAGATGCTCGATCGACGTCATCGCGGCTTCAAACTTCTTTTCGTCAAACGACTCGTTGGGATTGCCGATGTGCTGCACCAGGAAGCGAAATGGAATCTGCTCGGCGATTTCCAAGGCACGCTTGATTTCGTCCATGGCCTCGATGCGTCCGGCGCGATCCGTAGAGGCAATATTGACGGGAGGCGAACCAGTCCGCCCCCACTCGTAGTCGGAAAACAGCGGCGCGTGCACGGAGTTCAGGGGAATACCGGTGGAGCGGAACCAGTCGGCAATTTCGCGGATGTGCTGCTTGCGGTTGGCGTAGTCGAAGTGCTGGCGCGCGGCGAAGATCTCGATCGCCTGGGCCCCAGCCTTCACCAGCTCATCGAGCAGACCGGGATGAAGCCGCTCCTTCACATAGACGTATGTGGAGACCGCCCGCTGCATCAGTAACCTACCGCCTTCCCGTTGTTGCGTCCGTCACTCGCGCCCAGGCGTTCGCCGGTTTGGGGGTCAATCATGATGCACTCGCCGTCACCCCAAAAGTGCGCGACGTTCAGTTTGTGTCCTTTGGAACGCAGTAGGTTCATTGTATCGGGAGACAACCGGTCTTCGGCATGAATTGCGTCGGGGAGCCACTGATGATGAAACCTCGGGGCATTGACAGCTTCCTGAACATCCAGTCCAAAATCCACGACACCCATCAGAATGTTCGCGACCGTGGTGATGATGGTCGGGCCGCCCGGCGAGCCCAGCACCAGGAAGAGCTGGCCGTCCTTGAGCACGATGGTCGGGGTCATCGCCGACAACGGACGCTTTCCAGGGCCGATGGCGTTGGCCGGCCCCTGGATCAGCCCGTAAGCATTGGGCACTCCCTGCTTGGCAGCAAAGTCGTCCATTTCGTCGTTGAGCAAAAAGCCCAGCCCTTCGGCGGTAACGCGCGATCCGAACGAATCGTTGAGAGTGGTGGTGACGGCGACCGCATTGCCTTCGGGATCGACGACCGAATAGTGCGTAGTGTTCTCCGGTTCGCGTATGGCTGTCGGCTGCAACCCGGCAACCCGTTCCAGTTCATTGAACATGCCGGGGCGCTTCAGATCTTTGCTCACGCTGGCGCGGTTGGGATCGATGGACTCGCGCCACGCCGCCGCGTAGCGCTTGTCGATCAACTGCGGCACAGGAATTTTCGCAAAGTCCGGATCGCCCAGAAACTCTGCCCGGTCATAAAAAGCCCGGCGGAACGCTTCCGCGGTTAAATGAATAGCCTGGGCCGAGCGGTTGCCGAGTTTGGCGAGATCGTATCCTTCGAGAATATTGAGGATTTCAACCAGCGCAATTCCACCCGATGAAGGCGGCGGCGCACTGATGATGTCATAGCCGCGGTATGTACCGCGAATCGGCTCGCGCTCCTTGACTTCGTAGTTCGCGAGATCGTCTACGGTGATGAGGCCCCCCCCCTGGGCGACGGCCGCAGCCAGTTCACGCGCCATCGCTCCGTGATAGAAATCATCAGGGTTCTTTGCGATGCGTTGCAGCGTTCGCGCCAGTTCCGGCTGTTTCAAGACTTCGCCCGCCTGGTAGTACTTGCCGTCGCGCTGGAAGATGTGTTTCGACGCGGCGAATTTCGCGAGTTCTTCATCTTTCAGATCTTCGGCGTCTTCCCAGGCAAGCGGGAAGCCGTCGCGCGCCAGGCTGATTGCGGGAGCGATCACCTTCTCCAGGGAGAGCTTGCCGTACTTCTTCTCGGCATAGACGAGCCCCGCAACCGAACCGGGCACGCCGATGGCCCTATATCCGATCGTGCTGGCGTCTTTAATAACATTGCCCTGCGCGTCGAGATACATGTTCTGGGTAGCGCCCGCGGGCGCTTTCTCCCGGAAGTCGATGAAGCGCACTTCGCCGTTCGCCTTCCGCAGCAGCAGGAAGCCACCTCCGCCCAGGTTTCCGGCCTGGGGATGAACGACCGCTAGAGCGAAACCCGTAGCCACCGCCGCGTCCACCGCATTGCCACCCGCTTGCATCATCTCGACTCCCGCGCGCGAGGCCAGTTCGTGCACGCTGGCAACCATGGCGTGTGGGGCATGAACCGGGCGCAGAGGAGCGGCAACCAGGCCGCTGGTGAGCAGAGCCAGCAGGCAGCAAACGATCAACAATCTGTATCGAATTCGCATTGAGCCGGATGCAACGTTGGCGCGACCTTGTAGGTCCGCCGTCGAAGAAGGAACCTATGAGGCTAGCCCACGGCGATTGCGAGAGTCAAACAGAAGTAGACGCGGCAAGCCGCGTCTCTACTCGGCCTACCGTCGCTTTGAGATCGCCTTCCTGCGCGCGGCGTTTTTCTTCGGTGCTTTGGCGACGACCAACTCATACGACTGCCGAATGAGATCCTCAAGCTCCTCCGGTGTCAGGATGCTGGCACGCTCGAGCAGCACCCACTTGTAGCGCCCGACGTAGGGCGCCGGAGCGATCCCCTCAATTTCCAACAATTCCTGGAATTTTTCGGGCGCGCATTTGAAGCAAATCGGCGCCAGCTTGCCCTTCGACAGGTCAACAATCGCAAAAATCTTCCCACGCACTTTGAAGCACAGGTCTTCGCCCCACTGCATGTTCTCAGTCGCCTCAGGAAGGGCGAGACAAAACTTCCGGATCCAATCAATGTCGGGCACCTGCCGATGATAACCCGGCAAGAATTGCTGGAGACACGCCTCGCCGCGTCTCTACTTGGCATCCATCACGAGGCGGTCGGCGGTTGTTTGATCAGCGTCGCCTTGCTGTAGGCGACGCGGAAGCCCAAGCGCTCCGCGTTGCGCATCGAGGTTGTGCCACCCAGAGTGACGATCACCGCATACTCGCATCCGGCCTCGGCCGCGACCTGCATACGCTTTTCGAGCATTGCGGTCTGCAGGCCTCGTCCCCGATAGTCTTTGAGCGTGCCGGCGCCGTGCAGGGCCACAATCCCGTGTTCGGGGATGATGAGGCCCGCGCCCGTGGCTACCAGTTGTCCTTCAATCTCGGCGACAAACGTCAGGCTGCCCGGGAACGCGAACATCGGACAGATCATCTCATCAAAGCCTTCGGGCTCGCCGCCGTCGGGAAAAAAACTTCGTCGCACGATACTAGCGAACGCCAGCGCTTCTTCAGCTTTTCCGGCGCGGATCGTGAACCCGGTCCGTGCAGGAAATTTCTCCGTGCGATCCAGCCTGCGGACGAGCACGTTATTCAGCTCGGCGATTCCATACCCGCGTTCCTTGGTGAGTTCCAGCAAGCTTGGGTCGCTGAGGGGACAGTAGTCCGTCTGAGCCGGCGCTCCACGGGAATGATAAAAGTGTTCCAGTTGATCCATTTCCGACGCGGTGACGGGGGCAACGAATCCCATGCCCACGGCGCGCCCGATGGGCGATCCGAGTCCGGCAAAGATCATGTGGCCTCCCGCGATCTCTTCGACGGCGGCGCCCACCGACGGCTGATTCTTCTGACACCACTCAGCGTGGTGCACCTGCGGCATCTCTTCCGCAGACTCCAGGCGGCGGGCCAATGCCCGATCCACGAATTGCATTTTGGTGATCCTTTCTGTTGTTGAGACGGGAATCGGGGCGAATGCGCGCACGCAGAGCGCGAGCTTCGCCAGAACAACAGAGACCGAATTAGCGGGCGGCGGTCATAAGCAGGGGACTAGGATACGACATTTCGCGGCAAAACTCATCTGAGGAAACGGGCTACCAATTGTTACTGGTGAAGATCGGAACTTATCAACGGGCACCCGCGGCCGGCGCAACCCATCCGACAAAGATCAGTTCGTCATCATCGTAGTGTGCGGAAATCTCCCAGCATCCGGGCGTCGGAAAGTCAATGCCTCCTACCAAGAACGACTTCGAATCCTCTCTGTAACCACCCGAGCCCCTCGCAACCTTGGGAGGCGGCGCTGGAGCGTCGAGTCGTCGCGCAGTGACCGTCAACTTCGAAGCTTCGCTTTCTGGTATCGCCGACTTGTAAACCAACCAGTTTTGCCGCCACCAGAAGGCCTTTTCTGACCGTGGCCATGTTGCATCACTCGGAAGTATGGTCCAAAGCCGGTCCGTACCAAACCAAAAGTGGCCCATGGGTGCCTGTGGGGGATAAGGCGACGGTGCCACGAAAGGGTGGTCAGATGGCTTTGTAATCGGACAAGTGTCAGGGATGCGCGGCCTTGCTTTTTCGGGTCGCTGGGCGGGGGCTGCTTGGGATAGAGAGATTAGACAGATTAGAGAGAGAAGGCGCGGCAACATAGAGCCTCCTCCGATATTCTACCGCTTCCGTCATGGCGGGCATGAATTGCCTGCCCCACACTCACACCTGTTCCCGCGCCTCGCCCAGCACCACGCTCACATCCATCTTCTTCTTGTTACGGAAAATGGTGACATTAACCGTGTCCCCGGCGCGGTGGCTGTTCATAACCTGGGCGAGGTCCTGCTGACTCTCGATCTTCTTTCCGTCCACGGCAACGATCAGGTCGCCGCCGATCATGATGGGAATGTTGCCCAGATATGCGCGCTCACTGCCGCCGCGCAGGCCGGCGCGGTCGGCGGCGCCTCCGGGAACGGCTTGCACGATCAGCAGACCGTAGTCAGCAGCCAGATTCATCTCGGTAGCCAGCTCTCCTCCAATCGGGATGGTGCGCACACCGAGAGCCGGACGGCGCACACGGCCAATCGTGACCAGGTCGTTCAACACAGCTTTCGCAGTGTTGATTGGGATTGCGAAGCCGATGCCGGCGCTCTGTCCGACGCTGGAAGCGATCATGGTGTTGATGCCGATGACTTCCCCGTGCCAGTTGAGCAGCGGCCCTCCCGAGTTGCCGGGATTGATGGCGGCATCGGTCTGGATCGCTTCTTCGATCACCATGCCATCCGGCTCCTCCACCTGGCGGATGGAACTGACGATTCCGCGTGTCAGCGTGCCGGAAAGCCCAAACGGATTGCCGATGGCATAGACCTTCTGGCCGACCTGAAGATTCGTCGAGTCGCCCAGCGTCATCGGTTGCAGTCCGGACGCCTTGATCTGGACGATTGCCAGATCATGCGAGCGGTCCGTGCCCACAATCGTGGCCCGATATTTTTTCCGGTTATGGAGCGTCACTTCCACCTGTCGCGCCTCGGCAATGACGTGGTAATTCGTGATGATGTGGCCCTCTTTGTCGATGATGAATCCAGTCCCCTGCCCTTCCTGTGGCACCAAGCCATAGAAAAAGTCGAAGGTCATGGCTCGCGAGGTAATGTTGACGACCGAGCCGATGTTCCTGCGATAGACGCTGATGTTGTTTTGCTCTTCCGCATCGAGCGGATCGCCGCCTGCGGCCTCGGTGATCTCGACCTTGTTCGGACGGCTGACCCAGTTGGCCGAATGCAAACGCCCGTTACGGTAGGTGGTGAAATAGAAAAAAGCTCCGGCAACAACAAAAGCCAGAATAAGCGGACGCAAAACTCTCATCGCGGGTCACTCCGAAAAGTCTGAATAAGAATTCTAGCGAAAACTGGGGGAACGCGTAGCGCCGATCGCAGCCCCACTCCCAGCCGGCTGTCGGGCGGGCATCCCGCCCGCTGGGTCGCGGTGTGGTTCTAACGAATCACGAGACGCCTGTCTTGTCGGGCTTTCCCCAGCCGCCGCCACCCGGAGATTCCACCCGGACCCTCTCTCCAGAACGCAGGCGAACGCTCGTCTTGCCCGGTAATACTTCTTCCGAGCCGTCCGTGCGAGCGATAACGGTCCGTCCGGGAGCGCCATCAGAGCCGCCGGACAGGCCGTATGGGCCGCGCAAGCGCCGGTCGGCAAGCAGGGTGACCTGGGCATCAGTCAGGACCTCGATTTCGCGCACAATTCCATCCCCGCCAGCGTGCAGTCCCCGGCCTCCGCTTCCGGGACGGAACGAATATCGCCGCAGCCTTACTGGGTAGGCATACTCGAGCGCCTCGGCGGGCGTGTTCAGCGAATTCGTCATATGGGTGTGCACGCCAGAAACGCCGTCCTTTCCCGGACGCGCACCCATGCCGCCGGCAATCGTCTCGTAGTAGGCGAAAGTCTCACCGGAGCGCGGATCGATGCCGCCAATGGTCAGATTATTCATCGTCCCGGAAGCTGCTGCCGGGATGCGGTTCGGAACAGCCTGCGCCAGCGCTTTCAGCAGCACGTCCACTATCCGTTGCGAAGTCTCGACGTTGCCACCGGCAACTGCCGCTGGAGGTCTGGCATTCACGACCGTACCCGCGGGAGCAACGATTGCGATCGGCCGCATCAGGCCCGCGGTGGCCGGTACGTCCTCGCGCAGCAGACAACGGAAGACGTAAAAGCAAGCGGAGACGGTGATTGCTTCCACCGCGTTGATTGCGCCCTGAACCTGAGGGTCGGAACCAGTGAAATCGATGGTGATGGCCGCCGGTTGCTTCTTGCTGCGAGATGATTTCCCGCTGCGCTCGCGAACACGAAGCGTCACTGCAATCCGCACCGGTTTGGCGTCAATACCGTCATCGTCGAGAAAGTCCTCCGCCCGATAGACACCGGGCGGAACGCCGCCGAGGAAGCCGCGCATCATTTCTTCCGAGTAGTCGAGCAGCTCGCGAGCGGCGCGTTGGGTACGCGCGATCCCGTAGCGGGCGCAGACTTCGGCGAGCCTTCGCGCCCCCGTTTGGCAAGCGGCAATCTGCGCGCCCAGGTCGCCTTCCCGCTCCTCCGGGGTGCGGACATTGTTCAGCAGCAGGGCCAGCACATCGGCAACCAGCTCTCCGCCGCGCATGATCTTTACGGGCGGAATGCGGAAGCCTTCCTGGTAAATCTCGCGACATGGCCCCATGGAACCAGGATAGGTTCCGCCAACATCAGCATGATGAGCCCGCGACGCCACATAGAAATCCGGCTCTGTTGTGTGGGTCGGGCACTCTTGCCCGACGCCCTTGACTTTTTTCACATACACCGGCATGACAAGAGTGATATCCGGCAAATGCGTTCCGCCCCGGAACGGGTCGTTCAGCATGACGATGTCGCCTGGATCAAGCGCACACTGCTCAACTGCGGCCGCGACCGACATCGGCATCGACCCAAGATGCACGGGCATGTGATCGCCCATAGCGATGACCCGGCCAAAGGAATCGAACACGGCGCAGGAGTAGTCGCGGCGCTCCTTGATGTTGGGCGAAAACGAAGTCCGGCGCAGCGCCGCGCCCATCTCCTCGGCAATCGAGTGATATAGATTCTTGAAGACCTCGAGTTCGACGGGATCGCGCATGAATGAGTAGAGTTTACGTCAAAGTCGAGGTCAGAGGTCAGAGGTCAGATTGCAGAGGTAAGAGCGGTTGGTCTGACAGTATCCCGCGCACGGTAGGCTTTCACCTCTGCAATCTGACCTCTAACCTCTGACCTCCCCTCCCCGGTGCTACACTGCTCTGATTATGGCTGAAGGTCGTTCGCGAGTTTGGCTTTGGCTGCTCTTCGGGGGCGGCGCATTTCTGCTCTTTGTCGTCGCCGTGTTCACGCTGGTGTACCTCAGTTTCGGTGGCGGCGACCAGGAGTCATTCGGCGGCTTCGGCGAAAGGATCGCGGTCGTGGACCTGGACGGCGTCATCCTGTCTCCCAAGCAGATCGTTTCCCAGCTAAAGAAATTCGCCGACGACGATTCCATCAAAGCCATCATCATCCACGTTAACTCTCCCGGCGGCGGAGTGGCGGCATCGGAAGAGATTTACCGGGAAGTGAAGCGCATCCGCGACGAAAAAAAGAAACGCATCGTGGCCTCGATCGAAACCGTCGGAGCGAGCGGCGCCTACTACGTAGCCTCGGCCACCAACAAGATCTACGCGGACAAGGGCAGCATTGTCGGCTCCATCGGCGTGATCGCGCAATGGGTGAACTATGCCGAACTGCTGCGCTGGGCCAAGCTCAAGGACATCACCCTGAAGGCCGGAGAATTCAAGGACACCGGCAATCCGGCGCGCGAGATGACGCCCGCCGAGCGCGAATATCTGCAGAGCCTGATTGACAATATGCACACCCAGTTCATCCAGGCGGTCGCGGAGGGCCGGAAAGCGAAGGAATCCGATATCCGCTTGATTGCCAATGGCAAAGTCTGGACCGGTGAGCAGGCCTTCTCCATGAAACTGGTGGACCAGATCGCCGATTTCGAGAGTGCGGTCAAAGATACGGCCAAAGCGGTCGGGATCAAAGGTGAGCCCACTCTGGTTTGGCCCCCTCGACAGAGACGATCAGCGCTCGACCTGGTTTTCGGGGATGTTTCTGACTACCTGCCCACCCGGGAGAAGCTGATGGAGCAGCAGGTTGGCTTTTACTACCTGTGGAAATAAGTGCTCCACACCCCACTTGCGCAAAACCCCTGAAATTTGAGAAGGTTATAGGCACTGGCAGCACTGGATGACAGGGGCGAGACTAGTCCCAGGCAGCAAACCCTACCCCAAGGGAGCGAAGAGGCGTATGACAAAAGCGGACCTGATCGAAGAAGTGTCCCGGCTGGCCGAACTGACGCGCAAAGACAGCGAAGTCATTGTCGAAACAATCTTTGACAGCATTGTGCGCTCACTGCGCGTGGGCGACAAAATCGAAATTCGCGGTTTCGGCAGCTTCCGTACCCGGCAGCGCAAGCCGCGCGTGGGCCGCAATCCGAAAACCGGCGATCGCGTGGAAGTCCCGGCAAAGAAGATCCCGTTCTTCAAACCCAGCAAAGAATTGAAGGATCTGGTCAACAGCAGTTCGACGGGCGGGGGAGCGGGCATCGCCGCTTCGGCGCCGGCCCCAACTCCATAGATGGGCCAGCAGTATTTCAGTCCCCGGCTGTTCCAGTTTCTGGAGCAACTGCGCCGCCATAACCGCCGACCCTGGTTTCTAAAGCACCGCCAGGAATTCGAAGACCTAGCGCGGCAGCCCAGCCTTCGTTTTATCACCGATCTGCGGCACCGCCTGCGGGACATCAGTCCGTGGCTGGTGGCCGACCCCAAGCCGAACGGCGGTTCCCTTTTTCGGATTTATCGCGATGTCCGTTTCTCAAAAGACAAGAGTCCTTACAAGACTCACATCGGGATGAACTTCTGGCACGCCGCCGCGAGCGAGACGGTGCATGCTCGGGGCCTGTACATGCACCTCCAGCCAAAGGGCTGCTTTCTGGCGGGAGGCGTCTGGCAACCGGACCCGCGCTCTCTGGCGCGAATTCGCGACGCCATCGCCTGGAAACCGGAGGACTGGCGCCGTGCAAAACGTGGCCTTCGCCTGGGCGGCGACACTTTAACACGCCCGCCACGCGGCTATCCCGCCGACCATCCCCTCATCGAAGACCTCAAGCGCAAAGACTTCGTTGCCAGTGTTGACCTGTCGCAAGCGCAGGTGGGCAGTGGGCGTTTCATGGAGGACTTCCTGCGGTCAGCGCGCAAGATGGCGCCCCTGCTGCGTTTTCTTTCGGAAGCGGTGAAGTTACGGTTCTAGAATCCGGTTCAGCGGGAGGACGCGCGCGCACGCAGCGCCTGTTCCAGAAGAGCTTCGACCGCCGGAATGGACTTGGCGGGAGTGAAAGTGCGGTCCGGAGGCTGGATGCCACTTTCGATCGACTTCATCAACACCTCCATCGCCTCACCCGCATTGGGCGGGATGTAGACCGTGGCGGCCAACAGATTTCGTCGAACCCAGTCCTGGCCAGTCTTGGGCAGACCGTCGCACCCCAGAAAGGGTATCCGCTGCCAGGGCTCGCGCTTATTGCCAAAACACTCCTCAAAGGCCTTGCGGGCGCCCATGGCCATGGAATCGTCCTGGGCGCAAACCGCTGCGATCTGGTTGTCGCGCGAGGTGGACAGACGGAGCCACGAACTGACCGCCTTGTACGAACTGGCCTCGGTCCAATGCGCTTTGAGAACGCGGAGTTGCACGGTCTCCGGCTTTGCCTCCAAAGTGCCGAAGTGCCGCTGCTTGGCGGCTGAGCTTTCACTCGGGCCCTGGATGTACAGGACCAGGCCGCCGCCCGGCAGCAGAGCCGCCAGTTGCCGTCCCTGGATGCGGCCGATCTCTTCGTGATCCGAAGTGACGGCAAATACCGGCACGTGGAAGAGGCGGCGCAACTCGGAAATGTAGTCGGCGTCGCGGTTCAGCACGACCCACCCGATGCCTGCGGCCGCGGCAGCGCGCGCAACTTGCGGAAGCGCGGTCGAGCCGGCCGGCTCAAACAGGATGGCGTCCGGGCGTGGATTGGTCGAAGACTGGATGCTGTTCAATAACTGCTGGCTCTGCAGGATGCCGTCATTCTGGGCATTGCCGATTTCGAGCTCAATGCCGAGCTGGGCCGCAGAGCGGCGGGCCGCCGCGGCCTGTTCGATCTGGTAATCGTTATCGTCGTTGGTCAGGGACAGTAGAAAACGCAGCTTCTTCATCCCGAGCACCCTTGTATGGCTCCATCATAAGTCCAGAGTCCCGTCAGCGCCGCATGACACAAGTAACTAGAACTGGTTTCAAAAATCGGTTTTTGGGTAGGGCACGGCTTCAGCCGTGCCGTCAAGGCCCGCCACGAATGCCGGCTTTAGCCCCTGAGGGTCAGCTTTCTGAACCCTCAAAAGGATTATTTAAACCAGTTCTAGAACCTTTTTGGCGTGTCCCTCCGGACAAGGCGTTTCCCGGCACGGGTGGAATCGCCGTACCGCGACACTCCGGCCTTGTGGCATCAGCAATTATTTCCGTGTCACGAGCCAGCCCTCGCCCGTCCAATCAGTGTGTTGATTTGCGGTTGGAGGGAAAATGATCATCGTCCTGTTTCGGTCCCGGCTCACTCCCGCAGCTCGTAAGGGCTACTCTGAGATGGCGGAGCAGATGTCGAAGCTCGCCAAAGCGTCCCCGGGATTTGTGGCCGAGAAAAGCTTTACCGCCGAAGATGGCGAACGCCTGACCGTGGTCTGGTGGCAGGACGAAGACATTCTGAAGCGATGGCGCAACAACACACAACATCTGGTCGCACAGAGAGTGGGCCGTGACAAATGGTATGAGTACTACAAGCTTGAAGTGGCAACGGTGATCCGGTCAGGCGACTTGGAGCGCGGCCAGACGCCATAGGGGATCGTGTGGAGCCGGGTCTCCGACCCGGCTTGGACGGGTCAAAGACCCGTCCCCACACGGACGGGCCGGACTTCTGTGCTAGATTGAACCCAGAAGGGCCCGTAGCTCAACGGTTAGAGCAGCAGACTCATAATCTGTTGGTTCCTGGTTCAAATCCAGGCGGGCCCACCAAGCGGTGTTATCCCACAGACAGACCGAAGTAGAAGACTGAACCGTGCCCTAACTGGCTGGTGACTCCAATACGCCCACCGTGGGCTTCGACGATGGCCTTGCAAATGGCCAGTCCCATTCCCGTCCCGTGCACCTGCACGCGCTGGTTGCGGCCGCGATAGAACTTCTCGAAAACTAGCGACTGCTCGAAGTCGTCGATGCCCGGGCCGCGATCGGCAATGCTGGTGGTCAGGATCCCGTTCTTGGCTTCAGCGGTAATGCGTATCAAGGCGTCGGGCGGTGAGTACTTCGCGGCATTTTCGAGCAGGTGCACCAAGACTTCTTTGATGCGGCCCGCGTCCATCCGCACCGCCGGCAGGTCGGCAGGAATTCGAACTTCCACAGGATGCGGCGTCAGGACTTGCTTCAGTTCTTCAAGTGTCTCGCTTACCGCATCGCCGATGCGGGCCGGTTCCAGGCGCAATTCCACCTTGCCCGCGTCCAGCTGCGCCATCTCCGCGGCCTCTCCCACCAGGCGGTTCAGCCGGTCGCTTTCCTCGTTGATGACCGTCAGCAGTTCTTCTTTCTCCGCCGGCGAAAGAGTCGGGCTGCCCAACAGCGAGGTGACCGACGCCTTGATGGCCGTAAGCGGAGTGCGAAATTCATGCGTCACCGAATCCAGAAGGAGCGAGCGCAACTGCTCGCTTTCGCGCGCGGCCTCGGCGCGAGTAAGCTTTTCGATCGCGCCCGCTCGCTCGACCGAGATGGCAATCAGGCCGGCGATGGCCTCCAGCGTCTGGCGCGACAGCAGCGAACCGGAGATTCCCATGCTACCCACCACCCGCATACCCAGGCTGAGCGGCATGAAGGCCCGTTGATTCGCGTGATCAACGCGGGGCTCGCCGCGCAGGCAACACAACTGGAGATCGTGCGACTCCAGTCCATCGATGGTCGGCCCGGAGCGGTAGATATCGGCCCGGTTCGACAAAGAGATGGCCGCCGACCGCACTCCGAATGAGTCCACGATGTACCGGGGAATCGAGTTCAACAGCTCGGCCGGGTTGTCGCTGGAAAGCAGTTGCTGGCTGAATCCGTAAAGCCGTTCCAGTTCGCGCCTGCGCTCATTGGCGTTACGGGCCTCGCGCCCGGCGCGTTCCGAGAGCTCGCTGGCCGTCACCGCGGTGATGAGGAAGGCGAACAACGCGATCCAGTTCTGGGGATCGGCAATCGTGAAAGTACCGACCGGCGGCAGGAAGAAATAATTGAATGCCAGGGTGGAAATGACTGCCATGAACACTGCTTGCCGCAGACCCCAGAAGGTCGAGATCCCCAACACCCCCAACAAGAACGCCAGCGCAATCGTCGTCGGGTTGACGTGGAGCAAGCGACCCAGCAAAACGATCCCCAGGACAATCAGGGCGGCAAGCCCATAGCCGAGCGCCAATCGGACGGCGGGTTTCACGAGCAGAATTGTATCTGACATCGACAAAGCAGAATGTCTCAACGACAATAAGCGCGATGCCCAAGACCCCCGAACAGTGGCTGGAGGAAACCTCCCCGGCAAAGAAGGGAGGCGTGTTCAAGCTCTTCCTGGGATACGCTCCGGGCGTGGGCAAGACCTACAGCATGCTGAGCGAGGCCATCCGCCGCCACAGCCGCGGCGAAGATACCGTGGTCGGGGTAGTGGAGACCCACGGCCGCAAAGCTATCAGTGAGCTGGTCGCGAAACTCGAAGTCATTCCGCGCAAGCAAATCGAATACAAGGGCGCGGCATTCGAAGAGATGGATGTCGACGCCCTTCTCGCCCGCAAGCCGCAGGTCGCGCTGGTGGATGAGTTGGCCCACACCAACATCGAAGGCAGCAAGCATCGCAAGCGCTACGAAGACGTGCTGGAACTGCTCGATGCGGGGATCGACGTTCTCTCCACGATGAACATCCAGCATCTGGAGAGCGTTACGCCCACCGTGCAAGGCGTGACCGGAATTCAGGTGCGGGAAACAGTTCCCGATTGGGTACTGCAGCGAGTCAACGAAGTCGTGATGACGGATCTGACGCCCGAAGCGCTCCAGAACCGCATGCGGCGCGGCGATGTTTATCCGCAGGAGCGCGTGGGGCGCGCGCTCGAGAACTTTTTCCGCGAGACCAATCTGATCGCCCTGCGCGAACTGGCGCTGCGCCAGGTGGCCCACGCGGTCGATCGCAGCCTGGAAGAGCACCGCGAGAAGCAGCACGACGAACGGGGAGTGGCCATCCGCGAACGGATTGCGGTGTGCATCAGTTCGAATCCGGCGGCACAGTACCTGATCGCCCGCGGGGCGCGCATGGCGCAGGCCATTGATGCGGAGCTGTTTGTTGTCTATACCGATATGGGGCAGGACACCAGCGAGGCGAATCAGAGAACTCTGAGCGCCAACTTTCGATTTGCTGAAAATGTCGGGGCTTCCATCGTACGCGTGCAGGGAAAGAGTGTGGCCGAGTCCGTGGCGGAATTCGTCAACGAAAAGCACATTACTCAGGTGGTCTTTGGCCGGTCTGCCACGCGGGGCTGGAAGCGGTATTTCTACCTCTCCGCGATCCATCAGTTCCTGCGTGACGCCCCGGCTGTGGACGTGCACATCGTGACCCAGGAGCCCAGCTGATCCCTAGCATGCCCGAACCCAAGCGCATCCTGGTCGTGGACGACGAACCCCAGATCACGCGGGTTTTGCGAACCTCACTTTCCAGTCACGGATATGACATTCGCGTCGCCAACGACGGCGAGACCGCGCTCGAGATCATGAAGGACTGGTCTCCGGATCTGGTCATCACCGATCTCGCCATGCCCAACATGGACGGATTGGAGCTCTGCCGCCGGCTGCGGGCGAAGACCCAAATTCCCATCCTCGTGCTCTCGGTCCGCGGCGAGGAAAGGACCAAGGTCAAAGCGCTCGACGCGGGCGCCGACGACTACATCACCAAGCCCTTCGGCATCGAAGAGTTGCTGGCACGGGTTCGTGCCCATCTGAGGCGGGCGCGGACGGAAGAGTCCGAACAGGCACCGATCGAACTGGGAGATTTCCGAATTGATCCCGGGGCCCGTACCGTCGAGGTAGGCAAACGCGCGGTCCACCTGACTCCCAAAGAGTTTGATCTGCTCGTCTACCTGGCACGCCACGCCGGCAAGGTCGTGACCCATCGCGCGCTCCTCGGCGCCGTGTGGGGCGGTCAGAGCAGCGAGCAGGTGGAATATCTGCGCGTCTTCGTCGGCCAGTTGCGCAAGAAGCTGGAACCCACCGCGTCCTCGCCGCGCTACATCGTGACAGAACCGTGGGTCGGCTACCGCTTCCAGCCCGGCGATTAGCCGTCTCCCCACTTGGCGTCTCATTTCTAGGCCATCCGAGCACTCGGCATCTTTACAAATTCTTTATGGACAACTTATCCCACTCTTATCTTCAGGGATGTCCAATGAATCTGACGGTGCAGAGATACGAGCTATGCCGCCCGGGTCGGTGGAATGAATTTTGCGCTTGCAACAGTGTGCGGGAGCAGCATCGGGTTCCTATTGCGATTTCTCGTTGCCCTGCACAAGGAGGCGCGGATGATCTCTTCGAGGCCTATGAATGTGTCCCACCTGGGACAGGAGCAGCCGCCATATCGGGAGAAAGTCGTCATGATGAACCCGGAGAGGATAAATCGCACGCGAAAATCGACCATCGGTCGAAGGGTCGTTATGATCATACTGGCGACAGTGCTGGTCTTCCCGGGGCATAGCCAGGCGCAGACAAGCGAGCTTCCCGCGAGCCTGCAGGATGCTCGCGAATTACGCGAACTGGTTCAGCAGCTGCCAGCAAGAGTCGCACAGCTGGAAGCACAACACACAAAGGGAGCCCAGGGCGCAACGTTGCAACAGGTCAGCGCCGGCAATGAGTCAGCCAGACAGGCGAGCCCTCCGGAGCGAACAGCCGACGAAGAGCAGGCGCCAGCTGAAGCATCGGCTGCACAAGCATCGAATCCCGCATGGCAGTATGGCGGCTTTCTGGATTTTGGCTACTTGAAAGATTTTAACGACCCCGCAAATCACTTGTTCCGAAGCCGCGGCACCACCTTCCACGTCAATGAATGGGATGTAGACATGGCGGCGATTTACCTCAGGAAGACAGCCTCTGAAAACTCGCGCTGGGGCACCGAGTTAACGCTGCAGGCCGGGAAGGACACCCAGGTTTTTGGGTTCTCGGCGACCGCCCCCAACCTTCCAGGTTCCAAGTGGCTCCGCCATCTGGGGCCCGTAAACTTTTCCTATCTTGCACCGGTTGGCAAGGGCCTTACCTTGCAGGGCGGAATCTTCAGCAGTTTCATCGGTTACGATTCGCTGTACGCCAAGGATAATTTCACCTACACACGCCCCTGGGGTGCAGACTTCACACCGTATTTCATGCTCGGTGTGAATGCCGGCTACCCATTCACGAGCAAACTCACGGGCACACTATTCGTGGTGAATGGATATTGGCACCTGGCAGACGCCAATAGTGTGCCCAGTTCTGGCGGCCAGCTTGCTTATAATCCGACGGATCATGTGACCTTGAAGCAAACGTTTCTGTACGGGCCTCACCAGTCGAACACCTCGCTCGAGTTCTGGCGTTTTCTGTCCGATAGCATCGTGGAAAGGAAGGGGGATCGAATCACTTCTGCCTTCGAATACATCGTTGGAACGGAGAAGGTCGCCGCCCCCGCCAACCCGCGGGCACTTTGGATGGCCGCTCAGTTGCCGGTGCGCTGGGCTGTGAGCCGGCGCTTCAGCGCGACAGTCCGCCCCGAGGTGTATTGGGATCGCGATGGGCGTACCACGGGTTTCTCCCAGACGGTGAAGGCCAACACGACCTCGCTGGAATATCGGATTCCGTATCGGCAGGCCAGCGCGATCCTGAGGCTGGAACACCGCATCGATGATTCTCGCGGGCCGGGTGGAGGCTTTTTCAATGATCGAGAGGCGCAGCCTGGAGTCGTTGGCCTTACGCCAACCCAGAATCTCTTGATCTTCGGCGTGATCCTGACGTTCGACTCCAGCTTTCACCATTAGCAAGCCGGCGTTTTATGGAGGATCTATGGCAGATCTTGCGTTTGTTGTGCTGACACTGGCATTTTTCGCGCTCTCCATTGGGTACGTAACTTTCTGCGACCGCGTGAAGTGAGGAAAACGATATGCGCCTGGAATCGATCATCATGCTCTTGATCAGCGTCCTCACGACCGTGTACCTGTTCTACGCCTTACTGCGTCCGGAGAAGTTCTGACATGACCGTCAACGGCTGGCTGCAGATACTGTTTTTCCTGGCGCTGATCTTTGCCGTCACGAAGCCGCTGGGCGTCTTCATGGCGCGCGTGTTCAGCCGGGAAAAGACATTCATGGACCCGGTGTGCAGGCCGGTGGAACGATTGCTTTATCGCGTAACCGGGGTGGACGAAACTCACGAAATGCGCTGGACCGAGTACGCGGTCTCCATGCTGCTCTTCAGCGTGGTCTCCATGCTGGTGCTGTACCTGATGCAACGCGTGCAAGGATTCTTGCCCTTGAACCCGCAGAAGTTCGGCGCTGTAAGTCCGGCGCACCTGGCGTTCAACACGGCCGCATCATTTACGACCAACACTAACTGGCAGGCGTATTCGGGCGAGTCCACCATGAGCTATTTCACGCAGATGGCCGGACTTGCCTACCACAACTTTATTTCAGCGGCGGTGGGCATCGCGCTGGCGATCGCGTTCATTCGCGGGATCGCGCGCCGCCAGATGGAAACCATTGGGAACTTCTGGGTTGATATGGTGCGCGCCTGCCTGTGGGTGCTGCTGCCGTTTTGCATTGTGGGCGCGCTGCTGCTGGTTTCTCAAGGGGTGGTTCAGAATCTTCGCCCGTACGACCACGCCACTCTGGTCGAGCCGCAGCAGGTGCAGACCACCGGCGCGGACGGCAAACCGGTGACCACCACCGTCACGGAGCAGGTCATCGCGCAGGGGCCGGTTGCCTCGCAGGAGATCATCAAAGAATGGGGCACAAACGGGGGCGGCTTCTTCAACGCCAACAGCGCGCATCCGTTCGAAAATCCCACGCCTCTGTCCAACCTGATCGAACTGTTCTCAATCTTCGCCATCAGCGCTGGGCTTACCTACACGCTGGGACGGATGACGGGTTCCCCGCGCCACGGCTGGGCGGTGTGGGCTGCGATGGCGATCCTGTTCCTCGCGGGCGTGACCGTATCCTACTGGGCCGAAGCCAGCGGCAATTCTCTTTTCCACGGTGTGGATCAACGCGCCTCCACCACGCAGTCCGGCGGCAACATGGAGGGAAAAGAAGTTCGCTTCGGCATCGCCAACACTGCTCTGTGGGCGACTGCAACCACCGATGCCAGCTGCGGAGCCATCAACGGCTGGCACGATTCCTTCACACCACTGGGTGGTATGGTCCCGCTCGTCAACATCATGCTGAGCGAGGTCATCTTTGGCGGGGTCGGGGCCGGCATGTACGGCATGCTGATCTACATTGTGCTCGCCGTATTCATCGCCGGCCTGATGGTCGGCCGCACACCCGAATACCTCGGCAAGAAAATCGAAGCCTACGACGTCAAAATGGCCATGCTGGTAGTGCTGGTGTTCCCGCTAGTGATTCTGGTATTCGCGGCGATCTCCAGCGTGAAGGATTTCGGAACCTCCAGCATCGCCAATCCCGGACCCCACGGCCTCAGCGAAATGCTCTATGCGTTTACGTCGGGCGCCGGCAACAACGGTTCTGCCTTCGGCGGACTCAATGCGAATACGCCCTGGTACAACGTCACCATCGGCCTGACCATGCTCGCCGGCCGCTTCCTGATGATCATTCCGATGCTGGCCATCGCCGGCAACCTGGCGCGCAAGAAGTATGTTCCGCCGTCGCTCGGAACTTTCCCGGTGACCACGCCGCTTTTCACTGTGCTTTTGATCGGCGTGATCCTGATTGTGGGCGCGCTGACTTTTTTCCCAGCGTTAAGTCTGGGACCGATTCTTGAGCACCTGCTCCTGGGTGCAGGCAAGACGTTCTGAGAACTGCATATGGCAAAAAGAACACGAGCAATTTGGGAATGGAAGATTGTGCGGCGCGCGCTCTGGGACGCGCTGCTCAAGCTGGACCCACGCAAGATGATGGGCAATCCCGTCATGTTCGTGGTGGAGATCGGCAGCGTGATCACCACCGCCCTGCTCTTCAAGGGCGGTGCCGATTTCAAATTCAACCTCCAGATCACGCTTTGGCTATGGTTCACGGTTCTGTTCGCGAATTTCGCCGAGGCGATGGCCGAAGGCCGCGGCAAGGCGCAAGCCGACACGCTGCGCAGAGCGCGTTCCGAAACCATGGCCAATCGCCTCACCGCGAGCGGCCAGGTCGAAAAAGTACCGAGCTCGAAGCTGCGGACTGGTGACCTGGTGCTTGTTTCGGCCAGCGAAATCATTCCGTCGGACGGCGAGATCATCGAAGGCGTAGCGTCCGTGGACGAATCGGCCATCACGGGAGAGTCGGCTCCCGTGATCCGTGAGGCGGGCGGCGACCGCTCGGCCGTAACCGGCGGAACTCGCGTGCTTTCGGACCACATCAAGGTCCGCATCACCTCCAATCCGGGAGAAACATTTCTCGACCGCATGATCGCGCTGGTCGAAGGCGCGGAGCGGCAGAAGACTCCGAACGAGATCGCGCTCAACATTCTGCTGGCAGGTCTGACCATCATCTTCCTGCTCGCGGTGGTTACGCTGCAGCCGTTCGCAATCTACTCAGGATCTCCCCAAACCGTGTTTGTGCTCGTTTCGTTGCTGGTATGCCTGATCCCAACCACCATCGGCGGGCTGCTCTCCGCGATCGGCATAGCCGGAATGGACCGGCTCGTCCAGCACAACGTCCTGGCGATGTCGGGGCGCGCCGTTGAGGCCGCCGGCGACGTCAACACGCTTCTGCTCGATAAGACTGGAACGATCACGCTGGGAAACCGCCAGGCCGCTGAATTTATCCCCGCGCCCGGCATCACCGAAGCTGAGATGGCTGATGCTGCACAGCTCTCCTCGCTCGCCGACGAGACTCCCGAGGGCCGGTCAATCGTTGTGCTGGCGAAAGAACGTTATAGCCTGCGTGGCCGCGAGCTCTCTGCCCACGAAGCGGTATTCGTTCCCTTCACCGCGCAGACCCGCATGTCGGGCGTGAATCTGGATGGCCGCGAAATCCGCAAGGGAGCCGTCGACGCCATCACCAAGTACCTCCATCAGCATGGCACGTCGCTGCCGAAAGAAATCCAGGGGAGCGTGGAACTGATCGCCCGGTCGGGTGGAACGCCTCTCGTGGTCGCCGAAAATCAGCGAGCCCTCGGAGTCATCCACCTCAAAGACATCGTGAAAGGCGGCATGCGGGAGCGCTTCAAACATCTCCGCGCCATGGGGATCAAGACCGTGATGATCACCGGCGACAATCCGCTGACTGCCGCCGCCATTGCGCGCGAAGCCGGGGTGGACGACTTCCTCGCCCAGGCGACTCCGAAGGACAAGATGGATCTCATCAAGCGCGAGCAGGGCGACGGCAAGCTGGTCGCAATGACCGGCGACGGGACCAACGATGCGCCCGCGCTCGCCCAGGCCGACGTGGGCGTCGCCATGAACACCGGCACGCAGGCCGCCAAGGAAGCCGGCAACATGGTGGACCTCGATTCCAATCCCACGAAGCTGATTGAGATCGTGGAAATCGGCAAACAGCTGCTCATGACGCGCGGCTCGCTGACCACCTTCTCGATCGCCAACGACGTGGCCAAGTACTTCGCCATCATCCCGGCGATGTTCGCGGGAACGTTCCCGGTCCTGAACGCACTGAACATCATGCGTCTGAAAACGCCCGAATCGGCCGTTCTCTCGGCGGTGATCTTCAACGCGCTGATCATCATCGCGCTGATCCCGCTGGCGCTGCGCGGAGTGAAGTATCGTCCCATGGGCGCGGCGGCGTTGTTGCGGAACAACCTCTGGATCTACGGCGCGGGCGGGATTGTCATCCCGTTCATCGGCATCAAGCTGATCGACTTGTTGATCACCCGCGCCGGGCTGGCCTGAACGGAGAGCGTTATGAAGAAAAATCTGGTCACCGCAGTCTTGATGACGATAGCGACCACGATCCTGCTCGGAATCATTTATCCGCTGGTCGTGACCGGCCTCGCGCAGATCCTGTTTCGCGACAAAGCCAATGGGCAGTTGATTGAAGCCAACGGGAAGATTGTCGGCTCGCGCATCATCGGGCAGGCTTTTTCGGGGCCGGGATACTTTCACTCTCGGCCGTCGGCAGTGAACTATGACGCTACTAATTCCAACGGATCGCAGTGGGGACCGACCAACCAGAAACTCGTCGACCGCGTGAAGGGAGATGTAACCACGCTTCACGCCGAGAATCCGAACGTCCCAGTGCCGATTGACCTAGTGACTGCGTCCGCCTCTGGACTCGACCCCGACATCACGCCCGCCGCCGCCGCGTTCCAAGTTCCTAGTGTAGCTTCCTCGCGGAAAGTGCCGGATGCCGACATCGTGCGACTCGTCAGTGAGTACACTGAGGCTCGCACTCTCGGATTGCTGGGAGAGCCCCGTGTGAATGTGCTGGAACTGAACCTGGCGCTGGATGCGCGATACGCAACAAGTAAAGTAGCGCCGCCGCCCCCGGCGGCTGTCGTGGAGGCACCCCCCCTAAGCGCTAACTTAAGCTGTTTGGGCTTGGGGTGGCCTGCCAACTTTCCAAAAGCGCGTTTCTGGCTAGTGATCGGCACTTGTCCGGTAATCCGACTAACCGGGACTTAGCCAACCGTGCTGACCCTTCTCGAAGCGATTCAGATAACTATTGCAGCTTTGCGTCCTCAGACTTTGCAGCGATGAGGATATACTGGGTCCATTTCCGACAGAGTCGGCGGCATCCGTGGTATCCAGTGATTGGGGAGTGCCAAATGACAAAGCTGTACGCGTTCGTCCTGGTGCCGCTCGTTCTAACACTCACAGTCGCGACGGCCTGGGGCCAGACGTCTGGCGGGCCAGAAACCGTAGTCGTCCATAGTGGGTCAGCTACCCTGCACGCGATGCTGTGGCGCCCGCAGGGCCGCGGACCGTTCCCCGCCATCCTGCTGAATCACGGCAGCGGCCGTACCCGTGAAGATCTGGAACGCCTCGGACCGTATGAGCGAAATGCCGAGAAACTCGGACCGGTATTCGCTCGCCATGGCTATGTATTCCTGTACTTGTTTAGACGGGGCGTCGGGCTTTCCACAGACCAGGGCGGTAACGCCGTTGACCTGATGAACAGCGAATCCGCCGCACACGGGCAAGGGGCGCGCAACGCTTTGCAGTTGCAGTTGCTGGAAAACAGGGAAATGGACGACGCCCTGTCCGGACTCAAATTCCTGCGAGCGCTCCCTTACGTCGATGCGCGGAATGTCGCCGCGATCGGGCACTCGTTTGGAGGTTCGCTCACGGTGCTATTGGCCGAACGTGAACCGAACCTGCGAGCGGTGGTAGTCTTCTCCGGAGCCGGGTATAGCTTCGATCGTTCTCCGGAGTTGCGAGCGCGGCTCCTGGCCGCCATTGACAACGTCGCGGCGCCAGTCTTCTTCATTCACGCCGAGAACGATTACTCCCTCTCGTCCGGCAAGGTGCTGGACGCCCGCCGCGAGCACATCGGTAAGCCGCATCGCTTGAAAATCTATCCGCCCATCGGCCACACGGTGGACGATGGGCACGACTTCCTCCATCTCGGCGTGAACATTTGGGAGCCCGACGTGTTTGCCTTTCTAGACGAAAACATGCGGAAGTGAGCCTGCCGGGGACGGATGGCACACCGGAAGTAATCCACATGCTTGATTAACGCCGTCACCGGACAAGTAAGATCTCGCTGCCTCCCCAGAAGTCGGCTTCTGGGAAGTTGGGAATTCCAGTCAGGGCTTGCCAATTTCTGCCGGAGGACGGATTGACGGCCCGAAGAGGAATTCCGCCTTAAGTTAGCGCTTATGGGGCACCCCCACTCGCGACGATCCCCGACGTTATTCCTGTGGTCCGATGATTTGGAGAGCGCTGCGTTCGACTCCAATATCCACGGGAGTCTGGCACACGTATTCCCCGTCGGCATAGATCTCCGCGGGCTGCTCAGTTTCCACGCGGACGCGCTCCGTCTGCGAGTACTCCACTTCCTCAATCGCAAGATGCCTCCCGAAATACACGGATGGAAACAGGCTCAGAAGTTTCAGGCGATTCAGCGGGTTGATCAGACACAGGTCCAGCTTGCCATCATCCATGCGAGCGTGCGGAGCGACCCGCATTCCATCACCATAGAACGGCGTATTAGCAAAGGCCGCCAGCAGCACAGGCTTCGCCAGCTTTCCGGCCATGGTCCCATCCTGGATGTCAAGCCGAAGGGTTAACGGCGAGAAGTTGAGGATCGTGGGAATCAATCCCAACGCATATCCCCCGTGTCGGCGCAGCCAGCGCGGCATGCGGTTCGCCTTGCGTGCGACAGCAGAATCGAGACCGCAGCCGGCAACGCATGAGAAATAGTGACGCGTTCCCCCGTCTCGACATTCGGTGATCGTGCCCAGGTCAATGGCTCGGGTATTCCCCGAACCCGTCTCAAAGGTCCGCCATGCGTTCACTGAATCGGCGATGCTATGGAGATTCAGCGAGCGCGCAAAATCATTGCCGCTGCCGGCGGGGACGACGAGTACCGGGAGCTTCAACCGGACCAACGCGGGTAAATGGCGGTGAATGGTGCCGTCGCCGCCGAAGATGAGGATGGCGTCGGCGTCGGCGGAAGAAGCAGGAACGCCCTCGATCCATTCCGTAGCGGAGCCGGCACGGAACGGTTTCAGATTTGCCGGTGAGGTGCCCAGGCCGAAGATAGCGGCGGCGCGCATGCGTTCTGCATTAACTGGTTTTCAATTACGGTCGCCGAAGCCATGCTTCTGCCCACAGAGCTTGCATAGCGTCGGCGGCTCGGTGTTGTCCACCAAATGGTGGACGGGTTTGAGTGTGCGTAGATAAGCGAAGACGGCCTTCAAGTCATCATCGGTCATGTACTTGTAAACGGGCCAAGGCATGGGAAGCTTGATGGGGCGAGCCTTCACGCGTCCAGTCCGCATGGCCTCAATAAAGAGCGCCTCATCGTAATAGGAGATTCCAGATGGATCTGGCGTGATGTTCACGCTCGAAACCTCGCCGAACCCGGTGCCACCCGCGAAAGGAAGATCTGGAATCGGGCGAGGGGGCATTCCTTTTTCGGGCGTGTGACAGTCTTCGCAACCAGCAATTCTGACGAGGTACTCCCCACGTTTGACGGGATTAGACAGATCCGGTTCCGGCACCGGCGCCGTGATGGGCTGAGGCTCGACGAGCACCACCCGCTGCAGCCAAAAAGGAAGCACGCTCTTCGGCAGCGAATTGTGGACGGGCTCCAGGGAACGCAGATAGACCACTACTGAGGCCAAATCCTCATCGGAAAGATTCCGAAAGTGCGGGTAGCCCATGATCGGGAACAGAGCGCCGCCGTCCTGGGTAATACCCTCACGGATCGCGCGCGCCAGCGCATCGTCGCTCCAGTTTCCGACTCCGGCAGTTGGGTCCGGTGTGATGTTGGGAGCAACAATACGGAATTTCCCTTTTTCCAGGAACACGCTTCCGATGCCCTTCTTTGAAGTGATGGCCGGTGGGTCGGATTTTTCGTCAAACACCGAATGGCATGCAAAGCAGGCGAGAACCGCATCCGCGAGATACTGGCCGCGTGCCAGTCGCTCGCGCGTGGGCTCAAACTTCCGCGAAGTGAGCGGGCGGGATTTTGGCCCGATGAACGGCCGCCAGCCGATCGTGAACGTGATCGCAACGGCCAGGAGTACCAGCAGACCCAGAAAAACATAACCCAGGATTCTCCCAAGCCGCTTCATCCAGGGTTTGGCCATTGCGCCACCTCCGAAGTGAGCGCCCCGAGCCGGATTATTCGAAGTAACCATCCGGCGCGGGCCAAGCAAGTTTTTTGTCGGAATTCTCTTCCGGCCCCAAAGCGCGTGCGAGTGTATACCGGCGCTGGTGCGTCACGCAACGATGGCGGCCCGTTGTCAGAAACGCTGTGCCTTCGCGTAGCGCCGCCGCCCTCGGCGGTTGTCGTGGCGGCGCTACTTTGGCGCTACTTTGGCAGACATTTCTCCATGAAGTCCACCAGGTCTTTTTTCATCTTGGTGTGCTCGGCGCGGTCAATGTAAACCATGTGCCCCGCATCGTAGGTTGCATAAGAGACGCTCTGGCGATACTTGGCGTCGAGATTCAGATGGTCCATGGTCCAGTCCGCGGCCGCGAACGGAGTGGCGAGATCGTAGTGACCCTCCATTACGAGAATCTTCAGGTAAGGATTCTTGATCATCGCCGAGCGCAGTCCGCCCGCCGTGCTGGGAAACCCCTCGACCGCGGTGCCCCACTCCCACTGCCGGAACGCGCCCTCGTCAAACGCGAACACCTTGTAGGGCATATCGGACTTGTAACCCAGTTCACCGCGCACGTAGTTGTTGAATACCGACGTGTAGGGCGGCAGAATCGCTGCGCTGGCGGGATCGTAGAAGCCGCCCTCGGGGTCCGGGCTGCTGAAGCGTCCGTCAAGGCGGCCCACTACTAGTTTCTGGTCACGCAGCAGTTCGTGGGTAAACGTGGGAACATCAATGCGCAGGTTGTTGTTTTCGACCACTTCCGGGCGCAGCCCGGTGTAGCGGGCCAGTTGCTCCACGATCTTGCGACGCTCTTCCGCGGTCATGGCGTCGCCCTTGCCCAACGCCAGCAGGTAATCGTTGGTCGCCCAATGCACGACTTCCTGCCGCGTCTTCGCCATGTCCTGTGTAAGATCGCCCGGCAGCTTCTGGTGATATCCGGCGATCATCGTGTAGGTAGGAAGCAGCAGCGCGTAAGGAAGATCGTTCGACTTATTCCATTCCAGCGTCTGGAAGTCCACCGCCATCGAGAGCAGGGTCACGCCGTTGAACGAGATCCCGTGGTCGGCCAGATAGCCGGCGATGCCCGCCGCCCGCGTCGTGCCGTAGCTTTCGCCCAGCAGGAAGAGTGGCGAAGTCCAGCGGTCATAGCGGGAGATGTACAGCCGGATAAATTCTCCGAACGCCTGCACGTCGCCTCGCACGCCCAGGAACTTCTTGGCGAGTTCGGCGCTGGCGGCGCGGGAGTAGCCGGTGGCCATGGCGTCCACCATGACGAGGTCGGTGCGATCCAGCGGCGTGCTGGGGTTGTCCTCGATGCGATACGGTGCGGCCGGCATAAAGCCGTTCGGCTGCAGCACCACGCGCTTCGGCCCCAGCGCTCCCACGTGCAACCAGACCGACGCCGATCCCGGCCCGCCGTTAAACGCAAACGTCAGGGGACGCTTGCCGGCGTCCTGCCCGTCGAGCGTGTAAGCGACAAAAAACATTTCGGCTTCGATCTTGCCGTCGCCGCGCTTAATGGGGAGCCGCCCGGCCGTTGCCGTGTAGCTGAGCGCCTTGCCGTTCACCGTGATCTGGTGATGCGTGACCACGGGCGGGACCTCGCTCACGTCGTAGTGCTCTTCCTTGTCGGTGGCTTCGGCGTCTGGCTTGGGAGTCTCGGTGGGCTTGCTGGCGCTCTCTTGCGACTTGTCCGGTGCACTCGGAGCTGTGGCTGCTTGTTCTTTCTTTGGCTTCTTTTCTTTGGACGCCGCCTGCCTGGCTTTGTCGGCGACAGTGTCCGAGGACGGCTCCTGCTGCGCAACGCCGGCGGCGGCTATGAACACACTGATCATCAGCGCGAGAACAATTCGCATGCCATTCTCCGAGAGGAAATAGCCGTTGTTCCGGCTGGACGAGCATTATAGCGGGAGGGCTAGAAACTGTGCCTACTCGTAGCGCAAACTCTCAATCGGGTCCAGGCGCGCGGCCCGGATCGCCGGTACCATTCCGCTGACGATGCCAACCAGGCTGAGGATGATCGTAGCCACCATCAGGCTGCTCACGTTGATGTGCAGGTGAATGTCGCCCGCCTGCAAGTTCTCGCCGAAGGCGCTCATCAGGGGCAGCGCGCCCACGCCCCACGAGATGAGGTAGGCAATCGCGATCCCCGCCAGCCCGCCGGCGAAGGTAATGGCCATCGCCTCCGCGAGAAACTGGAAGAGGATATGCGCCTTGTGTGCGCCCAGCGCTTTCTCGACGCCAATTTCCCGCGTCCGCTGCTGCACCGAAACCAGCATGATGTTCATCAGCCCGATGCCGCCGATCCCCAAAGTCAGCGCGCCGATAAAGGCCAGCAGTACTTTTAGCGCGACCGTTACGATGCGGAACTCGTCGAAGTCCTGCTTGAAGTCGGCGATGAAGACCGCGCGGCGATCATCGGGACGGAAGTTATGGTGCGCCGCCAGCACCGAACGCACCACCCGCGACAGTTGCTGGTGGTCTTCGCCCTCATAGTCCATGAAAATTCCGGTGATGTACTGGGTATCAAACAGATCGCCCATCGTGCTGAAGGGAATGACCACCATGCTGTTGTCGTTGTTGTCGCCGCCCTGCACTTTGTGCTGATAAACGCCCACTACTTCGAAGCTGACGCCGTTGATGCGGATGCTTTGCCCCAGCGCCTGTTCGCCGGAAAAAAGTCTGCGTTTCGCTTCGTCGCCGATCACCGCTATCCGGGCGCGCTGCAATTGGTCCTCTTCGCTCAAGCCGCGGCCGGTGGCTACGTCGAACCCGCGGATGCGCTCGTACACGGGGAACACCCCTGTAAGGAAAAGATTGGTGTAGGTGCGGGTGTCGTGCTGAATGGTCGTGCCCTGCCGGTCAAAAATCGGCGTCACGCCCTTGACCATCGGCACTTCATTGCGGATGTAGTCCACATCGGCGAGCTTGAGTTTGACTTCGCTCCCCGCCTTAGCGCCGCCCGCCTGCAAAGAGGTGCGTCCCGGAAACGCGCCGATTACATCAACGCCCCACGAACTGAAGATAAGACCGATGGCGCGCTCAAATCCCGAGCCGAACGCCAGCAAGATAACGACTGTAGCGATGCCCCACGCCATTCCGAGCATGGTCAGCGTGGTGCGGCGGCGGTTGTGCTGCATCGCGCCGTAAGCTTCCTTCAGCAGATCACGCGTCATAACTTACTCCTGACGTAAGGCTTCCACCGGTTCCAGCATCGCGGCTTTGCGCGCCGGATACAGTCCGGCAATAATCCCGGCCAGTGCCAGCGAGAGCACGGCGCCCACTGCCGACACCGGGATGATCCTGGGCGTATCGAACCCTTGCGGGAGCTGCACCCCCGAGAGCAGGCGGATCACGAACATCGCCCCGCCCACTCCGATGGCGCCGCTCAGCAAGGTAAGAAACGCGCCTTCCAGGAAGAACTGGAACAGAATGTTGCGGTTGGTTGCGCCCAGCGCTTTGCGCAGGCCGATCTCGCGCGTGCGCTCCGTCACTGCCACCAGCATGATGTTGACGATCCCGATCGCGCCCAGCGCCAGCGTCACCAGACCCACGCCGCCCAGGAACCAGTCCATCGCTGTGAAAATCTTCCCCATGGTTTTCTGATTCTTGATCGTGTCCCACTCTTCCCAAATGTCCTTGCCCTTGGGATCGAAGCCGCCGTGGTTGCGGGCTACGATCCGATGCAACTCGTCCTTGGCCCCTTCGTTTTCTTCAAAGCTGCGCGGCTGATAGTTGATGAACGAAATCGCATTCCCTTCCTGCGAGTTCTCGCCCTTGAGCGGAAAGAGCTCGCGCATGGTGTTGAAGGGGATAAAAATGCGGATGTTGGTGGCGTTGTGCTCCTCGTGCCCGATCATCGAGAGCATGCCGATCACCTGAAAGCGCACGCCGTTCAGCAGAATCGTATTGCCCACGGCGGGCCGACCGGGGAACATGTTGCGCGTCATCTCCCGCCCCAGCACGCACACCCGGCGGCGCTGCTCGTTATCCTCGTCGTTGATCCACCGCCCGACCTGCAACGGGATCGTCCGCACCTGGCTGTAGATTGGGGGTACGCCGGAGACTTGGCCATTGGTGCTGGTGTATTCACTGACGGCGCGGATGTCGTCGCGCGCGATCAGCGGCGAAATGCTCACTGCCAGCTTTGACTCGTTCTTGATCGCGAGGTAATCGTCATACGTGAGGTTGAACCACTTCATGGAACTGAAGCTGCCTTCGACCGCCGGCTGGCGTCCGCCGAAGAAGAAAATGATGTTCTTGCCGAAGGTCTCCAACTGCTTGCGATTGCCGTTGCGGAAGCCCTCGCCCACGCCCACCAGCAACAGGAGCGACCCGACGCCCCAGGCGATCCCGAACATTGTGAGGAACGAACGCAGCTTGTGCGCCCACAGCGTGCGCAGCGTCTGGCCAACGATGTCGAACAGCATGCGCATGGCGATACCTCAGCGGCGCTTACAAACCATTCAGTTGGACTGCCGTGACCGGAAAGGGTTATCGCGATTTCCGGTCGCTAGCTGCATTCGGACGCACCCATCGCGGCCAGGAAGCGGCGAAACACAAAACCCAGGACGGGGAGCCCTGTGGTAGGAGTGGCAGCGACGGAGTCCCGCCGTACGGCACTCGACTTAACTGGCCAGACAGTTGTTGATTGTCAGTGTCAAGGGTTGGTGGCGTCCCAACTCCAGCCCCTTACAGCCTCAGCACCGCCTGCACGGTTCCATCTTCCAAGTCCGCTTCCAGCTGGAAGCCGAGTTTGCGGCAGATGGCCTGCATCTCGCGATTTTCCGCCAGAATGGTCGAAACCACACTCGTCAGGTGTTCGTCGCGGGCGACCTCGATCAGGCGGCGATACAGTTCCGTTCCCAAACCCTGGTGTTGGAAGCGATCGTCCACCAGGACCGCCATCTCGGCCTCCTCGCGGCCGCGCAGCCGGCTCAGGCGTCCGATGGCGATGATCGCGGCGTCTCCGTTGGCTCCTTTATGCTGGGCCACCAGCGCCATCTCGCGGTCGTAATCAATGAAGCAGATGCGCGTCAGCCGCTCGTGGGCCGTGCGCTGGCTCAGCTTCAACGACTGGAAATAGCGCATATAGACCGTGCGGTCCGATAGCGCCTGATGCAGCTTGATCAGCAAGGGCTCGTCCTCGGGACGGATGGGGCGGAAAAGGATCTCGTCTCCGTTCTTCATCTTCCCGGGCCGGACGTATTGCTTCGGATAGGGCCGGATGGCCAGGCGGGGCAGCAGCTCCCGCCGCGTCTCCTGGGGATAAACGATCACACGCGCGTCAAGCGCGATCAGGCGATCCGGCGAAGCCAGCAGGGGATTGATGTCGATCTCCTTGATCCAGCGCTGTTCCACCACCAGCTGGCTGAAACGAACCAGCAGGTCCTCAAGCGCGCCAATATCCACTGCCTTGCGGCCGCGCACTCCCTGGAGCGCTTGGAAGATTTTGGTCTGTTCCATGAAGCGGCGCGCAAGCGTCGTGTTCAGGGGCGGCAGCGACAAAGCCCGATCGCGGAAGACCTCGACCAGCTGGCCGCCGGTCCCGAACAGCAGCACCGGTCCGAACTGCGGGTCCACCGCGCTCCCGAGGATGAGCTCGTAACCTTCGGAGCGCAGGAACGGCTGCACCGTCACTCCAAGAAAATGCTTGGGGCCCGCTTTCTGCCCGACCGCCGCTTCGATCTCCCGCCACGCACTCCTCACCGATGCCGCGCTGCTCAGGTTCAGCTTGACCCCGCCCACGTCCGACTTATGCGTAATCGTGTGCGAGAGCAGTTTCACGACGACCGGATAACCAACCTCCTCCGCCCGCGCCGCAGCCTCGTCCTCGCTGTGCGCTTCCAGCGTGGGTGCGGTTGGAATCCCGTAGCAGGCCAGCAGCTCCTTCGATTCGGGCTCCGTCAGAAGTGTGCGCCCGCTCCGGCGGACGCTTTCGAGCAGAGCCTCGGCGCGCGGACGGTCGGGACCTTCGGGGCCCTGCGGCAGCACCGGAGTCTCATATAGCCCGCGCAACAAGTAGCTGTAGCGCCACATGTAAAAGAAAATTCGGGCGGCGGTATCGGGATAGGAAAAAGTAGGAATACCCGCGCGATTCAGGATCTCAATCCCCGCGGTCATTTCCCCACCCCCCATCCAGCAGGCCAGTACCGGTTTACCGAATCCCTTGGCAAATGGGACAAGTCGCTCGGCCGTC
The DNA here is from genome assembly GCA_049273945.1 of Terriglobales bacterium. Lineage (GTDB taxonomy): Bacteria > Acidobacteriota > Terriglobia > Terriglobales > Acidobacteriaceae > Acidiflorens. The sequence continues at coordinate 211,476 of JBASRS010000074.1, read as the reverse complement.
AAAGTGGGATGTGACATGCCTTGCGGACAAGTTATCGCCAGCACCCCATCATTACCGGGATCGTTGGCGACGATTTCGACCACCGTGGAATACTTGTCAGGCAGCGCGTCACCCAGGATGTCCACCGGGTTGTTGTGGCTCCAGTGAGCGGGAAGCATCTGGTTGAGTTGATCCATGGTCGCCGGCGAAAGCTCGGCCAGCTCGCCGCCTGCGGCAATGATCGAATCCGCCGCCAGCACGCCCGGTCCGCCGGCATTGGTCACAACTGCCAACCGCGGTCCCTTGGGACGTGGCTGCTTGGACAGCACCTCCGCCATGTAAAACAGATCGGCGATGGTTGTGACCCGCAGCACTCCGCAGCGCCGGAAGGCTGCTTCCAGAACCTCGTCACTGCCGGCGAGCGTGCCGGTGTGCGACGCAGCCGCGTGGGCGGCAGCTTCGGTGCGTCCTGCCTTGATCACGATAATCGGCTTGCTGAGCGAAACCTCCCGCGCTGCCGACAGGAACGCTCGCGCCTCGCCCACCGACTCCATGTACATGACGATCGAGTGCGTTCGCGGATCGTTGCCGAAGTAGTCGATCAGGTCCCCCCAGTCCACATCGAGCATGGAACCGATCGAAACAAACGCGCTGAACCCCACCAGTTCCTGTTGCGCCCAGTCGAGAATCGCCGTGCATAGCGCCCCGCTCTGGCTGATGAACGCCACATTGCCCGCCCGCGCCATGCTGTGGGAGGCGAACGTAGCATTGAGGCCGCTGACCGGATTCATCACACCCAGGCAGTTCGGGCCGATCACCCGCATCCCGCTGCCGCGGAGCTGCTCCAGAATCTGGCTTTCCAGTTCCTTGCCGTGTTCGCTGTGCTCCTTGAATCCCGCCGAAATAACGATGGCGCCCCCCACTCCCGCCGCCACGCACTGGGCGATCACTCCCGGCACGCTGTCCGCCGGGGTCGCGATCACGGCCAGGTCCACCGTTTCCGGAATGTCCTCGACGTTGCGGTATGCCTTGATCCCGAGCACGCTCGTGCGCTTGTCGCTGACCGGGTACACGGTGCCGCCGAACGGGCTGCTCAGCAGGCTCCACAGGACTGCCCGTCCCACGCTCCCCTGGCGGTCGGTGGCGCCGATCGCCGCCACCGTCCGCGGACTGAAGATAGCGTCCAATGGATGCTTGTCCTGGGTGAGACCGATTCTGGATTTACTGACGGCTTTGGTCGTGCCCATGGAGGCTAAGTTTACGCCGCTCGCCAACTCTGGTCTGTGACCTGGCGCACCAAGACCTGGGCAAACGGCGGCCAGGCGAGCCGAAATGGGGTTGGCTCCGGCAACGCCACATCGGGTTTTCAGCCTGTTCCCGTTTCGGATTTTGCCGCAGGGGCGGTCCTCTGTTTCATGCTTGGAAATGCCTCGTCGGTGGTCTACAATTCCTCCCCACCCGGGGACAATTAGAATCTCCTGATCTCCCGGGGATTCGTGCGCTTGCGCGCGTGTTCAAAGGAGCGTCTCAACATGAAGAAGCTGCTCACTCTGATGTTCGCCATTGCCCTCTCCCTGTCCCTGTCGTCGTTTGCCTTCACCCAGGACAAGATGGAAGACAAGAAGGCGGATAAGAAGGAAGACAAGGCAGAAAAGAAGGGAAAGAAGCACCACAAGAAGGAAAAGAAGGAAGAGAAGAAAGAAGAGAAAAAGGAAGACAAGAAGTAAGAGTACCGAGTCATCCCCCAGTTCCACCCCGGCGCTAGTCGGGGTTTTTTGTTTTTCCGCTAGTTGGCTGCGGCTCCGGCGGCCACTCGAGACGTGTTAAAATCTGGTGCGCAGAAACGTTTCCTCCGGCTCCTGGCGCGCGAAATCTTCTCCAACCGGTACCAACGGACTGAAAAGTGGCCCAGACTCCCAACGCCCAGAACGGTCCTATTACCTACGCCGATGCCGGTGTGGACATCAATCGTGCCAAGCGCACCAAGCAACGCATCAAGTACCTCGCTCATAAGACCTTTACCCGCGGCGTGTTGAGCGAAATCGGCGGCTTCGGCGGTCTGTTCTCGGTTGACAAAAAGTATCTGGATCCAGTGCTGGTCTCGAGCGTGGACGGCGTGGGCACCAAGCTCAAGGTGGCCTTCGAGATGAAGATGCACCACACTGTGGGCGGCGATCTCGTGAACCACTGCGTCAATGACATCGCCGTGCAAGGCGCGACGCCCCTTTTCTTTATGGACTACCTGGCCACCGGCAAGCTGGAGCCGGACGTGGCGGAAAAGGTCGTCGAGGGCCTGGCCGAAGCCTGCAAACACAACGGCTGCGCCCTGATCGGGGGCGAGACCGCCGAAATGCCTGGGTTCTATCCGGAGGGCGAGTATGATCTCGCCGGATTCATCGTGGGCGTGGTGGAACGCGACCGGATAATCAACGGAAAGAGCGTGGAAGTAGGCGACATTGTCCTCGGCCTTCCCTCAAACGGCCTGCACACCAATGGCTATTCGCTGGCCCGCAAGCTGCTGTTTGAAATCGCCGCCTATTCCCCCGACACGTTTGTTAGCGAAATCAAGAACAAAGTCGGCAACGAGTTGATGCGCACCCACAAGAGCTACTGGCCGATCATCAAAAAGATGATCGCGGGCGAGTGCGTCGCCGCCCTGGCCCATATCACGGGCGGCGGCATCACCGAGAACCTGCCGCGCGTGCTGCCCCGGGGAACGGCCGCCGTAATCGAACGCGGAACCTGGCCCGTTCTGCCCATCTTCGAGCACCTGCAGAAACTCGGCAATGTCCCTCCGGACGAAATGCTGCGCACCTTCAACATGGGAATCGGGATGTTGCTAGTCGTCCCCGCCAAGAAATTCAAGAAAGCGGAAACCTTGCTGGATCGCGCCGGCGAGAAGTTCTACAGCGTCGGCCGCATCGTGAAGGGCGAACGGAAAGTGATGTACAGCTAGGCGAACGATTGCAGAGGTCAGAGTGTAGAGGCAAACCCCCTCTGCCATCTGTTCTCACCTCTGCAATTGGGTCCCTTCGATTTTCTCCGTGCCTCCGTGCCTCGGTGGTGAATAATGCTCGTGGAATGAAAAATCTCGCCATCCTCCTCTCCGGACGCGGCTCCAACTTCGTCGCCATCGCTGACAGCATTGACGCCGGCCTTATACCAGGCGCCCGCATCGCAGTGGTTATTTCGAATCGTACGGATGCTCCTGGCATTGAGACCGCCCGAAAGCGCGGACTGAAGGCACTCGTGATTCCGTCCAAGGGCAAAGACCGTGAAGCGCATGACCGCGAAGTCGTGGCCGCGCTCAAGGAGCACAAAGTCGATCTCATCTGCCTCGCCGGATACATGCGTCTGCTCTCGCCCTGGTTCGTGGAGCAGTTCCCACACCGAATTCTGAACATCCATCCATCGCTGCTGCCCGCCTTCCCCGGGCTCGAAGCCCAGCAACAGGCCTTCGCCTACGGCGTGAAAGTCTCGGGGTGCACTGTGCATTTTGTTGACGAAGAACTCGACCACGGCGCCATCATCGTGCAAAAGACCGTTCCCATCCTTGATGAGGATGACGAGGACTCGCTGGCCGCCCGAATCCTTGAGCAGGAACACATCGCCTACACGGAAGCGATCAATGTTGTGTTGGAAGGGAAATTCGAAGTAGCGGGAAGAAGGCTGATGAGATTGCAAAAGTCAGAAGTCAGATTGCAGAAGTAAACTATTCCCGGTAGGAACTGGTGTAGCCGTTTTCACCTCTGCCTCTGACCTCTGCAATTCCCTACATCAGCAGTTCGCTGCATCTCCGCACAATCGGGTGCTGCATCTCCTGCAGTTCGCCTTTGACCCGATTTAACCCAAACACACACTCCTCGAAATTTCTGGAGAGTTGCGCGAACAGCGGCGCTACTTTGGCGTACTCGAAGTACTCGAACTTGGAAACGATGTAGTAGCTTTCCTTTCCCGCCTTCATCCACTCCACAAAGCTCTCCAGCCGCTGGCGGCGCAGGCGGTAGTGGTTGATGCTCTCCGGGAACATTCCCGCAAAAAACAGCGTGTAGTCCCCGATGTGCTTGCGCACCTGGCGTTCGCGGTCGAACGACGGCGCTGGCCCATAGACCGGATCCGACTCCAGCAACATCTCGCCCACGTCGTTCAGCGGTTTTCCCGCCACGTTGCGGATCTTGTACAGTTGCTCGGCATCGCAGAACTCCGACAGTAGATGCGCCACGTAGCTGACCACCTGGGGATCACGAATTCCAATCTCCTCGGCGTAGTGTCGCCCCACCAGTTCCACGAACAATTGCTGCAACGGATGCGATTCGGACATCATTTTTCTCGACCCCTACTTCCGTTCCGGCCCCTTTAGTTCCCTTTCCCTTCAAACGGCCCATCGAAAGGAGCCTTTGGAACGATTAGATATCGCACATCAGAATCAAACACAAGTAACTTTCGATTCCTGAATCTTCTCACGCAATTAGAACCCTGTCTCGGTCGCAAAGTTATCCTACTGATTGTTGGCAGCCGGACCCGCTGGCTGCTAATCGGGCACCGGAACGCAAACCCAATGCGGGTCCCTTGTAATCTGTTAGGGAAGGGCTAGCCGCGGGCCACGAGCTTCGCCCAGGCAACTCGTGTTCGCTCGCGGCGCTCGCAGCCGACGGAGGCAGAGAATGGAACGCATCAACATTTCGAGTGGAACGCCCTGGGAGCCGGTCGTGGGCTACTCGCGCGCCGTGCGCGTGGGCGCTTACGTGCACATCTCAGGCACAACCGCCACCGGCGCCGACGGCAAGATCGTCGGCGTGGGAGATGCTTATGCCCAGGCCGTGCAGACTCTCAAGAACATTGAGCGTGCTCTGCAGCGGGCCGGGGCTTCGCTCCAGGATGTGGTGCGCACGCGCATGTTCGTCACCGATATCGCCAATTGGGAAAAGGTGGGAAAAGCTCACGGCGAGTATTTTCGCGCCATTCGTCCGGCCACCAGCATGCTGGTGATCAGCGCGCTGGTCTCGCCGGAAATGCTGGTGGAAATCGAAGCGGAGGCAATCGTGCCGGAAGGAAAATGATTGAGGGCTGCGGAAGCCGGTCAGCACCGGCCTCCGCTACCATGCGATGTAGTGCTAGCGGCGACGACGGCCGCCCTTCTTGCGGGACGCTTTCTTTTTCGATCCCTTGCGGGCGCGCTTCTTCGCGGCTTTCTTCTTCTTGGCGGGCTTTTTCTTGGCCGCTTTTTTCGCCTTCTTCTTTTTTGCCGCTTTCTTAGCTGGCTTCTTCTTGGCCTTCTTCGCGGCCTTCTTTTTGGCAGGCGCTTTCTTGGTCGCGGGACGGCTTGGGCCGCCACCGCCGGCCGGGGCCGCGGGCGGCGGTTCCACGACGTGCTCCGGCATTGGTCCCGGAGTCTCGCCTCCCTCCATCACGCCGGGCTCTTCTTCCTCTTCTTCTTCCTCATCAAAATTCTCTTCCAGCGATTCGCCATAGGCGCCGCTGTCGCCGTATTCATCCATTTCGTCATCCCGACTGTAGAGGGTCCGATCATCGAAGCTCATGTGTCCTCCTGCGTATTTTGCGGCCGCCCGGCTCTGTGCGCCGGGCCCAGGAAAGTAAGACAGTTGTCGTCAACCTGCACTACCTCGCGCAATGGCGCGCGATTATAGCACGGCAGATTCTTCCGGCAGTATCGTGCATTCACCGCGGTTTGGCGAGAAAAATTCTGGGCGTCTCAATTTCAGTCAAAAGAGGGCGAAACGAAGACGAAAGCGCTGATTTGGCACGGGCTTACTCGTAGGCCAGCGCGTCGATCGGATCCTTTTGCGCCGCTTTGAACGCGGGATACAGGGCACCCGCGATGGCGCCGACGATGGCAATGACCGTAGCCTTCAGAATCCACTCTCCCGTTACAACGATCCGCAGCAGCGGCAGTTTATGGACCAGGACCCCCCGTCCCGCCAGGCTCACCAGAATGCCGAGAACAATACCACACAAGGCCAGCAGCACCGTCTCCCGCAGCACCACGTTGACAATGTAGAGTTTCGAAGCTCCCAGGGACTTCAGAATCCCGATTTCCCGGGTGCGCTCCATGACCGCCGTGTACATCGCCTGGAAGATGACGATGAAACCAATGACCACCGAAATTCCGATCACCACACTGATGAAGCTTCTCAGTCCCGGATAGTTGCTGGGCGTCATCATGGAGAGATAGGTCGCCATCGAAGTGGCCACGTACCGCTCCATCCCGGGAACCTGCTTGATCTCTTCCACAACGGCATCGGCGTTGGCGGGATTGTCCAGCTTGAGATAGAAAATCGAGGCCTTGTCCTTGGCGCCCAGCAGATCCTGCAGAGTACTGATCGCAAGAAACTTCCGCGCGCCTTTACCCTGCGCGACGATGCCCGAAATCCGAAAGTTGTTATTCAGGATCTCGATGGTGTCCCCCACTTTGGCGTGCTTGGACTGGGCGAAAAGGTCATCCACCAGCGCGTCATTGGGTCCCTGAAACGGCCCGCCCTTCAAATAGTGGAAGCCGCCCGAAAGACTTTCGTAGCTTTGCAGATCAATTCCGGCGATCACCTCCAGCGATCCCGCCGTTGAGATCTGGGTGATCACTGGCGCCACCACTTCCACATGCGGCAGCTTAGCCAGCACGCCGCCGATCTTGATCGGCATCGGCGCCCCGGTCAGCCCCACGATAAACGAAGACCCGGGCGGCAGGACGATGACGTCCGCGCCAATCCCCGCCTGCCTTTGCCGTGAGTCATTCAGGATGCCCAGCGAGAGCCCCACGATCAACAGGATCAGAGTCACTTCCAGCGCCACCGCCACAATGCTGATCAGGGAGCGGAGGGGCCGGTGCGCCAGGTTGCCGACGATCATTTGATTCATCATGCTTTTTCGGGTGGAAAACTATTTTCCGTGGCCATCGATGGTCTTAGCCGAATCAGAATTGGACTGGCCCAAGTGCACCACTTCCGCGCCGGGAGGTTGTTCGAGCGCAAACTGATCATCCTTGAGCGGCTTATTTAGTTCCAGCTTGACGATGCTGAGGGTGATGTCGTAATCCTCCTGGGGCCTTTCGATCTCAATGGTGGAGGGGAATTCGGCGCCCTCGTAGTCCGTGTACTGATCGTACTTCGCGTCCGTGACGACGTTGCCCTGCTGGTCGTAGATCATTTGCCGGTGGGGCCGCAGATCGGTGCGGCTGAAGGAAATCTTGCGTGACAGGAACCAGCCGTTCGGGCCCCGCCGGATGACTGCCAGTTCGTAGTCGGGCTGATCGACGCGGTGTTTCTTGGCGTCGAGCACGGTCTCATAGCCATTCTCAAGAACGGCGATTTCGTCGGAGCCGATTTCGCGCAGCAGGAGAGCATCGTAGATGGCCTGCGGCCGTAGATTTTCCAGCCGCTTCTCCGGTTGGAAGCCTCCTTCGCTGTTCGTGCCCACCACGAACTTGTTTTTGGGCGGAATCCACACCTTGAAGGTCTGGCCGTCGCTCACCATGTCGAAGGCGGTATTGCGCACCACCGGAAGCAGGCCTTTCATCCGCAGCATCGCGGGCTTGCGCGCCAGCACGTAACCGCGGATTTCCTGGTAATCGGTGATTTTCCCATTCTTCTGGTCCCCGACCGAGGTATTGATGTCCACCGTGGCCTGCATAGACTGGACCTTCGCCGCCTGCGAATTCACATAGTCAATCAATTCTTGCTGGGTTGCGGTCTTCAGCGGGGCGTTCGAAAACTTGCGGTCCACCTTGCGGGTCCGGAACAGGCATCCGCTCAGCGGAAAGACCACTAGCGCCACCAATAAAACGGAAGCCAAGCGGAACCGAGGACGTCGGGTTTGCTGACCGATACTGAGGAAGACTTCTGCCACGCTTTGTCTGATTAGGACTGACTTCTGTATCTGCAAGAATCCGTTAGAGGCAGGCCACAACTGTCACCGCGCCCCTCCCGCCTGTGAGAACGCAAACTGTCGAGCCCAGGGAGATCCCCCGAGCCATCCAAGCATTCTGAAAGCTGCTTCTAGTATAAGGCAGCGGAAGATTCGGCGCTCAGTGCAGACCGAGGGCCCGGCGGTAGGCAGCGACGTTGCGGTTGTGTTCGGTGAGGCTGTGGACGAAACGGTGATGCCCGTTTCCGTCGCTGACGAAGTAGAAGAACTGGGTGTCCGCGGGATGCATCGCGGCCTGCAGGGCACTTTGCCCCGGATTGCCGATGGGCCCGGGCGGCAGTCCGGGAAAGCGATACGTGTTGTAAGGGGAATTCACCGCCAGATCGTGGTGGTGAAGGCTTCCCGTGTAGGCGCCCGCCAACAGCAGCCCATAGATCACACTGGGGTCGGCATCGAGCGCCACGCGATGGGCCAGCCGGTTGTAGTAGACGCTCGCCACCACCGGCCTCTCTTCCGGCGCCGCCGTCTCTTTTTCCACGATGGACGCCATGGTCACCGTCCGGTGCACGTCAGAGTTGAGCCCCATCTGCTGTGCCACCTGCCGGAACTGATGGACCATCGTTCCCACCATCTCTTCCAGACTCTGCGTGCGTGTGAACTGATAAGTGTTAGGGAAGAGATAGCCTTCAAGCGATTTCGCCTCCGGCGCCAAGTCAGCAATCAGGTCCGTCCGGGTCTGGGCAATCTTGAGATATTCCTGCGCGGAGCCGAGTCCGGCATCCTCCATGGCCTTGGCGACGTCGAAAATCGTGTACCCTTCCGGGATCGTGACCACGTGGAAGTAAATATCGCCGCGGGCGATGCGATCGTAAACCTGCGGAATGCTCGCCGCCCGGTCAAACAAGTATTCTCCGGCTTTCAAAGAATGCTTGCGGTGCAGAGTGTGCCAGACCCGGAAAGCGAAAATGCTGCGGATTACGCCCGCCCTCTTGAGTTCAGCTCCAATGCGCCGCGTGGAATAGCCACTATGGAGCAGCACCGACTGGTTGCCCCGAGGTGTAACCGGAGTGTAGACAGCCCATGCCAGCCAGCCACCGACGGCCAAAGCAGCCAGCAGAAACAATGTGATCAGCACCCGCACGGCTTAAGTGTAGATGCTGCGTACAAGTTGCGGGAAGCTGACCGGAGTACAGGACCGATTGCAGAAGTCAGAAGTCAGATTGCAGAAAAACCAGGGCAGAGGTCAGAGGTCAGATTGCAGAAGTGAAGCCCCTCGCGGTGCGAACGGAAGTGACGAAAATCGAAACTAGTTCGTTCACTTCCTGACAGAGATCGCGCAACTTCCCTTCTGGAAAGATAGCTGGCAATCTAGCTCCAGATACCACCATCCGCAGGGACGCTTTTCACACAAGATTGGTCGGTTTCCACCTCTGCAATCTGACCTGCTGCCCTCTGACCTCGATTTCACTCGCCGAGCCAAGTCGCAAACGGCTTCATCGATTCCACGTGGTCGAAAATAATCTTGAGCGCGCCGGTGATCGGGATCGCCAGCACCAGTCCGATCGCGCCCCAGATCCATCCCCAGAAAAGCAGCGCGATCGTGACCGCCAGCGGGTTGAGCTTCAGCCGGCTGCCCAGCAGCTTCGGATAGAGGACGTTCAGCGCGAAAAGGTGTAGCAGGACGACCGCGAAGATCACCGCCAACAGGTCGCCGGCCTCCAGTTGCCCCAAACCCACCAGGACGGGAGGTAGCATGGCCAGCACCACTCCGAGGTACGGCACCAGGCTCAGGAAGCCGCTCAGAAATCCGATGAAGTAAAAGAACGGGACGTGCAACAGCGCGAAGATCGCTACGCTGATTCCCGAGATGAGCAGCCCGATCAGCAGATTGCCCACGATGAAGCTCTGCAGCATCTTGCCAATCAGTCCCAGCGTGACATACGCCGTGTGCCGGTGCTGCAAGGGAAACAGCATCACGGTGGCGGAGCGCGCATGATGCTTCCAGGTCAGCAGGAAATACGCCAGGAACGGAATGAAGGAGGCGGCCAGCAAGACCTCGGTCAAGGTGCCGACTCCATGCGTCAGCATGTCCGACCAGCTCGTAACCGGGCGGACAGCGATGACGTTGGTCGCCTCCGGTTCCCCGACCGCTTCCCCGGTTTTTTGGAGCTTCTCTGCTTGTTGCCGGAAGGGCTTCAGAATGGAGCGGATCTTGAGCGAGTACTGAGGTACGGTATCCACGAAGACGATGGCCCGGCTGTACGAGGCATACGAGATGCCGTAAGTCAAAGCAAGCAGCAGGAGCACTGCGATCAGCGCCGCTAAGGCTCGGGGAAGCCGCAAATAGATGCCGAGAGCCTCCACGAGCGGATCCAGCACGAAGGTCAGCAGGATGGAAAAGAACAGCACGGCCAGCACCGATTCGCCGTAATACGCGAATACGATGATCAGGCCGATGCCCAGCAGCGTCAGCGACCAGTGATGGCGGCGAGGTGTTTCGGGAGTATCCATTCTGCGTCCGGGCCGGCCCATCATTCTGCCTGACCGGACGGAGATTTGCACCAACGGATTGCAGAAGCCAATTGCAGAAGTAAGAAGTCAGATTGCAGAATTGAGACTCTGTCCGCTGAGCGACTGGTTTTACTTCTGCAATCTGAGTTCTGCCTTCTGCAATCTACAATTGGCCAATGGCTGCTTCTGCCTTGCCACCCCGGATTCTGGCCTTGGACGTCGGCGCGAAGCGGATTGGGGTCGCCGTCTCAGATCCGCTCGGCATCACGGCCCAGGGGCTGGAAACCATCCAGCGCCAGAACAAGCGGCGGGACCTGGAGGCGCTGGCACGGCTGCTGGCCGAGTATCAGGTGCGGGAAGTCGTGGTCGGCCTGCCGCTGCGCCTGAGTGGCGCCGAGGGCACGCAGTCCGAGAAGATGCGCCGCTTCGCGGAAGAACTGCAGTCCCACTTCGGCGTCACCGTCCATCTCTGGGACGAGCGCTGGACCTCCACCGAGGCCAACCGCCTGCTGCGCGATGCCGAGCTTTCCATCGAGAAGCGGGGGAAGGCCGTCGACCGGATGGCCGCCGTCCTGATTCTTCAATCCTGGTTGGAAGCTCGTTCGAACCGCGAACGCGGCTAGGAAGCCAACTCTGCCAGTTCCGGGAACCGCAGATTGCACTTGGTCAGGGCCTTGGCAAGCACCTGCTCGATCTGGACCTCGTCGCAGTTCCGGGAGATGGCGAGTTCGCTGACCAGCAGGTAGCGGGCCCGCTCCAGCATCTTCTTTTCGCGAAAGGACAGCGACTTGGTCTGGCCCAGCATCAATAGGCTCTTGAGGACTGCGGCCACATCCAGCAGGAAGCCGGTGCGCATGCGCTCGGAGTTTTCCTTGAACCGGTCTTTCCAGTCCTGCGCGTTGTTGCACTCGCCCGAAGAGAGGTAGTCTACGATCTTCTGGACCTCGCCATTCCGCACGACAGGACGTAGCCCAACGCTGATCACGTTGTGAAATGGGACCATTACCTTCAGGCTGCTCGACTTGATTTTCAGGAGGTAGAACTTCTCGATGGAGGCCCCGATAGTCCGGCTGCTGATCTGTTCAATGATACCGACGCCGTGATTGGGGTAAACAACCCGGTCGCCAATGTGGAAAACGCGGTCGCCGTTCATGGAGGGGAACCTCACCCGAGGCGTGGGGAACTCCCTCAGTCTAGCTGACCAGGCCCGTAAAGGCAATCCAGATAAGGGTTCCCGCCGGGGAGCCGTCGGCACCCTTCCAGATTCCGGCAGTTGCCAGCGTAAGTCATTCCCGCTGATGGGTTTGCCCCACTGCGGTAGCAACCCGGTACGACCCTGACGCCACCCCCGCGCGGCCCTGCGGTTTATAATTCCAAGCACATGACGGAGCACATCAAGAAGAAGCTCCAGGACGAACTGGCCACGCTGGAGCGCGAACTGTCTCACGATATCCCCCGGGAGCTCAAGAAAGCCGTCGCCATGGGCGACCTCAGTGAGAACGCCGAGTACCATATGGCCAAGCAGCGCCAGGAATACCTCAAGGCGCGCATCCGGCAGCTGGGCAAGCGGCTGGCCGACCTCTCCCTGATCAACCTGAGTAATATCCCTCGGGACAAGGTCGGCTTGGGCTCAACCGTGAAGGTCTACGACAGCACCAAGGAGGAGGAAGTCGAGTACACGCTTGTGACCAGCGAAGAATCCGACGTGGCCGCCGGCAAAATCTCGACCACGTCGCCCATCGGCCGCTCGCTGCTTAACAAGAAAGTCGGCGACAGCACCCAGGTTGTGACCCCGAACGGCAATCGCGAACTGGAAATCCTGAAGCTCACCACCATCCACGACGAAATCACTCCGGAAGCGGGAGCCCAATGAGCTGGACCAGCGGAGTCGGCCGGGCCTGCGGCGTGCTGCTCGATGCCATCGTGCGCATGCTGGCGCTGACCCGCATCAATCCCAACGTCCTGACCCTGATGGGGCTGGCCGTTAACACTTACGCCGCGTTCCTGTTCGGCTACGCCAACGGCGAGAACCAGCGCCGCATGTTCTTCTACGCCGGCTTGGTCATCATCGGCTCGGGTTTTTTCGATCTCGTGGACGGACGAGTGGCCCGCGCCTCCAACCAGGTAACCCGCTTCGGGGCCTTCTTTGATTCCGTCGTCGACCGCTACAGCGACGCTTCTCTCTTCTTCGGACTCCTCGTCTTCTACGCCCGCGGGAATCGCTTCTTCTACGTCGTTCTGACCGCGCTGGTGATGATCAGTGCCATCATGGTCAGCTACGCCCGCGCCCGCGCCGAGTCTCTCATCGGCACCTGCCGCGTCGGATTCATGGAGCGCCCCGAGCGCTTGGTGCTGGTGATCATCGGAGCGCTCTTCAACGTAATGGCGCCCGTGCTCTGGGTCATCGCAGTGCTTTCCACCATCACCGTGATCCACCGCATCGTGTACACCTGGCAGCGGACAAGAGACATGGAAGCCCCCGCCGCCGGGCGCGCCGCATAGCGCCTGCCCCCTCTCGAATCACGTAGGTCAGCCGCCCTTGGCTGTCCAGCCGGGCGAAGCCGCGGCGTCTCGACCCAATTCCCGGATGCTAGACTAGACGGCGACTTCACACGGAGTCCAAGACTTGCCAAGCAATCCTGTTCTGGTGGTCCATGGCGGCGCCTGGGCGATTCCCGATGACATGGTCGAGGCCCACCTCAACGGCGTACGCAACGCCGCCGCCGCCGGATGGCGTGTGCTCGAGCGCGGCGGCTGTTCCCTCGACGCGGTCGAAGAAGCCGTGGTCGTCATGGAAGACGACGAGACCTTCGACGCCGGCCGCGGCAGCTTCCTGAACCGTGAGGGACGGGTCCAACTCGACGCCCTCATCATGGACGGCGGCACGTTGCGAGCCGGGGGCGTCGGTTGCATCGAACGGCTGCGCAATCCGGTCCGCGCCGCCCGCCTGATTTTGAGCGAAAGCCCGCACGTCTATTTCGTCGGCGAAGGAGCGGAGAGATTCGCCGCCGAGCACGGCATCCCGCTCTGCAAGAACGAAGACCTGATCATTCCCCGCGAGGTCGAGCGTCTCCGGCAGTATCAGTCGCACCTGGAAGAACATCGCGCCGACTTGTTCGCGCCCGCGATTTCGCACGACACCGTCGGCGCCGTCGCCCTCGACCGCGATGGCAATATCGCCGCCGCGACTTCAACCGGCGGCACGCTCGGCAAGGCGCCCGGACGTCTCGGCGACTCTTCCCTGATCGGCTGCGGCTGCTACGCCGACAATCTGAGCGCCGCCGCTTCCACCACCGGCTGGGGCGAGCCCATCATGAAGTTGGTGCTGGCCAAGTGGGCCGCCGATCGCGTCGAATCCGGCAGCTTGCCGGAGTGGGTCGCGCAGGAAGCGATGAATTACCTGAAACAGCGCGTGAATGGGCACGGCGGCATGATTCTGCTCGACGCCCAGGGCCGCTTCGGCATCGCCCACAACACGCCGCGGATGGCCTGGGCGGTCCGGACGATGCAGAAACAAGAGGCTGGAATCCAGCGGTAGGCGATTCGATAAAGCTGCGCCAGTACACGCGCGTCGGATTCTTTGTCTCTAGAACTCCAGGTGAAACCGCAGACCCGGCACCAGCACCGGTCCGCGATCGCGGTTATACCCGGGATTGTTGATGTGTTGCAGATCGAAAGCGCTGAAGATCCCGCGCCAGACGTGCACGTTGTAATACGTTTCGACGATGTTCTCACGCCCGTAGTTCAGCGTACTGTCCCCCAGCAGAAATCCTAGCCCGCCAAGTCGCAGATACTCCTGATGATCCTTCTTGATGGCGTTGGAGACTAACACGACGCCAACTTTGTCGAGCTTGCGGTGCCATCGTTCACCTGCAAGATCGCCCCCCAGTTGGAAGGTTTGGTCCACTTCCGTGTACGCGTAGGATTCATGCTGGCCTTCATTCCAGCCAAAGCGCCCGAAGGCTCTGGCGTAGCGGCTGATCTGCTCTTCCAGGTTCAGGCCGAATCCATACTTGATGGTCGTGCGCTCGGGATGGTCCGTTATGGTTGGCCGTGGCGTCTTGCCGGCCAAGAAATCGGCGATGGCGTTGCGATACACGCCCATGTTGGCGTGATTGACGAACGAAAGCAGCCGGATCGTGGTCGCGCGCTTGCCCTGAAGCGCAGGATGCAATTCCACCTCGAAGTTCTCCGCCCGTGCCCTGCGCAAGTTCCATTGCAGATCGATCCCATTGGCAACCTTGGGCATGAGCGCTTCTTCGAATCGAAACGCCCAGTTCCGGTCGTGATATTCCGCGAGCAACCCGACGGTATAGCCGCGGGTATCAGCTGCATAGTCATAAGCGCCGTTGTTGTCTACCGTCCAGTTCATGAACTGGAGGTGGCTGTCGGTTCCGGCGCCGTTGATGTCGAAGAAGTCATTGGTTCCCATCTTGCCGAAACGCAGCTCCAGGCGGCGGACCGGAACCTTGGTAACCAGATACCATGGATTGCGCTCCGCCTCGATCGTTTCGCTGCTCAGCGGAATGATTTGCCGGATCATCCCACGGGCGATGTAGGGCGTGGTTCCCAAAGTAGGGTTGCGGACCACATCGAGATCGGTGAAGCCTCCAAGACCGAGCGCGTCGCTGAGGCCACCTCCGGCTGCAGCTTCAAAGTGCATGAAAATCTCGGTCGTGCTGGTCAGCTGGAATCCGGTAAACAGGGTCGCGATGTTCGAGGTGGCGTGCTCGGGATGGGTTCGAAAACTGTTGGGCCCGCTGTACTTCGCGACGAACGAGGGATGCCACTGCGAAATGATGTTGTCCTGCCCGGAAACCCACCAGCGCGCCGTTTGCGAGTGCGGGAACATGCTCACTGCAGGATCATCTGGCGTTGACTGCCCCGCGGCCGCATCATCCGCACTCTGTGCCCAGCCGCGCGCTGTCATCCACAAGACAGTCCCGCACAGAAGAACCAGCACCCGCTTCGCAAGGCGGGACAGCGTTGTGCGATTCCCCACGTTTTGGCAATCTACTTTCACAATTCGTTGACTCGGTCTTCGGTCTAGAGGATAACTCGCCTGTAATAAAGAATTGTTAATGTCCCTTTCGTCCGAGGACTCCCGCCAGGTCCAGCACGTGATAGAACACCAGCAACATCATCAGGACCAGATAGCCACGCAGCGTCATCAAGGCTAGTTTTACATTCGTCGTCATCGGCATCGGGCCCAGCGTTGAGGTCTCCACCTTTGCCTCTGGAAGGTCGTCCAGGGGATGCACGACCAGAAAGTGGTCTTGCGGAACCTCGGAAACCATGGCCGGCCTGAGAAAATCAAGCGTGTTCATGAGCGCACCTCCTTCCTTAACTTGCGGGAAATAGGCTAGGGACGGCCACCTCGGCCGCCAGAATCAGTGAAAGAATGAAAAGAACGATGATGATCGTCCAGTTCACCCAGTTGTTCCAGGGCTTGTTGACGAACTGCTCGCCGAGTACTTCCTTGTCGTTGAGCAACAATTGCAGAAAGATGATGGCCGAAGGCAGGATGATCCCCGCCAGCACCTGCACGCCCAGAATGATGAGCTGCAACGGAGCTCCCGGGATCAGCACAATCGCGGCCGCCAGGCCGACACACGCCACGTAGGTCAAGTAGAAGCCGGGTGCCGTGCGCACCGGCATTTCCAGGCTGTGCGCCCAGCCTCTCACTTCGCCATACGCCCAGGCGCTCGAAAGCGAAATTGCCGTCGTGCCCAGGACAGCCGCGTTGATCATTAACAGCAGGATGCCGCTCCGGATCGTCTCGCCGGAAATCAAGCGCAGATCGCTTGCCAGTTGCGCAGGGTCGGAGAACGTGATCCCATGCACCCTCGCCGCGTTGCCGGCGATCATCATGCACGCCGCCACCACGATCGTGAAGGTGGCGCCGAGCAAGGTGTCCAACCGCGCCCACTTGACGTCCGCAAAGCGCAGACGCTTGTCGGCGATGCAACTCTGCTGGAAAAACAGCTGCCACGGGGCGATCGTCGTACCCACGATCGCGATCACTAGAAACGTCAGGTTGGACGTAAGCCCGCCTGGCGGGATTCCGGGGACCACAGTATCGTGAACAATCTGTGCAAACGACGGCCGCAACTTCAACGCGATGAATATCCATGCCAGGTCGAGCAGGCACAGAAAAACCGTGATCCGCTCCCAGCGCCGGTAGCTGCCCGTAAGCACCATGGTGACCAGCGCCACTGCCGCTAGCGGCACTCCTACTCGCGGCGCGATGTTCATGTGGCTCAAGGCCAGCGAAATTGCCGCGAACTCGGTCACCAGCGTCAGGAAGTTCACCAGTTGCAGATCTACCAGCGAAAACAGTCCCCACCAGCGGCCGAAACGCTGGTAGATCATAGCGGCGTGCCCTTTTCCGGTGGCGATCCCCAGGCGCACCACCATCTCCTGAATGAAATACGTCATGGGCAGCAGCAACAAAAGCACCCACAAAAGTCGCGTTCCATACTGTGCTCCGGCCTGAACGTAGGTCGAGACCGCGCCCGCGTCATTGTCCGCTTCCATGACGATCAGGCCGGGACCGAACACCGCCAGGAAGGTCATCACGCGATAGAGCCATTTGCTGCGGACCACGCGGCCGCGAACCGGCTGCGCGTCCTCAGCGCCCACGGAAATTGAGAACACTTTGTCTTGCATTGTCTGCCTCGCATGCCTGCGAGCTCGCGATTCGAGCGAAGACACAACACAGGGGTTCACGGGAGCGCGCGGCTATCCCCGGGGAATACCCTTGGGGATTGCATCGGGCCTCGCCCGCTTCTGCGTGAGTTGTCGTGGGAAGAAGAAGCAGAGGTGAAGTGATAGAGGAGGAGAACAGCTGCTATCGAGTCACATCTACTGCTTCTATCCGTCGTTGCGGCACATACTCGGAGGCTCGTCGTTTTGTTTCGTCATAGACCTTTCTGGTGAAACCGGAGATTTCAAATCCCCGCCCACTCGTATACCATACCGGGGTATACTACGGTCAAGAAGAAAATGCACACTGTCGAAGAAAAACCCAAACTTATTCTCCGCATACGCCGCATCAAGGGCCAGATCGCCGCCATCGAACGCGCCCTCGAGAACGACGAAGAGTGCTCCGATTTACTCCAGTTGATCACCGCCGCACGCGGCGCCATGAATGGCCTGATGGCGGAATTGCTTGAGGGTCATATCCGTTTTCACGTAATCGATTCCAAGCAGAAGATCAGCTCCGAGCAAGCACTCGCGGCCGATGAACTGATTGACATCGTGCGTTCGTACTTGAAGTAGGACGGTCGGCGTACGACAGCAGAGAGAGGCTTCTTCGCCATTCACCGACTGCGCAAGACAGCGGAGGTCTCGCGAAGCAAGGCACCAAAAACAAACGGACAGCTTGGAGCCCCCCAAAGCTGTCCTGATCTACCCTCCCGGTTAGAAGGGCAATCTGACACAGAAGCTATCGGACCGAGATTGCAGCAGTATTGCGATTTGGTGAAAATCCCGTGAATTTGAGCGGCCCGGCGACGCCATTCCTTGCTGTCCCGATGTCACAAAATGGTGTGATTGAGCGCGCTGCGGCCCACCCCCGGGGGCGCTGCTATATTGAATTGAAGCCCAGGATGGAGTGGCTGCCGTCTGGGGAGGAGCCCATGGCCCGCAAAACCGAGGAATCGCGCAAGCTGCACAAACGCGCCGAACAGCTGATCCCCGGAGGTGTTAACTCACCGGTGCGTGCCTTTCGAGCGGTGGGAGGGGAGCCTCTTCACATTGTGCGCGGCCAGGGCTCGCACATCTGGGACGCCGACGGCAACGAGTACGTGGACTACATCGGTTCCTGGGGACCGCTGATCCTCGGCCACGCCGCCCACAACGTAGTCGAAGCCGTCATCTCCGCCGCCCGCAATGGCACCAGCTTTGGCGCTTCCACCCCCGCCGAGGCCGACCTGGCCGAACTCGTTCTCTCCGCCTTCCCCCACATGCAAAAGGTGCGCTTCGTCAGTTCCGGCACGGAGGCGACCATGACGGCGATCCGCCTCGCCCGCGCCTACAGCAAGCGCAAATACATTGTGAAGTTTGAAGGCTGCTACCACGGACACGCCGACGCCCTGCTTGTCAAAGCCGGATCGGGTGTCGCCACCCTGGGTATTCCCGGCTCGGCGGGCGTTCCCGAAGAATTCACCCAGCTCACGCTCGCGCTGCCCTTCAACGACACCGACGCCCTCGAGCACGCATTCAAGAAGTTCCGGCACCAGATCGCCTGCGTGATCGTCGAGCCGGTCGTCGGCAACATGGGATGCGTGCCGCCCGCCCGCGGATATCTCGAAGCCCTGCGCGCCATCACCACACGCGATAAGGCGCTCTTGATTTTCGACGAAGTTATGACCGGCTTCCGCCTCGCCTTCGGCGGAGCGCAGGAGCTGTACGCCATCCAACCCGACCTCACCACCATGGGCAAGATCATTGGCGGAGGCCTGCCGGTAGGCGCTTACGGCGGCCCGAGCGAGATTATGGATCTGGTCGCTCCCCTCGGCCCCATGTACCAGGCCGGCACGCTTTCCGGAAATCCGCTCGCCATGGCGGCCGGCTACACCACCTTGCGCTACCTGCGCGACCACAAAGACATTTACACCAAGCTTGACAAGTTGGCAGCCGAAGTCGTCGCCGGAGTGGCTGCGGCGGCAAAAGAAGCAGGCGTGACGATGCGGCACAACCGCGTTGGCTCCATGTTTACCTGGTTCTTCGCGCCGGGCCCCGTCACCGACTGGACCTCCGCCGCCAAGTCCGACACCGAAGCCTTCGGGCGCTTCTTCCGCGCCATGCTCGAAAACGGCATCTATCTTCCACCCTCGCAGTTTGAAGCGGCCTTCATGAGCGCCGCCCACACCGAGCACGACGTGCAGCAAACCATCGGGGCAGCGAAGCAGGCGTTCGCCATGGCGCACGCGTAGGGACAGCCGCCCTCGGCTGTCCAGCGGAGCAAAGCTCCGCAGGCTCTCACCTTTACGGCTTCTGTTTGGCGAAGACCTCTGTGAGCTTCGCAATAATTACCGTGTCGGTAAACGCAACACTGATCGTGTAGCTGACCGGAACCGCGAACCGCGTAAACCAACCGGCGCGCTGGAGGAAATCAGCTGTGAAAATGATTAACGAAGATCGCGCTAGCAGAATCCACCCACCGATCTGTGCCAGCGACAATGCCAGAAACAGCGCCCAGTGCCAGCGTTTCAGTACGACCGTCATGAGCCAGATTGTAAGCTGAGAGCCGAGAGCTGACAGCGGGGCGCTCTACTTGACCGTCGAAGGCTGACGGCTGACCGCTCCCATCATTTCGGCTACCGTCACAAGCTCATAGCCCTGATCTTTATACCTCCGGATCAAGTTGTCCGTCGCAATCACCGTCTGCGCGCGATCCGTGCCCATCGCCCGATGCCCGCCATCATGCAACAGGATTACATCTCCGCCCTGCATCTGCCCCATGACCTTCTTCTCCACCTGCGCCGCCAGCGGAGCGTTCCAGTCATAGCCCGTCACGTTCCACATGACCGGCGCAAGCCCGAGCTCACGCGCGATCCGCAAAGTCGCCGGACGCCGCCCGCCAAACGGCGGTCGAAACAGATTCGAATGGTCTCCGATCGCATCCGTCAACGCCTCCCCGCACTCCACCAGCTCCGTCCGAGTCCGCTCAGCCGACTCGAAGATCAGCCGCGGATGTGTCAACGTGTGATTGCCAATCACGTGCCCCGCCCGCGCCACCTCCCGCGCAATATCCGGCCGCTGCCGGACATAGCGCCCAATCATGAAAAACGTCGCGTGGACATCGTGCCGCGCCAGCACCTCCAGCAGTTCGAGGGTGTGCGGATCATTCGGTCCGTCGTCGTAGGTCAGCGCCATCTGCTTGCTCCCGGGCGGCAAGCCGATGAACGTCCGCCCGTACCACTGCCCGGTCGGCGCCATGGACTGATATCCCGCCGCGCAAGCCACCGCGGCCGCAGCCACGCCGATCAGGGCTGGAAGCATGGGGAAATTGTATAGGGATTGCAGAGGTCAGAGGTCAGATTGCAGAGGTAAGGCGTTCAGCGAATTCGGCATGGCACGAGCAGGAAAGGGTTTCAGCTCTGCAATCTGACCTCTGACCTGCTCTTCACAATTGCGCTCGCGCACGAAGCAAGTTATTCTGCTCACGTCCTCCCATGGCCAAGCTTTTCGAACTGCCCCGCTACATTGCAGTGGAAGGTCCCATACGCGTGGGAAAGAGCACGCTGGCACACGTTCTCGGAGAGCGCTTGGCCGCCCAGCGCGTCATCGAAGCGGAAGACAATCCGTTCCTCAAGGCGTTCTACGACGGCGAACCGGGCGCGGCTTTCCAGGCGCAGTTCACCTTCCTGATCCGGCGCTTCGAGCAGCTGAGCGCGCTCGATCTCGGCCCGCGCTCGAACAAAACTATCGTTGCCGACTACATTTTCGAAAAAGACAAGCTCTTCGCCTGCCTCAACCTGAACGATCACGAACTGGATACCTACAACCGCTACTTCAACTATTTCCGCGAGCAGCTTCCGACGCCCGACCTCGTCATCTACCTGCAAGCCACGCCCGAAGTCCTGAAAAAGCGCTTGAAGAAAAAGAACGCCCCCGGCGAGAAGGCCATCAGCGAGGACTATCTGATGGAAGTCGTCAAAGCCTACGAGCACTTCTTCTTTCACTACACCCAGTCCGACCTGCTGATCGTCAACACTTCCGAGATTGACTTCGTGGACCGCAACGAAGACCTGCAGGAGCTGCTGAAAAAAGTTTCCGCCCCGATCAAGGGCACGCAGTACTTCCTTCCGCTGGGGAGCCAGGAAGCGGCGAGCGCGTAGGGCTCCTGGCGTTCCCGAAATCCTCTCTGTGCTTTTGTCGCTCGCGACTTGGGACTCCCAATTGAGGTCGTGAGTGTAATCACATAACTAAGCCAGCTACTGCAAAGCTGCTCGTAAACGCACTCTCGTAAGAAATCCCTCTTTGTTGGATCACTCTTCGGGTCGCCCTACTCCTCTGCTATTTACCCTAGCCGCTGCGGGCCGATGATCATTGGGGGAGCGTGGAGGGCAAAACCGCATTTATCGGGTTGAGCGTGAACGGTGTTCCACCACCGTCCTCCTGAAATCCGCCGTTCGGGCCAAAAACAATAAAAGCGCCCGGGCTTCCTGAGCCTCCAAACGTCGCCGTGACGTAGCCATACTTGTCAGCAGTGATTGCGGTAACATTGAGCGGTGGAGAAAATCCCCCAAATGTTGTGACGCCTAACTTCTTCTTTGTCACCTCAACGCCCTGCGGAGTTCGGTCAGTTCCAATGAAAAGGAAGCCCTTGTTTGCTGCCATCGAACACAATGCGTCAGTACCACCAATAAGAGGTAAATTGACGGTTTTGTCCAACGTAACGCTAACCGTGTCAGTTTGGGCAGTTATGGTGTCCGTCTTTTTATAGACATAGAGCACAACGTCGGCACCGTTACTGGCCACATCCACAACGTAAATGGCGCGAGTCACAGTGTTCGTGTGCGTCGATGGGTTGCCTTCCATGAGTGCGCCAATTTTACCGAATGGCCCCAGAGCCCCGGCAGCGTAACAGCCCGATGACTGCTGTGTGGATCCGCATACGACCCAACTGACACCGGTACGATTAGAGTCCATGCCGTAGGTGGTAAACAAAGTGGCGTCAATTGCGGCAGCATGGGCTAGAACAGTCGCACCTGAGACCAGCAAAATCGTCAAGGCTACTGAAGCCCACAGATTACAAGTCTTAGACATTATTTTCTCCTTCCGAAATCGATTCTGTTGGGCGTGCTCTTTGCTAAATCCGCAGTCACCGCCAAAAGCACGAGAACGGCGCAGTCCGTTTTTCCACGAGTTGGGGGCTTGCCTGAAGTATCCACTTTCATCTTGCAGCGGAGCGCAGATAGTCTGTCGGTCACTTGTGGCGTTGTCAATGTGCAAATTGGTGCGCCCACGACCTGATTGGAAATGGAATTCACTGCCGAAAACCAGGTGCAACTGTGGGCTGAGAGACACAGAATCAAGCCAGACGAATGAATGAGATAGTGTTTCTGTGGTTTCGTCGAGACAGCGTCAAGCGGCGTCGCGAAAAGGAGAACCCATCGGATCTCTTGCTCCCGATGACGAACCGCGGACCACAGATCACTAGCCACTCTCGGTGACTTTCAGCTACAATACCGCCAGCATCATCCTAGATGCATACAGGCTCTATCCGGCCAGCCGGAGGGGCACTGGAGGACATCGTGAGTCTCACGCCCGTCGGCGAACCTCGCCGCAAGATCACCACTGCAACCCTTCGTGAAAAGAAGCGTCACCGCGAACCCATTACCTGTTTGACGGCCTACGACTACGCCACCGCGCGCCTTGTCGACGAGGCTGGCATTGACATCGTGCTCGTCGGCGACTCGCTCGCCATGACCATGCTCGGCTACGAAAACACGCTCTCGGTCACGGTGGACGAAATGCTCCACCACGTCCGCGCCGTGCGCCGCGGCGTCAAAGACGCCTTGCTCATCGCGGACATGCCCTATGGCTCGTATCACGAGACCGCCGAAGAGGCGGTCCACAACGCTGCCCGCTTCGTGAAAGAAGCCGGCGTCGAAGCGGTCAAGATGGAAGGCGGCGCGAAGCGCGTGGACGTGATCCGCCGCATCATTGACGCCGAGATTCCCGTCGCCGGACACATCGGCCTGACGCCGCAATCGGTCAACGTGATGGGCGGCTACAAGGTGCAGGGCAAGACCCTGAATGCGATCGAGCAACTCATGCGCGATGCGGTCGCGCTCGACCGCGCGGGCGTAGCCTGCATTTATCTCGAAGGCATTCCGCGCGAAGTGGCGGCTATGATCACCGCCGAAGTGGAAACGCCGACCATCGGCATCGGCGCCGGCCCGGAGTGCGACGGACAGGTCCTCGTCTTCCACGACCTGGTCAACCTGACCTTCAGCCAGCCAGCCAAGTTTGTCCGCCGCTACGGAGACGCTGCCGCGCTGATCACACAATCGGTACTCGCCTTCAAAGCCGACGTAAGCCGGGGCCAGTTTCCCTCCGACGCCGAGTCGTATCATCTGCCCAAAGACACGCAGGCGGCGCTCGAAACGGTACTCCAACGCAAGCGCGCGATGCGGCGATAATAGAGGCGGAGACGGAGCACCTTGCGAATCTTTGCGACCGTGATCTTGCTGGGCGCCCTTGTGGCTTGCTCGAAGCCCGAAGCCCCCGCTCCGCAAACGTCGGCCGAGGCACAACAGCCAACCGGGCTCGAACGCATTCCCGACCCCGATCCCGCGAAGTATCCCAAGTTCCACGACCTGGCCCAGTGGAGGAATCCCCAATTGGTCGTCCGCGAAGACGGAATCGGACTGGTGGACCTTGAGAATCACGAGGTCCACATTCTCAAGCCGGAACAGGTCCCGGCCGAGTTGGTCTCCCTTCCGGAAACCGCGTGGCCCTACGGCCGCGTCGTGCTCGTTTCCCAGACGGCGCCAAAGGATAATTCCGAGCAAACCAAAGCGCGCTTGCGGGAAATCCGCGGCTTGCTGATGGGGACGCTCAAAGAATTGCAGGTTCAAGCCCACGAGGCTCCCTGATCAAGATGCGGAGCCTGTGAAGACTCTCTCTACCATCTCCGAGACCCGCGCCGCCTGCCGCCGCGAGCGCGCGAAGGGCAAACGTCTCGGGTTCGTCCCCACCATGGGCGCTCTGCATGAAGGCCACCTTTCACTGGTGCGCGCCGCTAAGGCGCAATGCGAGGCGGTCGCCGTTTCACTATTCGTAAATCCGACCCAGTTTGGGCCCACGGAAGACCTCGCCAGGTATCCTCGGCAGTTCGAACGCGACCGCCAGCTTCTGGAAAAAGAGGGCGTTGTGATCCTGTTCGCGGCGACGACTGAGGAGATGTATCCCAAGGGCGAGGTTACCTGGGTCGTCGTTGAAGGTTTGAGCGAAAGGCTCGACGGACGCTCGCGTCCCGGCCACTTTCGCGGCGTGACCACCGTTGTCGCCAAGCTCTTTCACATCCTCGAGCCCGACGTGGCCTTCTTCGGGCAGAAAGATGCTGCGCAGTCGGCTGTCATCCGACGCATGGTGCGCGACCTGAATTTCCCCGTGGAGATTGTGATTTGCCCAATCGTGCGCGAGCCCGACGGTCTGGCTATGAGTTCGCGCAACACGTACTTAAATCCCGACGAACGCTTGCGCGCGCGCGCGCTGCAACGCTCGCTGCGGCGCGTGGAACAAAAGTTTCGCGCGGGAGAAAGAAGCGCGGGCCGGCTGATCACTGCCGCGACGGAAATCTTCGCGCAGGAACCGCAAATCCGAATGGACTATTTCGAGATCGTCGATCCCGACACGCTCGATTCCGTCGAGCGAATCGAGCGGCCTACTCTGGTCGCGGTCGCCGCCTACGTGGGAACCACGCGCCTGATCGACAACGTCGTACTGAATCCGTGACGTAGCGACAGCCGCCTCGGTTGTCCAGTCGAGCTCTTACCCTCAAAATCCCAAGCAATTGGCCTCGCCACCGCGCTTCGGCAAGCCTCCACTACTGCTTCTTCACCGTCGGATACTGAATCCCCAGCTGCTCCAGATAGGTCTTGTACTTCGCCGCATCGTAGTAGAACTTTCGCATCTCCGGCCGGAACCTCTCCATTTTTTCCTTGTTCATCTCGATGGCGGGCTGATCGTTGGGCGCAATCAGCGGCGTGTACTTCATATCTTTCGTCTGGACGTCGCGATAATATGCCCAGGCTTTCTGCAGCGTTTCGGGCGAGAACAGCAAATCCAGGGCCGTGAGCGCTTGAACCTTCGCCCCGGCAGTCGATCCTTTGTGCGCAATCGGCGTCGCCATGGCCACCGCATCGCTCCAATTGTGCCCGGGCAGATGCGGGATGTTTGCCGGATACCTCAGATACACCATCGGCACCACCCAGGAAATGTCGCCCACATCGTCCGAACCGCCCTGCTCGGTCTCGGGCGAAGGCGGCTTCAACTCCTCGACTTTTTCCTTCAAGCCGTCTTCCTTCTTCCCCAATTCCTTCTGCAGCGCCCTAGCCAATGTCTGATCGGCGCCGTCCCACTTCGGCATGCCGACGGCCTCGATGTTCTTCTGCTGAACTTCGGCAATCACTTTGTTGAAGTGCGGAGGCCAGGCTGACCCCACCAGCCTCTTGGTGAAGGTCGTGCCCGTCATCATGGCCGCCGCCTGTGCCATGGTGTCGCCCAGTTGGTAGGACTCGAGAATGTGCGGGTAATCCAGCTCGCGGAAGTAGTACCAGACCGCGGCTTCGGACGGCACCACGTTGGGCTGGTCTCCGCCGTTGATGATCACGTAGTGCGACCGCTGCTGCAGCCGCAAATGCTCGCGCCGGAAGTTCCAGCCCGTATCCATCAGTTCGACCGCGTCCAGCGCGCTGCGCCCGTCCCACGGTGCACCCGCCGCGTGCGCAGCCTTGCCGTGAAAGAAGTATTGGACCGAGACCAGCCCTTGCGGAGCGAATGTCTGCCCGTAACCGGTGGCGAACTCGTCGGCCACGTGCACTCCCAGCACGACATCAACATCTTTGAACAAGCCCGCGCGGATCAGGAACGCCTTTGTCGCCACCAATTCTTCCGCCACGCCTGGAAAAATCTTCAGCGTGCCGGCGATCTTGTGTTCCTGCATCAATTCCTTGAGCACCAGCGCTGCGGTGACATTCACGGCCATGCCAGAGTTATGCCCCTCGCCGTGTCCCGGCGCGCCGTCCACAATGGGATCGTGATAGGCCACGCCCGGCTTCTGCGACGCTCGCGGAATGCAGTCAATGTCGGTGATGAACGCGATCACCGGCTTGCCCGACCCATAGGTCGCGACCCACGCCGTCGGAATGCCGGCGACGCCGTGCTCCACCTTGAATCCGTTTTTCTCCAGAATGCCGGAGACATACTTCGACGTCTCAACTTCCTGGAAGCCCAACTCCGCGTAACTGAAAATCTGGTCCACCATCTGCTGCACGAGCTGCTGCCGCGAATCGACTTTTTCGAGGGCTTCCTTTTTCAAGGCGTCGAGGTTGTTTGCCTGGGCAAAAGCGAGCGAGGAAAGTGTGAAAAGCACAACGAGAAGCCGGAAGCAACGTTGCATGAAAGAGTTCTCCTGGGCCGTAGCTGCGGAAGAACACGATACGCGGAGTGCGAGGGCTGAGTCTACAGAGTAGCCCCGAAGCCGATGGATACCGGGCGCTACAACCTCGGCCGAGACACGAACGGATTCCCCGCCACCAAATATCGCAGCGGCATTGCCGCCGATTTCACGATCCCAATCCGCGGCGTCACCGTTACCCGCCGGACGCGATATCCGTCATCCCCAATCCGCAAGTCCGACTGCGCGCTCACGAAGCTCTTGGCATTATCGCGTTCCCGCGTGACGCCCAACGCCTCGGCCATTCGCCCCGGCCCTGAAGAAATCTTCCGCAGATCGCTCTCTTTCCGCACCGCCACACCTCGCGCCGCGGCCATTTCCTCGATCCCGGCCACCGGCTCCATGGCCCGGAACAGCACGCCTCCGGGCACACCATCGGGCAGGCAGGAGACATTCAGACAGTAATGATTGCCGTAAATGAAATACACATACGCGTAGCCAGGAGGGCCAAAGAGCACCGCATTGCGCGTCGTTTTCCCGACAAAGGAATGGGCGGCCGCGTCGTCCTTGCCGAGGTAAGCCTCCGTCTCGACAATCCGCCCTGCCAGCACTCCTCGCCGAGTCTTGCGGATCAGCAACTTCCCCAGCAGCGCCCGCGCTACCCGGCGTGGATCGCGATCGAAAAATTCCACCTTCAGCCAGGCCACTCGACCAAGCGAGATCATGTACCTCCGATACGCGGGAGAAAGAAATACCTTGATCTACAATTTTAGTGTCAAGCGCAGATTCTCCCACACGACTCCAGTACAAGAGCCGGTGGTCTGCGTTTGAAAGGGGCGTGTCATGCTGCGCAAAATTCTACCCATCGCAACCATATTGCTGGCGACCGCGTTCGCCATCGCTCAAACCATTCCCGCAGGAACTCCGGTGACGGTGCGGATCGGTTCGGCAATCAGTTCTGGCTCAGCCCAGGTGGGGCAACACTTCGAAGGAACGCTCGCGAAGAACCTCGTTGTCGGCGGTAAGACGATCGCCGCCGCTGGTAGCCCGGTACGCGGCAAGGTGACACTCGCCAAATCCAGTGGACGTCTGCATGCTCCCGGCCAATTGTCGATTCGCCTGACTTCCGTTCAGGGGAACGGCAAGATGGTGCCGGTCTCCAGCAGCGCGTATCGCGTTAAGGGCAAGGGCCACATGAAGAGCAATGCCACCAAGATCGGCGGCGGCGCTGCTGCGGGCGCCGTAATCGGCGCGATTGCTGGTGGCGGTAAAGGCGCTGCCATTGGCACCCTGGTCGGGGCCGGAGCCGGCACCGGAGTAGCTGCCGCAACCGGCAAGGAGGAAGCGGTGATCCCAGCCGAGCATGCCGTGACCTTTACGATCAGCGGCACTGCGGCCCCCAAGGCTCACTAGCCACAGACGATTGCAGAGGTGAAGAGCGTCAGGGTTTCACCTCTGCAATCAGACCTCTGACCTAGCCCTTCAAGCTCCTTTCAGATACGCCAGCACTTCCTCCGCGTGCCCTGCCGCCTTCACATTGTCGAAGATGTGCTGGATCCTGCCATCCGGCCCGATCACGAAGGTCATCCGCGAAATGCCTTTGAATATCCTCCCGTACATGGTCTTGTCTTTGATCACGCCGAAACCGTGACTGATCTTCTTGTCCGTGTCGGCCAGCAGGGTGTAAGGCAGGTGGTACTTCTCCTGAAACTTTTTCTGCTTGGCGGAAGTATCAGCTGAAATGCCCAGCACCACTGCTCCCGTTTTCTTAATCTGGCTGTATGCGTCGCGGAACCCGCACGCTTCTTTGGTTCAGCCGGGAGTGTCGGCTTTCGGATAGAAAAAGAGCACGACCGTCTTGCCGCGAAAATCCTTCAAGGTAACTTCTTGCCCGTTCTCATCCGTCGTACTGAAGTCGGGGGCTTTATCATTGACTTCCATGGGATCCTCTCCTCGCCGCACATGGTTATATCGCACCAGCGTGCTCGCCGTCACGCTGCTGACCTGCATTCCAATGGCGGCGCAAGGCACCATCGCGCAGTATGGCCGCAAGTCAGCCGCTTCCAAAGGACCGCGCGCCCTCGGGCTGATCCAGCTCTTCCCCAACGGCAAAGCGCGCCTAATCCCGGTCGTCATCACCGTGGACGGCAAGTTCTTCGACGCCGGCTCCTACAAAGGCACTCCCGTCCCCATGGCGCTCGATTTCGGGGTTGTCTATGAAGGTTTCCGCACGGGCGTTTCGCAGGGCACTTTCACCATTACGCAGCCCGGGCAGCTCCGCCATCTCTGGATGGCCGAAGGCGCTTGGCTCCCCGCGGGCACTAAGCCTCCAGAAAAGGGCAAGAAGTTCGAGATTCCCAAAATCGAAGACAAGGACGCGCCTCCCCGCCTGCACCGTGGCGATGCCAAGCCTGCGGATGCGCCCCCTGCGGAAAAAGTTCCCGTCGCGCCTCCGCCGGCCCCCAAGCCACAGGAAACCGTGAAAGTCCTGGCGCCTCCTCCGCCGATCGAGGACCCCAATCGGCCCATCCTGCGGCGCGGAAAGCCCGATCCATCGGCGCGCCGCGAGTTAGTCAAGAATTTCGACGAAGAAGCGACCCCCGGCAAATCTGCCAAGGATAGTGCCAACTCCGTTAAGACCATCCCCGCGATTTCCGATGCCGGTGGCGCGGATCCCCGTCCCTACATCTTTGACCTGAGGCCCGGAGAAGAAGCCTCTTACCGCAGCAAGATGCTGGAACTCGCCTCCGCCGAGCTGCGCGCCAAGGCCAACGCCTCCGCGCACGAGGGAGCGCCTGCGCGTGGCGCCCGCAAGGCTCCGGGCAAACTTTCTCCCGCAGCCTTCGACGATGTCCACCTGCGCATCTTCGACCTTTCGACCTCCAACGAACCGATTCTCGTGCTTTCCGCCAAAACGCGCCCGTCGGCTGCCGCAGGCTCGGCGGACAGCGAAGAGATTACTCTGGTCGCTCGCACCAACCTGGAGGGCGAACTGCACCGCCTGTTCTTCTCCCGCACTGATCCGCATCATTTGGAAGTAACGCCGCGAATGGAGTTGATCGACGCCGTGGACGCCGATGGCGACGGCCGCGGCGAACTGCTCTTCCGCCGCACCTCCGACGCCGGCAGTTCCTACGCAATCTACCGCGCCACCGCCGATCAGCTCTGGCCGCTGTACGAAGGCACGCCGTAGTGGTGCAGGTTACAGGTGTCATGTCTTAGGTGTCAGGTGTCAGGAAAACCGGCGTCCGGCCCGACTTTGCATTTCCTGAGACCTGACACCTAAGACCTGACACCTGTCCCGTGACCGTTTACAATTCCTCCTTCTCAGGGGTGAGATCCATGCGCATCGTTTTCCGCTTTGCAGTGCTCGCGCTCCTCGCGGGGCACTTCTGCCTCGCTCAAGACGACTTCAGCAAGGTTCAAATCCAGGTCACGAAAGTCGCCGGCAGCGTGTACATGCTGAAGGGAGCCGGAGGCAACATCGGCGCCTCGGTCGGCGACGATGGCATCGTCATCGTGGACGACCAGTACGCCCCGCTGGCCGACAGGATCCAGGAGGCGCTGAAGGGCATCACCGACAAGCCCGTCCGCTTCATCATCAACACGCACTACCACGAAGACCACACCGGCGGAAACGAGTTCTTCCAGAAGCAGGCGCCGATCATCGCTCAAGACAACGTCCGCAAGCGCCTGGAGGAAGGGGGCACGGCAGGCAATGGCGCATCGGTTCATTTTGAGCACAAGCCGGCGACCAAGGCAGCGCTCCCCATCATCACCTTTGATCACGATGTCACCGTGCACCTGAACGGCGAAGACATCCGCGCGCTGCATTTCCCCGCCGGTCACACCGACGGCGACTCGGTTATCTACTTCCCCAAGTCGAACGTCGTGCACATGGGCGACGACTTCGTCACCTACGGATTTCCGTTTATCGACATAGACGGAGGCGGCAGTATTGACGGCATGATCGGCGGAGTCGAGGGCGCGATTGCCCAGCTTCCGCCCGACGTGAAGGTCATCCCGGGCCACGGCCCGGTCTCGAACCTGGATGACGTTCGCGCCTACGTGAAGATGCTGAAAGACACGCGCGCGGTCGTGGAGGACGCGCTCAAGAAGAACATGACCCTCGCGAAGATGAAAGAGCAGAAGGTTCTCGATCCCTGGAAAAAGTACTCCGGAGATTTCATCTCCGCCGACGCATTTCTCGAGACGCTATACAACTCGCTGACGGGGCAGAAAAACGGCAAGTTCATGAAGCATAATTAGCTCCTGTGTGGGGCCGGGTCTCTGACCCGGCCAGCGGAGCGAAGCTCCGCGGCCCTCAACGCCTCTGACTACTCGTCGCCAATTCCTACGCTCGCTGGCCGCCGCCGCCGTTTCGCCGCTCATCGCGCGCGCAGCGCCAACTACTCCGACGATCTCCTTCCCCAAGGGCTTCTCCTGGGGCGCCGCCACCGCCGCTTACCAGATCGAAGGCGCCTGGAACGAGGACGGCAAAGGCGAATCCATCTGGGATCGCTTCTCGCACACTCCGGGCAAAATCAAAGACGGCACCAACGCCGACGTCGCCTGCGATCACTACCACCGCTACCGCGAAGACCTCGCGCTCATGCGGGCCATGCACCTCAACAGCTACCGGTTTTCTGTGTCGTGGCCGCGCATCCAGCCCAGCGGCTCCGGCAAGCCCAATCCCAAGGGCCTCGATTTCTACAGCCACTTGGTCGACGCTCTGCTTGAAGCCCGCATCCGCCCGATGCTCACGCTCTACCACTGGGACCTTCCGCAGGCGCTCGA
Organism: Terriglobales bacterium; assembly: GCA_049273945.1. Classification (GTDB taxonomy): domain Bacteria; phylum Acidobacteriota; class Terriglobia; order Terriglobales; family Acidobacteriaceae; genus Acidiflorens. Next base: position 180,173 of record JBASRS010000074.1, on the reverse strand, counting down.
AGACGCCGGCGGCTGGCCCAACCGCGACCTGGCCGGCCGCTTTGCCGATTACGCTGCCATAATGGCTCGCGCTCTCGGCGACCGCGTCGAGATGTGGATTCTGCTCAACGAACCCGCCGCCTTCGCCAGCCTGGGATATCTCGACGGCACCCACGCTCCCGGACGGAGTAGCATTTTCGATTTCCTGCGCGCCACCCACACCGCGAATCTCGCCCAAGGCGCGGGTTTTCGCGCCCTTAAGGCAGAACGTCCGAAAGTCCGCGTGGGCAGCGTCTTCAGTATGTCTTCCTGCGAACCCGCCACCGATTCCGAAAGCGACCGCCTCGCCGCCGAGCGCGCTCACGCCATCACCAATATCTGGTTTCTCGACCCCGCGCTACGCGGCCGCTACCCCGAGGCCTTCTCCTTCAGCCCCGCCGTCTTCATGAAGATTCAACAGGACGACATGGATCGCGTGCGTGCGCCCCTGGACTTCATCGGAATCAACCTGTACTACCGCACCGTGGTCTCCGCCCCGACGTTGAGCGAACGCTTCTCCGACCGGCGTTTCTTGTTTCTTCCGGCACGCATGATGCCCGGACAAAAAGGCCCCAAAACTGATATCGGCTGGGAGGTTTGGCCGCGCTCGATCTACGACATCGTGATGCGCCTCACGCGCGACTACGACCGGCCGGCCCTGGAAATCACCGAGAGTGGATGCGCCTACAACGATGCTCCCGGCCCCGACGGAAGCGTGCACGACGCGCGCCGCATCGCCTACCACCAGCAGTATTTGGCGGAGCTGGCGCGCGCTATTCGCGACGGCGCCGACGTCCGCAGCTATCACGCCTGGAGCTTGATCGACAATTTCGAGTGGGCCGAAGGTCTCAGCCAGCGCTTCGGCCTCGTGTACGTGGACTACACAACGCAGAAGCGGACGATCAAAGCATCGGGATCGTGGTACGCGAAGGCGGCTGCACAGAACGGGCTGTAGGAGTGAGATCAGAGGTAAGAAGTCAGAGGTCAGAGTGCAGAGGTTAACCCCACTGGAAGTCACCAGTATCGCGGGAACCAAGAGTTTTTCACCTCTGCAATCTGACCTCTCACCTCTGACCTCGTTCTCACCTCCGACCTCGTTCTCACCTCTGGCCTGCTTCTTCTCCTGCTAACATGATGTAACCAAACTCAGGAGTAACCCCCATGAAACCTCTTCTCCTCGCTCTGGTTCTCGCCTTCTCCCTTTCTGCCTTCGCCTCCGACGGCAAGTCCGTCTCCTACAAATCCGGCGACGACACCGTAACCGGCATGCTCTACACCCCCGCCGGCAAAGGCCCGTTCCCCGCCCTGATCGTGATCCACGAGTGGTGGGGACTGAACGATTGGGTGAAAGAACAAGCCTCCAAGCTAGCCGACCAGGGGTATGTCGCGCTCGCCCTGGACCTCTATCGCGGCAAAGTCGCCAGCACGCCCGATCTGGCGCACGAACTGATGCGCGGCGTCCCTGAAGACCGCGCCTCCCGCGACTTGCGTGCCGCTTTCGACTATCTTGCCGCGCAACCGAACGTGAAGAAAGATCGCATCGGCTCGATTGGCTGGTGCATGGGCGGGGGATACTCGCTCGATGTGGCGTTGCTCGAACCAACCCTGGCGGCTGCAGTCATCAACTACGGCCATCTCGCCACCGATCCCGCGGAACTGAAAAAGATCAACGCTCCGATCCTGGGAATCTTCGGCGGACAGGATCACGGCATCACCCCTGACGACGTGAAGAAGTTCGGCCAGTCCCTCGACCAGCTCGGCAAGAAAGGAGAGAGCAAGATCTATCCCGATGCCGGCCACGCCTTCGAGAATCCCAACAACAAGCAGGGATACCGCCCGGATGACGCGTCGGACGCCTGGAAACGCACGCTTCACTTCCTGGCCAGCACGTTGAAAAAGTAACCGGCAACTGCCTTTCGCGCCTAGCGCAACTCGGCGAGGAACGCAAGCCCTTCAAGACAGACAGCATTTCCGACGCAGGAATTTCCACTTGCCAGACGCTAATACTGTGTTTACTATTCAGCAATCTTTTGCGTGGCTGAGTCAGTCGCGCGCCTATGAACATCGGCGAAACCATCCGCAACTACCGGCTCCAGAAAGGCATGTCGCAGGGCGACATCGAAAAACGCACTGGGCTTTTGCGCTGCTATCTGTCGCGAGTGGAGAACGGCCACACCATTCCCTCCCTCGACACGCTGGCCAAAATCGCCGGCGCCATGGACCTGCCGCTCTCGCAATTCTTCGCCGAAGGCCACTCCAACGGGCACAAGGGCCTGCCCCAGCTCTCCGACGATGAAGTCCGCTTCCTCAGCCAGATCCGTCGCTACGCTGTCAACCTCAACGACAGCGACCGCAAGCTGGTCCTCGCCATGGTCAAGAAGATGGCGGCCAGTTCGTCGAAATAGGTCAGCCTTCAGCCTTCAGCCGTCAGTCTCCCCTTAGAATGCGCAGCCAGCCGGGGTTACGCGGTGGCTCCCCTGCCACGGCTGATGATTCGTGCAAAGACCTGACCTTGCTGTTTTGCTGAAGACTGATGGCTGACGGCTGATGGCTGGCGGCTGCTCCACGGTACTTTCGTACCATCCCCTGTGTGTCCGCCGGGAACCTCGCTCCGCCTCTCGTTCCGGGCTAGTCTGTGAGCGGGACTATTCCGTGACTATTGACGAAGAACTGAATCTGCTCGACCAGCAGTTGCGCCGGCTCAAGATCGAGTACGAGATTTTCTTCAACAACCCGGCCAAGCGGCCGCCCTCCGACATTGAGTGGAAGGTCACGAACCTGATCCGCAAGTTCAGCGACGGCACGCGCATGAGTTTTTCCCAGCGTTACCGCTACAACGAAATGGCGCAGCGCTACGCTATCCAGAGTGATCTCTGGCGGAAGAAGATGCGCATCCGCGAAGAGGGCTATCGTCGCCCGCAGGACGCCATCCTCTCGGTGCAAGGTGTCCGGCCTACCGCAGAGCACGAAAGCAAGCATCATCATGTGTACGGCGTGGGCCACCACAACGGTGCGGAAGCCGAAGCCAAGCCCTTCACGGTGCAGTGCTCCGACACCAAATCCGAGCGCGAGAAAGTGGAGTCGCTCTACAAAGCGCTGAGCGAAGCTAAGAAAAGAGCGGGAGAGAAGGTCTCCGGCAGCCTCGATTCATTCGCTGCGTTCGTCCAAAAAAAGACCGCCGAAATCCGCAAGCAGCACAAGTGCGATACCGTCGTGTACTCGGTCGAGACTCAGGGCGGCCAGGTCAAGCTCAAAGCCAAAGCGAAAACCTAGAAGCAGTACCCAGTACCCGGTTGCCAGTATCCAGTCTGAACGCTCACGCCATTCCCAATCTCTGCACATCGCGACGCTAACCAACGCTCGCAAACCCGAACTGAGTACTGGGTACTGACTTACTGCTAGAATTTCTTTTCACTTCCGCAACCCCCGAGGCCCTCATGTCCAAAATCCAGCGCGCCATCCTCAGCGTCACCGACAAATCCGGATTAGTAGATTTCGCCCGCAAACTGGCCGGCATGGGCGTGGAACTGGTCTCTACCGGTGGCACCGCCAAGCTCTTGCGCGACTCCGGCATCACCGTGAAAGACATCTCCGAACTCACCGGCTTCCCCGAGATGCTCGACGGCCGCGTGAAGACGCTGCATCCCAAGGTGCACGGCGGCATCCTGCACCGCCGCCAGGACGCCGGTCACCGCTCCGCCGTGGCCGAGCATGGTATTCCCGCGATCGACATGGTGGTGGTCAATCTCTACGCCTTTGAAAAAACCGCGGCCAAGCCCGGAGTTCATTTCGAAGAACTGATTGAGAACATCGATATCGGCGGCCCTTCCATGATTCGCTCCGCCGCCAAGAACTTTCAGGACGTAGCCGTCGTCACTTCGCCCGCCGATTACGACGCCATTGCCGACGAGATGGCCCGCTCCGCGGGCGCCTTGTCATCCGAAACCAAGTGGCGCCTCGCTCAGAAGGCCTTCGCCACTACCGCGGCCTACGATTCCGCGATCGCTTCCACTCTCGAACGCGTCGGTGTAAACGGCCACTTCGAGTTGCGCGCGCCCGAAGGCTTCCCGCAGACGCTGCGTCTTTCTTTCCAGAAGACGATGGATCTCCGCTACGGCGAGAATCCCCACCAGAAAGCGGCGATGTATTCCGACGGATCCGGCTTGGGTGTAGCCAACGCGCGCCAGCTTCAAGGCAAGGAGCTTTCCTACAACAACATCACCGATCTGCAAGCCGCCTGGGACCTGGCGCAGGACTTCGACGACACCGTCTGCGCCATCATCAAGCACACCAACCCGTGCGGTGTCGCCACTGGAAAGACGCTTGCCGAAGCCTATCTGCGTGCTCTCGAATGCGACCCCGTCTCGGCCTTCGGAGGTGTAATCGGCGTGAATCGCCCAGTTGATGCCGCCGCGGCAACGGAAATGGCCAAGCTCTTCCTCGAAGTCATCGCCGCTCCGGCTTTTGATGCCGCCGCCAAGGAGGTCTTTGCTTCCAAGAAGAATCTGCGCCTGGTCGAGGTTCCCGCCGGCCAGCAGAGCTGGGTCTTGAAAAACATCTCCGGAGGCATGCTGGTGCAGGACGCCGACCTCCACCAGCTAACCGAATCCGCTTTGAAAGTAGTCACCAGGCGCCAGCCCACAGCAGAAGAAAAGCGCGCACTCCTGTTCGCCTGGAAAGTCTGCAAGCACGTGAAGTCGAATGCCATTCTGTACGCGCGCGACGGACAAACGGTCGGCGTCGGCGCCGGACAAATGAGCCGCGTGGATGCCTGCAAAGTGGGAGCCATGAAAGCCCAGCTTCCGCTGAAGGGAACCGTCGCCGCCTCCGACGCCTTCTTCCCATTTCCCGACGGCGTGGAGGAAATCGCCAAAGCCGGCGCCACCGCCATCATCCAGCCCGGAGGCTCAGTGCGCGATCAGGAGGTCATGGAGGCCGCCGACCGGCTGGGGTTGGCCATGATCTTCACCGGGGTCAGGCATTTCCGGCATTGATTGCCGGTCGCTATTCGCTATTCGCGATTCGCCGTTCGCCACTTCACTTTGGACTTACTCTTGCTAAGTGCTTTGAAGCGAAGGCCGAACGGCGAACAGCGGCTTCCCAAAGCCCCTGTACTTCCGGCTTTGGCCCGTCACTCCGCTTCCAACCCGCCAGAATGCCCGCCAAGGGTAGAATAGGAAGACCAAACGTTGTGGGCCGGCATCGAAGTGGTGTAAGGCTGCAATTTTAGGATTCTTGATGAAAAAACTGCTCTGGCTCTGCACTCTGGTCGCCCTCGGCGGCTCCCTGCTTCTGGCTCAGGACAAGTCGGCTAAACCGGCAGATTCGGACTCTGTTGCCGCTCCCCCGGCCGCCAATCGCAAGGTCCCCGACCGCGCCGCCGCCTACTATCACTTCGCACTCGCCCACATGTACGAGGAGCAAGTGGCGACCTACGGTCGTAGCGAACTGGCGAACAAAGCCATCGAGGAATACCGCGCCGCTATCGAAGCTGACCCGACCTCCGAGTACCTGACGTCCGGATTGGCCGAGCTCTACGCCCGCACCGGCCGCATTCGCGACGCCGTCGTCGAGGCCCAGGACATCATCAAGCGCGACCCCAACAATCTGGAAGCCCGCCGCTTGCTGGGCAGGATTTACCTGCGATCGCTGGGCGACATGCAGTCCGGCAGCGGTTCCTCGAGTGTTTTGAAGCTCGCCATCGAGCAATACGAGCAGATCATCCGCCTGCAGCCCGACAGCATGGACGACCACCTGCTGCTCGGCCGCCTTTACCGCTTGAACAACGACCTGCAGAAAGCGGAAAGCGAATTCAAGACCGCAGTTCGGCTTCAGCCCGGCTCCGAGGAAGCGGTCACCACCCTGGCCTATCTCTACAACGAGCTGGGAGACACGTCTCGCGCCACCCAAGTCCTCAGTGCGGTGCCCGACGCCGCGCGTTCCGCCAAGCTTTACTCCGCGCTCGGTTACACCTACGAGCAGCAGAAACAATATAAGAACGCCATCGAAGCCTACCGGCACGCCATTGAACTCGACCGCGACAATCTCGATGCCATTCGCGGCCTCGCTCAGAACCTGCTCAATGACGGGCAGACCGACGCGGCCCTCGAGCAGTACAAGGTCATCGCCGACGCCAACCCGGAAGACGCGCAAACCTACGTGCGCATTGCCGAGATCTACCGCAAGCAGGGCAAGTTCGATACCGCGCTCGAGAATCTAAAGAAGGCCGAGACGATGGTGCAGGACTCGATCGAAGTCCCGTACAACATCGCTGCCATCTACCAGGCTCAGGGACGGTTCGACGAAGCGGCTCAGGTCCTGAAAGATCTGCTGAAAAAATCCGAGAAGGCGGACGGCAATTACACTCAGGGAGAAAAGAGCAATCGCGCGGTTTTCCTGGAGCGGCTGGGCACGATCTACCGCGACCAGGGCAACAATCAAGCCGCCGTCGACACCTTCCGCCAGATGGTTGCCCTCGGCGGCGATGACAACGCCGAACGCGGCTACCAGCAGATCATCGACACCTGGCGCGAAGCCAAAGAATGGCAGAAAGCCACTGATGCCGCCAAGGAAGCGACCCAGAAGTTGCCTAACAGCCGCGACCTGAAAATGGTTCTGGCAGCCCAGCAGGCCGACATGGGCAATGGCGACCGCGCCCTGAAAGACGTCCAGGGGCTGCTGAAAGGCGCTCCCGAGGATCGCGCAGTCTACATTACCCTGGCGCAGATGAACACGCGCCTCAAGCGCTATTCCGACGCCGAACAGGCTCTCGACAAGGCCGAACAGCTATCGACCAAGCCGGATGACAAAGAGTACGTCTGGTTTCTGCGCGGCTCCACCTTCGAGCGTCAGAAACGCTACGCCGACGCCGAGCAGCAGTTCAAGAAAGTTATCGCCAGCGACCCGCAGCACGCCATGGCTTTGAACTATCTCGGCTACATGCTGGCCGACCAGAACATGAAATTAGATGAAGCCTTCGGATACATCAAGCGCGCCGTCGACATCGATCCCACCAACGGCGCCTACCTCGACTCCATTGGCTGGGCCTACTTCCGCCTGGGCAAGTATGAGCTCGCCGAAGAAAATCTGGTGAAGGCCTCGCAGAAGATCAACACCGATCCGACCGTGCACGACCACCTCGGCGATCTCTACCAGAAAACCGGCCGCCTGAAGCTGGCTGCGACCCACTGGGAGCGGGCGCTGACCGAGTGGAATCGCACCATCGCTGCCGAGGTTGACCAGACAGACGTAGCGCGCGTTCAGAAAAAGCTCGACTCCGCCAAGGTCAAGCTGGCCAAAGAGGAAAAGCAGTAACCAAGCGGATTGATTTCAAAAAAACGATTTTGGGAAGGGCACGGCTTCCAGCCGTGCCGTTGAAGCCGTCGTAAAGACTAGGCTTCAGCCTCCGAGGTTTGCCTTTCTGCCATCCGAGAGAATTTTGAGACCCGTTCCCAGGGCGGTAAACTGGCAACTGGGGACTGGCAACTGGCTACTGAATTCAAGCTCGCCGAATACGCCGTCCAGGTAGCAGACTCCCGCGGACGCCGCCATCCCGAGCCCCCGCATCCCTACCGCAACGACTTTCAGCGCGACCGCGACCGCGTCGTGCACGCCCGCGCCTTCCGCCGTCTGGAAGCGAAGACGCAGGTCTTCACCCGCCGTTATTCCGATCACTTTCGCAACCGCCTGACGCATACCATCGAGGTTGCGCAAATCGCGCGCACCATCGCCGCCCAACTCGGGCTCAACGGCGACCTGGTCGAAACGCTGGCTCTGGTCCACGACATCGGCCATCCACCCTTTGGCCACGCCGGAGAAAAAGCGCTCGACGCCGCCATGCGGCAGCATGGTTTTTCCTTCGATCACAACCTCCACGCGCTCCGCATCGTAGAAGATTTCGAGCTTCGCTACGCTGCGTTCCGCGGATTGAATCTCACCTTCGAAGTGCGCGAAGGCATCATCAAACACTCGCACGACTACAAGTCCGCAGATCATCCGGAACTCGCCGAGTATCTGCTGGATCTGCGCCCGCCGCTGGAAGCGCAGCTGATCGACCTCACCGACGAAATTGCCTACAGCACCGCCGATCTGGACGACGGCTACGAAGCCCGCCTGCTCACAGTCGAGCAAATCGCGAGCAGCGTCAATGTATTCGATCGCTGCTACCGCGAAGTACAAGCCCTGTACCCGAAGGCAGCCGAGAAGCTGCTATTCAACGAAGCTCTGAAGCGTGTCTTTGACTGCCTGGTCGGCGACGTGATCGCCAGCACCAAGCAGCGCCTCGAGCAGGCCGATGTGCGATCGCTGGACGCGATCCGCCGCCATCCCGAGCGCCTGGCCGCCTTCAGCCCGCCGGTGGCGCAGGAGCGCCGCCAGATCAAACACTTTCTCTACGAGAATCTCTACTTCAGCCCCGCGCTCGAAGGAGAGAAAGAAGACGCCGAGCGCATCGTCGGAGAACTCTTTGCCCACTGGATGGAAGAACCCGACGACCTCCCCCGCAGCTACCGCGAAAAATCCACTCACGAGCCGCTGCCCCGCGTCATCTGCGACTACATCGCCGGCATGACCGACCCCTTTATCTATCAGCAGTACGAGAAATATTGCGGGAACTAACAGGTGTGGGGCGGACACTCTTGTCCGCCGCAGTTGCTCTTGATTTTGGTCGGACGAATCCGGGCCGTTGACTCACGGCGCCCGGTTACTTCCCCCATGTCACCCTGTAAATCACCCCCGCCGCGTCATCGCTTACATACATCGCGCCGTCCGCGCCGACCACAACCCCCGCCGGACGCCCGCTGCGCCGCCCGCTCCCGTCCTGCCACCCGGAGATGAAGTCCTGCGCGCCGCCCACGGGCTGCCCTTTGCTGTCGAGCTTGACGCGCACGACTTTGTCTCCAGTAGGAATGCTCCGATTCCACGACCCATGAAACGCCACGAAAATGTTATTGCGATATTCGGACGGGAACGCGGTTCCTTCGTAGAACGCCAGTCCCAGTGGCGCTGAGTGTGCCTGCATCTGAACTTTCGGCGGAACCATGCTCTTGCAGCGGTCGTCTCCGGGCTTGGTGAAATTCGTGTCGGGGATGCGATCGCCATAGCAGTAAGGCCAGCCAAAATCGCCGCCGCTCTGCCCCAGGTCGTTGATCACATCGGGCGGCAGGTCATCTCCCAGCCGGTCCCGCCCATTGACCGTGACCCAGACCGTGTCCGTTTTCGGATTCACGGCCATTCCCACCGCGTTGCGCAGGCCCTTCGCAAAAATCTTCATCCCGCTGCCGTCAGGATTGAATTCCATCACGGCCGCCCGCCGCGGATCTTTCTCGACGCACACGTTGCAGCTCGATCCAGCAGAAACGTACATCTTGTCCTTATGAAACAGCAGCGTGCGCGTGGCGTGTCCGCCGCGTCCCGGCAGATCAGTCAAAAATTTAGGATTGGACCCGCGCAGGTTCGCTTCGTCCCAGTCGTAGCTGCGCACTTTGTCGTTCTCCGCAACGTACAGTCTCCCCTGATAAAACCCCAGCCCGTGCGGCTCGTTCAGATTGTCCAGCACAACCACCGAGCGCTCGGCTTTGCCGGTGTGCTTCGGATCGGGAAGCGCGACCACTTTGCCGTCCTCGGACTCACTCACCAGCAGCACGCCGCCGGGGCTGAAGACCATCATGCGGGGCGCATCCGCCTCGGCGAACACGGCAATGTGAAATCCGTCCGGCATCTGCAGCCGGCTGAGATCAGAACCGCCCTTCTTTGCCTGCGTGCAGGCCGCCAGCAGCAGAGGAAGGAGAACAGTGACCAAGCGACGCATGTTCACTGGATGACCGCCGGCCCCTACGGGATGCTCGGACCAGACCGGTCTGCCGGTTGCGACGGTTCCTGGGATAAGTGCTCTTTTGAGGGTCGCCACAGCAGTTTTTATATCAGTTGCCGCCAAAATTACCGCCGAGCCAGTCGGCAGCCAGCGCCGAAATGCTCCGGCAAGGTACAATATCTCTGAAAACAAAGAGTTTGTATTCCCACCCTAATACCCGGCATTTGGCACGAGACCTGATCATAAGAATGGCAGGCCGGTGGTAGGGCCGCTTTCTGAGGCATCCATGGCGTCAAGGTATGCCTTCTGAGTTTCGGTAGGTTGGTAAGCAAAGACGCAATCAAAACGCGCCGTAAGGCGCCCGGAGTGGAGCCCCCACTCCCACTTGGAGGAAGTTCAAAATGAAGAATCGCACCCTTATCGCGCTGCTGCTGGCTGGAATCCTGATTCTCCCCGCCTTCGCGCAGCAGAATCCCAGCACCTCCCAGAGTCAGCCCACGACCCAGAGTGCGCCCGCCGACCAGGCGGCCGCTCCCAAGGCTGACACCGCCACCGGCAAGACTCCTTTGCAGCCGGATACCCACGAGGGTTTCTGGGGAAAACTGAACCCCTTCGCCCGCAAAAAGTACGTGCAACGGCAGACCGCGCCGATCAGCGACCGCATCAACGAACTGGACGAGCTTACCGCTGCCAACAGCAAGATGATCAAAGACACCGATTCCCGTGCGCAGCAGGGAATCCAGCTCGCATCGGCCAAAGCCAACGAAGCCGATCAGCACGCTATTGATGCCGGCAACAAGGCGACCGCAGCCCAGCAAACCGCGCAGCAGGCGCACACCCGTCTGAACACGGTCGAGCAGGTCGTCACCAACATTGACCAGTATCAGGCCGCGACCCAGACTGAAATTCGGTTCAAGCCCGGTCAGACCCTGCTCAGCAAGAATGCCAAGGAAGCTCTCGATGAGATGGCTACCCCGCTGAAGACTCAGCGCGGCTACATCATCGAAGTGCAGGGCTTCTCCTCCGGTCACGGACAGGCTGCCATCGCCAACTCGCAGAAGATGGCCGAGTCGGTGGTCCGCTACCTGGTTCTCAACCATGAGATCCCGGTGTACCGGATTTACCTGGTTGGCATGGGCAACGCGCCGGTGCAGGCGACTGCGGGCGACACCAAGCCCAAGCGGATCTCCGGCGGCCGGGTCGAAATCAGCTTCCTGAAGAACAATCTGGAGCAGCTGGCTTCCACCGCAACTGCCCCCGCGCCCACCACCGACCAACAGCAGCCACCGAAATAACAGCGCTCCCCCGAAGCGAACAGCCTCCCGTGAAAACGGGAGGCTTTTTTATTTTTGGTGTAGAGCGGGCGCCCTCGCCCGCTTTTGCCCCAGACCTTCTTCAGTCGCTGGGTGCTCTCACCTGGCCGAGTGTTATTCTTCCCTCAACGTCATGGAATCTATCTACTTCGCCCGCACCAGCTCGCCCGCCGGACCACTCCTCCTTGCCCTTTCCTCCCGAGGCCTGCTGCGACTCGAGTTCGACCGCGGCCAGCCCGCCGAAGGCGACGGCCAGACCTGGCATGAGTCCGCGAGTGCGCTTAAACCCTGGTTGCGTGAGCTCGAGCAGTACTTTGCCGGCCAGCGCCGCGACTTCTCCCTGCCGCTCGACCTCCGCGGGACCGATTTTCAGTTGAAGTGCTGGCGCGCCCTGCTCGACATCCCTTACGGCGAGACTCGCAGCTACCGCGACATCGCCCGCGCCATCGGCCATTCTCACGCTTTCCGCGCCGTTGGCATGTCCAACAACTGCAATCCCATCGCGATCGTCGTCCCCTGCCATCGCGTGATCGCCTCCGACGGCACGCTCTGCGGCTACGGCGGCGGCCTCGACATCAAGCGCAAGCTGCTCGACCTGGAACAGGCCAGTTCGTGCCCTTGTCTTCCGCTCGGAATCGGCGCATAATCCGCCCACTCCTGGGGTGGGCTCATGTTGCCGCGGATCGCGTATTCCGTGGTCGTCCCGGTTTCGGCGGAACTGACGTTTCGCGCCTTCTGCGATCTCAACCGTCTGCTCGACCGCGGCGTTTACGACGAGGTTTCCTGGATCGAGGGCAATCCGTGGCAAGTCGGCAGCCGCATCCGCTATGTCGTCTCCAAGCCGGTCAAAGCCACCATCTCCGCGGTCGTGACTTCGTGTGAGCCGCCCCGCTTTGTGGCCCTGCTCAATCACGCCATCGGCGTAACCGCAGACCAGCAAGTTACGTTTGCAGCGTCATCAAACGCGGGCACCAGCGTCCGCATGATTGTGGATTTCGTCGGCCAATCGCCCGATCTGCCCGACGTCGTCGTGCAGCAGGCCATCACTTTCTACACGCGCGATGCGCTTGACACCATGGCCGCGCTCTGCCGGAAGTGAAAGACTGCTTCATCCTCGGGTTAGCACACGCAGAGTTGCCATAAGCGACGGATTGACGCTGGCTTGCTCTGCGCCTTCCTCGGCGCTCCCTGCGGTTAAGAGCTTCTCGTCGCGGAGGACGCAAGCGTAAGTCCCTCGAAATGGATCATCCGCGATGTTCCTGTACACTAGCCTGCCATAACACGAAGCCTCTTCATGACGAGCGCAGCTCCATCCCCAAAATCCACCCTCCGCAAGGCCAGCCTCTTCTACTTCGTCTTCGTGATGTTTTCCTACACCACCGGAGGTCCGTTCGGTCTGGAATCGATGGTCACCACCAGCGGCCCTGGTATGACCCTGCTGTATCACCTGCTGATTCCGTTCTTCTGGTGCATTCCGGTGTCGCTGGTTTCGGCTGAACTCACCACCGCCATGCCCGTCGAAGGTGGCTTCTATCGCTGGACGCGCGCCGCCTTCGGCGACTTCTGGGGTTTCCTCGCGGGCTGGTGGAACTGGTCGGCGTCGTTTCTCCTGGGCGGTTCCTATGCTGTTCTGTTCGCCGACTACCTGACCTTCTATTTCCCGCAAATCACCGGCTGGAAACACTGGCTGGTTTCGTTCGCCCTGATTACCCTCATCACCTGGGTCAACATCCGCGGCATTCAGATGGTCGGCAAGGCCGCCACCGCCTTTGAAGTGTTCATCTTCATTCCCGTGATCGCCATGATTGTCCTCGGACTGGCGAAGTGGCACCATAACCCGTTCGTCCCGTTCGTGCCACCACACCGACCGTTTGCCACGGTGTTTGGAGTTGGCCTGGCTCTGGGAATCTGGCTGTACTCGGGATACGAACAGCTTTCCACCGTCGCCGAGGAGGTCGAAAATCCGCAGCGCACCTATCCGCGTGCCCTGGCGCTGGTCGTTCCGCTCTCGATGGCGACTTATTTCTTGCCGACGCTTGCCGCTCTGGCCTCCGTGGACAATTGGCAGCAATGGAAAGATGGCTACTTTTCGACTGCCGCGCAACTGATTGGCGGCCCCTGGCTCGGCAATCTGATGACGGCCGCCGCGATTGTCGGCACCATGGCGCTGCTCAACAGCACCGTGCTCACGACCACGCGCATGCCATTCGCCCTCGCCGAAGACGGCTACCTCCCGCGCTTCCTTACTCCGAAGCACTCGCGCTACGGAACACCGTGGGTCGCGATCCTGATCTCCGCGGTCATCTATGCTTCGCTGGCACTGCACACGCTGGGCCAGTTGATCAGCATCTACGTCTGGTTCCGTGCCTCGACCACCGTGCTGACCGTGCTCTCCGCCTGGGCCCTGCGCCGCCAGCGCCCGGACCTGCCGCGCTCCTTCTGTATCCCCGGCGGCCGCCTCGGCTTGGCCTACGTCGTTGCTTTGCCTATCGTCATGACTTGCATTGTGATCTATACCCTGCGCTATAGCGATCCGATCTCCCTGCGCTGGGGCCCGTGGGCGCTCCTGCTCGGCCCGGTTGTGTATGGTGTAGTGGTAGCGGTGCGCGGGTTCGCGAAACGGGCCGCACAGCCCACCGATCCACACTAGAATGCGTTCAACGCAGCTTCCGTCCGACAGCCGCCGAAAGTTCCTGCGCTACCTTGCCTTCAGTCCCGTGCTCGCAACTCCCGGACGGGTCGCTTCCGGTGCCAATCGATTCTTCTCACAACCTGTAAAATCTCTTCGATCTGTCGAGGCTCATGTGCGCCCCACGATCCAGCAACTAAGTCAGCAACTCTCGAAGCGATCGGTCTCCCCCGTAGAACTCACGCGCGAATGCCTCACCCGCATCGACAAACTTAACCCGAAACTCAACGCCTTCATCACCGTGCTCGCCGACTCTGCCCTCGCCGACGCCCGCCGCGCCGAACAGGACATCCTGCGCGGCGAGTACCGCGGCCCACTCCACGGCATTCCTATCGGACTCAAAGACATCCTCGACACCGCCGGCACCCGCACCACCGCCGCCAGCGCCCTCTTCAAAGACCGCATTCCCACCGAAGACGCCGAAGTCGTCCGCCGCCTGCGCGCCGCCGGAGCCATCATCCTGGGCAAGCAAAACCTGCACGAATTCGCCTACGGCGGCAGCTCGATGATCAGTTTCTTCGGGGAAGTCCATAATCCCTGGGACACCTCCCTCATCACCGGAGGCTCCTCCGGAGGCTCCGCCGCCAGCGTAGCCGCGGGCCTGGGCTTCGCCGCCATCGGCACCGACACCGCCGGCTCCATCCGACTGCCCGGCGCCTACTGTGGCGTGGTCGGACTCAAGCCAACTTACGGACGCGTGAGCGCGCGCGGTGTGATCCCGCTGTCGTGGTCGTACGATCACGTCGGCCCGATCACCAACTCGGTTAACGACGCTGCAGTCATGCTCCAGATCCTGGCGGGATACGATGCAGGTGACCCAGCAAGCATCGACCTGCCCGTCGAGGACTTCACCGCCAGGCTGGACCAGCTCCCGCCGAAGCTGCGCATCGGCGTGCCCCGCGATTTCTTTTTCGACGACCTGCACCCGGAAATTGCTGCCGCCATCGCGAGCGCGATCAAAGTCTTCGCCGGACTCCACGCCGAGATTCGCGACGTTAATCTCGAAGTCTCGACCGACCGAACCCTGTCAAGCGCCGAAGCGTACGCCTATCACGAACCGTTCGTGGCGCGCTCGCCCGAGCTCTACCAGCCCGCTACCCTCGCCCGCATTCAATCGGCGGCTAAGACCTCAGCCGCGACGGCGCTGCGATCCTGCCGCGAACTCGACGCGGCCCGTCACTCAATCCGGAAGATATTCGATGAAGTCGACATCCTGCTCACCCCCACCGTCCCCATTCCGCCTCCCGGGATCGCCGATCTCAATGCGCACCCCGAAAACCTGCGCCCCGCCGAGCTCCTCATGCTGCGCAACACGCGCCCCTTCAATGTCTGGGGAATTCCTGCGATCTCGATCCCCTGCGGATTTACATCAGAGAATCTTCCAATCGGCCTGCAACTCGCCGCTGCTCCCTGGCGGGAGGATCTGGTGCTACAGGTAGCACACGCCTACGAGGAGGCGACCGAGTGGCACAAGAGAACGCCACCCACGCTTGCGTAGGGGCGGACGCCCGCCTCTACGGAGATGCCGCTCTATTCGGTGATCACTACTTTCTTTACCTTCTTGCCAAGCCGGACAACTTTCTCGGATGCAAGTTGGATGGTCACCAATGGTCGAGTGATCCTGTTTCCGTCGACGTGAACGGCCCTTGCCTCAATCTTACGGGCAGCCTCTGTACGTGAAGCAGTTATCCCAGCCTCCGTCACGACTTTGTCGAACCATACGAGCCGTATGTTTGGCAGCGAAGGATCATCGAGTTGGCAATACGAAGCAGTGTCCCACAGCTCCCTGCTGCCGGCGGCGTTGACTTTAGCAAGGGGAATGGAAACCAGCTCTGTCGTGCTCGGCACCTCATCCTTCTGAAACTGCTTTGCCCAATCCTCCCCCGCCTTCGCCGCCGCTTCCACCGAATGAAAATCCGCCACAATCGTCCGCGCCAGTTCTTTCTTCAACTGCATCGGATGCGCCTTCCCACTCGCCGCGTCCTTCTTCATCGCAGCAATCTGCTCCGATCGAACATCCGTCAGCAATTCGTAGTACCGCCACATCATCTCGTCCGAGATCGACATGATCTTGCCGTATATCTCAAGCGGCGGCTCGTGAATGCCGATCGCGTTCCCCAGCGACTTTGACATCTTGTTGACGCCGTCCAGCCCCTCCAGAATGGGCGTGGTCAGCACTACCTGCGACTCCTGCCCATAAGCCCGCTGCATCTCGCGCCCCACCAGCAGATTGAATTTCTGGTCCGTCCCTCCCAACTCCACATCCGCTTCGAGCGCCACCGAGTCATATCCCTGCGCCAGCGGATATAGCAACTCATGCATGGCAATCGGCTTCTCTTCCTGAAATCGTTTGTGAAAGTCTTCACGTTCCAGCATCTGCGAGACGGTGTACTTCGCCGTTAGCCGGATGAAATCCTCCGCCGAGAACTTTGAGAACCAGCGGCTGTTGAAATCAACTACTGTCTTTTTTGCATCGAGAATCTTGAACACCTGTGCCTTGTAAGTCTCGGCATTTTCGGCAATCTGCTCCCGCGACAGCGGCGGACGGGTTGCCGAACGTCCCGTCGGATCGCCAATCATCCCGGTAAAATCCCCGATCAGAAAAATGACTGTGTGCCCGAGGTCCTGAAAATGTTTCAGCTTGCGCAGCAGGACGGTGTGTCCCAGGTGCAGATCGGGCGCCGTCGGATCGAATCCAGCCTTCACCCGCAGTGGCTTGCCCGATGCGAGCGACCGCTCCAGCTTCGCGCGCAGTTCGGACTCTTTGACAATCTCCGCCGCGCCCTTCTTGATGTACGCCAGTTGCTCGTCAACCGGGGGGAAGTTAGCCATGTCTTAGTGATTATAACGACCCTCCGTGCGCATAGCTGCGAGCTGCGAGCTACGAGCCAGGGGATGAATGTCAGTGCGTGGTTTGCCCGAAGCTCGCGGCTCGAAGCTCAGAGCCGCTCGCATCGCGCCGATACAAGCTCAACCCCGCATCCCCCTGCGTGAGTTTCCGATACCGTCGCAATCTCCCGAACTCTTCCCCCGGATCGAACCTCTTCTCGTGTTCCGCGATCACCACGCTCGACTCACGCAACAACGTCGATCCCGCCAGCACCATCAAGGCCCGCGCATATTCGTCCTTCATCCGGTACGGCGGATCCAGAAACACGAAATCGGCTACCACGCCCTGACCCTCCAACTGCGCCAACGCCTTCCCCACTTCTGCCTTCATGATCTTGACCCCGCCGTCAATCCCCAACGATTTCAAATTTGCTCCCATCAATTCCGCCGCCGCTTTCGACGACTCCACGAAATACACCATCCCCGCCCCGCGGCTCAACGCCTCGATCCCAACCGCCCCGGTTCCCGCGTACAAATCAAGCCAGGTCGTGCCCGCGAGCGCCTCCGGATTCCCCGCGCACAGCACGTTGAACAGCGTCTCCCGCAGCCGGTCCGCCGTCGGACGAACGTCCACCCCGCGCAGCGAGCGCAACGGCCGGCTCCGATACTGTCCCGCAATCACTCTCATGGTCTGTGTGGCGCGGGCGCCCTCGCCCGCGTGCTGCCCGCGTTCGGGCTGTTTCTTCCGCCCCAGCCCCTTTCGTTTCGCGATTTGCAACAACCTCGCTCCGCCCGGCGTCTAACTAGATAGAATACTGGCAGACCTATCCATGCGCAGTTGGTCCATCCCGGCGGGCCGGCTTTTCGGAATCGAAATCCGTGTTCACCTGACTTTTTTCTTCCTTCTGTTCTTCGTCTGGGGGCTCGAAAAGGGAACCCAGGACAGCACCGCCGCCCTCCGCGGCCTGGGGTTGGTGGGAATCGTTTTCGGCAGCGTGATCCTGCACGAGCTCGGTCACGCTCTGGTCGCCCGTCGCGCCGGCGTACCCGCCAAAGGGATCGTTCTTCTCCCCATCGGCGGAGTCACCATCCTCGACGAGGCCCAGGCCCTGCCCGACTCGGCCAACGCCTGGAAGCGCGACATCCGCATCGCGGTCGCCGGGCCCCTGGTGAACCTTTTGCTCGCGGGCGTATCCGCGCTCGTCTTGCTCACCGTAATCCCTGGCTTCCAGCTGGGCAGGCCGCTCGTGCACTCCAGCAATCTGTTACGCAGTCTGGTCTGGGCCAATGTTTATCTCGGTCTGTTCAACTTGCTTCCCGCCTATCCCATGGACGGCGGGCGCGTGTTACGCGCGCTCTTCTCCCGCCAGATGGACCCCATCCACGCCACCCAGCGCGCCGTCCGCATCGGCCACGTCTTTGCCACCCTGTTCATGATGGTTGGAATGCTGATGAGCAACTGGTGGCTGGTGATGATCGGTTTCTTCCTCTTCGTCGGGGCCCAGCTCGAAGAACGTTCCGCGGTCTTTCACTCGGTTTTGCAAAGCGTCCGCCTGGAAGAAGTGATGCTTACCGACTTCGCCACCCTCTCGCCCGCCGATACGCTTGAAGACGCGCTCGACAAAGCGGTGCACACGCTGCAGGACGATTTCCCCGTGGTCCGCGGCAGCGACATGGTGGGCGTCATCTCAAAGCAGAAGATCCTCGACGCG
Organism: Terriglobales bacterium; assembly: GCA_049273945.1. Taxonomy (GTDB): domain Bacteria; phylum Acidobacteriota; class Terriglobia; order Terriglobales; family Acidobacteriaceae; genus Acidiflorens. The sequence goes on along the minus strand of JBASRS010000074.1, from coordinate 161,801 downwards.
CTGCGCGCCGACGGCAACGGCTACGTGCAGGCCGCCATGAACCGCTTGTTCGACGTGGCTTCGAAGCAGGATTCGCTGGCCTCCGCCTTCCGCAAGCTCGCGGCCCGCAACCTGAGCATCATCCCGGTGGTGGACGAGCAGCGCCTGATTGGCATCGTCACTCTGCAAAACCTGATGCACTCCATGGCGCTGCTGGCCGAGAGCCGGAAACTGCGCCGGGAAGGGCTGGACTCGTAAAAACTCTTCAGGATTGTCATCCCGAGCGAAGCGAGGGATCCGCAGTCCCGCACCCCGCCGAACTTTTGCCATCGACTACGCTTCCGCTGCCGCCCGCGCAAACACTTCCTGGGCCGCCCGCACCGCGCAACCGAAGTCCACAGGCTTTCCCGTGACTTCAGCGACCACCTGCTCGAGCGCCGCCAGCACGCCCACAGTATCCAGATAGTCGTAGTACCCGATGTGCGCGATGCGGAACAACTGTCCCTTCATCTCTGCCTGCCCGTTCGCGACGACCGCGCCAAACTGATCGCGAAAGCGTTTGCAAATCGTTGTGGAATCCGTACCCGCGGGCGCAGCAACCGCGGTCAACGCTGCAGCCGGCGATTTCGGAGCAAACAACTTTAGTCTCAGCGCCTCCACGCCGGCGCGGGTCATGGCGGCACAGAGTTCGGCGTTCTCGACCAGAGCTTTGCGGCCAGCCACGAGACTTCCGTCTCCCATCTGGCGGACGTACTCAAGCGCTGCGGCCAGCCCGGCGAACATCGCAGTCGCGGGCGTGTAGGCCGTCTCCGCCTTCGCCGCGGACTTTCTCTCCTTCCGCAGATCGAAGTAGTAGCGCGGAGACTTCGCAGTCTCCATCCGCTGCCACGCCCGCTCGCTGATCGCGCCATACGCGAGGCCGGGCGGGATCATCAGTGCCTTCTGCGATCCGCCGATGATGACATCTAGTCCCCAGCCGTCCACGTTGAGGTGGGTTGTCCCGAGGCCCGTGATCGCGTCCACGACCATCAGCGTGTCGGGGAGCGTCCTGACCAACTTCGCAATCGCCTCAACGTCGTGCCGCGCGCCCGTCGAACTTTCGGTCGCCTGCACATAGACGCAGTGAATTTCTGGGGTCAGACGCTTCCGGACTTCGTCCAGTAAGAATGTCTCGCCGTAAGGCGCGGTCACCGTCTCCACGCCGCATCCAAACGTCTTCGCCAGCGACACCCAGCGCTCGCCGAACTTTCCCGCGCTCAGCACGAGTACCTTGTCGCCGGGCGAAGTCAGGTTCGAGACCGCTGCCTCCATGAATCCTGTGCCCGAAGCCGTCAGCACCAGCACATCATTCTGCGTGCCGATAAATTCCTTCAAGTCGGCCAGTACGCGCGTGAAGAGCGCGCGGAAGTCGGCGGTGCGATGGTGGGCGGTGTAGGAAGCCATTGCCACCTGCGCGGAAGGCAGAAGAGGCGTTGGACCGGGAGTGAAGAGCCTGTTTTTTCGCAGCATGAACATTTCAGAATATTCGAAAGCGGCGGGAATCGGAAATTAGGGGAGGGCAGAGGGCAGAGGGCAGAGGGCAGAGTGAAAACCATCGGTCCCGCAGGATCGCTCGCACCAAGGGTTCTTACCTCTGCAATCTGACCTCTGACCTCCCCCGTGTTCCCCTGTGTCCCCTGTGGTTAGAAGTTTTGCCGTACTATAATTCGCTTATGCCAGCCTATTTTCTGGTGGACATTCGCGAAGTCAAAAACCCCGCCAAGATGGAAGAGTACAAAGCGCGGGTCAAGCCAGTGGTCGAGAAATTTGGTGGCCGCTATCTGGTGGTCGGCGGGCCGGTCCAGGTCTCCGAAGGCACGTGGCTGCCGGTCTTTCCGGTGCTCATTGAGTTTCCAAGCATGGAGCAGGCGCGCGGTTGGTATGACTCGGAAGAGTACCGGGAGCTGAAGCAGCTTCGCCTGGCAGCGACCAGTTGCAACGGAGTATTCCTGGGCGGACTGTAGAACCAATTCCAGAAGCCAGATTGAGATACCAACTGATTCTCACCTCTGCAATCTGACCTCTGACCCCTGCCCTCCCCCAGTTCTATAATTCTCCCATGCCCCTAATCGACCAGATCCAGAAAGACATCGTCACCGCCATGAAAGCGCGCGAAGAGCACCGCCTCTCGACCCTGCGCATGGTCAAGACCGCGCTCAAGAACCGCGAGGTCGACAAGATGGCCCCGCTCGACGACAAGGAATCGCAGCAGGTGCTTTCCACGCTCATCAAGCAGCGCAAGGATTCGATCGAGCAGTTCACCAAGGGCGGACGCCAGGAGATGGCCGACAAAGAAGCCGCCGAAATCAAGCTGATCGAAACCTACCTCCCCAAAGCCGCCGGCGAAGAAGAAATCGTATCCGGAGTGAAGGCCGCCATCGCCGAGATGTCCCCCGCGCCTACTATGAAAGACATGGGCAGCGTGATGAAGGCCGCCATGGCCCGCTTTGCCGCCGCGGGGATGCGGGTGGATGGGAAGGCGGTCAGCGAGGCGGTGAAGAAGGAGTTGGCGGGGAAGGAGGGACCACCACGAACCACGTAGGGGCGGACGCCCTCGTCCGCCCCGTCGAGCGTAGCTCGGCAGGTTTTCAGTCTAATACCACGCTCGGGACGTAATCCGCTGCCAGCCCCGCCGAGCCATCCGGCTCGGCTGCCCGGACGAGGGCGTCCGGGCCTACGTGTCCCCTGTTACTACTTCCCCCTCTGCCACTCGCGATACGCTTCGCTCTTGCCGATCCCGCGCTCTTTCGCGACCTTCTTCAGTGCGGCCTTCTCATCAGCCTGCTCCGATGCCACGATCTCGCGCACCCGTTGAGCCACGCTCACGGTCGAGCTCTCAGCTCTCAGCTCTTGGCTCTCAGCCTTCGCGATCAGCAGCGTAATTTCGCCTTTCACGTCGCCTCGCGCCTTCAACTGCTCCAAAACCTCCACCACCCGCCCCCGCAAAAACTCTTCGTGCAGCTTTGTCACCTCGCGCGCGACCACCACGTGCCGATCTTCTCCCAAAAGCTCGACAACATCCGCCAGCGTCTCCAGCAGCCGGTGCGGGGCTTCGTAGAACACCTGCGTCCGCGGAGACTCGCGCACGCTTTCGAGCAGCTTCCGCCGCTGACCTGATTTGGCCGGAAGGAATCCGCTGAAGCGGAAGGAATCGGTGGGCAGGCCGCTGGCAACCAGCGCGGCCAGGAACGCCGACGCGCCCGGGATGGGCACGACCGGGACGTGATGCCGAATCGCCAGCGCAATCAACCGGAATCCCGGATCAGAGATCCCCGGCATGCCGGCGTCGGTGACCAACGCGATCTTGGCGCCGCTTTCCAGGTCCACGACCAGCTCAGCGGCCTTGGTCATCTCGTTGTGCTCGTGATAGCTGACGGTGCGCGTCTGGATGCCGTAGTGGCTGAGCAGCTTTTGCGTCTGGCGGGTGTCCTCGCAGGCGATCAGGTCCACTTCTTTCAGGACGCGCAGGGCACGAAGGGTGATGTCTTCCAGATTGCCGATCGGCGTAGCGACCAGGTAGAGGGCCGACCCGGGACCCAGGCTCCCGCGGTCATCGGTGGTCTCGGTTTGCGCTTCCGCCCGCATGTCGAAAGTCTAGCAAGAAGCGGCCAAACCTTTAACCGCAGAGGACGCAGAGCACTGCCGCCGAGAGCGCAGAGAACCTATCTAACCGCAAAAGATCGTGAAGAGCGTCCCCTAAAGATCGCGAAAAACGGCCGCTACGGGCGCAAGAGGCGCCTTCTCCCGAACCACGTCTATCACTTCCAGCTTCGCTTTTTCTTCCCCTCATGCTAAACTGAACAAAAGTGATGTGACGGCCCGCACTTTTCACTCCAGCCGGCGGGTGTAGGCTACGGGGGATCGCTACCCGCAATCTTCAATTCGGAAACCAAATTCGGAAACCCAGGTCAAAGGACCAGGTTCAGGAGCAGCCATGATGGCCGACGAGCGCAGCAAGGCAATTGATCTCGCACTTTCTCAAATCGAAAAGCAGTTCGGCAAAGGTTCCATCATGCGGCTGGGGTCGAAGGAAGCTATCGTCCCGATCGCGGTGATTCCGACCGGCTCGATCTCGTTTGACGCCGCATTGGGAGTTGGTGGCTTTCCCCGCGGCCGCGTCGTCGAAATCTTCGGCCCGGAGTCTTCCGGTAAGACGACCATTGCTCTGCAGGTGATCGCTGAGGCGCAGAAGACCGGCGGCATGGCTGCGTTCGTCGACGCCGAGCACGCGCTCGATCCCGGCTACGCCAAGAAGCTCGGCGTGGACGTGGACAACCTGCTAGTCTCGCAGCCCGACTACGGCGAGCAGGCGCTCGAAATCACCGAAGCGCTGGTGCGCTCGAACGCCATTGACGTGTTGGTGGTGGACTCGGTCGCGGCGCTCGTCCCCAAGGCCGAACTCGACGGCGAAATGGGCGACAGCCACATGGGCCTGCAAGCGCGCCTGATGTCGCAGGCGCTGCGCAAGCTGACCGGAACGGTCGCGAAGTCGCGCACCTGCCTGATTTTCATCAACCAGATCCGCGAAAAAATCGGCGTGATGTTCGGCAATCCGGAAACCACCACCGGCGGGCGCGCGCTGAAATTTTATTCGTCGGTGCGAATCGATATCCGCCGTATCGCCGCCATCAAAGAAGGCGATGTCGTCACCGGCTCGCGCACGAAGGTAAAAGTCGTAAAGAACAAAGTCGCGGCGCCCTTTCGTGAGGCGGAATTCGACATCCTCTACGGCGAAGGCATTTCGCGCGAGGGCGACCTGCTCGATCTGGCGGCAACTCACAACATCGTCGAAAAGTCGGGCTCCTGGTTCAGCTACAAAGGCGAGCGCATCGGACAGGGACGCGAAAACGCCCGCGCTTTCCTGAAAGAGAACAAAGACACGATGGCGAAGCTGGAAGCCGAAGTCCGCAAAGCGCTGGGGCTGATGTCGCCCGCGGCGCAGGCTCCAGTCCCGGCAGCGGCGCAGGCCACCGGCACCCAGGGACGCGTCACGACCATGCCGGCAGCGTCGGAAGCCACAAAAGTGCCAGCAGCACGACGATAGCCTGCCGCAGGTGGAGCGTAGTGAACGGAGAGAAGCAGTCTAGACTCGATCTAGAAGACTTGAGGCCAGTTCTAATTTCTGGTCAACCTTGAGTGCTTGCCTGCGAGCAAGATCGTACAACTCGTTTATCAGGTTAGAGATCTCTTCTTCTTCTGCCGACGTAGGAAGATCGTTTGATTCAACACGAAATAGCGGATCTCCGTTGATGTCTTCCATAACGAGGAAGCGCATGTCGTGGTTGATATCCTGAGTTGCAATGCTGGAGAGTGTGAATTTGAGGGTACTCTCCCTCTCCGAACCGAGGCTACAGTAAAAGGTGCCCAACCCCCCTTGCCATTGGACGCGCCCTTGCTGAGTTCTTTCCAAAAGCTTTTGGATCACTGGTAGGTACTCAGAACGATTAGACTTCATGGCTGACTCCCGCCTTCTAGCCCAGACTGTATTTTACCCGATTCTCCGGACAGGATCGCTAGGATCGCATCGCACTTCCTGAGTACTCTGGTCTTGTCTTTTGCCTCCAGTTGACCCTTGGTACGCATGAATTCTCCGACCTGCCGGGTCAGGCGGCTAGCTTCCCGAAAGCGTTCCTTAGTAGCGGAGTCCAAGAACTCCCACCTCGTAATTGCGGCATTGATTTCAAACCGGCGATCCCTGGCTAAGAAGGACGCCACGGGGAGATTCTCATGCTCGATATGGCTAAAGAGTTCGGACGCACTGGAATTGAGGTGATGGAATTTGTCAGCAGCGACGAGACTCCGCACTTCTCGCCGAGCTTCCTCTGCGCTCTGCTTCGCTCGGTTCGCCGCCCAGAAGGCCAGAATGCTGAATAGCAACCCAGCGGCACCGAGCACCGCGCCGACTATGCTCGACCAAATTGCAGCCTTCGTAAGCATCTGCTCGCTCGTTAGAGCCTAAAAGAACTATGAATCCCCAGTTGGTCACCGCGATAATACTACCCGAATCCAAATTGGCTTCGACAAACATTGCCATCCCCGTTTCCCGCCGCATACAATCGACTGTTCCCGGCCGAGGCCCCTTTGATACGCGTCAAAGCTATCTATCCCGGATCGTTCGACCCTCCTACCAACGGCCATCTCGACCTGATCGAGCGCGGCAGCAAGATTTTCGATGAACTGGTCGTGGCCATTCTCCGCAATCCGGAAAAAGACCCGCTGTTCAGCGTTGCCGACCGCCGCAACATGCTGGAGGCGATGACCTCGAACTTTGACAACGTTACGGTTGACACCTTCGACGGCCTGACCGTGGATTACGCCATCCGGGTGGGCGCCACCGCGGTGCTGCGCGGCATCCGGGCCATCAGCGACTATGAGTACGAGCTGCAGATGGCGCTCATGAACCGCAAACTCCAGCCTGGACTGGAGACGGTCTTCATGATGCCCGCCGAACAGTACTCCTACCTGAGTTCCCGCCTGGTGCGCGAGATCGCCCAACTGGGCGCAAACATTGAATGCCTGGTGCCCGAACTGGTCGCGCAGAAGCTCCGTGAGAAAATGGATCCGGCGCTCAAGTTCGTGGGCGTCGAGCAGCCGGCTCGCAAGTCGCCAGAACGGAAGACCAGGTCCAGGAAAAAGAAATCATGAGCAGCGTGATGACCCCTGTCACCCACCCCGTCCGCTTGACGGAACGCATTAACCGTATTGAGCCTTCGTCCACCATGGCCGCGGCCGCCGAGGCCGAGAAGCTGCGCCAGCAGGGCGTGGATGTCGTGGACGTCACCGCCGGCGAGCCGCACTTCTCGACGCCGCAACACATCAAAGACGCGGCCATTGCGGCCATCAACGCCAATTTTTCGAAGTACACTGCCGTCGGCGGCACGCCCGAATTGAAGGATGCCATCATCCACCGCCACGCGGCCGATTTCGGCTCGGCTTACAAGCGCGAGGAAGTGTGCGCCTCGGTTGGCGGGAAACACGCGTTGTTTAACGTGATCTCCGTACTCGTGGACCACGGCGACGAAGTCATCCTGCCCGTGCCGTATTGGGTTTCGTTCAAGGACATGGTCCGGTACGCGGGCGGCAACTGCGTGCTGCTCGATGCCGACGAGTCGCAGGGCTTCCGCGTCACCGCGCAGATGGTCGAGCGGCTGATTACGCCGAAGACGAAACTCATCATCCTGAATTCGCCGTCGAATCCGTCCGGCGCAGTGATGAGCCCGGACGACATGACCGAAGTGGTGCGTCTGGCTCACGAACGCGGCATCTGGGTCATCTCCGACGAGTGCTACGTGTATCTCAACTACACGGGGAAGAATTTCTCAGTCGGATCGCTGAACGAATTTCGGGATCGCTTTCTGGTCGTCGGCTCGCTCTCGAAAACTTACGCGATGACCGGCTGGCGCCTGGGATTCACGCTCGGGCCCGCTTCGGTCGTCGGCGCGGTGCAGAAATTGCAGAGCCAGTCCACCTCGAATCCGACCTCGATCGTGCAGAAAGCCGGGGTCGCGGCGCTAACAAGCTCGCAGCAGTGCGTCGAAGAGATGCGCGCGGAGTACATTCGGCTGCGTGACCACATCGTCGGCGGCCTGCGCGCAATCCCGGGCATAAAGTGCACCATGCCGGAAGGCGCGTTCTACGCGTATCCAAATGTGTCGGCGTACTTTGGGAAGAGCGGCCTGAATTCAGCCTCCGACGTCGCGCACGGACTCTTGCACAAAGCACATGTGGCGACCGTTGCCGGAGAGGGCTTTGGCACGACCGAGCACGTCCGCATTTCGTACGCAACTACGATGGACAATCTCGACCGTGCACTGGAGCGCATGCGGAAGTACTTTGCCGGACTGTAACATCGTGCTCCATAAATTCGGGTTGTCATCCTGAGCGAAGCGAAGGACCTGCTGTCTCTTGCACCGACAAAAGAGCAGATCTTCTCTTCGCTCAAGATCACACTTTGGCGATAAGAGCGCAATCTCGCGCAGACTGTGCAGATGGTCTGGCAAGAGGCTCAAATGAAAAGAATTATCGCAACGGCAATAGTCCTGGCATGTCTAACGTCTTACGGACAAGCCAACGTGAGACTAGCAAACATGTTGTTATGCCGAATCCTAAGTTACTAAGATGTGTGTCGTCCGATTGTTCTCAGCTATGGCAAGACAAACCTCCGGACGCAAATGACATCTATCCAAAGCAAGTGGTCGTCGACCTTCTCCGCAACGATTACTGTCCATCAGGGGTGATGGCGCATTACGACAAATCTGTGTCGATGGACGACTTGAAAGCCGCGATCGATGAACGGTATGGCAAATGGGCCGTCGCCGGCTTTACCACTGGATCGGTGATGCTCTGGCGCGTGGTGCCAGAGAAGTTCGTAATTCAACTAGGTGCCGCAGATAAGCGAGATGAGAGGTCAGACGGGGTGGAGGCTGGAACGAAAAATGTTATTTACCTGTCCTTATCATCTGCAAAGTGTGGCTTCCAATAACAGTCTAAGCTCGCATGACCCAACTCTACCCACTCCTGATGTCGCCCGCCTTCGACCCCCGACCTTGGGGCACGCTCGACCTCTCGCCGATCTACCCGAACCACAAATTCAGCGAGAAGATCGGCGAAGCCTGGCTCACCGGCGACGACTGCCAGGTCACCAATGGTCCACTGGCGAGACGCCCTCTATCGGATTTGAGCAAACAATTCGGCCCTGAACTCGTCGGCACCGCCGCGCCTGACGCGCGGCGCTTCCCGCTCCTGCTGAAATTCTTGTTCCCCGAAGAAAAGCTCTCCGTCCAGGTGCATCCCGACGACGCGACTGCCCAGCGCTTCGGCCAGCCCTGGGGAAAGACCGAATGCTGGTACGTGGCCCACACTCGCCCGGGATCGCAGATTGCCTTGGGCTTGAAGCCGGGTGTCACCGTCGCGCAGTTCGAGCAGGCCATCCACGAAGAGCGCGCAGACGGTCTGCTTAATTGGATCAACATCTATCAGGGCGAGATGATCTACGTCGCCGGCGGTACGGTGCACACCATGAGCGGAGGCGCGATTCTCGTCGAAACCCAGCAGCAATCCGACACGACCTATCGTCTTTATGACTACGGCCGTCCCCGCGAACTGCACCTCGAGCGTGGCCTCGCGTCGGTCAAAGAACGCGTGGCTTCCGGGAAAGTCATTCGCCCGGCGCCGGTCGCGATCAACGGCGGCCCGAGTCGCCGGTCATCGATGATTTCCGCGCCTTACTTCACTGTCGATCTTTTCGAGTTGAAGGCCCCGCACGCTTTCTCGACCTCCGATGACTCCGGCAAGGACTCCGCGCAGATCCTGGTCGCCGTCGAAGGCTGCGGTGTCGTTGAAGCGAGGGGTCGCGACCCCGTCACGTTGGCCAAAGGCGATGCCGTTGTAATCCCGGCCGCGTTGGAAGAGTTCAGCGTGCGGCCGCAGTGGTCGTTGGAGTTCCTGAAGGCATGTGTGCCTGGCAACCCGGGGGCCGAGCCCCCTACACGCCTCTAGCAAAACCCTTAACCACAGGGGACACAGCGGTCCACAGAGGAAAACCTTCGTGTCCTTCGTGGGCAAGGGTCTCCCCTGTGTTCCTCTGTGCCCCCTGTGGTTAAAGGTTTTTCACTCCCACCCGCAAATGGTAGGCTTTCTAGTTCCGTGAAGACGAACCCCCACTTCTACCCCATCATCCTCGCCGGCGGCCGCGGCACGCGCTTCTGGCCGCTGAGCCGCAAGCGTCGTGCCAAGCAACTGCTCGCGCTCGACGGCAAGCAGACCATGATCCAGCAGACTGTGCAGCGCCTCTTGAAGATGGCCGCGTCCAGGCGCCACTGGATCATTACCAACGGCGACCTGCGCCCCGCCATCTTGCGCCAACTGCCGAAACTCGACGCGAAGCAGATCCTCGCCGAGGCGGTCGGCCGCAACACAGCTCCCGCCATCGGCCTCGCGGCATTTCTCCTGCTGCGCAGCGACCCCGACGCCGTGCTCGGCCTCTTCCCCTCTGACCACGTCATTGGTGACCCTGAGCGATACCGCGAAACTCTCCGGCACGGCATCGAGATCGCCGCTGCTGGAGAGAATATCGTCGTCCTAGGCATCCGCCCGACGCGCCTGGAAACCGGCTACGGTTACATCGAAGTTGGAGCAACGGACGCAAACGGCGCCCTGCGCGTCCGTCGCTTTACCGAAAAGCCCGACCTCGCCAGAGCCACGCAGTTTCTCGCCGCCGGAAACTACTTCTGGAACAGCGGCATGTTTCTCTGGCGCGCCAGCACCTTGGCCAACGCGCTTCGCGAGCACCTGCCGAACACCGCGGCGATCCTCGAAAAGATCGCCGCGTCTTTCGGCACGCGCACATTTACCGAGACCTTCCGCCGTCTCTATCCGAAATGTGAGAACATCAGCATCGACTATGCCGTGCTCGAGCCCCGCTCCGCCAAGGGCGAAGGCCAGTCGCGCATCTTCTGCCTGCCGGCGGACTTCGGGTGGAACGACCTCGGCTCCTGGACCTCGCTGCACGAGCACCGCGTCCGCCGGAGCAACCCGGCGGACGGCAATCTCATCTCTGCGGCCGGCACCTTCGGCCTGAATGCGAAGAACAACTACATCCACGCGCCTGGGAAATTCGTTGCCGCGGTGGGCGTGAATAATCTGGTGATTGTGGAAACCGACGACGCGCTGCTGATCACCACCCTCGACCAGTCGCAGGACGTCCGGAAAGTTGTGAAGCATCTGGATGAGAAGAAATTGACGAACTTGACGTAGCTCGTAGCCCGCGGCTCGAAGCTCGCAGCCGAAAGCGAACGACCAACAGCGAACGACCAATGACCCAGATCAAATTCGGCACCGACGGCTGGCGCGGCTTTATTGCCGACGATTTCACCTTCGACAACGTCCGCCGCGTTGCCGGCGCCATCGCCTCCTACGTTCTCAAGAACGAAGACGCCGCCCGCGGCGTCATCGTCGGCTACGACACGCGCTTCGCCTCCGACCGCGCCGCCCGCATCGTCGCACAGGTGCTTGCTAGCGCTGGCATTCCTGTGCTGCTTGCCGATGACTACACTCCCACGCCCGCCGTTTCCTACAACGTCAAGAAACTCGGCGCGGCCGGCGGTGTGATGATCACCTCCAGCCACAACCCCTTCAACTGGAATGGGGTGAAGTTCAAAGCGAAGTTTGGCGGCTCCGCCACACCGGCCATCCTGAAACTCATCGAGGACGAACTGCACGCCGGCGCGATGCCCAGCGGCAGCGCCGCGAAGATCGAGGAAGTTGATCTCAAACCAGCCTACGTCGACGCGGTCTGTCAGTTCGCTGATCTTGACATCATCCGCCGCGCGAATTTCAAAGTTGCCATCGACTCCATGTTTGGTTCCGGCCGCGGCGTGCTCGCGAAAATCTTCGATAAAAACGGCACCCAGTACGTGGCCATCCGGCAGGAAGTGAATCCGCTTTTCCCGGGTATCAATCCCGAACCGATCCTGCCGCACATCGCGATGTTGCAGCAGATTGTGAAGACGGAAAAATGCCACGCGGGGCTCGCGACCGACGGTGACGCCGACCGCATCGGCGCGGTCGCCGAAGACGGCAGCTTCGTCGATTCGAACAAATGCTTCGCGATCCTGGCGAACTGGCTGCTCGAGCGGAAAAAGTGGTCCGGCGACCTGGTGCGCGCCTTCAATACCACCCGCATGGTCGATCGCATCGCCGCCCGCCACGGACGCACGCTGCACGAGTGTCCCATCGGCTTCAAGTACATCGCCGACCTCATGATGGACCACGAAATCCTGATCGGCGGCGAAGAGTCCGGCGGCATTGGATACGGCCGCTTTCTCCCCGAGCGCGACGGCATCCTCAACGCGCTCCTGCTCGCCAACGTCATGGCGGAAGAAGGCAAGCCGCTCGGCCAGTTGGTCGCCCACTTGCAGAGCGAGTACGGACCGCATTTCTACGGGCGGCGCGATCTCCACATTTCCGACGAGATGAAGAATGGCGCCGTCCGCCGCGCCGCCGACCCGAAAACGACCAGGCTCGGACCTTACGCGGTCCTGCGCAAAGAGAATCTTGACGGCGTGAAGTTTTTCCTCGATGCCCCCACCCATGGCAACGGCGCGGAAGCCTGGGTTCTGTTCCGCGCCTCCGGCACCGAGCTGCTGCTGCGCGTCTATGCAGAAGCCGCGACTCCCGAACTGGTGGACGAAATCCTGCAAACCGCAGAGCGTTTCGTACGACAGGCCTAGCCAGCGGTAATCTCGTGCTGGCTACTGACTACTGTTCCTGTACTTTCGCGTCTCGCGCCTTTCCGAACGCGATAGGATAATGACAGCAGTCTTGGGGATGATCACGGTAACGGAAAACACAGCAATTCCCGCCGATTCGCCTGAATCGCGCAGCTACAACCGCGTCAAGCGGTGGCTGGGCGTTGCCGATTTCGGGTTAGGAATCTTGTTGCTGGTCCTGCTCCTCGCGACCGGCTGGAGCGGCACGCTCCGCGATTTAGCCTACCGCGGCGCTTCAACCAACTATTCGTTTGCTGTTTTCCTTTACGTGCTCATGCTGATCATCATCAGCAAACTGCTGGGCTTCCCGCTGGATTTCTACGGCTTCCGGCTCGAGCACCGTTATCACCTCTCCAACCAGAGACTGCGCTCCTGGCTGTGGGACGAATTCAAGGGCCTGCTGGTCGGCCTGGTTCTGGCCACCGTGGTCGTGGAGTTGCTCTACCTGCTGATCCGGCATGTGCAACACTGGTGGCTGGTGGCGTGGGCGCTCTTTCTCGGTCTCTTTGTGCTCCTGGCGCAACTCGCACCCGTCGTGCTCTTCCCGATCTTCTACAAATTTGAGCCGATGGAGAACGAAGAGCTCAGGAAACGCCTGGTTCTGCTGAGCGCGCGCGCCGGCACGCATGTGCGTGGCGTTTACAAATGGAAGCTCTCCGAAAAGAGTAAGAAAGCAAATGCCGCCCTGACCGGCCTGGGCGCCACCCGGCGCATCATCCTCGCTGACACGCTGCTGGATCAATACTCCAACGACGAGATCGAAGCCGTGCTGGCCCACGAACTCGGCCATCACGTGCACCGGCACATCTTCAAGAGCATTCTGGTGCAGGCGGGGATCACGCTGGCTGGCTTCTACCTGGCGAATGAAGTTCTGCGTTACGCGGTCGATCGCGGCAACATGTTCGACACCATGTCCGACTTCGCCAATCTCCCGCTGCTGGTGCTGGTTGCGACCGTGCTCTCGTTCCTGCTCATGCCCGCGCTCAACGCCTACTCGCGCTTCAACGAGCGCCAGGCCGACCGTTATTGCTTCCAATCGGTGGCCAGCGTCGAACCATTTATTTCTTCGATGAACAAGCTGGCCGAGCAGAACCTCGCCGAAAGAACTCCCTCGCGCTGGGTCGAATGGTTCTTCCACTCCCATCCCGCAATCGCGAAGCGTGTCGCGGCCGCCGAAGCCTGGGCCAAGTCACACTGACACGCAACGAAAACCAAAATCCACCACGGAGTCACGGAGCAAACCTGTTCCATTTTTCTCCGTGGCTCCGTGCATCCGTGGTGGAAGGAAGTTCTTCACCTCTGCAATCTGACTTCTTTCTGCATTCCCCGCAGTATTTCTTCCACCCGCCGCACATCCTCTTCGGTATCCACGCCCACGGTATCGAACGGCGTCTCCGCCACGTAGATCGGAACTCCGTTCTCAAGAAAGCGCAACTGTTCCAGCCGCTCCGCACGTTCCAACGAAGACTCCGGCCAGCGCACAAATTTTTCCAGCGCGTCTTTCCTGTAGCCGTATAACCCGAGATGCTTGTAGTACTGCGGCCGCGTGTTATCACGGTCAAACGGAATCGTCGCTCGTGAGAAGTACAACGCTCGCCCGGCTGAGTCCGTAACCACTTTCACTGCATTCGGATTATTGACGTCAATTTCTTCCGCTGGTGTTTTCAGCGTCCCGACCTGCACCTCAGGCGCCCCCATCACCTCAACCAGACTCTCGATGTGCTCCGGCCGAGTCATCGGCTCGTCGCCCTGAACGTTCAGGTACACATCCGCTGGAATGATCGTAGAAATTTCGTGCACCCGCTCCGTCCCCGAGCGATGCGCCGCAGAAGTCATGCGCGCCGCAAACCCGCGCTGTTTGCAAAAGGCAAGAATTTCCTCAGAATCGGTCGCCACCACGACTTCATCCAGCGACGAACACCGCCGCACCCCCTGGTACACCCATGCCAGCAACGGCTCGCCAGCAATCTCGCGCAGCATTTTGCGGGGCAGGCGGGTGGAAGCCAGGCGCGCGGGAATTACGGCCACAACTCTCATGCGCCGTAGTTTCGCATGCGGCGTGCCTGTTTGACACCCCATTCGTCACACGCTGCAGAGGCCCCAGTGAGACTCAAGGTAGAGACTCGGACTCCGTTATTCCGACTTTTGTCGCCGTTTGTTAAAATCAGTGGGAGACGCGTCCACCCGCGTCTGCGGAAATTCTGTGCCCGGCTCCCGGGTCTTCCAAGAACAGCTTGCTTCCGCGTGTTCGGTTTGGCGGTGTAGCTCAGGTGGTTAGAGCGACGGTCTCATAATCCGTAGGTCGTTGGTTCGAGTCCAACCGCCGCCACCAAACCTCACAGCTGCATGAGCCAGTCTGAGCTTTCATTTCAACTCCCCAACTGCTGCGGCCGGCTCGGGGCAACTCGACTACCTGACCGGTGCCGGTGGTTGCGGCTTTTGGGCGGCGCGCTTGGCGGGTGCATTCCTCGGCACGGCAGGAGCCGGTGCAACCCGCGGCAGTGGCTGCCCACTTGTTACGACGCGGTTCGGCCCAACGGATCGGTATCCTGCGTTCTTCGATGGACTGGCCGCAGCCGGAGCGTCCCTGGTGACTTGTGCATTCCCTGGCGATGGGCCACTCGCCGCTCCCTTGCCTGGCATGGCAGAGCCGTTTGGATACGCCCTGTCGACTGTTCCGGCTGGGGGATGCAAGATGCAAAATGACGGCCAACCCGGATGTGGCTTCGACACACGGCAAGGGGCTATACTTTCCCCTACTTTTTCCCAGCCCGTCGCCATGATCCTCGCAGGGGATATCGGTGGAACCAAGTGCACGCTCAGTCTGTTCGCCGAGCATGGGCCTTCTCTGAAATCCGCGGTTCGCATTCAGGCCCGCACCAAAGAGTTCTCGGGGCTGGAGAGCCTGTTGGATAGCTTCCTGGCGCAGGCCGCTCGCGAAGCGCTGAAGCAGGATGGGCTGAAGGCTGCTGCTTTCGGGTGTGCGGGCGCTGTCGTGAATGACCGCGTCATCACCAATAACCTGCCTTGGATCGTCGAAGCCAAACCGCTCGCGCAGCACCTGGGCCTCGCCGCCAGCAAGACCTTGCTCCTGAATGATCTGGTTGCGACCGCTTCCAGTCTTTCCCACCTCACGCAGAATGATCTCCTTCTGCTGAACGACGCGGCTCCCCAGCCCCGCGCTCCGAAAGCGCTCATCGCTGCCGGCACCGGGCTCGGAGAAGCGCTTCTGTTTTGGGACGGCTCGCGCTATCGCGTCTTTCCCTCCGAAGCCAGCCTTACCGATTTCGCGCCCCGTAATGACCGGGAGCTGCTGCTCGTGCACTCGCTCCGCCAACGCATGCCCCGCGTCTGCAGTGAGGAAATTGTCTCCGGCCGCGGCTTTCGCGCCATTCACCAGATTATCTTCCCCGGGGTGCAGCATGCCTGGTTCGACGATCCCGCCATCGACCCGGCCGCCAGGATTACCCAGCAGGCTCTCGAAGGAAGCTGTTCCGCATGCGTCGAGACCCTGCAGATCTGGACAGAGGCCTACGCCGCAGAAGCCGGGAACATGGCCTTGCGGGTGCTGCCATTCGGCGGGGTCTATGTTGCGGGAGGGATTGCGCTCAAGATTCTTTCCAAGATGAAAGATGGGACGTTTGTGCGAGTTTTCAGTGACAAGGCCAAACTCAGCAAAGAACTCGCCCGCATCCCGATTTACGTGGTATTAAACGAGGATGCTCCGGTCCTGGGAGCCGCCCACGAGGCGCTGGCGCTCTCCCACGCGCTGAACTGAACACGCCTGGAGCACTCCCACTTCCTGGCATTCCACCATCCAAGGGTGTGGCGATCGACGGGCGGATTCCCAACATGCGGAACGGTCAGCTCGGGCCCGGGCCACTCGTTCTCACGTAAGAGGGAGCTCCACTTCTTGACACTCGGGCCTTTACTAGAAGAGCGTCATGAGCTATATAGCACTTGTAGGAATGCTTTCGATCCCGAAAAGGCAAGCTCTCATGGGCTTGGAGAGGTGGTATTGGCTGAAAATCGCCGCAACGGTACGCCCGCTTACGTGAGAATTCAGCAAGCGGTGCGCAAACAAATCCAAGCCGACCAGCTGAAGCCTGGTGATCCGGTCAGTTCAGAACGAGAGCTCGCCCGCGTGCACGGGGTGAGCCTCATGACCGCCCGGCATGCGCTTGCGATTCTGGAACGCGAGGGAGTCGTGGAGCGCCGTCCTGGCGCCGGAACTTTTGTCGCGCCTCCCCGCATTCATTTCAACAAGCTCATGAGTTATACGGAGCAGATGGGGAGCCGCGGCCTGGCGCCCCGTTCGAAGGTCATTCTCAGCAAAATCATTGATGACGAGCATGAGGTCGCGGCCCGCCTCGGACTTCCCAGCGCCAGCCGCATGGTCAAGATTGAAAGGGTCCGGCACGCCGCCGATGAACCTTTTGCCTTGGAAACCTGTTACCTTTCGGCGGCGGAATTCTCCGGGCTCGTCGAAGCGCCCCTGGCGCGAACCTCCCTGTTCGCGACCCTCGAACACGACTACGGGGTCGAAATCGCCTATGCTGACGAGGAAGTGGACGCAACCGTCGCCGAGGGCCGCATCGCCCAGCTTCTCAATGTCCCCAAGGGGGATTCGCTGCTCCGCATACGGCAGGTCATCTACTCATCGACAAGTAAGCCCGTCATCTACGTTGTCGGTCTCTATAAATCGGAGCGGCACTCGCTGTTCATCCGGCGTATGCGCTAGGTTCTTTTAGGTTGTCGTCTGGATCACTCTTCAACGGCCGGGTTGTTGTCCAAAAGGAAGCGCGCTTTGCTGGCCAGGCTCTTGAGTGAAAATGGCTTCTGCAGAACTTCCGCGGGCTCGCTCAAGCCTTCGGGATGGCGAACTGCGAAGTCGGGATACCCGGACATAAACAGCACCTTCGCATGGGGATGGAGCCGGGTGATGTGGGTTGCCAATTCACGTCCACCCATATTGGGCATCACGATATCGGTCACCACCAGATCAATCCGTTTCTGCTGCGTCTCCGCAATGCGGAGCGCTGCCTCGCCATCGGGTGCTGCCAGCACGTTGTAGCCGAGACCCATCAGATAGACGCTCGCCACTTCGCGAATGGCCACCTGATCCTCGACCAGCAGAATGGTTTCGTTCCCGTTCACTTCGGCCACCGGCTGCTGCTCTTTCGGATCGGGGGTCGCTTCCTCTTCGCTTTGGGGAAGAAAGATCTTGAAAGTCGTGCCCCTACCCGGTTCGCTGTAGACGGAAATCGCCCCGCCGCTCTGCTTGATGAAGCCATACACCATCGGCAAGCCCAATCCAGTACCTTTTCCCGGACCTTTGGTGGTGAAGAAAGGTTCGAATATGCGCGCCTGGGTCTCTGTGTCCATGCCGGTTCCGGTATCGGTAACGGCGAGTACGACGTAAGCGCCCGGCTGAACCGAGCAGTGCCGCCAGGCCTGAGCCTCGCCGAAATGAATGCTCTGCGCCTGGATGGTGAGTGTCCCGCCCTCCGGCATGGCGTCGCGCGCGTTCACGGCGAGGTTGAGAATCGCCTGCTCGATCTGGCTCTGGTCCACCTTGACTCTGGCCAGCCCCGGCTCGATTTCAATTTTCAGCTCGATGTTCTCCGCCAGCACGCGAGCCAGCATCCTTGCCACCCCGCTCAGGACGGAAGAGATGTCCAGCACGCGCGGTTGGAGCAGTTGTTTCCGGCTGAAGGCCAGCAATTGGCTGGTGAGAGAGGCTGCGCGATTGACTGCGTTGTGAACCTCGACGGCATCCGCGTATAGGGGATCGTTGGGCAAAAGCCGATCGCGAATCCGGTCGATATGCGCCTCAATCACCATCAGGAGATTGTTGAAGTCGTGGGCGACACCGCCCGCGAGTTGCCCGACGGCTTCCATCTTCTGCGCTTGGCGCAGCTGGTCCTCGAGCCGCTTATGTTCGGTGATGTCATACAGCACACCCTGCATCAGGGGTTTTGAACCGGAAGCGCCTTCCAGCAGCGTCGCTTCATCCCGAAACCACACGATCTTGCCGTCCCGGGCGTGCATGCGGTATTCCGCCTTGTACAACTCGCCCGTTTCTTGCAGCCGTTTCTCCGCTGCCATAGCGATCTCGCGATCATCTTCATGAATCCGGCTCATCCACAGACCCGCATCCGCCATCCACTCTTGCGCGGAGAAACCGAGCATGGATTCGATTTGCGGGCTCACGAACTGCCAGTGTCCCTCGACGCCGACTTCCGCAATGTACGTAATCGCCGGCAATCGCTCCACCAGCGTGCGATAGCGCGTTTCTGCCGCCAGCAGTTCGGTTTTCGCCCGGTGATGTTCGATAGCGATCCCGGCCAGATGAGTGGCTCGGTCAATCAGCTGGAGGTGGTGGGAGTCCGGCGAGCGGGGTTGGCGATAGTAACAGGCGAAGGTTCCAAGGACCATGCCGTTGTGCGACGAAATCGGCATCGACCAGCAAGCACGCAGCCCGTGCGGCAAGGCCAGATGCTTGAAGTCTGCCCACAAAAGATCATGTTCGATGTCCTCCACCACCACCGGTTGCTGGCGGTAGACGGCCGTCCCGCACGATCCCGCCCGCGGCCCGATCTTGACTCCGTTAACGGACTCCCGGTAGGTGGCCGGAAGGCTTGGTGCCGCCCCGTGTCGCAAAGTGGTGCCGTCCGGATCGAGCAGCAGTACGGAGCACAGCATGCCCGGCGATCTCTCCTCGATCTTCAGGCACAGAGACTCCAGCACCCGCGCCAGGGGCTGCTGGGCCATGATCATCTCCAGGACGGCCTTGTCCAGGAGTGACAAAACCTCCGCGATCTTGTGGGGATCGCCGTCCGACATTCGGGCTGCAGTCGACATGGTGCGCTCGCAAACCGATGCCCGGATCCTCGGATCTCCGCACCGGCGATTTGCACGGCAACACTTGGGGGGGTGAAGACACTCATTATCCGCGTGGAAGGTGGCGACCGGACAGTTACCACGGTAATCAGACGTCGGCGGGAAATAGAGGTTTGCCCTGACGGCGGGCGGGTCTTGAGCCCGCTAGGGACTGGTGGCATCGGGGAACCAGCCCGCGTTCGGTTACACACGGAACAGACCGACCGCATGACGCAACGCAAGGGCGCGGGCTGAGTCCCAGAACCAATAACTCCATGACCGAAACCTCACCGACCTTCGATGAACATGATTTGGTCCGACAGCTTCCGGCTGCTGCACATGCGCCCGCGATGAGGAGAGCCACGAGCTCAAGACTCACGATTGCGACCGTAACCAGGGCGGCGCTCCTGCTGATCCTGTTGGCCGCAATCTCGCTGCCGGCATTCGGACAGGGTTGCTCGCTTTGCTATATCCAAGCCGCCTCGGGATCACGCTTCGTGCAGGCTCTGCGCAGCGGCATCCTCGTCCTGATCTTCCCGCCCATGGCCATCTGCATCGGCATCACGGTGATGTCCAACAAAAAGCGCAAGGCTTCCCGCCAGGACGACTCAGACAGAGCCTCCGACCTCAGTTGGTGAGGCTCCTACACGTCCTTCAACTGCTCCTCATCCATCCCAAAATAATGTCCCAGCTCGTGCAGCACCGTCTGCCGCACCTCGTGACGAATCTCGGCGTCATTTGCACACACCGCCTCGATGTTCTTTTGATAAAGCACGATGCGGTTGGGTCCATGCGATAGGTCAAACACGCTCTTCTGAGTGGCGGGCACTCCCTGAAAAACTCCCAGCACCAGGCCCCCGGGCCGTCGCCGCGCCACGCTTTTCGGAGGCTGGTCTTCGACCAGCACCGCCAGATTGTGAATCCGCTCCCGGAACCGCTCCGGCAGCGAGTCCAGAACCTGTCCCACCAGCCTGACGAACCGCTCCCGTTCCATCCCGTGTTACCCCACCGACTGGCGCACAAACGCCACAAACTGCCGCACATCCTCTTCAGTCGTGTCGAACGAGCACATCCAGCGCACTACCGACTCCTCCTCGATCCATGGATAGAAGAAGTACCGCTCCTGGATTTTCTTGATTGCCTCGCGCGGAATCTGCGCAAACACTCCATTCGCCTCGACGGGATAGAAGATCTTCACCCGCGCGATCTTCCTGACTTCCGCCTCCAGCAGCTTGGCCATCCGGTTCGCATGCTCGGCGTTGCGCCGCCACAAGTCGTTCGTGAGCAGCGCCTCCATCTGCACCGCCAGATAGCGCATCTTCGACGCCAGCTGCATGCCCTGCTTGCGCGTAAACAGGAAGTCCCGCGCCAGTTCCGGGGCCCCCGGCGGGCCCGGTTTTGGCCCGCTGGGGTGGAGGTCCGCCTGGAAGAACAGCACCGCCTCCACGCCCATCAGGCCGTTCTTCGTCCCGCCGAACGACAGCACATCCAACCCCAGGTCGCGCGTCGCCTGCCTCAAGGTCAGCCCCTGCGCAACCGCCGCGTTCGAAATCCGCGCCCCATCCATGTGGAGGAACATGCCCCTCTCATGCGCGAACCGCGCCAGCGCCTGGATCTCGGCTGGCTGGTACACCGTTCCCGCCTCGGTAGTCTGCGTAATCGAAATCACCTTGGGCTGCACGTGGTGCTGGTCGCCGATCCCGTGATAGGCGTGCGCCACTGTCTCCACCGTCAGCTTGCCGGTCGGCGCCACCAGCGGAATCAGCTTGCAGCCTGTGAATCTCTCCGGCGCCCCGCACTCGTCGGTATAGATGTGTGACATCTCCGAGCAGAGCACGGCGTGGTACGGCCGCGTCAGCGCCTGCAGGCTTAACACATTCGCCGCCGTGCCGTTGAACACGAAAAACACTTCCACGTCGTCGCCGAAATGCTCCCGGAATTTCCGCACCGCCGATTCCGTGTAAGGATCGTCACCGTACCCCACGACATGCCCCTGGTTGGCGCCCGCAATCGCCTGCAGCACCTCCGGATGCACCACGGCGTTATTGTCACTGGCAAAACTGCGGCTCGGTTTCATAACAAAACAGCCTAGCAGACCCGCAAATTCTTCGGAGCCTCCCGCCCTTACCCTGAATCTATTAATGTTCTAGTATTGTTGGGGTCCCGCCCCCGGTGGGGCGAACCAGCCTAGCCCAGCGCTTTTACGGGCAGCAGAGAAATGCAGGAATGTAATGGTCAAGGTGGAAGAGCGGCCCTTCAGGGCCGCGTAAATCGTTAGGATTCATTAGGCTTCAGCTCCCGTGATCGCTTTTTTTGTAAAGAGACGATGATATGTATCAATCCTCTGCCAGATCTTCTTTAGCGTTTGTTCCCGCTTTATTCCTGAGCGCGCTCCTGCTCTTCACCACCGCCTGTAGCGAAAACAAGGGCGCCCAAGCCAGCGGTCCGCAAGCCATGCCGGTGCAAGTGAAAACCGCCCAGCCCGCGAAGGTGGACGACACCACCGAATACGTTGCCACCCTCAAGTCTCGTGACACCGCCGTCATCATGCCGCAGGTGGAAGGCATCATCACGCAGATCTTCGTGCACTCCGGCGACCACGTCGCCGCCGGCGCGCCGCTCATCCAGATCGATCCCGCCAAGCAGCAGGCCACCGTCAAGAGTCAGGAAGACGCCCGCGCCGCCCAACTCGCCCAGGTCAAGTGGGCGCAGCAGAATTACGACCGCATCAGCGGCCTGGCCAACGCCGGAGTGGTCAGCCGCCAGGAACTCGACCAGGCGCGCGCCGCACTCGACGCCGCCCAGGCGCAATTGCAAGCCCTCGAGGCCCAGGTGCGCGAGCAGCAAGTGCAGTTGCACTATTACCAGGTGGTCGCGCCCCGGGCAGGCATCGTGGGCGATATCCCCGTACGCATCGGCGACCGCGTTCAAACCACCACCATGCTTACTACTGTGGACCGTCCTGGAACCCTCGAAGCCTATGTGTATATTCCGGTCGAGAGGAGCGCGCAGTTGAAGATGAATCTCCCGGTCGAACTGGTGGACTCGTCCGGCAAGGTGCTCACCTCCAGCCGGGTCACGTTCATCTCGCCCCAGGTGGATAATGCCACCCAGACCGTCCTCATCAAGGCGCAGATTCCGAATAATAACGACGCCTTGCGCAACGCGCAGTTTGTTCGCGCCCGCATCGTCTGGGGCAGCCAACAGAAGCCGGTCGTCCCGGTGATAGCGGTCTCCCGCATCGGGGGCCTGTATTTCGCGTTTGTAGCTGAGTCCGACTCCAAAGGCGGATACGTAGTCCACCAAAAGCCGTTGCAGGTGGGCCAAATCGTAGGCAATGACTATGTCGTCCTCGACGGAATCAAGCCCGGTGACAAAGTCGTCGTCACCGGTACCCAATTCCTGATCGACGGCATCCCGGTAATTCCGCAGGAAACCAGTAGTTCGTAGCGGCCTGCGAGTGGCGAATACTCCTCGTTGCTCGCGAGGACATTGCCTGCCACGCGCGCCGCGCGAACGACGAACGACCAACGACGAACGACTGCTCTTATGGTTGACTTTTTCATTCATCGCCCGGTTTTTTCCACCGTCTGCGCCCTGCTCATCATCCTGGCGGGCGCTACCGTTATCCCTACGCTGCCGATCGCGCAATTCCCGGATCTTGCGCCCCCGCAAGTCAGCGTGACCAGCGTTTACACCGGCGCCAGCGCCCAGACCGTTGAATCGGCTGTGACCACGCCGCTCGAACAGCAAATCAACGGCGCCGAGGGGATGAAGTACGTCACCTCCTCCAGCAGCAACGATGGAGTCAGCGAGATCACCGCCACCTTCGACCTCAGTCGCGACCCCGACCTTGCCTCGGTGGACATCCAGAACCGCGTCAACACCGCCCAGGGACGCCTCCCCAACGCCGTCAAGCAAGTCGGCGTCACGGTGCAGAAAAGTTCGCAGAACTTCGTTTTCGGCGCCGCCGTGTATTCCCCCGACAACCGCTATTCCACGCTCTTCATGAGCAACTACCTCGACGTGTACGTGCGCGACAGTCTCAAGCGTGTCCCCGGGGTCGCGGAGGTCTTCCTCTTTGGAGAGCGGAAATACTCCATGCGTCTGTGGCTTGATCCTGTCCGCATGGCGAGCCGTGGCCTGACCGCGCCCGACGTCGTCAGCGCCCTGTCGGAACAGAACGTCGAGGTCGCCGCCGGCCAGGTCGGCTCGCAGCCGGCGATTCCGGGCCAGCAGTTTCAGATCAGCGTCCGTGCCATCGGACGCCTCTCCGAGCCCGGCCAGTTCGACAACATCATCTTGAAGAGCAACAGCGACGGCACTCTCGTCCGCCTGCGCGATGTCGGCCGCGCCGAACTCGGCGCCGAGGACTACGGCTCCAACCTCGATTACAACGGCCGGGAATCCGTCGGTCTTGGCGTCACCCAGCTCTCAACCGCCAACGCGCTCGACGTCGATCGCCGCTGCATCGCCGAACTCGACCACCTTTCCAAGCGCTTCCCGCCCGGCATGAAGTACGAACTCGCCTTCGACACCACCGACGCCGTCAGCGAATCGATTCGCGATGTAGTCGGAACCCTGGGCGCCGCCATCGTGCTCGTTGTGCTCGTGATTTTCGTTTTCCTCGAAGACTGGCGCTCCACCATCATCCCCTCGGTCACAATCCCCGTCTCGCTCATCGGCACGTTCGCTTTCGTCAAGCTGCTGGGCTTCTCCATCAACACGCTGACTCTGTTCGGCATCACGCTCGCCACCGGACTGGTCGTGGACGACGCCATTGTGGTCATCGAGAACATCGAGCGCCACCTGCAGGAAGGCGAACCGGATCCGACCAAGGCTTCCTCCGACGCCATGAAGGAAGTGACCGGAGCAGTGATCGCCACTTCGCTTGTGTTGGTGGCCGTGTTTGTGCCCGTCGCTTTTTTCCCCGGCACCACCGGCATTCTCTTCCGCCAGTTCGCGCTGACCATCGCTTTTTCCATCGCGATCTCAGCCTTCAACGCACTTACCCTGACGCCTTCGCTCTCCGCGTTGCTGCTCGGCCGCTCGCACGGCGAGAAGAACTGGTTCTTCCGCCAGGTGGATCGCGTCATCGCCGCCGTCACGCAAGGTTACGTCCGCGCCCTGCGCGCTTTCCTGCACTACGAAGCAGTTGCGCTGGTGCTGTTTTTCATCGGACTCGGTCTCGCCTATTTCGTTTTCCAGCGCGTGCCCAAGGGCTTCGTTCCGAATGAAGACCAGGGCTGGGCCATGGTGATCGTCCAGGCTCCCTCGGGCGCCTCGCTTGAATACACCAAGAAGATCGGCCAGCAGGTCACCGAGATCACCAAGAAGTTCCCAGAAATCGAAGGCACGTTCGCCGTTTCGGGATTCAGCTTCGGCGGCAGCGCCCCCAACCGCGGCATCGTTTTCCTGACCCTGCGTCCCTATGCCCAACGCCAGGGCAAGGAGCACACGGCTTCCGCCATCATCAATCGCATGCGGGGCGCCTTGTTTGGAATTACAGGCGCGATCGTGATCCCCTTTGAACCGCCGGCCGTGCAAGGCTTGGGAACTTTCGGCGGCTTCCAGTTCGAAGTACAGGACCAGGGCAGCCACACCCTGCAGGAACTCGACAAGGCAACTCACGACCTGATCCGGGAAGGCAACTCCCGCAAAGACCTCGCCGGGCTATTTACCTCATACACCGCGACCGATCCGCAATTCGTCGTGACCATCGATCGCGAGAAGGCCAAGAGCCTGCACGTCCCGCTCAGCCAGATCACTGACACCCTCAGCGTTTACATGGGTTCGGCCTACATCAACGATTTCGATTTCAACAACCGTTCCTATCGCGTGTACGTCCAGGCCGAGAAGCAGTTTCGCTCCCATCCCCAGGACATCAAGGAGTACTACGTCCGCTCCGACTCCGGCGCCATGATCCCCCTCGAGAACCTGCTGGCGATCGGCCAGACCGCCGCGCCGCAGGTCATCAGCCACTACAATTTGTTCCGTTCCACTGAACTCAGCGGCGCCGCCGCTCCCGGCTACAGTTCCGGACAGGCCATCAACGCCATGGAACAGCTCTCCGCCAAAGTCCTGCCCCAGGGCTTTACCTATCAATGGTCGGGAATCTCGCTGGAAGAATTGCAGTCCGGCACCACCACGCTGATCCTCTTCGGACTCGGAACGCTGGTGGTCTATCTCACGCTCTCGGCGCAGTACGAAAGCTTCGTGCTGCCGTTCATCATCCTGCTGGCGGTGCCGATGGCCATTCTCGGCGCGCTCTCAGCGCAATGGTTGCGTGGGCAGCAGAACGACGTCTATTGCCAGGTCGGTCTGGTCATGCTCGTCGGCCTCGCCTCCAAGAACGCCATTCTGATCGTCGAATTCGCCGAGCAACTACGCGAGCGCGGCATGACCATCGTCGACGCAGCCGTCGAAGCTGCCCGCATCCGGCTTCGTCCTATTCTCATGACCTCGTTCGCCTTCATTCTCGGCGTCGTGCCCCTGGTCACCGCCAGCGGCGCCGGCGAAAACGGACGCCACTCCGTCGGCACAACGGTCTTCGGCGGCATGATCATGAGCACCATCCTCAACCTGTTTTTCATCCCGGTGCTCTACCTGTTGATCGAAGGCTTCCGTGAGCGCCGCAGAACCAAAGCCGCCTGAACGTGTAGGGACGGGTCTCGTGTAGGGACGGGTCTCGTGTAGGGACGGGTCTCGTGTGGGGACGGGTCTCGTGTGGGGACGGGTCTTGTGTGGGGACGGGTCTCTGACCCGTCCCTGCAGCCACCGCGCTCAAAGCGGTATCATTGCGCCATGATTTCGAAATTCCGAGTTCTGCTGGCTTTTTTCGCAGTCCTGACTCTCACCGCTCAAGCCCAGCCACCTTGGAACTTCGCCGTCTCCGGCGACTCCCGCAATTGCGGAGACGTCGTTATGCCCGCCATCGCCGCCGGCGCGCAGCACGATCAGGCCGCCTTCTACTGGCATCTCGGTGATCTGCGCGCGATCTACGACTTTGACCAGGACTTCAAACAGCTCGCCACCGCCGGTGGAGCGTCCCTGCGCATCATCGACTACCAAAACCGCGCCTGGGACGACTTCATCGAAAACCAGATCGCCCCCTTCGGCAACACGCCCTTCTATCTCGGCATCGGCAACCACGAAACCATTCCGCCCAAGACTCGGACTGAATTTCTCATTCAATTTGCCGACTGGCTCAGCACGCCGGAACTCAAGCAGCAGCGCCTCAAGGACAACCCGAAAGATCACCGTTTGCACGCCCACTATCACTGGCAGCGAGGCGGCGTGGACTTCATCAACCTCGACAATGCGTCCACTGACCAATTCGACAAAGATCAGCTGGCCTGGTTCGAAAGCGTGCTGAAAGCCGACACCGGCGATCCCTCCATTCACACGATTGTCGTAGGCATGCACGAAGCCCTGCCCGACAGCATCTCCAAAGGCCACAGCATGAGCGAGAGTGCGCAGGGCGAGGCCAGCGGCCGCAGCGTTTACTCGCAGCTGCTGGGCGCGCAGAACAACGCCCACAAGAACGTGTACGTGCTCGCCAGCCACTCGCACTTTTTCATGGAGGGCGTTTACCACACCGAATACTGGCGCTCCCACGGAGGCGTGCTTGCCGGATGGATCGTGGGCACCGGCGCCGTCCGCTATGCTCTCCCGCCCGCCGCCGGAGACGCTAAGATCGCCAAAACGAACATCTATGGCTACCTGCTAGGAACCGTCAACCCCGCCGGGACCATTGATTTCCGCTTTCAGCAGATCGACGAAAAAGATGTCCCACCCCAGGTTGTTGCCCGCTTCGGACAAACCCTGGTTCATGAATGCTTTGCCGCAAACCGGCAGTGAAGCAGTACAATGCTTCGATTCCCGGCAGCAGATCGGGCAACCTTTCGTT
Organism: Terriglobales bacterium; assembly: GCA_049273945.1. Lineage (GTDB taxonomy): Bacteria > Acidobacteriota > Terriglobia > Terriglobales > Acidobacteriaceae > Acidiflorens. The sequence goes on along the minus strand of JBASRS010000074.1, from coordinate 134,723 downwards.
CGCCGCTCTCGTCTTGAATGATTGGGGAAATTGGATCCCCAAAGACAACAAACCAATTTCGTGGAGGTCATCACCATGAAAAAATCTCTCTTGTTAGCAGTTCTCGTTTCCGCGCTGGTCGTTTCGATGGTGGCTCAGGGAAATCGCGAAGCCCTCAGCCAAAAGGGCGTCGATCGCATCGTCAAAGAAGTGCACCACGAGCTCGTCATGCTGCCCTTCTATGGCGTCTTCGACAATCTTGCCTACAAGGTCGATCCGGACGGCACGGTAACCCTGCTGGGCCAGGTTTCGCGCCCGGTCCTCAAGTCGGACGCCGAGAACGTCGTGAAGCGCATTGAAGGCGTGGAGAAAGTCGTCAACAACATCGAGGTCTTACCCACCTCGCCCAACGACGACCGCATCCGCCGCGCCGTCTATCGCGCCATCTACGGCAACAGCGTTCTCAGCCAGTACCAGCTGCGCGCGGTTCCGCCCATTCACATCATTGTGAAGAACGGACACGTCACCCTCGAGGGCGTGGTCGCACGCAAGATGGATAAACAGGTCGCCGGCATGCAGGCCAATGGCGTCTCCGGTGTCTTCTCGGTCACCAACAACCTGCGTGTCGAAGAGGAAGAGAAGAAGTAGCAGTAGTGTGGGGCGGACACTCCCTTCGGCTTCGCTCAGGGCAGGCTCTGTCCGCCGTGGTTTCTTTTGACCCGCAGTCGAGTGTGGGGCAGGCGTCCGGGCTTGCCCCGCTACGCCGATGTTCTTCTCAGCGTCCTCCGCGCTTCCCTCTGCTCCCTCTGCGGTCTCAGGTTTTGCTTCTGCAATCTGACTTCTGACTTCTACAATCCCCTGCGACAATAGACTCGCAATGCCCCCGGCTCCCAGGGCCGTCGAGATCCAAGCCGCCGCCCAGCTCCTGCGCGCCGGACGCCTCGTCGCCTTCCCCACCGAAACCGTCTACGGCCTCGGCGCCAACGCCTTGGATCCCGAAGCTGTTGCCCGCATTTACGCAGTAAAGGGCCGGCCGCCGACCAGCCCGATTATCGTGCACGTGGCTTCGATCGAGATGGCTCAATCTCTGGTTGCAAGTTGGCCCGAGGCCGCCGACCGCCTCGCCCGCCGCTTCTGGCCCGGCCCGCTGACCCTGGTCCTAACCGCCGGTCGTGTGGGGCCGGGTCTCGGACCCGGCCCGGGCGAGCGAAGCTCGACAATCCCCCTCATCGTCACCGCCGGTCTCCCCACTGTCGGCCTGCGCATGCCCGCCCACCCCATCGCGCTCGCCCTCATCCGAGCTGCCGGTGTGCCTCTTGCCGCCCCCAGCGCCAACCGCTTCACTCAGCTTTCTCCCACGACCGCCGAGCACGTCCGCCGTGCTTTGGGCTCTGATGTCGATCTCATCCTCGATGGTGGCCCCTGCCAGGTCGGCATCGAATCGACGGTCCTCTCCCTGGCAGGGCCGCAGCCTGCCCTGCTTCGTCCCGGCGGCGTCTCGCGCCCCGAACTCGAAGCCATTGTCGGCCCAATCACCACCGCCACGGAAGTCACCGGCGCACATCCCGCCCCCGGCATGCATCCCCGCCACTACAGCCCGCGCACGCGCTTATTGTTGGTGGAAGAGGGGAAAGTGCCGGAACAGGGCCAGGGGATTTACCTGCGGCATGAGCACGGGCCGAGCCGCTCCAACATCACGGTTATACAGATGCCTCATAGCGCCGGCGAATACGCTGCCGCGCTCTATGACAAGCTTCACGAAGCTGACGCCGGGGGTTGTGACTGGATCGCTGTCGATCTGCCGTCCCAGACGCCTGACTGGGAAGCCATCCACGACCGCCTCCGTCGCGCCGCCACTTAACCCGAACGCTTTCGGTTTCCTATCCGGCTAGCCTGGCGAATGGCATCTTCATCCGGGCAGCAGTTACGGCAATCCTGGATGTGCTCCAGAGCCCGTTTCAAAGGCCAGCGCAAGCACCAATGCAGGTAGGCAACCGCCACCGTGGGCGACCGGTTCACTCCCGCCGTGCAATGCAGGTACAAAATGTCGCCGCCTGCCAGCAACCGCTCCACGACGTTTACGCACTCCGGCAACTTCCGCACCAGTTCCAGACGATCAAAGTCAGTTACCGGCAGGTTGGTGAAGGTCATGTCAACTGCAATCGCCGTGATCCGTTCGTTTTCGATGGCGGCCGCCGACTCGTCGTCCTCTGTCTGGAGGCTGAGAATGGCGGTGATATTCAGCGCTTTCAGCTGTCGAAAGTCGTCATCGTCCATTGGGGTCGGACCAACGAACAGGTTGGGTAGGACGCGGCCGCAGTTCATGGGATTAAAGGCTACTGCATGATTCGCCAGTTGGGGTATTTGGTGAAATCGCCTGTTCTCAACAGCAATCGTGGAACTTGCGCTTGATTCAGCGTAAAGTGCTGTTGGGCGGGGGAGAAGTAAAGATGCGCTTTCATGCAATCGCTTCGCAGGCCGCCCTGATCGTAGCTCTCCGGCATCATCCCTGACGTATGTACGGGCGAGTGCGGCTCAACAATCGATTTCACGCTCGCCCAAGCGAGAAGAGACTGATCACTTCCGCCTGTCCACGCCAGTCGTTAAGGCTTGGCGCGAAATCCCCGTTGGGAGCCCGGTTTACGCCCTTGACGACGCGGTGGGAGTGAAGGATTGGCTGGAGCGGGCGTTGATTCAACGCATCGAGTTCCAGACCGGATTGTGGTACATCTGGATCGAGCCTGGGTATTCGGTATTTAGAATCTATCCATACCTGTCCAAGGGGAGCCCGCAGCCGAGTGTTTATCAGGGAATCGTCCTGAAGGTGAAAGGAACCCTATCCGCAGAGGATCTGCTCGCGGCCATTCGAAACCGTACTCCGACAATCAAAGTCGATGAGTATGACGTCTTTGGCGCCGATGGCGTGAGTGTTCAAAGATACTCGCGACCGCACGACGAGGGCCGGCTCAGACGCTAAGGCTTGCTCCCGAGGAGGGGACACGGCCTCGTTGCCGGTACCACTGTTGTTAAATCGCGATTACACCAACTACGCTTTACTGCTTGCACTCCCCCGCCACCCGCACCCGAATGGTATGCGGCACCGCCCGCAACTGCCGCATCAGCTCTGCATCGCATGGACGGTTGATGTCATAAATCGCGTATCCCAGCGTCCCCCGCGTATCCAGCACCTGGCGCTCGATGTTGATCCCCCGGTCCGCCAAAATGTCGTTGATCGCCCGCAGAATGCCGGGCACGTTGTGGTGGATATGCATCAGCCGGTGCGATCCCGGCTCATATTCGAGATGGCAATGCGGCAGGTTCACGCTCAGCAGCGAATTGCCGCTGCGCAGATACTCCAGCATGCGGGCCGACACGAACTGCCCGATATTCTGCTGCGCCTCTTCCGTGCTCCCCGCGATGTGCGGCGTCAAAATCACGTTCCCCAACCCCTGCAGCGGACTGGCAAACGCCCCGCCGCTCTCCGGCTCCTGCGGAAACACATCCACCGCCGCCCCCGCCAGCTTCCCGCTCCGAAGATGCTTCGCCAGCGCCTCGTGGTCCACCACAAACCCGCGGCTCAGGTTGATCAGGCACGCCCCATCTTTCATCCGCCGGAACTCGTCTTCGCCAAAAAGATCCTTGTTCTGTTGCTTGCCATCCACATGCAGCGTGATCACGTCCGAAGTCTCCAGCAATTCCCGGAACCCCACCGCCCGCGCATTCCCTCGCGCCAGCACATGCGCGATATCGTGAAAAACGACCCGCATGCCCATCGCTTCGGCCAGATCCGAGACCTGCGACCCGATCTTTCCGTAGCCCACGATCCCCAGCGTCAGCCCGCGCACCTCGTGCGCCCCCGCGGACGACTTGTTCCACACTCCGCCATGCATCTGGCTGCTGGCCTCAAAGGCGCGGCGCAGCAGCAGGATGATTTCCCCCAGCGTCAGTTCCGCCACCGAGCGGCTGTTCGAGTGCGGATCGTTGAACACCGCAATTCCCCGGTCGCTCGATGCGGCGCGGTCAATCTTGTCCACCCCGATACAGAACGCCCCCACCGACACCAGTTCCGGCGCCGCGTCGAGCACCCCCGGCGTGATCCGTGTCTTCGAGCGCACTCCCAGAATCGAAGCCCCGCGCACCTTCCCAATCAGGTCCTTCTCTTCCAGCGCGCCCCTCAGCGACTCGACTTCAAAGCCCGCTTCCTGGAACTGCGTGACCGCAACGCCGCTGATGTTTTCCAGCAACAGTACTTTCAAGCACCCTCCGTCTGAAATGAACGTAAGCCAGAATTATAAAGACCCTTTCCCACTCCTTCCCTGAATTCCTCCGTGTCCCCTGTGTCTTCTGTGGTTAAGATTCTTGGCGCTGGAAGACGGAGGCAAACTCTTCCCTGGGCCACACTCCCGAGTGTTACAAATATAGAGATGTGGGCAAGGTCGCGAACCCGTCTGTGGCGTGTGAATCCTTCCAGCCCACCCCGACATCCTTAACTCTTTTGGAGGAAACTGATGGCGCACGAACTACCCCCTCTGCCGTATGACTACACGGCGCTGGAACCGATCATCGACGAAAAGACGATGCACCTGCATCACGACATGCATCACGCCGCCTACGTCAAGAACCTGAACGCGGCTTTAGACAAGCATCCCGAGTTGCACGCGAAGAAAGCTGAAGACCTGCTCCGCAACCTCAACGCGGTCCCCGAAGACATTCGCGGAGCCGTCCGCAACAATGGCGGCGGACACATCAACCACACCATGTTCTGGCAGATCATGAAGCCCAAAGGCGGAGGCGATCCCACCGGCCCCATCGCCGACGCAATCAAGAGAACATTCGGCGACTTCAAGACTTTTCAGGAAAAATTCAACGCGGCTGGGGTGGGCCAGTTCGGCTCCGGCTGGGTCTGGCTGGCGGGCAAGCCCAACGGCGACGTCCAGATCATGTCCACGCCCAACCAGGACAGCCCGCTCTCCCAAGGGCTCTTTCCTATCTTCGGCAACGACGTCTGGGAGCACGCCTACTACCTGAAGTACAACAACCGCCGCCCGGAATACCTGCAAGCCTGGTGGAACGTAGTCAACTGGGACGAAGTCAACAAACGTTACCAGTCCAGCAAGAAGTAGTGCGTGGATGTGTGGGCGGGCGCCCTCGCCCGCCTTCCCGCTCAGCACGTTCTGGGGTCGGAGCGCGGGGTTTGCCCCGAACCTCCGCAATCTGACCTCTAACCTCTGCCCTCAATAGACTCCCAAATCCTTCGCCGAAACGAACTTCCCTGAATAGTGCTGCTTAACCTGCTCTACCAGATCCTCCTCCGTCGTCTCCCCCATCACCTGGTGATAGAGCACCAACAGCTTGGGCCGTGCCCGCATCGCAATCTCTCCCAACTCCTCCGGCGAAGTGTGAAACGCTTTGAAATAAGCCTGTTTCTGCTTACTCTCCACGATCTTTTTTCGCTTAGGGTTGAAGACCTCATGGAGCAACACGTCACATCCATCGCACGCCTTCACGACTTCGTCCGTCGGCGCCGTATCGCCCGAAATCACAATCCGACGATCTTTCGTATCGAAGCGATACCCGAACGCGTACTTCCACGTCCCATGCTTCACTGGAAACGACGTCACGGTCACGTTGGCGTCGCGATACACGACTCCTGGCTGAATCTCGTGGACATTGACCTTGTATCCGGTCGTATTCGCCTCCTCCAGTCCATGCAAGCGCAGCCGAATATCTTCCGCCCAGGCTTTCTCGATGTGCGCGGTCATGCTCTTCAGCCCGCGCGGCCCATACGCCTCGAGCGGTTCCGCTCGTTCCAGCACCCAAGGAGAAAAAATCAGGTCCGGATATCCCAGCGTGTGGTCCGAGTGCAGATGCGTGATAAACACGATTTTCAGTTTGTCGACCGCCAGCGCCTTGATTCCGTTCTTCTCGGCAGCCGCCGCCCGCCGTACTATGCCCTGACCACAATCCACCAGATAGGCTGTTCCATTTACCACCACCGCGACCGCCGGCCCCGACCGCTCCGGGTCCGCCAGCGGCGTGCCCGTGCCCAGCACCACCACTTGCGTGCCGGGATTCGCCAGGTTCTGCTGCGCGAACCCGCTTATGCCCATCGCAACGACAACCACTAACTTGCTGAAGAAGGTTCTTCCGAAACGACTCATGTCTGAAATCCTGGGTGCCGACAATCGCCGTGCACCAGCCCCCGGAGGGGCGATCTAGTTTAGCCCAGCGCTTCAGCGCTGGGTTGGCCAGGAAAACAACCAAGTCCCGGAGGGACGGCCCACAGGGCCGAGACTGAACCTTGCGTCTTGAACCTGCGTATCTCAGATTAGACCAATGAATCGTCGCACCCGTCGCGCAATCTTCGCTTTGCTCTCTTATGGCTTGCTTTGCGTCATTGCTGGCGTACTTGTGGCCGAAATGACCCTGCATCCCCAGCGCCGACTCTTGGATACCCAAGCTGTAAACACTGCGAAAGAAGTCGCGCGCCGCACCGGATCCTACCTCCAGGACGTCTCACTCAGAACTGCAGATCACATCCTACTGAAGGCATGGTTGATCGAGCCCAGATCCAAAAACGGAAACGCGGTCCTTCTACTTCACGGACTCAGTGACAATCGCCTCGGCATGATCGGCTATGCCGAACTGCTTCTTGGTCACGGCTACGCCGTACTAATGCCCGATGCCCGGGCGCACGGGCAAAGTGACGGTTTAATCGCAACCTATGGGCTCCTTGAACGCCAGGACATTCGGGATTGGGCCCGCTGGCTTGCGGCAAACCTGCATCCCAAGTGTGTCTTCGGTTTTGGCGAATCCATGGGTGCTGCCCAACTCTTGCAGTCGCTCGGCGCTGACACGGTTTTCTGCGCCGCGGCTGCAGAGTCCCCGTTCTCTGATCTTCGGGAAGTTGGCTACGACCGTGTGGGGCAGTTCTTTCACACTGGCCCGTGACTGGGGCGAACATTGTTGCGACCTGTTATCGAGATCGCCTTTCTCTATTCCCGCTGGAAATATGGATTCGACCTGCAACAAATATCGCCAGTGGCGGCGGTTTCAGCGACGAGGGTTCCGGTATTCCTGATCCACGGACAAGTTGACAGCAACATCCCGCTGCGTCATTCACGCCGGATTAAGTCACTTGTTCCGGCTGCGGTTCTCTGGGAAGTGCCGCGCGCCGACCACTGCGGTGCGATCAGCGCTGCCCCGGAAGAGTTCAAACGCCGAGTACTGGATTGGTTTGAAACACACTCAACCTCCGGCGCAAGCCCAAGCCCAATTTCAAGACCTTGAATCGGACTCTACTGAGAACCGGGAACTGAGAACTTGCGCCCAAACTTTCTGCACTCAGGGTTTCCTGTACATCACCCCACCCTTCATCACGAAATCTACTTTCTCCATCACCGAGACATCCGCCAGCGGGTCCCCCGGCACCGCCACAATGTCCGCCAACTTTCCCGGTTCAATCGTCCCCACCTTGTCCTGCATCCCCAGCAACTCCGCCGCCGAAAAAGTCGCCGATCTCAACGCCTGCGCGGGCGTCATCCCGAACTTGACCATCGAGGAAAACTCCTTCGCCGGATTTACTTTCCAATCGAACCCGCCCGCATCGGTCCCGAAGGCAATCTTTACGCCCGCTTTCAGCGCCCGCCGGAATGTGGCCTCATGCACAGCGATCATCTTCACCCACACGGGCGCGCCCGCGGCTGCCCGCCCCTGGGCCACGTACTCACCCACATAGATTGTCGGGACATAGTAAATTCCCTTCGAAACCATCGTCTTCAGGTCTTCATCCGCGATGTAGTTCCCGTGCTCGATCGAATCCACGCCCGCCTCCACCGAGTTGTGCACTCCGTTCAACGCCATCGCGTGCGAAGCAATCTTGTGCCGCTGCCGATGCGTCTCGTCCACAATCGCCCGCAGCTCATCGAGCGTAAACGTCGGGATATCGTCGAGCACGCCGTCGTCGCGCAGCCGATAACTCCGGTCGGAATAGACCTTGATCCAGTCCGCGCCATGCATGATCTGCTCGCGCACCGTCTTGCGTCCCGCGTCTGCGCCGTCTACTACCTGCACGCCGTGCGGCACTTCGACATTCGGCGCGTACCCCAGCAGCGGATACGCTCCTGTTACGTCCATTGCCCGCGTGGCTACCTGCATGCGCGGTCCGGGGATCACTCCATTCTCAATCGCCTTCTTCACATCCACGTCCGCATATCCCGCGCCCTCGGTTTCAAGATCGCGGATGGTCGTAAACCCATACTCCAGCGCTCGCCGAGCATTCACCGTCGCCAGGATCGTCCGGTACTCGGGCGACTGCTTCAGCAACTGCTCGTCATAATCGGCTGCAGTGATGTCTCCCTGCAGCAGGATGTGCGTGTGGGTATCGACCAGTCCGGGAAGACAGGTTTGTTTCGAGAGATCAATCGTCTCGACAGTGCCCGAGGCGACACCGAGCCCGATATTTCCGTGATGTTGCTGTACCGCTGCAATCGTTCCTTCCGGCATGGATACAGCGATTCGCACTTTTTGAATCAGTTTCTCGGTTGTTGAGTCGAACACGGCGCCACATTCGATGTAGATCGTGTGTTGAGCTGGTTCGGCAAACGTTTCGTTCTGGCGCATTGTTCCAGCGTTTCCTGATGGGTGGATCGTGGCTGTTTGTGCAGCCGCGAAGAAGCTGATCGTAAGACCGAAAAGAAATGAGAAGCAAATCGCAATTCTGCGCATCGCACTCCTCCTGAGACCTGAGACCTGAGACCTGAGACCTGAGACCTGAGACCTGAGACCTGAGACCTGAGACCTGAGACCTGACTCACTGAGAACTGAGACCCGAGACCTGTTCCTAACCTGTGCGCCCGCTGTGCAAATTCCGGCTGTCGAGTGTAGCAGAGACTCATGGTCGCCCCGCGCACTCTCTCGAACTGCCTATCGGCAGCACCTCCGACGAGCTGACTTCAACCTTCTCTTGATCCGCGTTGATCAGCGTCAACACGCGGAAAAGAATTTTGCCGTTGCACAACTCTTGTGTATTGACCCGCTTCCTTCCGGCGCGTACAGTCACTTCATTTCGTACCAAAAAACCAGCCCCGCGCGGTCGCGATCGGCCGCTAGATATTTCTTGCGCGACGCTTTGCATCGTCTACGAGAAACCAAGAAATCAGAAACTCGCAGCCCTCCCCCGAGGGGTGAAGCATTATGAACGTTGAAAGTCGATGGACCGTTTACCACACGCGTTTCCTCGTGCGTGCCCGTCAACTCACCGAGCCGCTCGTTTTTACCGACGTCTTCGGACGCGAACAATCGGGCCACCCCGGCGACTACCTCGTCGAATCCTCCGAAGGTTTCCGCCGCATAACTCCGCGCCAGCTCTTCGAAGACATCTATGTGCCGGTGCATCCTTCCCCCAGCGGCACATCGCACGCTCGGGGCTCTCCGCAAGGCAGAGCCCCGGGGGTGCTCGCTCCGCAATCTTCGCCCAGTCGGATACCCGTCCCGGCCTGGAGTGGCTAGCCCGGATTCGGAGGGGCCAGGGGGAGGGTTGGCTCGTAGCCCGCAGCTCGAAGCTCGCAGCCTGGCTTTTTCCCAACTCGGTACCTATGGCACTTTCTGGCCACAATATGTAGAGGTATTCTCTTGACAGGCACAACCAGCAGGAGTACGTTAAGCATCCCATAGCAGTTTTTTGAGACCCCGTGCAAAGGGGCCGGGACGGGAAAACAGGGGGCGATACGTGGTCGAGGCGACTCCGAATCCTCCCTTTGCGGAGACCCATCCCTCCGGAAAGGATGGAACAAGCGGTGACTTCCCCCGGCTTGGCACGGCCAGGCATCCCCTCGGGGGATTCATCAGAGGGAAACACGCCGGGGAGGTCGCTTTCCGAACCGGCCAGCTTAATTGCGGTGCCAGGAGCCCCCTATGGAAGGTCTGATTCAACTCGTTGCCGAATCTCTTGCTCGCCACGGTATCGAATGTCCAACCGTCGAGCCGCAGACACCCGAATCGGTCCGCCCGGCCGAGGCTCCTCTCCCCGCAGCGCTCCCGCTGCACAATTACCGAAAAGGCCCGGAAGCAGATCTAGCGCCCTAGGCCGATCGGCTTGGGAACGGGATGATTGTGGTGCCGTGCCCGCGCCCCGCGTGGCGGGCCGCGCTGTTCTGCGATCCTTGAAAAAGGCAATCTATCTGAGCCGTAGGGACGACACAATCCTCAACGGGCTCAATGGTTTAACGATGGGGTTTTGCCCCCGAATGCACGATCAATTCATTTGCGCCATCATCTAATCCAGGAGAAGGATATGCCCGACGTGCGCGAACAAGTCAAAAGAACAGAAGCCGCGACCACCGCCCACAAGAAGAAGGCCCCTGGCCTCACCTTCCGCCGCCTTTTCACCAAGCCCGGCGTTTCCCCGTACGACGAAATCGAATGGGAGCTCCGCACCGCCCAGATCACCGACGCCCAGGGCAACGTGATCTTCGAGCAGAAGGACGTCGAGACCCCCAAAGACTGGTCCATGACCGCGACCAACATCGTGGCCAGCAAGTACCTTCACGGACGCATCGGCACCAGCGAGCGCGAGACCGGCGTCCGCCAGCTCGTCGCCCGCGTGGCTGAGACTATTCGCGACTGGGGCATGAACGACGGCTATTTCCGCACTCCCGAAGACGCGGCCGCTTTTCACGACGAACTTGTCCATCTGCTCGTCCGCCAGTACGCGGCCTTCAACTCGCCGGTCTGGTTCAACGTTGGATGCGATCGCATCGAGCCCAAGTCCGACGCCCGCAACTGGCACTGGAACTCCACCACCAACCAGGTAGAATTCGGCGTCACCGGATACACGCGTCCGCAGTGCTCCGCCTGCTTCATCAACTCGGTGAAAGATTCGCTTGACTCCATCCTCACTTTGGCGAAGACCGAGGGCATGCTCTTCAAGTGGGGATCGGGCACCGGCACGAATCTTTCTACGCTCCGCTCTTCGACTGAAACCTTGAGCGGCGGCGGCATTGCCAGCGGCCCTCTCAGCTTCATGAAAGGTTTCGACGCCTTCGCCGGCGTGATCAAGTCCGGTGGCAAGACCCGTCGCGCCGCCAAGATGGTCATCCTGAACATCGACCATCCCGACATCGTCGACTTCATCGAGTGCAAATCGAAAGAGGAAGCCAAGGCGCACGCGTTAGTCGCTCAGGGATACGACGGCTCGCATCCCGACTCCGACGCCTACAGCTCAATCTTTTTCCAGAATGCCAACAATTCCGTCCGCGTCACCGACGACTTCATGGTCGCCGTCCGCCGCGACACCGATTTCTCGACCCGCGCCATCGTGGACGGCCGCGTCGTCAACACCTACAAAGCCAAAGACCTGCTTTACAAGATTGCCGAAGCCACCTGGCACTGTGGCGACCCCGGCATGCAGTACGACTCTACGGTAAATCGCTGGCACACCTCGAAGAACACGGCCCGGATCAACGCCAGCAACCCCTGCTCCGAGTACATGTTCCTCGACGACTCCGCCTGCAACCTGGCCAGTCTCAATCTTCTAAAGTTCGCGCCCAACGGGACGTTTGACGTGGAAGCCTACCGCCACGCCGTGGACGTCATCATCACCGCGCAGGAAATTCTCGTGGATAACGCCGGCTATCCCACCGAGATGATCGGCAAGAATTCGCACGACTATCGCCCGCTAGGCCTGGGTTACGCGAACCTGGGCGCGTTACTGATGGCCGCCGGACTGCCCTACGACTCCGACGCCGGGCGCGACTACGCCGCCTGCGTCACCGCCATCATGTGCGGCGAAGCCTATCTCCAGTCAAGCCGCGTAGCCGAACTCTGCGAACCGTTAGCTCCCATCACCGACACCGTACAAACGCGCCTGGGCGTCACCACCGCCGAAGCCATGCCCGGCGCCGCCTGCCCCGGCTTCTACATCAACCGCGAACCGTTCCTGGACGTAATCCGCATGCACCGCGCCTGCGTCAACAACATCGGCAGTGCTCGTGTGGGGACGGGTGTCTCACCCGTCCAGGCGGAGCGAAGCTCCGCAGCGTCTCAGTTGCCCGAGCTGATCGAAGCCTCCAAGACGTGCTGGGACGAAGCCCTGGCCAACGGCGAGAAGCACGGCTACCGCAACTCGCAAGTCACAGTCCTCGCGCCTACAGGAACTATAGGCTTCATGATGGACTGCGATACCACCGGCATCGAGCCCGACCTGGCGCTGATCAAATACAAGAAGCTGGTCGGCGGCGGGATGATCAAGATCGTCAACAACACCGTCCCCGGCGCGCTCTTCAAGCTCGGATACACCCACGAGCAGACCGACGCGATCGTCTCTTACGTGGATGCGACTGGCACCATCGAAGGCGCGCCCCACATCAAAGACGACCATCTAGCCGTCTTCGATTGCTCGTTCAAGCCCGCCAAAGGCACGCGCTCCATCCACTACATGGGACATCTGAAGATGATGGCCGCCGCTCAGCCTTTCATCTCAGGCGCAATCTCGAAGACCGTCAACCTGCCCAACGCCGCCACGGTCGAAGACATCATGGAGGCCTACATCCAGGCCTGGAAGCTGGGCCTGAAAGCGGTCGCGGTCTATCGCGACGGCTGCAAGCAGTCGCAGCCGCTCTCGGCGGCCGGGACGAAGACCGCGCAAAGTGCAGGTGTAGAGCGGGCGCCCTCGCCCGCTGCCGTTGACTCTGAGAATTTAGAGGCGCCGCCGCGCGCTATCCGTCACAAGCTGAAAGAAGAGCGCATGGCGGTAACGCACAAATTCAACATCGGAGGCCACGAGGGCTATATCACCGTCGGGCTCTATCCCGACGGCGAGCCCGGTGAGATCTTCATCACCATGGCCAAGGAAGGCTCGACCGTCTCGGGCCTGATGGACAGCTTCGCGCTGGCCGTCTCGATCGCGCTCCAGCACGGCGTGCCGCTCAAGCTCTTCTGCGAGAAGTTCGCGCACACGCGCTTCGAGCCCAGCGGCTGGTCGAGCAATACCGACATCGGCTTCGCCAAGTCGATCATGGACTACATCTTCCGCTGGCTCCAGCTCCGCTTCCTCAGCGGACAGCAGCAGTTGCTCTTCGACAACCTGCGTCCGCGAGCGCTGCAGAACGGAACTCCAACTCCGGAGGGGGTCGGCGACGTAAACGGCTCTGCGGGTTCCCTGACAACTGAGACCCGAGACCTGAGACCTGGTTCTGTCCATGCTGCCGACGCCCTGTCCGGGATTGTGGATATGGGAGACGCTCCCACGTGCAGCTTCTGCGGCTCGATCATGACGCGGAATGGGAGTTGCTACCGGTGCATGAGCTGCGGGAGTACGAGCGGGTGCTCGTAGATCCGTGAGGATGGCAACGACGGCGGCGCAGGCTGATGCATTTCAAAATTGTCGGCCGGATCAAGGACGTCGAAGTCATCGCCACCGGCTCGGCGCTGCGGGAACGAAAGCGGCTCTGGAAGATTGTACGGGAAGGGCCGCTGGAGAAAGCTGAAAGGGAACGCGAGCATCCGATTTTCGGATGGTACGATGTGCGAAGCTGAGATTCACTGGTATGAAGCTCATGGGATCGGCGCGAAAGAACACAACGTCAAGCGGATTTTCCTCTGACCCGAGGAAGGGTGAAGCGCGTTTCGTAGTTTGCGTGCGAAACACGGGCTACCCTGCCTCGCTGGAACTGCGGAAACTGTACCGGCTGCTAAACGACGATCAGGCGTCCAGGCTCCGTCAGGTGCGTGTCGTTGACGAGTCCGGCGAAGACTACCTGTATCCGGAAGAGTACTTCGTTCCCATCAAATTGCCGCAATCGGCACAAAAGGTTGTGCTGAAGGCAACTTGAGTGCACGCGGCCGACGCCTTGTCCGGGATTGTGGATATGGGAGACGCTCCCACGTGCAGCTTCTGCGGCTCGATCATGACGCGGAATGGGAGTTGCTATCGGTGCATGAGTTGCGGGAGCACGAGCGGGTGCAGCTAGGAGATTGTGTAGAGCCGGGTCTAGCTCCGCAGCGATTTTTGGGAAGGGCATGGCTTCGGCCATGCCGAAATTAGAACTAAAACTCGTGGGTTTTTGACTGCTTAGGTCAACAAGTCTTTAGGGGTTCAGCAGAGACCAAGAGTGTGCAGTGGGCACGGCGAACGCCGTGCCCTTGTCAATTTTGGTGGAAACCCCTTTTTGGTGTATTCGAAGAAAGCGTTGCACAAGATCGGGTACACTCACTAATCGAGACAGTGCCGAACGTCCACAAAACTCGCGTGCTGGCCGATTTGGAGGCCCGATTCGGTTCCGTAAAGAAACTTGAAGGAAGCCTATCCCTCTTTTCGATCGGCGAGAGCGATACCCGACTGTACATCCGCTATTCGAAGATGCATGACGGGAGTAGGTCATTTTTCGGACTCCGTGACGTTGACCTACGGAAGCTCGAGGGCCACGACTCGTACATCTGCTTCATCTCAGACGACGGCTCGACTCCCGTGTTCGTACCTTTCGCTGACTTCGAAGAAGTTTTTCGGAATTCACAGGTAGCACTTGACGGACAGCACAAGGTGCAGTTGCTACGAAGCCGGCAAGAGCTTGAGCTTTATGTCGCCCGTCAGGGGCGCTTTAATGTAGAGGCCTATGTAGGCTTGGGGGCTATTGAAAAGTCGATCGGGGGCCGATTGTTGCCTCCACCGCCCGTTCTCGGTCATTCCGACGTGCAGACGCTGCTCGCCGGGATTGGAAGCCTGAAGGGGTACGATGTATGGATACCTGCTTCTGATTGCGGCAGGTTAGTATGGTCCCTAACCGCAAAGTTCAGACCTTTGGCGTGTGTTCCGCCAGGATATGACGAGGTCGCCCACACTCTGTCGGAAGTCGACGTGGTGTGGGTAAAGCAGGGCGGAAACGCGATCGAGGGGCTATTCGAAGTAGAGCATTCAACCTCAATTTACTCCGGCCTCTTGAGATTCAATGACCTGCTCTTGACCAATCCGAAGTTATCCCGTTTTTCCATTGTGTCCGACGATAGCCGCCGCTCAGTATTTGCACGACAGTTGCACAGGCCAACCTTTCTTAGAAGCGGGCTGAGCGAGTTAACCACCTTCCTCGACTACCGTAACGTATACGAATGGCATTTTCGTTTGGCGAAAATGGGCACACAATTGCAATAGATAGCGCGAACGCCTAGGAGTATTCCCAAATGAAGACTGTTCTTGTCGAAGTCAAGGGTGGAATTGCACAGGTCATTCGCGCACCGAAGAACCTGGCCGTAGAGATAGTCGACCTGGATTTATTGAGAGAGGGTGATATTGAGGACATTAGGGATTACTGGAACGGTGCTCTTTCTACGAGCTGTCAACGCCATGTTAGGCTGCGGTACCCGAAATTGTTCGACTTCTTAACAACTGAGCTCGGTTGTTAAACTTGATCAACGATTTGGTAGAAATCGAAGAGCAGCGGCCGAGCTCTGCTTACGCGAACACCAAGAATTAAGAATCCTAGAATCACCCGGAAATGGTCGATCGAAAGGCTGAGGCGCTGGAGGCCGAGAGAAACACGAGGTTCCCACATGACTCGCCCGTACTACCGTGGAAGAGCGGCCCTTCCAGGGCCGCGTCAAAAGGTGTGGGTCGAGGCCTTCAGGCCCTGTGGTCGCGCTCCTCAGGGGCTAAAGCCTATTTGTTTTTCGACTTAACGCCGGCCTTAAGGCCGGCTCTTCCACCGAGAACCCGCCCCCGGATCGCTCGCCGACAAAATTGAACAATCGTGGCGTGATTGACATCACATTTTCATTCCCGCCAGAGGACTACGATCAGCGAATGGATCGCACGTTTTTCATCACCTCCGTCACCGCACAACGTAGAACTCTCTTCCAACGCGACGCAGCTTCTGATCTGCTCGTCGATGTTTTCCTCCATTACCGCGGCCAGGGGAAATATCTTCTGCATGACTTCGTGATCATGCCCGACCACATTCACGCGTTGATCACGCCTGCACCCGAGATATCTCTGGAGCGGGCCGTTCAGTTCATCAAGGGGGGATTTTCGTTTCGCCTGAAATCGAAGCTTCCGGTATGGCAACCGAGTTTCACGAATCATCGAATCCGAGACAGCGAGGATTTTGAGCGGCATCGCGAGTACATCCGGATGAATCCCGTGCGGGCACGTCTGGCAGGCAAAGTGGAGGATTATCCGTATTCGTCGGCGAGCGGGAAATTCACGCTCGACCCGATGCCACCGGGGCTAAAGCCCTCTCTGGATTGGCGTCAAACGCCGGCCTGAAGGCCGGCTCTTCCACGTCTCAGCGCTACCGCCTCCGCATGGCCGCCACCACCATCCCCACCTTCAGCACGCACAAAAAGGGCACCCACCCATACAGCCAGACGGCGGACCGTCTCGACTTGCGAGAGACGTTGGGGCTGCGCAGGACGAAGAGCATCCCCCAAACGGCCAGTCCGATGAGCAGAGCGGTGACGGTCAGCACCATCCACGGCGAGGGAGACCACATGATCCCCAGGAACAAGGCGGTGCCCGCAACGAAGCCCAGGAGTGCGCGACGAGCATGATCGTGACCGCGGCCGGGCTCGGTGACCGGCGCCAGTCCGGAGACGGTTTGCCAGTTTGCGGGCTGACGGTGCCGCGCTGCCGGCTTTCGCTTCCACACGTCCACCGGTCCCGTGACCCCCGTAACCTTTCTCCCCCTCGCGACTGGTGCTGCAATGGCCTCAACAGTGTTGAGGGTTTATCCGATGAACATGACGGTATTCCTGTCGCTGGTGGCGGCCCTGGCCGCAATCTTCCTGCTGAAGCGCGTGCTGACCTATCTGCTGATGCGCCAGGCCGGCCGGCAGGCGCTGGCCGAGGTCGGAAAACGGGCGGTAACGAAATTGCCGGAATACATCAGTCTGTCGCGCGTGGAATCGCCGGCGTGGACCAACCAAGAACTCGTCCGCCAGCAGGCCGAGCCGCTGCTGCGCCGCGGCTTTCAGGATGCCGGCGTTTACAGCGTGGACAAGATGCCGGGCGTCTACATCCGCATGCTGTGCCAGCCCCAGGCCGGCGTAGCGGCGCACATCTACGATCATCCCAGATCAGGCAGCTGGATTGAAATGGTCACTCGCTACGACGACGGCAGCACCCACGCGGTGAGCACTCTGCCACCCACCGGCATGAAGCATCCGGAGTGGTTCCGGAAAATCCAGGCCGACAAGACGATCCCGGCCAATAAGATCTATGAACGTTTTCTTCCGCAAAGGCAGCAGCACGGAATCAAATTAGTGGCCACCAACGACGTGGTCCGCGAGTTTGAAGAGGTCTACCATCGGCTCGCGCTCTGGCGGCAGGAAACCGGCATCTCAGCGCAGGAAGTGGCGCACGTCGCGGTCAAGTGGATGAAAGAAAAGCAGGCGAACGTAGCGGGCATATGAGGGGTGCGATCGATGCGCGCCTCTGTTTCGTTACGCCGGTAATTTCTTAGCCATCGCTGCCCTCAATTACCGTTTACTCTGATAACATTTTTTCATCTCCCCGCGCGTTCCGGCGCGGCCACTGACCGCTCTCAAGGCGAGTGTTTGTGCACGATAATGGACAACCAGAACCCGCGTACCAGGAGTTCCTGAGCCGGCCCATTCGCGACCTCGGCTTGAAGCTTGAGGGGTCTCCGGTCGAGCGCTTCGTCGAGCAGCTTTACCGCGAACTCGACGCCAAGGGACTGACAAAGTTCCGGCCCGTTTGCTACCTGACCGACGAGTGGGGCTGCCCGTCTGGCGAGCCCATCATCGGCATCCCCTTCTACCTGGCGCACGCGGCGCTGTCGGAGCTGGAAAAAGAAACGAACGATCTGGAAGATGCCCGAGAAATCATGATGTATCTGCGCCACGAGGCCGGCCACGCTTTCACCTACGCGTACCGGCTGCACAACTCGCCGGAATGGAAGCAGTACTTCGGGCCGTTTCGCCGTCCCTATCGCGACCACTACCGGCCTGCCCCGTTCTCACGCGACTACGTGCGGCATCTCCCGGGGTGGTATGCCCAAAAACATCCGGACGAGGACTTTGCCGAAACCTTTGCCGTCTGGCTCACGCCGCGCTCGAACTGGCGCAAGCGCTATCACGGTTGGAGGGCGATGGAGAAACTGTGCTACCTCGACCGTCTGGCGCGCAAAGTGGGACGAAGCGATCCGCCGCGGCGGCGCGGGCGCACTGACATTACGGTAGATGAAATGGAGACTACGGTCGCTGAGTTCTATCACCAGGCGGCGCGTGAAGAGGTTGCGGTTACGGAGTTGGCCCCCGACACCGATCTGCGCGACATCTTCCGGGTTTCCAAGCGCCGCAAGCAGGCCCGGCCGGCTCAGGAGTTTCTGCGCCAGCATCGCAAGGCGGTCATCGATAAAGTCGCGCAGTGGACAGGCGCACAACGGCCGCTGATCAAGGCTCTGGTCGAAACCATGGAGGATCGGGCGGGCAAGCTGGATTTGCGCGCGGACCAGTCTCGTCAGGCCGAGCATCTGGCGGAGCTGACGGCCTACACGACCGCGCTGGTGATGACGTACGTGACGAAGGGAAAGTTTATTCAGCCGTGAAGAAGCTCGCTAACGACGCTCGAGGAAACAGTGACAGAGAGGAGTCAAGCAGGGACGAGTGCCACGGAGCCTGAGACCTGACACCTGAGACCTGAGACCTGACCTATGATCGGCGCAAAACTCAAAGTCGCGTTGTTGTATGACGTCTGGAACGAGGATCCGGTCGCGGCGGCGGCGAAGGAAGATGAGCCGCCCGCGCGCAAGACTCGCCGTAAGAAAACGAAAAAGAAGCGGAAAGAGATGACGGACCGCGAGGAGATCTTCGAAGCTCTCGCCAAGCTTGGCCACGAACCTTCGTACTTCGAACTGGACGGGCGTCCACAGTCTCTCCATTCCCTGGCGCGTTGCGATGCCGACCTCATCTTCAACCTGACCGAATCCTTCGACGGCGACGATACCAAAGAAATGAACGTGGTCGCGTACGTCGACCTGCTCGGGATCCCTTATACCGGCGCCGGCCCGCACTCGATCTTTCTGGCTCAGGATAAAGCGATCGCGAAGAAGATTTTCGCTTTTCACGGGATCAAGACGCCGTTTTTTGCCACATCCTATCGCGGGCGCAGTGAGCATGCTCACGACATTTCCTTCCCGCTCATCGTCAAGCCGGCCCTGGAGGATGGGTCGATCGGAATTGACGTTGGCTCGCTGGTGAAGAACGTCAAGGAGATGATGGAGCGCATTCAGTACGTGCAGGATGAATTCGATTCTCCCGCGCTGATCGAGGAATACATTGAAGGGCGTGAGATTTACGCCGGAATTCTCGGCAGCTACGAAACCGCACAAGTGTTGCCGCTGGTGGAGCTGGATCTGTCGCGCTTGCCGGAGGGCACGCCGAGGATCGCTACCTACGATGTGAAATTCGAGAAGAATACCGAGGTTTATAAGCTGACCAAATCGCAATTGGCGGAAGACCTCGACGAAGAGACCACCAAGCGGCTTTCCGATACCGCGCTCGCCGCGTATCGCGCCCTCAAGTTGCGCGACTATGGCCGAATTGACATGCGTCTCGCGCCCAACGGCGACGTGTACGTGATTGAGGCCAATCCCAATCCCTGGCTGGCCAGCCGGCAGGAGTTTGCCATGGCGGCGCGCGCCGCCGGGCATTCCTACACCGAACTGATCGGGGAGATTGTGGAACTGGCGATGAGCCGCTACCCGAAGGCCGGCTTTGCAAACGGCGCTGCGACGCATTGAGGTTTTCGCGGCGACCTCGGCGGACTTTCTCAGCGCCCTCTGCGGTTTAAGATTTTGATTTTCGTCACAGCGCGACAGTGCCGGAACTCTACCTGGCAGCGCCCTTCGCCACCGGCTTCAGCTTCTCGAAGATTTCCTCCGCGCGCTGGATCGCCTCCTGCACGTTATCGCAGATGTTCTCGGGCCCGATGATCTCTTCAAACTCCGATTGCTGGATCAACCGCAAAGGCTGCTCGCGCGCCCCGCACAGAATCAAGGCACGCCCGCTCGCCTGCAGGGTTCGCGCAACTTCTTCCAGAGCGAACAGCCCGGTCGCATCCAGCGCGTTCATATTGCGGAGTCGGAAAACCACCACCGGGGGTAGCCTGTGGATGTTCTCCGTCACCACTGAGATCTTGTCGGTGGCCCCAAACAGAAATGGCCCGTGGATGCGGAAGATGGTCGCGTAGTACGGAATATCTTTGTCCTGCAGGATGTGCACCCGGCCGTCTTCGATGTAATCGTCGGTGACCTGCGACACGGTGGTCGTGGCGGCCACGCGGCTGATGAACAGCAGCGCCGCCAGGATCATCCCGGCCTGCACCGCAACGGTCAGATCGGCGAAGACAGTCAGCGCGAAGGTCACCAGCCACACGCTGATGTCAGTCTTGGTCAGCTTGAGCAGTGACGGGATCTCCAGCCACTCGCCCATGTTGTAGGCCACCACCATCAGGATCCCCGCCAGCACCGCCATCGGAACCAAGCTCACCACGGGCGCAGCGAACAGGAGAATGGCGAGCAGCGTGAGAGCGTGAATGATGCCGGCCACAGGCGACCGTGCTCCCGAGCGAATGTTGGTAGCGGTGCGCGCGATGGCGCCCGTCGCCGGCAGCCCGCCGAACATCGGTGAAACCACGTTGGCCACTCCCTGCGCCACCAGTTCCACGTTCGGGTTGTGGCGGTCGTTGCTCATTCGGTCCGAAACCACGGCGGACATCAGCGACTCAATCGCGCCCAGCATGGCCACTGTGAGTGCGGGCCCCAACAGTCCGTGAATCAGTTCCGGCCGGAACGCCGGGATATTGAGATGCGGCAGGCCGCTGGGAATCCCGCCGAAGCGACTGCCGATGGTCTCGACCGGCAAGTGGAACAACTTCACGGCAGCCGTCCCCACCACCATGGCCACAATCGCCCCGGGAATGCGGTTCGAAATCCCGCGGCAGATCGCGATGATCAAGACCGTGCCGACGGCGAGCGCGGCTGCTTCATAGGAGAGCGAAGGGAAATTCTGCGCCAGCGCCTTCATGCGCAGCCAGAACTCGCCGGGAACCTTATCCAGCTTGAGGCCGAGGAAATCTTTGACCTGGGTGCTGGCGATGAGGATGGCGATGCCGTTGGTGAACCCGATGACGATCGGCCGGGGAATGAACTTCACGGCCGAGCCCATGCCCGTGAGCCCCATGATGATCAGCATCAACCCGGCCATCACCGTACACATGAACAAACCCTCTACGCCGTGCGCGGCAATAATGCCCGCGATCACCACCACGAAGGCGCCGGTCGGGCCACCAATCTGAGTCGTCGAGCCGCCTAAAAGGGAAATCAGAAAACCGGTTACCACGGCACAGTAAATCCCGGCCTGTGGCGTAAGGCCGGACGCGATCGCAAAGGCCATGGCCAGGGGCAGCGCCACCAACCCGACCGTGATGCCGGCTACCAGGTCGTGCAGAAATTTGTTCAGGTTGTAATCGCGGAGGCAGAGGACCGACTTCGGCAGCCACCGTTCATCAAGACGAATTTGTGCCATCGGAAACAGCAATTATCGCAGGCCCGCGGGAGCAACACTCCAACCCAAAGGTGCAGGTCCCGGAGTTCGTGCCTTCGAACAAGAAAAGGCGCGGCTGCCCGCGCCTTCTTGGTGAGTCCAACTCTTATTTCTAGAACAGGTTCCAGAGGAACTGGTTGTAGACCTCGTGGTGGTACTGCACTTCGGCTGCTTTTACGAACGTGCCCAGCAGGCGGGGACAGCGGTCGGCCGAGGCCTGCTTCAGATCGGCATAGCGCGCCTTCACGTCCGCTCCGAGCAGCTTCGTGACCCAGTCGGCGTTGCGGAAATCATCGATGGCCGTGTAGATGTTGTCCGGCAGGTAGCGCTCCGCCTGGCGCAGGTTCTTGATCTTCGAGGTCGAGCCTTCCAGGCCAGTCTTGAAGATTGAGTACATGACCAGGTAGGGGTTGGAATCGGGAGCCACCGCCCGCACTTCGATCCGCATGCTGCGCTGGTTGCCGATCGGGATGCGAATCATAGCGCCGCGATCCACGGCGGATGCTTTGAGCTGATTGGGGGCTTCGAAGTGCGGATCGAGACGGCGATACGCGTTCACGCTGGAATTGAACAGCAGGCAGAGGTCATTGCCGTGGGTGAGAACGCGGTCCATGAACTCATAGCCCAGCTGGCTGAGCATCTCCTCACCCTTGGGATCCCAGAACAGGTTCTTGCCATTTTCGCTGACGGAAATGTTGGTGTGCATGCCGCTCCCGTTGACGCCCACCACCGGCTTCGGAAGGAAACAGGCGGTCAGGCCCATGTTGCGCGCCACCTGGCGGCAGATCAGCTTGTACAGTTGGATGTGATCGGCGGCGGCCACCACCTCCGCGTAGTTGTAATTGATCTCGAACTGCGAGGGCGCCACCTCGGGGTGGTCTTTCTCGTTTTGGAAGCCCATGGCGCGTTGCACTTCCGCCGTGGTGTCGATAAAGGTGCGCAGCGGATCGCCCGGCAGGGAATGGTAGTAACCGCCGGTATTCACGTACTCGAACTTGCCCGTCTCATGGTAGTGGCGCTCCGCGTCCGGTCCTTGGAACAGGAAGCCCTCAATCTCGTTGGCCGCGTTCAGCGTGTAGCCATGCTTCTTGTTTAATCCGTCCGCAAAAAGCTTCAACATGCTCCGGATGTCGGCCGTGTAGGGCTCGCCGTTCTTGTCAATGACCTCGCCGAAGACCAGGATCTTGCCCGGTCCGAACACGTCGGCTGGTCCCCAATAGAAGGCACTCCAGTCAATGCCGAGACGCAAGTCGCTTTCCCGCTGCGCCGTGAAGCCGCGGATCGAAGAACCGTCGAAGGTCAGATTGTCATAGCTCTTGAGCAGGAATTTCTTGTCGTAATCGAGCATGTGCAGCCGGCCTTCGAGATCGCTGAAGAGCACGGTCAGTGCCTTGACGCGCTTCTCGTCGGACAGGTACTTCAGCCGTTCTTCCTGAATCTTGTGCGCAGCGACGCGGTCCAGGCGCTGCTTCTTCGCCTTGAGGTTAAGTTCTTCCAGTTCGTCGTACGGGATCGCCAGAAAATTCCGCAGTTCGCTTGACATGCTTCTCCTTGATCGTGGGCGCTGCCCAGAAGTGAGTTCCACTGGCTGGGGGATAACCTAATAGGCTATCGCGTCGGACTGGACTGCGACAAATAAAAATGGCTTATAGCGGGAATTAGAGACGCTTATTTCCGTTTCTCGAATTGCCTCGAAAATTGGGCAATCCGCCTGCGCTGCGACCGCCGAGATACCCGGAACGCCAGGAAAAACCCTGAAAAGAATCTCGCTGCGCCCTCTGCGTCTCGGCGGTTGAACTTGGTTCTCCCTTCGGACCAGAAACCCGCGTCATGAAATAATGAAATTCGAGGAAATCTTCGATTGAGCTGTGCCATCTGTAATGTCCGAAAAGAGAAGCGCTTCTGTCCCGCCGTGCATGGGCGAATCTGCGCCCAGTGCTGCGGCGAACAGCGCGAGGTCACGCTCGACTGTCCCACCGAATGTCCGTATCTGCAGCAGGCGCGGGAACATGAGAAACCGCGGGATATGGCCGACCTGGATCGCGCGGCGCTCTTTCCCGCAATCGAGATCGGCGAGCAATTTATCTACCAGCGCGAGCACCTGATCGTCGGGCTCAGTTTTGCGCTGGCGAAGAGCGCGCGCGCCAACCGAGCCCTGACCGATCTCGACTTGATCGCCGCACTGACCGCACTCGCCACCAGCTACGAGACGCTGGTCAATTCCTCCCTGATCTACCCGCAGGCAACGACCAATCTTGCGCACCAGGCGATCGCGGCCGAAGTCGAGCAGATGGTCAAGGAGTATCGCGAGGCCGAACAGAAACACCTTGGGCTCACTCGCCTGCGCGATTCGGACGTGCTAAAAGCGCTCGTGTTCCTGTTGCGCATGGGCCTGGGACGAACCTCTGGCCGGCCCAAGTCGCGGGCCTTTGTCGATTTCCTGTTTGCGCAGTTTCCTGAAAAAGAATCGGCCATCGCTTCGCCGGAGGAGGCAGGAAGCCGGATTATCGTGCCCTAAGCGGGCTTGCGATTTAGAGCCTCTAACAAAACCCCCGCCAACGCAAATGGAGCAATTCCGCTATGCGTTGACTTGCTCCTAGCCACGACCTAACATGCTCATTCCACACGGGTGAGGTTCAGCTTCGGTGATCGGCCAAACCATCTCGCACTACCGAGTTGTGGAGAAGCTTGGTGGCGGCGGGATGGGCGTGGTGTACAAGGCTGAGGACACTCAACTTGGCCGCTTCGTGGCGCTCAAATTCCTGCCCGACGATGTTGTCCAGGATCCTCAGGCGCTGGAGCGCTTCCGTCGTGAAGCTCGCGCCGCTTCCGCGCTGAGCCATCCAAACATCTGCACGATCCACGAGATCGGTGAATTCCAGGGCCGCCCGTTCATTGTGATGGAGCACCTGGAAGGCCGGACTCTGCGGGAAATCATTTTCGGCCGGCCGCTCGAAACCGACCGCCTCGTGGACCTGGGGATCGAGGTCGCCGATGCGCTCGATGCCGCGCACGCCAAAGGCATCGTTCATCGCGACATTAAGCCCGCCAACCTCTTTGTCACCGATCGCGGGCACGCAAAAATTCTCGATTTCGGGTTGGCCAAGATCAACCCGATGACCAGTTCGAAGTCGGGCGCAACCGTCACCCTCAGCGAAGAACACCTCACCAGCCCGGGCAGCGCTCTCGGGACGGCGGCCTACATGTCCCCGGAGCAGGCACTCGGCAAGGACCTCGACGCCCGTACCGACCTCTTTTCATTGGGCGCTGTAATCTATGAAATGGCGACAGGCAGGCTTCCCTTTCGCGGTGACACTACCGCCGGCTTGTTCAATTCCATTCTCAACAACGCGCCCACGCCGCCGCTCCGGCTCAATCCCGACCTCCCTCCGGAACTCGAACGCATCACCGACAAAGCATTGGAAAAGGACCGCGACGTCCGCTATCAGAGCGCCGCTGAATTGCGCGCAGACCTGAAACGCCTGAAGCGGGACACGACTTCAGGAAAGTTAACGGCTGCGCATGCACCGACGAGTGCCAAAAAGTCTCGCCGGTTCTGGATCGCCGCGGTGCTGATTGCGATCGGCGCGAGTGCCGCTACATTCGCCTGGCTCCGTTCCTCACTTCCTCCACCAAGGGTCTTGTCTACCACTCAGATCACACACGACGGCATAACGAAGGTGTCGGTGCGGACGGATGGCTCGCGACTTTACATTACCGAGACGAACGGTGTGAGTCAGTTACTGGTCCAGGGATCGAGCGTTGGTGGCCCGACTTCGGCCATTCCAAGTCCCTTCAAGGACGTGGGCCTACTCGACATCTCGCCGGATCATACCCAGCTCCTGGTGGCCAGTGTGACGGGCACGGAAACGGAAGGTTCGTTTTGGGCTCTGCCTCTCCCATCCGGAACTCCACGCCGTTTGGCCGGTGTTGTCGGTCACGCCGGCACCTGGTCGCCCGATGGCCGTAAGCTTGCGTTCGCTAAAGGCTCAGATCTGTATTTGGCAAATGCGGACGGAACAAACGCTCATAAGTTCATCGCGGTCCCCGGTATCCCCACGGACCTTCGCTTCTCGCCCGATGGCGCTCGCCTTCGACTCACAGTTTCAAGTCCCGAAGGTGACTCGAGCGCGCTGTGGGAGGTACGCACCGACGGCACCGGGCTTAATCGATTGCTGCTGAACTGGCACTCATTGCCGACCGAATGCTGTGGTGTCTGGACCCCCGACGGCCGTTACTATCTCTTCCTCAGGACCACACCAGCCGGTTCCGATCTCTGGGCCCTGCGCGAATCTTCCGGCATTCTACAAAGACATTCTTCCACGCCCTTCCAACTGACGACTGGTCCGTTGTCGTTTAGTTCTCCGGTGCCCAGCCCAGACGGAAGGAAGCTCTTTGCCGGGGGCCGGCAAGGCCGGGGCGAGCTGGTACGTTATGACCCTCCATCCCACCAATTTATGCCGTTCCTCTCCAGCATCTCCGCCGGAGAGTTGGACTTCTCACGCGACGGCAAATGGGTCACATATGTGTCTTATCCCGACTATGCGCTTTGGCGCAGTCGCGTCGACGGCAGCGACCAGTTGCAACTCACCTATCCTCCGATGGCCGCCGATCTTCCTCGCTGGTCTCCCGACGGTACCCAAATCGCATTCATGGACTCAGAGCTGGGCAAGCCGTTCAAGATCTTCCTGGTTTCCGCCCAAGGCGGAGCCCCTCAGGAACTGCTGCCGGAATCCCGCAACCAGGTTGATCCGGCGTGGTCACCCGATGGGAAACAACTGGCCTTTGGCCGCGTGGGGGTGGTTGGAAGCACGGAAAAACTGGCAATCCAGATGGTGGACATGTCTACTCACCAGGTCTCGGTCATTCCTGGGTCAGAGAGCCTGTTCAGTCCGCGCTGGTCGCCCGATGGCCGGTACATCGCTGCCCTCCCCGAGGATTCGAAGAAGCTGGTGCTCTTCGATTTCAAGACTGGGAAGTGGTCGGATTGGATCACTGAACCTGTCGGATTTCCCACTTGGTCGCGGGACGGGAACTACGTTTACTATGACACTATTTCTACCGATCATCCCACGTTCCGGCGCGTCAAGGTCGGACAAACTCGTTCAGAACTCGTCCTCGACTTGAAGGATCTACGCAGGTATAGCCTCACCCTCGTCGGAGCCTGGAGCGGTCTCGCCCCCGACGGCTCGGCGCTCTTCGTGCGCGACTTGAGTACCGACGAGATCTACTCGCTTGACGTGGAATTACCGTAGCCCCAATCCCCGCATCCCTCCGCCAAAGAAGCCAAGGCCGAGTACGCGAAGACACAGTGAAACCTCGTAACTGGCTCTTCTCATTTGTCGAGAGCCGAGGTTCTGTTAGACGCTCTTAGGCTTCAGAAGGCGAACGGCTTGACCGGCAGGCAGAATTGCCAGCAGTTCCCGCGCGGTTTTTCTGAACTTCGGATGCCAGGCTTCCGGCCCAATCCCCACCAGGGGTTCGAGCACGAAACGCCGTTGGTGCATCGCGGGATGCGGGATTTTCAAACCTCGCTCCTCAACTACCCGTTCGCCAAACAGCAGGATATCGATGTCAATCAGGCGTGGGCCTTTGTCTTTCATGCGCAGGCGGCCCATTTCCTGTTCGATGGCCAGTAGTGTTTTGAGCAGTGCCAGCGGTGACTGGCCAGTCTCCAGAGCGACGACGCAATTCAGAAACCAGGGCTGGTCGCAGAGTTCCACCGGCTCGGTCTCGTAAATACCGGAAACCGCAATCACCGTTCCGGCTTCCTGCAACCGCTTGATCGCGGTTTTCAAGTTGGTGGAACGATCTCCCACATTTGTTCCCAAGGAGAGATAAACAAGTTCGGCCACAAGGGTACCTGGAGTCGAGATGGCTCATTCTACGCGATCTGCCGGCGGAGTCCCGGGCTTGGTACCTTGGTTACTTTCCCCTCCCCACGGGTACCGCTAGTATCAAATACGTATGACCTTGGAATCGCTGCTGATCAGCCGGGATGCGGCGCTGCTCGGAGTGTTGCGTCCGACCCTGGAAAAAATGTCGGTCAGCGTCGAGGTGTGCGCAGCCGCCCAAGCCGGCGGGGAAATGCTGGGGAAAC
The DNA here is from genome assembly GCA_049273945.1 of Terriglobales bacterium. Taxonomy (GTDB): domain Bacteria; phylum Acidobacteriota; class Terriglobia; order Terriglobales; family Acidobacteriaceae; genus Acidiflorens. The sequence goes on along the minus strand of JBASRS010000074.1, from coordinate 107,089 downwards.
GCAAGTTCGACGCGGTGATCGTGGATTGCGACGACCTCCAGGGCGGAGTCGAACTCCTGAAGACCCTGCGGAGCACCCGGAGCAACGCCTCCTCGGTCGCCTTCGCCGTGCTGAACGGCGGCACTACCACTCAGGAAGCGTTCCAAGTCGGGGCCAATTTTGTTCTCCAGAAACCGCTCACGCCGCTCCACGCGACGCGCTGTTTCAACGCCGCCTTGAATTTCATGGTCCGGGAACGGCGCCGGTACTTCCGCCATCCGGTGGAAATGGCGGTCAAAATCAGTCTTCCGGAAGGCGTTGAACTCACTGGCACTACCACCAACCTGAGCGAAGGGGGAATGGCTCTCCGAGTTGCGGGCAAACTGCCCAAGAGCGCGGAAGCCCGGCTGCACTTCACGCTTCCCGGTTCCAACACCTCGCTCGAGCTGAAGGGCAACATTGCCTGGGCGGACGCCACGGGCAACGCCGGCATCAAGTTTGTCGAAGTGCCGCAGAGTTCGCAGTATCAGCTTGAAAAGTGGCTGACCGACAGTCTGCAAAACGATCTGCCCAGCCCGTTGCACAAGCACATGGAAACACCCTAGACCTCGGTCGTCACATGCATTGGCCCTTCTCTGCAGCGGCCCTGCCCGAATCCAGCTTGAAACTTTGCACGCCGCAACCGATGTGACACTCTGGGAAGAACCCAAGAGACCTTCCCATGATCACCCTCGACGAAAGAATTGCTAGAACCGAGCGGCTTCTGCAACGCCTGGAAGACGACCAACCTTATTTGCGTGCGCGTTTGTCCGCTCTGGGGGCCGAGCACCGGCAGAGCGCGAAGGCATTTGCGGACCGGGTTCGTGCCGAAGCCGAAGCAGAATTGCGGCGTCTGCTCGCCGAACGCGGGACAGCCTACGATGGGAGCCCGCCGCAGCCCGCGGACTGAACTGGACCCCACCTACACGCAGAGACTGGCTTCCGGGCTGACCACCGTGGCGACAGAAGTCTCTTCCCAGGTCGTTTCTTCCCAGTACGATTTGTCGCGCAGGATGCGCGAAACCAGCGCGGTGTGCATGGCGTGACCGGCACGGTCGGCAACCACCGAGCCTAGAATCTGCTTGCCGATCAGAGCGAGATCTCCGATGAGATCCAGCACTTTGTGCCGGACGAATTCGTCCGCAAAGCGCAGCGGCGGGTTGAGCACCCGATTCCGGTCCAGCACAATTGCATTCTCGGTGGAGGCGCCGCGGATCAGGCCCTGCTCCCGCATGGCTTCAGCCTCGTGCATGAACCCGAACGTGCGGGCGGGCGCGATCTCCCGTAAGTAGCTGCCATTCGTGAGCTGCACACAAAACGTCTGCCGCCCGATCTGCGGATGCGGAAAATTGATGGCGTAGGACACGGAATACGTGTTCGCCGGATACACGGCGATGAATTTATCGCCCTCGCGAAGTTCAATCTCGCGCACGATGCGAAGGTAAGTGCGGATCTTGCGCTGCCGCCGGATGCCGGCTTTCTGAATCATCTCCACGAAGGGCCGAGCGCTGCCGTCGAGAATAGGCAGCTCAAGATTGTCGAGCTCGACCACGGCGTTGTCGATGCCCGCGCCGATGAAAGCCGACAGCAAGTGCTCGGTGGTCGAGATGAGCACGCCCTTCTTCATCAAGCTGGTGGCGTAGCTGACGCGGGCGACATTGCGTCCGCTGGCTTCGATCGCAAAGCCGTCAAGGTCGGTACGACGAAAGACGATGCCGGTCCCCGCCGAGGCGGGCAAAATGCGCAGTGTAACCGGAGCACCGCTATGGAGACCAACTCCTGTGCAGGTCGCGGGAGCACGAATTGTCTGCTCGTGCGTCAAGGGGAAGCGGAGTAAGTATTTTTCTGTTCATGAGCTTACAGCCCGCCGTGGATTTCCGTACGTGGTAAAAAAGCCACAGTCCGTGGTCAATTCATGCCCGAAAATCGCTAACCTATTCAGGGAAAGGCAGATGTTCGCGGGTAGCCCCTGGGGTTCTAGCCCCAAAGTACCGTGATTTAGCCAGGCCTTTACCGCTTTTTCAGGGGCTGCCTGGGATCGTAGTTCACGGTGGCTTCGAACATGGACTCCGGCAGCGGCAGGTTGTATTTGGCCACGTTGATGAAGCGCTGGTGTGACATCTCCCCGTTGAAGTTGCGAGTAATCGAGTGGGGAGTCATGATCCTCTGTATCAGTCGGTAGTTGTCGTAAACCTCGTCCTCGGTGTTCTTCTGCTTGTCCGCAGGATCGCGCCAGGTAAAGCTGGTCTTGAGCGGCAAGTGCGTGTTCTGGTCGATATTGACGGTCACCGAATCGTTTTGGCTGTTGAGGAGCGTAACCTGGTCGGTGGCCTTCCCATCCACGATGGCAAGACCGTCGTAAAAAAGGGCGACGGTAGGATCGTTGATCCACTTGCGCAGTACCCGGTCCAGCGAGTGCTGTCGACGGCGCAAGTAGGCGGCCAGGTCGAGCGGATCCTGCGCCGCCGTGCCTTTGTAGGTGGTTTCGTATCCCTGGAGGCCGTTGTGAATCAGGACGATATCCGACTTGTCCTTGATCTGCACGTTGCCCACTTGCCAGTACAGCAAGAAAATATTGCGCAGGTGGATGACTTCGAACCGGTCTTTGTCCGGATACTTGATGTAGTAGTTATAGGGAATTCCGAGGCTGTTGGTGCGTCCGTGGTAGAGCGGATAGTAGCGGCCTGCTTCACTCTTGTTCTCGTAGGTGAGGTACGCCTGTCCGCCCAGGGCATTGATCGTCTGATCGAGAATCGCCCGCCCCTTGCGGGCGTTGTCCAGGTCGTTCAGGTTGGGGGCTGGCGTCGGTGCAGCGGCCTGAGCAGCGGCTAGAGTGGACAGCAGCAGGATGGCGAAGAATCGGTGCATGGTTATTTAGGTTAGAAGCAGCCCCAACGATTTTAGCTGTCTTGGCGGTTCCCGCCAGTCGGCGCTCCCAGTCCCAAAACTAGTCCCCTGACAATTGAAACGCTACTATCACAGGCGCTTCGACTTCCACGGGATGGCCTTGCAGCACGTAAGGCTTATATTTCCATTGCTTGACTGCGTCGATGGCTGCCGGCGCAAGCAAGGGATGGCCCGAGATCAGAGTGAGTTCCTTCACGTCTCCGTCCTTGGTAATCAGTGCTAACAGCACAACGCGGCCCTCGACGCGGCCCCGCCGTGCGTCTTCCGGATATTGGGGCTGAACTTCCTTGATCAGCCGGTGTTCGGCAACCCGCTGGGGGATACGAACGCGCCCCGACGTCGATGGTGGCATCTCTGGGACGACACCCGGATGGTCGCCCACCACGCCACGGGCTCCGCCCGTTGAGGACTGTTGAGCGAACATGAGGTCGCAGAGCAGAATCAAAGCGATGACGAAGTGAAACAGAGCGCGCTTCATGAAACACCCTCCTACCCCACCAGCACTGCCCCCCCGTTCACGTTGAACACTTCCCCAGTGATGAATCCCGCATGAGGCGTGCACAGAAACAGAATCGGGGCGGCGATCTCCTCCGGCGTTCCAACGCGTCCCAGAGGGATGCCGCCAAAGATTTTCGCTCGCGTTGGGGCATCATTCAACGCGGAGGCCGACATGTCCGTATCCACCCACCCCGGAGCCACCGAATTGATGTAGATCTGGTCGCGGGCCAGTTCGGTCGAGAGGCCTTTCACCATGCTGATGAGCGCGCCTTTGGTGGCGGCGTAGTCGCAGTGAAAGGCCTCGCCGCGCTGCCCAGCCGTGGAACTGACCAGCACGATGTGCCCGGCGGGCGTGCCGCCCTGCTTCTTCATCTGCGCGACTGAATGCTTGACCAGCGAGAAGACGCTGTCGAGATTCACAGCGATGGTGCGGTGCCACTGCTCTTCGGACATGCGGTCGATGGGTGCCTCTTCGGGCGGCCAGATACCGTGATTGGCCACGAGAATGTCGAGCCGGCCGAAGGCTGCGACTGCCGCCGAGACCAGTTGCTGCGCGGCTTCGGTGGTTGAAAGATCGCTTTGTACCGCCCGGCAGTTCGCCGCGCCACACTCGCGGACGAGGTCCTCAGCCTGCGCCTTCGCCGACTGATAGTTGAACACCACCCTGGCGCCGGCCCCGGCAAACATGCGCACCGCGGCGGCGCCAATTCCACGCGAGCCCCCGGTAATGAGCGCGACCTTTGAGTTCAAGGACAAGTTCATAGGACTCACTAGTATTGCGCGAAAGCCCGTAAACAGGGAAGTCCTGCCGACCGGATCAAACCGCGCACGAAGCCGCGCTGCGTCGAGTATTTGCTCTGCGAGAAAAGAGGGCAGCCTGATAAGGCCGCCCTCTGAGACCTGGGAACCGAGAACTGCTATCAAGCCGTTGCCGGCCGCTCCCCACCTTTGACAGGAGTGCGTCCCGGCTCGGGCTTGATCACCTGCTGCACGCCGTCATCGGACTTCGTCGGCAGCGGCTTGATTGGAGGCAGGTCCTGCCCCTCGACCAGCATCTTGATTTCGGAAGCGTCCAGCACTTCGCGCTCGATGAGCGCATTCGCGATCCGCACCAGAGTGTCCCGGTTGTCGGAAAGGATCTGCTTGGCGGTGCTGTACCCGGCGCTGACCATCTTGCGGACTTCCTCATCAATCTGGATGGCGGTGGCTTCCGAGTAGTCGCGGTGCTGTGCAATCTCGCGGCCCAGGAAGATCTGCTCTTCCTTCTTGCCGAAAGTCAGCGGCCCCAGTTCGCTCATGCCCCACTCACAGACCATCTTGCGTGCCAGTTCCGTAGCCCGCTCGATGTCGTTGCCCGCGCCGGTGGACATGCAGTTCAGGAAAAGTTCTTCTGCCAACCGTCCGCCCATCAGGATCGCGATCTGCGTGTCGAGGTAGTTCTTGTAGTAGTTGTGCCGATCGTCCGTCGGCAACTGCATGGTGAGACCAAGCGCCAAGCCGCGCGGGATGATCGTGACTTTGTGTACCGGATCGGAGTGCGGCAGCATGGCGGCTACCAGCGCGTGCCCGGCCTCGTGATAGGCGGTGTTTTTCTTCTCTTCGTCGGAGAGCAGGAGCGACTTGCGCTCCACCCCCATCAGGACCTTGTCTTTGGCCACTTCGAAGTCATACATCAGCACTGCTTTACGGTTCTGGCGGGCGGCCGCCAAGGCGGCCTCGTTGACCATATTTGCCAGGTCGGCGCCGGAGAAGCCCGGTGTGCCGCGGGCCAGCACAAACAGATCCACATCATCGGCGAGCGGAATCTTGCGGGTGTGTACGCGCAGGATTTCTTCGCGTCCGCGAACGTCGGGACGATTCACAACCACGCGGCGGTCGAAGCGTCCGGGGCGAAGCAGAGCGGGATCGAGCACGTCCGGCCGGTTGGTGGCGGCCATCAGGATGACGCCTTCATTCGATTCGAAGCCGTCCATTTCGACCAGCAACTGGTTCAGGGTTTGCTCGCGCTCGTCGTGTCCGCCGCCCAGGCCAGCGCCGCGGTGGCGTCCGACGGCGTCAATTTCGTCAATGAAGATAATGCACGGTGCGTTTTTCTTGCCCTGCTCGAACAGGTCGCGAACGCGGCTCGCACCCACGCCCACGAACATCTCGACAAAGTCCGATCCGGAAATTGAGAAGAACGGAACGTTGGCTTCGCCGGCCACCGCACGGGCCAGTAAGGTCTTGCCCGTTCCCGGCGATCCGACCAGCAGCACGCCCTTCGGAATGCGTCCGCCGAGCTTCTGGAACTTTTGCGCTTCGCGCAGGAATTCGATGATCTCGCGCAGCTCTTCTTTGGCTTCATCCACGCCCGCCACGTCCTTGAACGTGACTTTCTTCTGCTGCATGGAGAGCAGGCGCGCCCGGCTCTTGCCGAAGCTAAGTGCCTTGTTTCCGCCCGTCTGCATCTGGCGGATCATGAAGAACCAGAGTGCGGCGAGCAGTGCCAGCGGCAGCAGTTGGAACAACCAACTCGGCCAGGTACCGTTGGTGATGTCCTTGACGTTAACGCTGACGCCTTTGTCGCGCAGCGTCTTGTACATGTCGGGATAGTTCGGCGGGACCGTGCTGTGGAAACTGGAGTTGTCGTTCTTATACTTCCCCTTGACGTCCTGTGCGGTGATGACCACCTCGCGGACCAGTCCCTGGTCCACGTCGGACATGAACTGCGAGAAGTTAACTTCCTTTTCTTTCTGGCCGTTGCTACCGGTGCGGACCACCTGCCAGAGCAGGAAAGCCGAGACTATGATTACCGCCCAGAACAGCACCGTCTTAACCGTTGAATTCACCTAAAACTCCTCTGAATCGAGCGCCTTGCCCGTCCTTGGGAAGCTGCCCGAGCACTATCCAGATTAGATGTCGCAGGCCGAAATTCGGATTTAGGCAAAGCCCCGCGTCCTCATTCTAGACCTTTTCGGAGGAAAACGGGGGAACCGGCGGAGGTAACAGAAGTCACGGGCCGCGTAGGGACAGCCGCCCTCGGCTGTCCGGCCGAGCGAAGCTCGGCAGCCCTTTGTTCTTCTTGGCGAATGCAACCAGGCGAGAAACCACAGTCGCGCTGCGCGCGACGGGACAGCCGAGGGCGGCTGTCCCTACATCGTCGCTGCCAAGTACGGCAAATTCCGCCCGGTCTGCTCCGGGCTGCCCAGGCCGTAGCCGCACAGGAAAGCTTCATCCACCAGGAACCCGAAATAATCAGGCTGGAGGGGCACGCGCCGGGCGGATTGGCGATCGAGCAGAGTGGCGAGTTTCACTGAGGCTGCACCCCGGGCGCGCAGGTTGCTCATCAGATATTCCGTAGTCACACCGGAATGGACTAGCCCTTCCACCAGCAGGATATGCTTGCCTTCAATCGGCAGCTCGTGGCTGAAAAAGATTTCGAGCAGCGGCGCTTCGCCTTGCTTAGTCTCCTTATAGCGCGGCTTGATGAAGGTGCAGACCACGGGCACCTCCAGCGCGCGAACCAGGTCGGCAATGAACATGAAGCCGTTCTCCAGGATGCCAAGGGCGATGAGCGTTTGGCCGCGGTAGTCGTCTGATATCTGGCGTCCCAGTTCGCGAATTCTTTTCTGGATCTGGTCGGATGAGATGACCTGGCGCAGGGCGGGGTTCGGCGAAGCGGTCATGTTGGACTGGCGCCTCCGGAACGAGGAATAGTAACAGCACTTGGCAGGTAGCAGTTAGCCCTTAGCTTGTGGGTGAGGTCCTATGGATTCCTGGTCTTGACTTCTCGAAGCCAGAGCGCCCGGCTGGCGCTGGGAGAGGGCTGGAGTTCGGCGGGGACCGCGAATCTCCGCATCCAGACCAGGCCGAGACCCTGTGCGACCGCCACTGGCCAGAGCCGCTTTTCTACCCGCGCAATGGGGCGGCCGCTGAGGAGTTCTTTCACCTTTTTCGCTTCTTTCGTGTGCGCGGGCCAGAAGCGGTCGCCCGGACGCCAGTTGCGGATAATCAATTCCTTCGGCAGATGGGCGGGATCAAGCAACTGCTCGTGCTCAATCTCCGGGACGCTCTTGCGATCGGCGAGCACGGCTTCGATCCGGACGCCGATGTTTGGCACTTCGACCTGACCGGGAATGGACAGGCGGTATTCGTACTCCGCTGGTTCGGTTTGGGCGCCCGCCGGCTCGAGACTGAGATCTCGCCGCGACCTGCGCAGCACGTGCCCGCCGGGCAGTTCCAGTCTCTTGCCCGACGGGCCGCGTGCGAGATCAAGAACGTCTTCGATCAGGCGAAACGAAACCGTCAAGACCGGGGCGTTGCCTCCCAGCCACTCGCGGATCAGGCGGCGCTGCGCGGCGAGGGGCAGCGTCAACAGCGAAGCAACCGTTAGCGATTCCTTCTTGCCCTGCTTAGAAGAGTCCTGACCGTGCGCGCCAATCTCCGGGTGAGCGGTTGCCCAGTGCTCTTCCTCTGCCCGCGCGATTTCCGCCAGATCGGCCAGGTTCTCCACCGCCGCCGGCCCAAAGTTCTCTCTCAGCAGCGGCAACACACGGTGGCGTACCCGGTTGCGGAGAAATGCCAAGTCGCGGTTCGAGGAGTCCTCGCGCCACGCCTGACTTCGCTCGCGCAGGAATGCCTCCAACTCGCTGCGGCGGAACCCCAGCAGCGGACGAACGACCTCGCCGAAGGTCTCGCCCCGCTCCTTGAGCATGAGCCGGGGATGAATCCCGGAAAGCCCCCGGAGGCCGGTGCCGCGCAACATACGGAGCAGAACGGTTTCGGACTGGTCGTCGAGCGTATGGGCCGTCGCAATCTTCGCCAGGCACGCCTCTCGCGCAAGCCGGCGGAAAAACTCGTAGCGCAGTTTGCGGGCGGACGCTTCAATCCCGGAATCCAATACCGATGCCTGGTTCAGGGGCGCGTCCTGAGAATGCATTTCGAGACCATGCTGACCGGCCAACTCCGCGACGAACCGCTCGTCCGCGTCGGATTCTTCTCCGCGCAGCTTGTGGTTTACATGGGCGACCGACAGCACGATCCCGAGTTCCGAGCGTAAATCAAGCAAAAGGAGAAACAACGCCACGGAATCGGCGCCGCCCGACACCGCCACGGCCACGCGGTCTCCCGGCCGGATCAACTGCTGTTTGCGAATTGTCTTGAGCAGATGCTCAGCCAGCTCGTGCACGGGGAAATGGTACAGCAACCCAGTTAACGGTACTCAGTTGCAGGTTGCCAGAGGTTGCTCGCAGCCCGTAGCTCGCAGCCCGCAGCCTGTAGTATGCTTTCCGCAATCTGAATAGGGGGCCAGCTCGTAAGAGCTTCCGCCGAAAGGTACCGCTCAGAGCAATGCATCGCTGGATTGCCAGACTGCTGGTGTTGCTCATGCTCGCCCCGGCCTTCGGGCCGTTGGCGCTGGCCCGCGCTGCGCACCCGGAAGCCCCGCACTGTTTGCGACAGCCGGCGCAGCCGGTGATGCAATGCCATCATGGAATGGCGATGGCCTCGGAGCCGCAATCGTCCGAGGCTTCCTTCCGCGCCGTTGGCTCCTGCTGCCAGAACCACGACTGCTGCCGCGGCCTCGCGGCTCCGCAGTGGGCACAACCGCAAACCCGGCTTTTCTTGCGTCACGGTGTGCTGACGGACAAAGCGCCGTCCGCACCCCGTGCGCTTCTGACGCCTGTCGCCCCGCTCGACCGCGATTCCGCCCGCGCTCCGCCCCGCACCTGATTCTCCACTCTTTGGACGCGGCGAGCCGCGTCTCTACCTACGCGCACGTGTTGATGCCGATTTTTTGCGCATCCGTCCATGCCGGAGCGGATGATCCGCTGCGAGGAAAAAATGAGGAGAACCTTTTGGGTTGTTCTGAGAGCGGGCAGGCGCCGCGCACCCGCGCTCGTCAGCTTTGTCCTGGCCATTGCCGCGGTCGCGTACGCGACGATCCTTGGCTCGGTGCGCGGCTTGATTCACGATCCCCAGCATCGGCCCGTGAGCGGCGCGACCGTGCACTTGCGCGCGACGGGCTCCGCCTTCGAACAAACTGCTACCAGCACCAATGCAGGAGAATTCGCCTTCGAGAAGATCCCTATCGGCGAGTACACGGTTACGGTCGAGTCCGCAGGCTTCCGGCATGAAGAGCAAAGGGTGGTGCTGGGCTCAGGGCACGATGTCCGGCTGCACTTCTCCTTGAAACTGGCAACGGCCTCGGAGACGGTTGAGGTCACCGATGAACCCCTCACAGTCAATCCGTCCTCTTCTACCAGTGCCACCCTGATCAGCCGGACCGATATCGCGCAGACGCCCGGCGCCGACCAGGCCAACTCGCTGGCGGTGATCACCAGCAGCGTGCCGAGTGCCTACGTGGTGCATGACCAGCTGCATATCCGTGGCGGACACCAGGTATCATGGCTCCTCGATGGCGTACCCGTGCCCAACACCAATATCGCCTCCAACGTGGGGCCGCAGTTCGATCCCAAGGACATTGATTATCTTGAGGTGCAGCGCGGGGGTTACAACGCCGAGTACGGCGACCGCACCTACGGCGTGTTCAATGTCGTAACCCGCTCCGGATTCGAGCGAAACCGGCAGGCCGAGCTGGTAGCCAGCTACGGGAACTTCAACAATACCGATAATCAGGTCAGCTTCGGCGACCACAGTGAGCGGCTCGCGTACTACGGGAGCTTCTCCGGGTACCGCACCGATCTTGGGCTGGAAACGCCGATCACAAAAGTGGTGCACGATCAAGCAGCGGGGCTGGGCGGCTTCGGGTCCATCATTTTCAATAAGAGCGCGAACGACCAGCTGCGCCTGGTGACGTCGGTACGCGGCGACCACTACCAGGTACCGATCGATCCCAGCGATCCCGCGACCGCCGACAACCGCGACGTGGAAAACGAACGCGACGCCTTCGCAAATTTCTCCTGGGTCCACACCGCCGGGCAGGGACTGACATTTACCCTCTCGCCCTTCTTCCACTTCAACCGCGCGCATTATGTTGGGAAGTTTGTCGGCGACCCGAATGATCCTGCGAGCGGCAAGGTTGCGGTTCCGGAAGACGACCGGGGATCGGCCTTCGTCGGGGGATCGGCGCTCGTCAGCTTTGTCCACAGGCAGCATAGTGCGCATCTGGGACTTCAGGTATTTGGCCAGCGAGACAATCAACTGTTCGGTGTCGTGAAGGGCGATGGCACGCTGCAAGTTCCGCCGCAACGTGAGATCGCCTGGGGATCGGTGGCGGCGGCGTTCCTGGAAGATCAATACCGCCCAACCGGCTGGCTGACCTTGAATTTCGGCGTGCGTCTGACACACTTTCAGGGCCCGTCCGTGAACTCTGCCGCAACTCAATCCACCCGGGTTCAAACGGTGGACAACGCGGCTGACCCGCGCATCGGCGCCGCCGTGCGGATCCCCAAGCTGGGCTGGGTGGCGCGCGCGTTTTATGGACGCTACTACCAGGCGCCGCCGCTCCTTACTGTCTCCGGGCCCATCATCGACCAATGCGGGCCGGATTGCTCTTTCCTTCCGCTGCACGGCGAACGCGACGAGCAGCGCGAGTTCGGCCTCGCGATCCCGCTCAAAGGCTGGACCTTCGACGTTTCCAACTTCCGCACCGGCGCCCGGAATTTCTTCGATCACGACGTGCTCGGCAATTCCAACATCTTTTTTCCGCTGACGCTGCAGCATGCCCGTATTCGCGGCTGGGAGGTCAGCGCTTCCTCGCCTCGCCTGGTCAACCGATTTTCCTGGCGGCTTGCATATTCCCATCAGTATGCGGAGTGGAACGGCGGCATCACGGGCGGGCTGATCACCGACGAGTCCTGCGAGGAACCACTTTGCTTTCTCGACCACGACCAGCGGGATACGCTCTCCACTGGACTTAACGCAACTCTGCCCTGGCAGGCATGGGCCGACTTTGGCGTTCACTATGGCTCCGGCTTCGTGGATGGCAACGGGCCGATGCACCTGCCGTCGCACACCACCTACGATTTGGCCCTGGGCAAGACTTTCGGAGAGAACTGGACGGTGCGGCTCACGGGTCTGAACCTGGGCAATCACCACTATCTGCTCGACAACAGCAACACCTTCGGCGGAACGCACTTTGCCAATCCGCGCGAGATCAGCGTGCAGCTGAAGTACCGGTTTCGATATTGAGAAACCAGGTCAGAGGTAAGAGGTCAGATTGCAGAGGTAAGAAACTTTCGGCATCGAGTGCTTTCACCTCTGCAATCTGACCTCTCACCTCTGACCTCCGATTTTGACCTCTGCAATCTGACTTCTTACCTCTGACCTCAGTTTGACGCTCTTCCCATACGCTCCGTATAATCTTTACTGTCCACACCCATGAAACCTGGGTGGTCACCACGCTTGAGGTTCGGCGTGAAGAGCCGGGCACCCGGCGGCACGGGAGAGCGCGTTTGCCGCGGAGGTCTGATCGGCCCCGGTTGCGATCTGTTGGTAGAGCCCAGCGAGCAAACCCGGAACCAATCCGAAGGAGTTCAAAGGATCCAATGACCAGCAAGTTTGTGCGAATTCTCGTGGCCACCGTGTTCGGCCTGTCGCTTTCCGTACTGGCCCAAACCACTCCGGCCGCCAACGCCACTTCCCCCGCCGCCGTACCGAACGCCCCCTCGGCCACTTCGGGCGTCCCCGCCGCCACCGGCACCAGGGTCGGCACCATCAACATTGAGCAGGCGATCGCCTATTGCAATGAGGGACAGCGCGACCTTGCCGAACTCAGCAAGAAGCTTGAGCCGAAACAAACTTCGCTCAAGACCATGAACGAGGAGCTCGATGCCCTCAAGAAGCAGCTCAGCACGCAGAGCGACAAGTTGAACGACGACGCGCGTGGCGCCCTGGTCAAACAGATCGAGGCCAAGCAGAAGGTTTTCGATCGTTCCGTGCAGGACGCTCGCGAGGAGGCTCAGGGCCAGCAGGGCGAGATCATGCAACGCGTGCTCGGCAAAATGGCTCCCGTGATCGTAAAGTACGCCACCGACAACGGCTTCGGTGTGATCATCGACACCTCGCAGCCCTGGCCGCAGGGGCCGGTGGTCTGGTACGGCCAGGCGGTGGACATCACGCAGCCGGTGGTTGAAGCCTACAACATCAAGTCAGGCGTGCCCGCGCCACCGCCCTCTTCCGCAGGAGCAACGAAGCCGGCTACGGGCGCCGCCAGGCCCGGGACTATGCCCGCGACTAAGCCCGCAACTCCGCCCGCTACCAAGCCCGCGACTCCGCCCGCTGCCAAGCCCGCGACGACTACTCCGCCGAAGCAGTAGCGACACCGGTCGCGTCAATTTAGTTCCCGAAGGCCGCGCGAAAGCGCGGCCTTTTTCCTTTCCCAGCTCACGTAGGGAGAGCCGCCCTCGGCTGTGCAGCGGCTCGCGGCCGGAGCAAATCCAGCTCTGCGGTGTCTGTAGAGATAACGGGCCCGTCCGGAGGACACCATGTTCAGTACCCTGGAAAGCAGCTGGGACCAGTCCGCCCGCCGGGGATGGTCGGCGGTAGCATCGTTCGGTTTTCAAGTGATGGCGTTAAGCCTGTTATTGGCGATTCCGCTGATTTGGGTGCAAGGGCCGCCTCGTCTGCAGTGGCTGCAGCCGCTGACAGCGCCTTTGGCGCAAACGCCGCCCGCACCTCCACTTCAACACCGGCAGACAGCGTCCTCAAGCAATATGGTAGGAACGCAGCTGCAAACGCCACCGTCCATTCCGCCGCGCGTCGCGCAGATCCAGGACACCGGCCCGATCACGCCGCCCGACTTGCCGCCGGGGGTCTGGGGCTCGACCGGGCCTAACTCGCCGGCTGGCGTTTTGAATTCGATCGGCAATACTCTGCCGATCGCCGTGCTGAAGCCGCCCGCACCCACTCGCCCGCTGAAGATGTCGCACTGGGCGGAGGGCAATCTCATCTATCGCGTCCAGCCGGTGTATCCGCCGCTGGCGCGCCAGGTCCGGGTCCAGGGCCCGGTGTTGCTGCGCGCCATCATCAGCAAGACGGGAGCGATTGAAAATCTGACAGCGATCAGTGGACACCCCATGCTCGTCAAGGCGGCCATTGACGCGGTCCGGCAATGGCGCTACCGCCCCTATCTGCTGAACGACGAGCCCGTCGAAATCGAAACCGAGATCACCGTCAACTTCGTGCTCTCAGGGAGTTAACGGCCGGGCGCGCCGCGCTCGTTATAATCGGCAACGTGAACGCGCCCCGCCCTGACCGCTCGCCCACCGTCGGCAGTCCGACGTGGGCGGAGGTTTCTCTCGATGCCCTCCGCCAAAACTTCCGCGCCGTCCGGAAGCATGTCGGCGAAAGCGTCAGCATCTGCGCCGTGGTCAAGGCCGACGCCTACGGCCACGGTGCCGCCACCTGCGCGCGAGCGCTTGAGTCCGAAGGCGCTCCCTGGTTTGGAGTCACGGGCACGGAAGAGGCGATGGCGCTCCGCCGCGCTGGCATCAAGGCTCGTCTTTTATTGATGACGGGGATTTGGAAAAGTGAAGAAGACGAGGTTGTTGCCAACAATCTGACGCCCGTGGTCTGGGAAGCATGGCACGTTGAACGGCTCGAAAGGGCGGCGGCGAAAAAGCAGACCGTGCTCCCGGTCCATCTCAAGATCGACACCGGGATGACCCGCCTGGGGGTGTCGAAGGAAGCGCTGCCGAGCCTGTGCGAGACACTCACCTCCAGCCAGCACCTCAGGCTCGAAGGCGTGAGCACCCACTTCGCGTCGGTCCGCGACCCGGAAAAGACCCGAAAGCAAGCCGCGCTCTTCGAAGAATGCCTCACCGTCCTGCACGCCACTGGGCTCTGGCCGGCGCTGGTTCACATGGCGAATTCCGCCGCGATTCTTGCGCGCTCCGAGACTTGGAAGACGATGGTGCGCCCCGGCATCGCCCTGTATGGGTACTCGCGTTCTCCCGTCCCGGGCTCTGCCCCGCCCGGCGATATTGCGCCGCCAGCGCTCCGTCCAGTACTTTCCTGGAAGACACGGGTGATTGCTTTGAAGGAGGTTGCCGCCGGACAAGCGGTCGGCTATGGAGGCACTTTTGTCACGCAAGAGCGGAGCCGGATTGCTGTGCTGCCGGTCGGCTACGCGGACGGCTTTCACCGGCTGCTTTCCAATCGCGGACGGGTAATCGTACGCGGCGAGTACGCGCCCGTCGCCGGCCGCATCTCCATGGACCTGACTACAGTGGACGTCAGCCAGATCCCCGCCGTCGAAATCGGAGACGAAGTGACCCTCATCGGCGAGAGCAACGGCAAGACCGTCGACGCGCGCGAGCATGCGCGCATCTGTGAGACGATTCCCTACGAGATTCTCTGCAGCATCTCGAAGAGAGTGCCGAGGCTGTACGTCTGAGCAGTCAGCAGTCAGCAGCCTTTGGCGCTTAGCATTTGGCTCCTACCGACGATCCGCGGAAGACGCTAATTGCCAAATGCCAGCCACTGAATGCTGAGTGCTGACCGCTGAATGCCCAATCCGGGCCATTGAATCCATCAACTTCGCAAAATCCGCCACCATGTTGTATTTCTATTGAGAGATGCCATCCCGCTACGCCCAATGGATGTACGACTGGGAGACCCGGCTCACGTCGGTGGACAACAACCGCGTAGTGCGTCCGCTGGAGTGGGGCCTGGAGTGGACCCAGAACTGGCCCGGACGCAATGGCGGCCCCCCTGGCCAAACGCCGCGCGAGCTTCTGGAATACTTTTCCCGCTTCAACGACCGCATCATCCAGAACAGCGACGACTTCTACTCCTATCGCAAGCCCACGGACTTCCGCTTGGAGCGCCGCGAAGTGCAGGTGTTCAGCACGCGCGAAGTTCCGGACGCGCGCCTGGAAGCGAAAGTCCGCGGAACGTACTCCGATTTCTTGCGCTTCACCTCTCCGGTCGAAACGCCTTTCTCAGAAAACAATCTCGCCAACGCCCGCTGGTTTCCCGCCCGCGGACGCCGCGCTGTAGTCCTGCTGCCGCACTGGAATGCCGACGCACTCGCCTACAACAGCCTGTGCCGGGCACTGAACTGGCTGGGGATTGCCGTGCTCCGGCTGAGCCTGCCCCATCACGACATTCGCCGCCCCGCCGAGATCCACCGCGCCGACTATGCAGTGTCTGCCAACATCGGTCGCACAATGGACGCGATGCGCCAGGGTGTGGTGGATGTGCGCTCTTGCCTTGACTGGCTCGAATCCCAGGGCTACAACCGCCTGGGCATCGTCGGGACGAGCCTGGGATCGTGCTACGCCTTCATCACCGCCGCCCACGACCCCCGCATCCGCGTGGCCGCGTTCAACCATGCTTCGACTTACGTTGCCGATGTCGTGTGGCATGGCCAATCCACCCGCCACGTCCGCGAAGGGCTCGAAACCTCGCTCCAACTGGACGATCTGCGCCAGGTCTGGCGCGCCGTCAGTCCCATGGTTTATTTCGATAAGTTTTCGCGCTGGCCGCGCAAGTCACTCATCGTTTATGCCCGGTATGACCTGACGTTCCTGCCGGAATTGTCCGAGCAGGTCGTCGCCGAATTCGAGGGTCGCAACCTCGACCACAAAGTGGTTGTCCTGCCCTGCGGGCACTACACCATGGGTGAGACGCCGTTCAAATACATGGATGGCTGGCAGCTGGCAAACTTCCTGCGCACGGCATTCGTTTAGGTACTCCAGCCGCGAGGCGGCCGGAGCAGCCTTGCTCCGCAATCGCGCACGACCGAGAAGGTTCGCCCCTAATCGTGGTAGCGCTGCTCCCCGGCGGGAATGGCAACGCTCAGGCGATTCTGCGTCGGCGGCAACGGGCAGGTCGCGTATGGGGTAAACGCGCAGGGCGGATTCTCCAGCTGATTGAAATCGAGCCAGAGTTGGCCGGGCTGCGACAGGCCGCGGTCGGGGAATCCGGTATAGAGGAAGCGCCCGGCCCCATAAGTCGTGGTCTTGCTGGTGGTGTCGCGAAGAATAAAGAAAAGCTCGGTGTCGTTCGGATCTTCAAGCACCGGTTCGAGCCGCAGAACCTGCCCGTCGAGCGTGAATTCGGCAGCGCCCGGCGCCGGAAGCTTGCTCACTGTTCCAAGGATGGTCGGAATATCCAGCATCTTGGGAGGGTTGTACGGGATCCACTTGGCGTGCACCCGATAAGCGGCAGTCGGCGGATACCAGCGCAGCCCGTGAAAGCCGGCCCGCGTGGGCGCTTGCGCGTCCTTGATCCGCAAGCCATACCGTTCGTCGCGATGGATCACAATCACAGTCAGCCCGCCCATACTCAGTTTCGACCGGTTCGGGCTGTCGTCCGATGTCAGAGCCTGTTCCTGCGCGGGATGTCCGTCAACCAGAAGGTCCTTCGGGAAGCCGCCGGGTGGCGCAAGCAGGTGCAAGGCGCCCTTCTCAAGACGGATGATCGCTACATGCGCCGGGGCCTTCGCGGTCTGGATCCGGTTATCGAGAGCCGACCCAAAGCTGTTGTCGCCTTCCTTCAGCCACTCCAGGCCGATCAGGGACAGCCAGCCTTCGGGTGTCTGCAGGTTGGACGCCCGCTTGTCCCGCCAGGCGAGGAGGTCGCGTTGCCAGGAATCGGGAGTGGCGGGCGAATCGGTGCCCCCGAAGTTGAAGGGCACCAGGGCAAGGATGACAGCGGCTGACAGGAGTAGTGTTGTTCTCTTCATTGGCGGATGTTCCATGTTCGGCTGTGATGCGGGATCGCTACTAGATTTTAGATGTTATCAGGCGGCATTTGGGCGAAGCGATTTGGCGCACGGAATTCGGCTTACGGCACGGCTTGAAGCCGTGCCCTTCCCGAAAACAATCTTGATAACGGATTCATTCCGGCCTCTTGCGGGGTATCACCAGCCAATGCAGCAGCGAACTGACCACGCTGAGCACTATAGCCCCGATGAAGGCGGCGAGGAATCCATGCACCTCAAAACCCTTCACCAGCGCCGAAGCCAGCTCCAGCATGAGGGCATTGATCACGAACCAGAACAGGCCCAGCGTGAGAAGCGTCAGCGGGAAGGTCAGGATTTTGAGCACCAATCCGATAGTCGCGTTGATGAAGCCGATAGCCAGCGCCGCGATCAGGGCCGCCACCGGGCCGCTCACGCTGATGCCGGGCACGACATGAGAAACGATCCAGACCGCTAGGGCGCTCAGCACCCAGTTGAGGAGAAGACGCACGGCAGGGGCCTCCATTTCGGAATGGTGGAACTATACACCGGGCCTCAGCCTTTAGCAGTGTGCGTCGCGGCTCTCGGGCAGGCCAAGAAGCCCTAGTCGCCCTGAGTGTCGAATTTCCCTCGTGTCGGCGGCGGTATTAGACTGATACGTTCCATCCGCGCGAATCCGCGTTGATCCGCGGCGCTGAAGTTTCGAAGCCGATTCCGAGGGAAGCCATGCCCACTGCTACCCGCACCAATCCGCTCTCATTCCTGACCGACCAGCTCGACGAACTCAAGACCAAGGGTACCCACTTCAAATTGCGCGTGCTCGAAGACGAGCAGGCGCCCGAGTGCACGTTCGATGGCAAGCGAGTCATCAACCTGGCCTCGAACAACTACCTCGGTCTGACGACCCATCCCAAGCTGCGCGAGGCGGCGCTGGAAGCGACGCGCAAGTACGGCGTGGGGTCAGGGGCGGTGCGGACGATCGCGGGCACGATGAAGATCCACATGGAACTAGAAGAGAAGATCGCACGCTTTAAGAATGTCGAGGCGTGCGTGGTGTTCCAGTCGGGATTCACGGCCAATGCGGGCACGGTGTCGGCGATCCTGGGCAAGGAAGATTTCATTATCTCCGATGAATTGAACCACGCGTCCATCATTGACGGCTGCCGGCTGTCGCGGGCGAAGATTCTCGTCTTCCGGCACAAAGACGTCGCGCACGCCGAAGAGCAACTCGCCAGCGTCAAAGACCAGCCCGGGCGCAAGCTGCTGATCACGGACGGCGTGTTCTCGATGGATGGTGACATCGGTCCGCTGCCCGGGTTGTGCGACGCGGCGGAAAAGTACGGCGCCATCATGATGGTGGACGACGCGCACTCCTCCGGCGTGCTCGGCCGCAACGGGCGCGGCACGATTGATCATTTCGGCGTGCACGGGCGGGTG
This sequence comes from Terriglobales bacterium, assembly GCA_049273945.1. Lineage (GTDB taxonomy): Bacteria > Acidobacteriota > Terriglobia > Terriglobales > Acidobacteriaceae > Acidiflorens. The sequence continues at coordinate 88,602 of JBASRS010000074.1, read as the reverse complement.
GATATCCAGGTGGGAACGTTGTCGAAGGCGATTGGCGCGCTGGGAGGTTACGTCTGCGGGACGCGCGACTTTATTGATTTCCTCTATCACCGGGCGCGTCCGTTCTTGTTCTCGACGTCGCATCCGCCGTCGGTGGCGGCGACCTGCATCGCGGCTTTCGACGTTCTGGAGAACGAGCCGCAACTCATGGAGCAACTCTGGGCGAACACGCGTTTCTGGAAAAAGGAACTCGGACTGCTCGGCTTCAATATCGGCGGCAAGACCACTCCCGCCAGCGAGACGCCGATTACGCCCATCATCATCGGCGACGGCCGGTTGACGATGGAGTTCTCGCGCGAGCTGTTCAAAGAAGGCGTGCTCGGGACGGGCATCGCGTTCCCGACCGTTCCGGAAGGCAAAGCGCGCGTGCGCACGATCATGACCGCGACGCACACGAAGGATGAGCTGGAGCGTGCGCTCGACGTGCTGGAGCGAGTGGGGAAGAGAATGGGAATCTTGTCCTAAGAGTTCCTAAGATTCTTTGCGACTGAGGATCTCGGCTGTGGGCACCGCGAGGTAAGTTTTCTTATGTCCCAAGCTGTTTTCGTCGCCGATCAAGAAGTGTTCCTCCCATCCTGGGCTCGTGATCAGCAGCCGCAGGTGGGCGGCGGCGGCGGGTAGACGAAACGTAAGCTCGGTTTCGTACGATTCGCCAGGAATCAGGTTGCGCGTGAGAGGAGTTCCTGCCGTTGCGACAGGAGTGAAGCTGCGTCCCTGGCTGTCGATCAGCAGCACTTGCCGCGGGTTGGGTGTTAGGGGCATATCTTTCGGCCGGCGGGGTGAGATGGTGGTCTCATCAAAGCGAGTCTGCATCGTCACGTGCAATTGTCGCTGGCCGCTCTGCAGATCTTCGCGACTCGCGCGCACGGAATAGGCCAGGTGGCAGTCGATCTCGCAGAGATATTTCTCTTGGCCGGGGGCGAGCGTAACCTCCCGGCTGCCGAGCGCGAATCCCAAGAGCAGCGCGGAATAAACGAACGCCCCAGCACCGACGAGGACGCCCAGCCGGCGCGCCCATTGGGCCTTACCGAGGAAGAGCAACGTCAGAGCCGTAATTGCGCTCAACACGAGACCCGCGAAGGCCGCCAGGAATCCGAGGACGGCGGCGGGCGCGGGAAAGTTCATGTTGCGGTAGATCGGGGGATGGCACATCGGACTACTCCCTAATGCGATTTTTGCACTTGACACGTGAGACGAAACCTAGCCGACTGGGCGCGGCTGGAAATTCTCAAAAAATGCATAACCCAGCAGCGTGCCCAGCAGTCCCAACGCGATCCCAACCACCGCCAGATTCGAAAAACGTAAAGAGAGCGAAACGCTCAACACAGACGGCGCGGTGTCACGGCGAAGCGTTACCGACAGGATCGAGAGAGCGTTTAGAGCGAATGCGATGAACAGGGCACCGAGCAGAACTATGGGGCTGCCCAGAAACGACAGTCCCCACGCATTCTGCCTCAGAGCTGACGCCCCGATAAAGTAGCTTGGCACGGCCAGAAGAATCGCTCCAACGGCAGCAGAAACGCTAGGCTTGAGCGACGAAACGATACTCATGGTGTTTTTCCCTCCGTAATGTACTTTACACAGCAAAGTACGCGAGCAAAAATTTTTACACGCGCGCCAGGCGAATCACTTCTTCCATGTCGTGCAGATACCGGTCGAGGCCGCGGCGTCCGGCGCCGGTCAGGCGATACTCGGTGCGCGGGATGCGTCCCTCGAAAAACTTGCGGCACGTGACATAGCCGCCTTCCTCCAACTTGCGCGCGTGTACGCTGAGGTTGCCGTCGGTGGTGCGGAGCAGGCGCTTCAGGTCGTTGAAGCTGAGCGAATCGTTCACCGCCAGCGCGCTGATGATGCCCAGGCGCATGCGCTCGTGGATCAGGCGGTCGAGTTGGGGGATCTCGCCGGGCATCCGCCGCTGGCGGCCCTTGACGGCGGGCTTTGCGGCTTCCAGGCGTGCACCGGCCCGCACAACCGAACTTCTAGCCACCGTACCTCCTCGCGATCCAGATTCCGAACAGGATGTGCAGCCCGCCGAAGCCCGCTGCCATGGCCCAGTTTCCCAACACGGGCAGGAACAGCGCCGCCGCGCCCATCATCATGAAAGACACGCCCATGACCGGCACGACGGAAACCGAAAACGCGCCGCCGGTGATGACGCCTACCCCATATAACAGCATCCACACGCCGGGCAGCACCGATGCGAGATTTGCCCGGAACAGCGGGATGGTGAGCAGCGCCGCCGCCGCGACCGGGGGCACAAAGCTGAGAGCCACTCTGCGTCCGGGGCCGCTGGTCCAGGGCAGTCCTCGCCGCGCCGCCTTGCTCTGGATCGCTACGATCGCGAGGCTGATGGCCAGAACGGCTTCGCAGATCCAGATCTCCAGCCAGCGCAGATCATAGACATGGGCCGCGGCAAGCCACGCCGCCGGCAACGCGGTCGCTCCTACCGCGACCATTCCCCATCCCGGCACAGCCGTGAAGGCCGCCGAGCGCTCCATGGTTTGGCGGATGAAGCGGAGATCGTCCACCGCGCGAACGTCGAGAAGCTGCGCGTCACGGACGCTTGACCGGAATCGGCGCGGACGGTGCTCGGGCATTACGAAAAGGCTAGAAGGAAATCAATATGATGTCAAGTACTTTGTGATGTAAAGTAAACAACGGCCGGCTGCCGATCATGACGCATAGCGTGTCTTGGCTGACTCCCACGATTGGCGCAACTCCTCGAGAAATCGCCGGAACTCGGCATCCTCCCGTATCGGCTTCAACAAGGGATCCCGCTCGAACCAGGGGTAACAAGGAAATCCCGTGCTGGCGGCGCGGCTGAGCCAGCGTCGAGCCTCGGCGAATTCGCCCAGTTGAGCATAGGCGACACCTGTGCTGTACGCTACGTGGTGATCCATATAGGTGCCAGTGGTGACGGCGCGCAGCAAGGCGTCTGCCTGCTGTTTTTCATTTCGCGCCGCAAGGAAACTAGCCAGGGTAGCTTGCGCACGGCGTTCCGCTTGGGCACTGCCGTGTAGAACCGAAAGCATGCCTTCCGCTCGGGTAGTTTCGCCTTCGTAGTAGAGAGCCATGGCCAGGTACCAATCCGACACTTGTCCCGCGCTCAGCGACCGTAGTTCCGTAAGAAATCGCTCGGCTTCTTGGAAACGCCCGTTGAACAGCGCGCTCGCTCCGCGCACGCGCAATGCCTCAGCACGATTGGCAGGATTGATCTCGAGTCCGGCACGAACTTCCGTTTCAACCAACTCCATCAGGCCAAGATGGTAGAAGGCGGTGGCTCGATAGTAGTGCGGCATCTCCAGGCTGCGATTCAGGTCGAGCGCGCGGCGACTCTCCGCCATCACGCGATCCCAGTCGAACTCTGCGGAACGGTAGACCGCGGCAATGGCTTCATGCGCTTCCGCCAGATTCGCATCCAGTTCCAGAGCGCGCTGTGCTTCCTGGTGAGCACGGTCCTCCCAGTTCTTCACTTCCGCTTCCGGTGAGAAGCGGATTCGCATCAGGGCACTCGCCATGGCCAGACCAGCGTGTGCTAGAGCGTATCTCGCATCGAGGTGTAAAGCCGACTCGAAGTCGGCAATCGCGGCGAGGGTTGACTCGCGCGTCAAACGAACCATTTCGGTGCGGCCCTTGAGATAGAGTTCGTAGGCGGCAGGATTGTCCGTATATCTGCGGTAGAGCCGCTCGCGCTCCGCCGAGCTGATCTCGACCTGCAGGGCCGACGAGATTTTCTCCGCGATCGTCTCCTCCAGGCTGAGCAAGTCGGAGCGCGCAAGATCGTAGTGCTCCCCCCAGATGGAGGCGCCATCGCTGGTCCGCACCAGTTGCGTGCTCACGCGCAAACGCTCACCCGTTTTCTGCAGCGTGCCAGTGGCCACGTAATCGGCGGCTAACTCCTGCCCGGCCTGGCGTGGATCAGACTGCTGCTTTTCATACCTCAGAACGGCGCTGGTCGGGCGCAAGCGCAAGCGCCCGACATTCGACAGCTTGGTGATGACGGCGTCGGCAACCCCGACACGCAGAAAGCCGATATCCTGGTCGTTCGTCAGCAAATCATAGGGCAAGACCGCGAGCGTGATCCGGTCGGAGGCGGCGGGCGGCTGGGTCCGCCAAAAGTGCGAGCGATAACCAACCCCCATCGCTACCACCAAGGCCCCCGCCACGGCCAGCGGCAACCAGCGTTTCCGGCGGCGTGCTAGGGGTTTGCTGGCAGCGGTCTCCGGATGAATCAACCGCTGCAAGTCCACGGACAACTCGCGCGCGGACTGGTAACGGCGACCGGGATCCTTGTCGAGGGTCTTTAAGATTACCGCTTCGAGAGCTGGCGATATTCTGGGGTTGACAGCTGAAGGGGCTGCCGGCGAACGGTTGAGGATCGCCTCCATCAGCAGTGGCCCGCTCTTTTCCTGAAACGCCGGACGGCCGATCGCCATCTCGTACAGCACGCTGCCTGCGGCGTAGATGTCGCTGCGAACGTCGGCGCCTTTTCCTTCCAGTTGCTCGGGCGCCATGTAGGGCAACGTTCCGGCGATACCAGCGCTTGGGGCCTCACTCATCGTTGTCTGGGACTCGCCGACCGGACCGACGTCTTTCGCCAGTCCGAAATCGAGAATCTTCAGCCGGCCATCGGGTGTAACGCGCACATTGCTCGGCTTCAGATCACGATGCAGGAGCCCGGCCTGGTGAGCTGCCGCGAGCCCTTCCGACAGTTGCAACCCCAGCCGTAATACTTCCTTTTCCGGCAACGGGCCTGCGGCCAACTTGTGATGGAGTGTGCTGCCGGGAATGAGTTCGGCCACCAGGAAGTCCACGTTCTCCTGCGTGTCGAAGTCATAGACCGTTTCAATGTTGGGATGATTCAGCCGGGAAAGTGCCAGCGCTTCCTTGCGAAGCCGCTTGCGGGCGGTCTCATCGGACAAGCTGCCCGGGGGCAAAATCTTGACGGCTACATCGCGGGAGAGGCGTTCGTCCTGCGCCCGATAGATGACTCCCATCCCGCCCGCGCCAATCTGCTCCTGGATGACGTAGTGCCCCAGCCTGGTACCTATCACCCCGGTGACCCCGCCTCTGGGCAACAGTGTATGCGAAGGCGCGGAACCGGACGAGTCTATTCAATCCCCGGTTCCTTCGATCCTATTTTCACCGACGATTGGTCGCGTTAAAGGTGACGTCTACCGTCCCGCCGGCGCATCCTCCACAATCGCCTCCACCAGCTGGTCAATTGTGTCGGTAACTCGTTTGGCGGGAAGGTTGGAGTTGTTGGAGAGGATGGAGAACACGACGGCCTCCCCGCTATCGGTGGTGGCATAGCCGGAGAGCGTCTTGACGCCGCCCAGCGATCCAGTTTTGCCGGAAATGCGGCTCTGCAGGCGTGGAGCGCTCAGGCGCTCGGAAAGCGAGCCGTCCACGCCGGAAACCGGAAACGTGGATTTGTAGGCCTCGCCCCAGGGTTGGGTTGAGGCGTAGCGCAGCAACTGCACGATGGCGTGAGGCGTGACGAGGTTTTGCCGCGAGAGTCCGGAGCCGTCATAGAACAGGTACTGATCGTTCGAGATCCCTGTCTGGTTGAGAAATCCGCGGAGCACTTCCAGGCCGCCTTCGACGGTTCCGGCGGTGCCGCGTTCCCGTCCCAGCAACCGCAGCAGAATTTCGGCGTGCAGGTTCTGGCTGACTTTGTTGACGACACGGATATCTTGCAGCATGGGCTTCGATTCGTAGCTGGCAAGCACGATCGGCTGATCGGTCTTGAGCGGACGCGACTGCCCGTCACTGCCTCCGCGCGAAGGCGCCACGGCTGTCACGCTGAACGTGGAGAGGGTGGCCAGTTCGGTGTGCCGGGTCCGCTGGCGGCCGTACACCACGATGCCGCGTTTCTCCAGGAGCTGGCGAAAGAGCCCGGCGGCAAACTCGGCTGGATCTTCAATGGCTAACGCTTCGTTGGCGCCGGGGTCGTCGAGCGGCATGTTGCCCCAGAGCGTTAACACCGTCGATCCTGGCTCGCGATTGACGAAGAACTTGCGTCCGGTGCCGGCGGGAGTGGTGATGATGCGGTTATCGAGGCGGTAGTAGTCGGCAAACGGAGTAACGCTGACGAAGGCCTTCTCGCCGGGGCGGTCGGCGGGCAGGATGTTCACGAAGACGACATTGTCGTTGATGGTGAGCGCCGACACGGGCGCGCCATCGGCCCACACCAGGTCATCCTGGCTCCAGCCTTCGCCATAGCGTTCGAAGGCAAAATAGGAATCGTCGGCGACGATGTCGCCGTCCACATACTTCACGCCTTTCTGAACGAGCGCGTCGGCCAGCGTTTCGAGCGCCTGAATGGGATCGTCTTTGCGTTGCGTGCGCACGTCGTAGGGGAGTTCGCGTCCGGAAAGATTCGGATCGCCGTGCCCGACCAGGAGCAGATCACCATTGAGGCGGCCGTAGCGGTCGAGCGTGCCGGCGGTTTCCACCGTCGTGCGGAATTTGTAGTCGGGGCCGATCAGGGCCAGCGCGGCAGCAGTCGTGAAGAGCTTGGTGTTTGAAGCGGGCGTAAACAGCTTGTCGGAGTTCAGCGTGTATAGCGTCTGGCCCGAGGCGAGTGAAGCGACCTCGATACCCCAGAAGCCGCGCGCCAAGTCCGGAGAATTGAGCACGCCCGCGATGCGGTCCTGCAGAGGCTTGGGCGGAGCGGCCAGCGCTGCCCCGGCAAGTAACAGGACAGCAACCAAGCCATGCCAACGTGACCGCGGGCGGGACATTATCTAGATTGTAACACCCAAGAAAAACGGACACGGTCTAGAATAGCGGCGGCATGCGGGCCATCTTCCGTTGGAACCTGGGTTCTCGAACGATCGAACTGGGCCGGCGCACTTTGATCATGGGCGTGGTGAATGTCACGCCCGATTCCTTCTCCGACGGCGGCCTGTACGTCGACGCCGAGAAAGCCGTCGCCCACGCTGAACAGCTGCTGGCCGAGGGCGCCACGCTCATTGATGTGGGTGGAGAATCGACTCGCCCGGGAGCGGGTGTGGCTCCGGCGGGCGAGTCTGCGCAGAGCGACTCGGCTGCGGCGACGCGCGTTGGAACCGCCGTATCCGAGGATGAAGAACGAAAGCGGGTGCTGCCAGTGATCCGGGACCTGAAGCGGCGCCGGCCCGACGCGATCGTCAGCGTGGACACCTACAAGGCTAGCGTGGCGCGCGCCGCCGTCGAAGCGGGGGCCGAGATCGTGAACGACATCAGCGGCTTCCGCTGGGATCCGAAGATGGCCAAGACGCTGGCGGAGCTGAAAGTGGGAGCGGTGCTCATGCATGCGCGAGGGCGTCCTGAGGAGTGGCGCTCGCTGCCGCCGATCGGCGACCCAGTACTGCTCGTGAAACGGGAATTGCGGCAGTGGGCCGAGGCGGCAATACTGGCGGGCGTCAAGCGCGACCACCTGGCACTCGATCCGGGGTTCGGGTTCGGCAAAAGTTTCGAGGAGAACTATCCGCTGCTGGCACGCTTCGCCGAACTGCAACAGGTGGGCTATCCGCTGGTAACAGGCACGTCGCGCAAGTCGTTCATCGGACGGACGCTGGCACGCGACGGCCACGATGCCCCCGTCGAGCAGCGGCTTTACGGAACGCTGGCTACGGAGGTGGCGCTGATTCTGAAAGGAGCGCATGTTATCCGGACCCACGATGTGCGCTCAGTAGCGGAGGCGTCGAGGATTGCGGATGCGATCGTGGCGAGCGGAGGGTAGGAGAGGTCAGAAGTAAGAAGTCAGATTTCAGAAGGGAGGTCCACGAAAGACTTCTGCAATCTGACTTCTACAATCACAACGAGTCAAGCACGAGCCGCTTCACTCAGGGGAGCGCTGGTCTTGAAAACCGGCAACCGGATCTCAAAAGCCGCTCCGCCCTCGGGACGGTTGTAGCAGGTGATTTGTCCCCTGTGATCCTGGACTACACCGTAGGTGGCACTCAAGCCGAGACCGGTGCCCTTGCCGACGGGTTTGGTGGTGTAGAAAGGATCAAACACACGTTCGGGATCGCGCAGGCCGGGGCCGGTATCGGCGAATTCGATGACGACCTCGTTGCCTTCGTGCCGAAGGGAAATCACGAGGCGCCCTCCGCCGGCGTCCTGCAACGCGTCTACCGCGTTCTCGACGATTTGCAGAAAGGCCTGCAAAAGCTGATTGGAGTTGCCGAGCACGCGCGGCAAAGCGTCGGCGCTCTTGACCGAGAGATTGATCTCGCGATTATCGAGCTTGAATCCTTCCATCTGAATGGCCCGCTGCAGCAGGGGTTTTAACTCCAGGGGAGCCTTCTCTCCCGGAGTCTGCTGCGAGAAACTAAGCAAATCATTGACTAGGTCGCGAGTGCGCCGCGCCTGCTGGCCGATTTTCTGCGCGGTGGCGAGTTGCTCGCGGCTCAGATTGCTGCTGGCGGCCAGCCGCTCGGAGCTCCCCAGGATGGTGGAGAGCGGATACTCCAGTTCGCTGGCCGCCATGGCGACCAGTTCTCCCAGCGAGGCCAGCTTAGCTTGCTGGACGACTCTTCCCTGCAGCCGCTGCAGGTTGTCGTAGCTCCGGTGGGACTGCTTAAGCAGTTGCACTAGTTCGCGGTCAAGCAGGTGCTGCTTCAGGAAAACGAAAAAGGCGAGCATCGCGACCCCGCCCATGGCGACGGCGAAGCGCACCTGCCGCAAGTAGGGCGGGTCTGAGCCCATAAACAACGCCCAGTACCCCATCAGGGGCAGCGAAAGCAGCGCCAGTTTCGTCAGCATAGGCGCGATCCGGCGACTAGCGGGAGTCACTGACGCGGTCGCCTGGGTTTCGCGCAGACAGCGGCGTCCGATGAGCGCCACCCAGAAGAAGCCCAGCACTGACATGAGAAACGGGACGTCGTAGATTCCACCGCTCACGTAAGTGCCCCGGGCGATGGCGGCGTTAATGGCTTCCGAGGAGAACGCGTAAACAACACTGGCGAGCAGGATGTTGCGATAGAGGCTTCGCCATGCGCCGGAGCTGGTGAGGAATGACCAACCCGAGACGGCGATCAGGATCAGCCCTGCCACCAGATACAGCATGTCCCAACGCAGTCCGTACACGTGGACGTTGTTTACAACGTATTCGTCCGGGAAAACGGCAAAAGCATAGACCACCACCCACCACACCAACAGAACAACGACGTTCAAGGCACTGGGCAGCAAGCCCTGGCTCTCGTCTGCTCGTTGCGGACGAATGGCCACTGCGGCCATGATGGGGACGAGATGCAGGAAAAGGATCACGTCTCCGTAGAACGGGTCGGGCAGCGGCTGGCGCAGAAACACTTCAAACCACGCCCAGCCCAACTGATTCAACCACCACATCACCATTCCCGCTGTCATCAGTCCCCAGAAAAGCCGGGTATGGCCACGGCTGTCGACCGCATTCCGGGTCGTGAGAAATACGGTGGCCGCCGAGATCAGCAAAGGAATCAAGTCACCCATCGCGGCGCGGAAGAAAGGGCTCGGAAACACTAACGGGGCCAGGGCATAGACCAGCAGCAGTGCTATTCCGCAGGCAAGCGCCGAGATTGGACGCAGGGGCATCCCACTGCATCATATGAGTTTCTCGCCGTTATGTTGAGGTCACTGTCCGGTTACTGGCGGTTACTCTGGTAACCGCACGCCAGGCGCCTACCCGCGGCGGACCCGATTCCAGGATTAGGCGAGGTGGATTGTCCCCTTCCCCACTCTGGCTGCTAGAATCTGCCCATGGCCTACCCTGTTACGCGCCTGCGCCGTCTGCGGCGCACGGAACCGCTGCGTTCTCTGATCCGCGAAACCCGGCTGACTCCCGAAGCGCTGGTCTATCCCATGTTCATTTGCCCGGGATCGGGAGTTCGCAAGCCAGTGCGCTCGATGCCGGGAGTCTCAAATCTTTCCGTGGATGAGGCGGTAAAAGAAGCTCGGCAGACGTATGCGCTGGGCGTGCCAGCGATCATCCTCTTCGGGCTACCGGAAAAGAAAGACGAGGTGGCCACCGGCGCATGGGCGGACGATGGGATCGTGCAAAGAGCGGCGCGAGCCATCAAGAGCGAGATACAGGACCTGGTGATCATGGGCGACGTTTGCCTGTGTGAGTACATGTCGCATGGGCACTGCGGGATCGTGAAGACGGGACCGCAATCGCTGGGCGCAGCGGCCGCGGCGCCGCCGTCTACCGCCGAGTACGAGATCGTCAATGACGCGAGCCTGGAACTGCTGGCGCGCACCGCCGTCTCGCTGGCACGGGCCGGGGTGGACATCATCGCCCCTTCCGACATGATGGACGGGCGGGTGGGGGCAATTCGCCAGGCGTTGGACCATGCCGGTTACGTCAATACTCCCATTCTTTCTTATGCAGCCAAGTTCGCGTCCGGCTTCTACGGCCCCTTCCGCGAGGCGGCAGATTCGGCTCCTCAGTTCGGGGACCGCCGCTCCTACCAGATGGACCCAGCCAACCTTCGCGAAGCCATGCGGGAGATCGAGTTGGACATCGAAGAAGGGGCGGACATGATCATGGTTAAGCCGGCCATGCCCTACCTGGACGTGATCGCCGCTGCCCATGACCGCTTTGACCTGCCCCTGGCCGCCTACCAGGTGTCGGGAGAGTACGCCATGATCGAAGCCGCCGCCCGGAATCAGTGGATCGACCGGGAACGGGTGATGATGGAGTCGCTACTGTGCATTCGGCGCGCTGGGGCCAGTATTATCCTGACCTATTACGCCCAGGAGGCGGCGAAACTGCTGGGGTAGCCCCCGGTAGAGTGTTCCTGCCAATCTTTGCAACATTTTCACAAAAGTGCTGTAAAATAGCCGCCCACTTAGGTTGGGATCAATCTGTGGGCCACTCATCGCTCTCCTCGGAAGGCCTCGTCAAAGCGTGCATCGGTTCGAATCACGAGGCGGCATGGGTGGAATTCATCCGGCGCTTCCGGCCCGTGATTGCCAAGGTTGTGCTGAGAAGGGCGCGGCGCTGGGAGGAACCTCCCCAGTCGCTACTCGACGACCTGATCCAAAATACCTTTCTCAAACTTTGCGCGCATAATTGTCGTCTATTACGGCGCTTCCGCTTGCGGCACCCCGACGCCCTTCTCGGATTCTTGAAAGTGGTAGCGACCAGTGTGGTGCACGACCACTATAAGTCCGAGCGGGCCCAGAAACGCGATACCTACCACACCGACCCGCTCTCGGACCAGGGTTGGATGGATCCTCCGGCAACCGGCAGTGGCAGCCTTGCCGACATCGAGAATCAAGTTCGTCTGCATGAGATTGACGAGACTTTGATCAGGCTCGTCAAGGGTGAACACTTGGTAAGAAATCGAGCGATCTTCTGGCTCCATTACCGCGACGGCATGACGGCCAGTGCCATCGCCTCGATACCATCGATCGGGCTGAACACGAAGGGCGTGGAAAGCACGCTGCGACGGATGACCCAAATGATCCAAAGTCACATCGGTACCGGCGCGTGAAGGGTTTGGACCGGGAGAGTCGTTCTAGGGTTGTGAGAGCCAGTGTTGTGTAGAGCGTGGAACGCGGCCGACGTCTGTTGTGATCAGGGCATGCGCTCGGCCTGCTGAATCCTGTTATTGGGAGTGTGCCAGTTTGGAACGTGAGTTCGACAGCTTGGGATCGGGGCGGCGAAAAACTCGCCAGCCGGAATGCCCGGAGCCGGCCGTGTGGTTTGAGATTGCAGGCGGAGTGATGGCGCCCGAGCAGGCGCAGGAGCACCTCCAGCACGTGAGCGACTGTGACTATTGCGGTGCCCTGCTGCGCGAAGCGGTGTCGGACCTGAACGAAGAAACGACCGCCGCGGAAACGAAAGAGATTGCAGCCCTGGAGAGCGCCCATCCCGGTTGGCAACGCCGCCTGGTGCAGCAAATCACCAGATCGATCACCCATCACCCGGCGTCCTCGCCCGGCTGGCTGACGTGGCGTAACGCACCTCGGCTAGCGCTGGTGACGGCAGGACTGGTGGTGTTCGCGATCGTGGGTTATCGGTTCGCGTTCCAACCAGACCAAAAACAGCTGGTGGAGAAGTTGCTCGCGCAAGCTTCCGGCGAGAGACGTACGACCGAATTAAGAATGGCAGGCGCGCCCTATGCCCCCCTAGCGCAGGGGATGAAGCGGGAGCCGGGGTCCTCGTTCGTGAGCAGTCCTGGGACATTACTCAAAGCCGAGGCCCTGATTTACGACCAACTGGTATCTCATCCTTCCGATTCCTATTGGCTCCACGCCAAGGCCCAGGCAGACCTTCTGGACGGGAAGTACGACGCCGCGGCGGAGTCGTTGCGGCGGGCGCTGCAACTCTCGCCCAAGTCCCCGGACATTTTGACGGATCTGGCCACTGCCTATTTCCAGAAAACCGATTACTCCGCGGCGTACGAGTACCTCAGCCAGGTTCTGGTGCTCAAACCTGACGATCCGGTGGCGCTGTTCAATCGCGCCATAGTGGCGGAGCACCTCCATCTCTACCGGCAGGCGCTCGATGACGCGGAGCGCTACCTGCAGATTGATCCACACTCACAGTGGGCGACTGAGGCGACCGACCGGATTAACAGCATACGGGCAACGCTGAAGAAACACGACCAGAGTCAGGCGACGCCGCTGCTCTCGCCGGCGCAACTGGAGATGTCCCCCGGCAACCCGAGTCTCCGCTCTGAAGTGGATCAGCGTATCGAAGAGTATCTGCACGACGCTGTGAGTACCTGGTTGCCCCGAGCCTATCCGGAAACAGCTAGCAGTGCCGATCCGGCCGCTAGGCAGGCTCTTTTTTTTTTGGCGGACCTGACCAGCCAGCAGCACCGCGACCGCTGGCTCTCTGACCTTCTGCGCGGTTCTTCTTCTGCGAATTTTCCACTAGCGGTTGCGGCGCTCGCCCGCGCGATCGAAGCGAACGACGCGGGCGAGTACGATGCGGCCAGCGAGTGGAGTATTCGCGCCCACCGCTTGTTTCGCACCGCGGGAAACACCGCCGGTGCGCTTCGTGCGGAGTTTGAGCAAACTTTCGCTGCACAACTCAAACGTGAGAGCGAGGGTTGTCGGAGACAAGCGACCGCCGCGTTGGCGGAATCTGAAAGATATTCATATCCCTGGTTGCAGATTCAACTTGGGCTTGAGGCGAGCGTCTGCTCGGGCCTAATGGGGGATATGGGCACGGACGAAAAGGCCGCGTATCGTGCGATGGGTGGCGCAGAACAGAATGGCTACGGAGCCCTCTATCTGCGCGCCCTCGGGTTTGTTGCAGAAGATCGATTCGCCACCGGCGACCGCTCCGGAGGCTGGAGGCAGGCAAACACGGGTCTCGAACGTTACTGGTCAACACACTTTCCTACGATGCGTGGGTACAACCTGTACTACACCATCGGCAATACGCTCGAAGCTGCTGGCCAGCCGAACTTGCAGGTGGCAATCTGGCGCGAAGCCGCCGCGCTGATTGATTCCGATGAAAATCTGCTGTTACGCGCTTGGGCGCATAATTACATGGCCAATGCGGCTACGGTGGCCCAACAGCCCGGGGTTGCCGAGCGACAGTACGCTGAAGCCGCCCGTTTGTTCGCCCTTGTCCCACGGACGGAGACCACCCGTGCTCACGGTCTAGAGAGCGAGATCCGGACCGCCCAATTGAAGGCGCGACTGGGCCGTTTCGATGATGCCATCGCGCGCCTGACGGGCATACAAGACCAAATCCGCCCGCTTTCCAACAACTATCTTGTACAGATCTTCTATTCCACCCTGGGGGAACTGCAACTTCGCAGGCACCGTGAGCGCGAGGCCGAGCAAGCCCTCCGGCCCGCGCTGGCGTTAGCGGAACAAAGTCTGGCCTCACTGGGGTCTGAAGCGGAGCGAACAAGCTGGAGCAAGGACGCAGCTCCGGCTTATCTCGGGCTCATCGAAGCAGAGCTAGTGCAGGGCCGTTCGCAGGAAGCGCTCGAGACGTATGAGTGGTACCTGGGTGCGCCCCGGCGGGTGGCGACACATCCCCGCCCGCACCGATCCGCGTATCGACCTATGACCAACCCGCCGATGCCGGATCCGCCGCGGCTGGAGCCCCGCCTTCCGCTCCTTGCCAAAGAGACGGTGCTCGCCTATGCCGCACTCCCCGACGGCCTGGCGATCTGGGTCTATGACAACCGCGGTATAAACGCGCGCTGGATGCCGAAACCCACCGATGGCCTGCAGGAGTTAGCGGAAAGATTTCACGACTTGTCTTCCGATCCCAAGTCAGAGCTGAGCGCCCTGCGCCGGGACGCTCACAGCCTGTATGGCGCGCTCATCGCTCCCGTGGAACAACATCTCGCGCCGGGACGCACGCTGGTGATCGAGGCGGGGGGATGGCTGGCCCGCGTCCCCTTCGAAGCGCTGCTGGATTCGAACGATCGCTATCTGGTCGAACGTGCGCCTATTGTTCATTCCTTGGGTCAGGATTCGCAGGCGCGGCTGCGCAGCGACACCGGCATTTCGGCAGACTTGCCTGCCGTGGTGGTGGGCAGCACAGCCTCTTCCCCGGCGGATGGACTTATTCCTCTTCCAGACGTGGCCGCCGAGGCGGACACGGTCGCCAGCAGCTTTCATTCGGCGAGCCTGCTTAAGGGCGGGGAAGCTACCTTCAACGCGGTCCGGAATGGGTTGTCGGAGGCAGCCGTGTTCCATTTTGCCGGGCACTCGCTTTCTACGCCCGATAAAGTAGGGTTGATGCTGATGAACGGAGAGGCACCCTCGGATACTCCACTTGTGCTGGATGCTGATGTTCTGCGGCGGCTCAAGTTATCGAGCATGCAATTAGCGGTTCTTTCCGCGTGCAGCACCGCGTCCGGTAGCGGAGGTTCAGGTGGATTCAACAGCGTTACAGAAGCTCTGCTGCGCACCGGTGTGCCGCACGTGGTCGCGAGCCGCTGGGCGGTGGACTCGGTGGAAGCGCGGGCGTTCGTGGAGGACTTTTACCGCAACGCCCTTGCCGGCCAGTCCGTTTCCGACGCCATCCGTCTGACTTCGCGGAAAATGCTTTCCAACCCGCGCACCGCGCACCCTTACTATTGGTCGGCGTTTGCCGCTTACGGACGGCCGTGAGTTTCTAGTCCGGGTTTCGTCAAAGCTGTGGGCCTCAGCACGCTGAATAATACGGCTTCTTAACTCCCAAGAAACAGGAGAGCAGACCCCATGAAAAGCCGCGCCCACTTCCTCGGCAAGCCGGTTGCAATTGCCAGTGTTTTTCTAGCATCAATCTTGCTCGTCGCATGCGAGCAATCCAAACAAGCAGCGCCCGCTCCAGCAGCGGCCGCGTCGTTGGCGGCCACCACGGAGAAAGTCTTCGTCGTCTTTGAAGGTCCATGGGCCTTCGCTACCGATCCCAAGGACGCCAACTCGGTCCTGGCTCTCGCACCGAAGACGAAGGACCACCGCGATCTCTTCGTAACGGCTACCAACAATTCAACACTGGCCTCGGGGGTGTATGATCTCTCCCTTCCGTCACCTAGTGGGTCGGCGGCTGGCGCCTTTGACCCCAGTTTTCTTCGGGCCAAGATCGACGCCGCCAACGTGCAACGCGTGCTGGACGACAAGTCGTCGAACCGGTATGCCATCCGCCTTCCCAAGCCCGAAGCGTACGTGCCCGCGAGCCGATTCCGCAGCCGCGCCGGCGCCACTTATCCCCCCGATGCCTCGACCGAAAAGGAATACGCAACCGGTGCTTCGCTGCGTTACAACGTCAGTAACCTGAGCGGATTCTCTTTGGCGGGTGCCCCGGATACCGGCACCTTCAACCCGCTGTTGCTCCAGGTGGAGACCCCTACCATTCGCTTTGTGATTGAGCCGGCCCAATTTGACGACCCCGCCGATAAATGTCGGACCCACTCGCGGAAAGCATTCCACGATTTGACAAGGCTGCTGAACTTGAGCCTGTATGTGGATTTTCCGGATAGCCCCAGCGACTGTCAAAAGAAAGACCCGCAGGTCGCTCGCCCTGCCAAGGTGGAAAAAGGCCGACGGACAATCTGGGAACGGATGGCTGGGCTGCTGGAAGGAAACCTCGCGGTGGCGGTGGAAGTGAGCGCCGATGGAGAACTGACCCCGAACTATCTAAGATTCCTCAAAAGAAGCGAAAGAAGCCTTGCACGGCATCTGGTAGCGGCCTGGTACCTCTTCGGCCGCCCGGCAGGCGGTTGCACGGCACCAGTCATAGGCGGCTCGTAAAACCTCACCCTCGGCTTTGCGCCGGGACGTACTCTCGTGAGCGGGGTGGAAATGAACCACCTATCTTCCCCTCGCCCGTTTTGCGCTAAAGGTCCGCCCACCTCGCCCATGCCAGGTGTGAGGAGAAGATTTTCATAATCCTGATATGTCATCTTCAGGATGACATCGCCGTCTTCGCTCTTGGAATCACCTCTCACCATGGAGCCCGCCTCATTCAGGGGATCGGAGTCTAGTGCAAAATCCTCGACTTGGGGGGTACCCCCATTCAGTACTTAACTGGGAAATAGGCAAAAAACCAGGGATGTCCCAGAGAAATACCAAACTCAGCTCTCCAGTCGATCGGCGAGCCGAACTAGAGTTCTCTCCGAGAACGGCACGTACAGCAAAGCCGCAGTGGCGGCGAACGCCAATCCGATTCCGATCCGCGGCAGAAGTAAGAACGGGGCCACTGCCCAGAGTTGATCCAGGGCGAGAACGAACGGGAACAACCGGCGGAAGGTTTCTCCCAGTTTGCGAAAATCGAAGCCGACCGCCGACAGCAGATAAAACCGCAGCGGGATGCCGGTCGCGCCGGTCACCAGCACGGCGATCAAGATCAGGCGAGCGCCCCACTCGGGCAGCGAGCCACTGGCCACGCGATCCACGTCGTGCAGGTGGTAGAGCGCGCTGACGTAGAAAATGAGATACATCACCTGGAGCAGCGCGAACAACGTGCGCACCACCCCGCGATGGGGAATAGGCACGTGCAGTTCGGGGTGCAGGATTTCAGCCGCTGGGCCGGCAACGGCATCGCCGGTTGGCAGCTTGGGAAATGTCGCCGCGGGCTTCTCCACTCCGTTCACCGGTGCGATGAAGCGGTAGCCGCGCCGGGCCAGGGTCTCGACGAAACGCGGGCTGGAAGCGGAGTCGCCCAACGTCTCGCGAATCTTGTTCACGGCGGTATTCAGGCTGTGATCGAAATCGACGAAGGTGTCAGCGGGCCAGATCTTCTCACGCAGTTCTTCCCGCGTGACTACGCGCCCGGCGTTTTCGAGCAGAGCTGCGAGGACCTGAAAGGGCTGCTCCTGCAGGCGCATCCGAGCGCCGTTCTTGCGCAGCTCTCCGGCGGCCAGATCCACTTCGAAAACGCCAAAGCGCAGGAGCCCGGCTTCGCTGCTGCGCTGTGGCATCGACATGACTGCGCCGTAGTGTACACCGGTGGGAACGTGGTTTTCGTCGCTGAACCAGCGCAACCAGTGGATCGAGATCGCGCAGGGAAGGGATACAATACCGTCGTGGCTGCCCCTGCCCCCAAGCCCATTTCTGACGACAAGCATCGGCATCGTCATCATGCCTACGCCGCCGAAGCCACCGGGCTGCTTCTGATGGCGCTGCTGTTGCTGATCCTGACGCTGGTCCGCTACTGGTCGTACATCAATTGGAGCGCGCGCTGAACTTGCCTCGCCGTGAGCCGCTGCTGGTGGTGGTGCTCGGCCCCACGGCGAGCGGAAAAACTGCGCTGGCGCTGGCCATCGCCCGCCGCTTCAACGGAGAAATCGTCAACTGCGATTCGGTCGCGATGTACCGCGACTTTGAAATCGGCACCGCCAAGCCGAACGCGGCCGAGCGCGCCGAGGTTCCGTATCACTTGCTCGATTTTGTTGACCCCGCCGCTTCCGTGACTGCGGGAGAATACGCCCGCCAGGCGCGGCAGGTTTTGCCAGAGATCGAGCAGCGCGGAAGACTGCCGATCGTCAGCGGAGGAACCGGGCTCTATCTTCAAGCCTTGCTCGAAGGGCTGTTCCCTGGCCCGCAGCGCTCGGAAGACTTGCGCGACAAGCTGCGCCGCCGAGCCGAGGAGAGCGGGCCGGGACGGCTGCATCGCATCCTGCGCCGGCTCGATTCCTCTGCCGCGGAACGTATTCACGCCCATGATGTGCCCAAGGTCATCCGCGCCATTGAGGTTTGCCTGGCCTCACGCCGGCCCATGACGGAGCTTTGGCGCGAGGGACGCGAGCCGCTGCGTGGTTTTCGGGTTTTGCGGCTCGGGCTCAACCCGGAGCGTGAAGCGCTGTATGCGCGCATCAATCGCCGAGCGGCAACAATGTTCGAGGAGGGTTTGATTGCCGAGACTGAACAGCTGTGCAAGAAATACGGAGATGAAGCTCGCCCGCTGACATCTCTCGGCTACAAGCAGGCGATGCAGGTCCTGCGGGGCGAGATCGACCGAAAGCTGGCGCTGGAAGCGGCGCAGCAGGCCCATCGTAACTATGCCAAGCGGCAGATAACCTGGTTCCGCCGAGAGCCGGAAGTACGCTGGCTGGCGGGTTTCGGCGACGATCCCCGTATTCAGGCCGATGCCCTCGCGTTCATCCGGCAGAATATCTGACGGCTGATTCTTCTTCTAATCGATTAAGGGCCACTTCTCTTTCGGCTAGCTCCTCTTAATGAGGATTTTCAACGATTAGTCTTGACGTACATATGCTGGGCGGAGGACAGCATAGCCTACATACGTTTTTTTGCGCGGCTGCTACCAGAACCGCCGCGGCACCGCATCGGTCACTCGTCGGGTGTCTGGCCAGACTTCCCTCCTCTCAGCGATGCGTACCAACTTTCGAATCTCGCCCTAACCTGATCCTCGGTCAATCCTTGATCATATGCGGGCGAGATAAGTGGCAGAGCTTCCTTCACCTTTATCAGGGCGATACGGTGTATCCGCGGATCCCGTCGATAGAAGTCGAAGAGTTCTTGGAACAATGCTCCTTCGCTGAGAATCTCGGCCGTGCCTTTGAAGCGATATCCTTTGCGCAAGATCGGATCGACAACATTCACTTCGACCGCCGGGTTGCGGCGCAGGTTGGCTACAGTGCCCGGCGATCGGATGTCGGCGAAGACGAGGTGCTCGTCACCCCACACTGCAGTCGTTCCCTTTGGCGAGAGGTTCGGAGTCCCGTCAGCGCACACCGTCGCGACAAAGCCGAGCCGCTGCTCGCGAACAACACGCTTCATGTCATCCGTCAGGATTCCCATAGCAACCCTCACGTCCGTTGGCTAGATTCTGGCTGGACTCACGACGCTCGACAACTCGCCTGACGCAATTCTCCGCCGCTTCCCAGCCCACTACCACCCCAATTTTACGATCAGGACGGCCAGCACGATGACGCAGCCGAGGATGGCCTGGTACTCCCGGTGTTTCCAGTAAAGAGCGGAGGAGAATGCGTCCCGTTGGTTGCCATAGGGGGTCAGACGCAGCCAGAAGCGCGGCACGTGACGCGCATAGTCTTCGTATTCCGGAAAGGTCTGACGCAGGTAACGCTCTTCCCCGGCGATCACCGGGACATAGATCGCGGCGAACATCAGGACGAGGAGGCCAAGGATCCACACGCTGCGGGCGGCGATGAGGAATCCGGCCGCGAGCATCAGCGAGCCCAGGTAAAGAGGATTGCGCGTGTAGGCATAGGGTCCGCTGGTCGTAAGCTGCCGGTCTTTCTGCACGTGACCGGAGGCGAGTCCGCGCAGCAGCAGCCCGGGCAACAGCAGCAGAGCACCCGCCAGCAGGGACGTTCGCGTGGGACGCGCCAGCCAGATGTAGGCAACGGCGAAGGCAAAACTCAGGGGAACGCGGACACGCCGCGCTACGCGCGACCAGGTGGCAAAGGCGGGCTGTGACGCGGTCGGCAAGGGTTCACTCACGGTCGCTCCGCAGCAATTTCCGCGCGGCCGAGATGACTTCCTCGGGCGTAATCTCGAGCAGCCCTTTTTCCGGCTCGCTGCGGCGGGCGTGACTGGTCAGGCTGGTGGCGCTCCGTAGAACCACCGCTGGCGTGCCGAACGGACCGTTGCGCGCCGGATTCGTCGGACCGAAGATTGCTACGACCGGGACCTGCAAAGCGGCCGCCAGGTGCATGGGACCGGTGTCGCCGCCGATGAACAGTCGCCCGCGCCGCGTGAGCGCGATCAACTCGGAAACCGAACAGGAAATTTTTCGCGCTGCTCCTGCACTTGCGGCTTCCACGGCCACCGCCAGTTCCTCTTCTCCGGGGCCATAGTTCACCAGCGAGCGCAGGCCATCTTTGGCGAGTTCGCTCGCAACGATTCCATAGCGCTCGGTCGGCCATTGCTTGGCTCCCCAGCCCGCGCCAGGATTGAGAATCGCAAAATCTTGGGTAACTCCGATTAGCGCATTGATTCTGTTCTCCGCATCCGGATCCACCGGGAACTGGACCTTCGGCGCGGGCGCGTCCCGCTGGATGACGGCTTGCGCCAGCGAAAGAGCCTGCTGGACGACGTGCGTCCCTCCGGTGATGACCTGGCGGGTGTACCACATGCTGGCGGCGTTCTCGCGTGGCTGGGTGTCTCCATACACCACACCTGCTCCCGACCAGCGCGCCAACAGAGCGGTGCGCACGGCACCCTGGAAGTCCACCGCGGCGGCGTAACCTACGCCGCGCAGTTCGCTGAGTCCGACCGCCATCTGTTGCCAGGTGTTGAACGAGAACAACGAGCGCCGCCAGGCTCCCGTGTTCACGGTATGAACGCGATCCACTAACGGCCGCTGTGAGGAACGGCGCCCCGCACGCGGGTAGCGCAGCGTACACAACAACTCCGCCCAGCGTTCTTCGATGAGCCATCCCAGAGTCGCGCGGGGGAAACTTTCGCGCAGCGCCGCGACTGCGGGCAGAGTGTGGATGATGTCACCCATAGCGCTAAGGCGTACAACCAGCAAGCGCTCAAAGCGTGGCAGCTCGGCGGGAGGAGGAGTGTCGGCAGTCATCCGGCCTCACGAGCTTCGCGGCGTGAGCCGCGAGCGGATGATCTCTGTGGCCGAATGGTCCTTGGGATCGCCGACAATCGCGACGCGTCCGCCACAGGCCTCGACTTCGTCGCGCTCGGGGACGCTTTCGACCGTGTAATCGGTGCCCTTGGCGTGAAAGTCGGGTCGGATCTCGCGGATGATCGAGCGCACGTCGTTCTCGGGGAAGATGAATACCGCATCCACATCGGCGAGGGCGGAGAGGATTTCCGCGCGCTCCTCGGCCGGCATCAGCGGACGGCCCGCGCCCTTGAGTTTCCGCGCGGACGAGTCGGAGTTCACGGCCACCACGAGTTTGCCGCCCAGCTCGCGCGCGGCGTGCAGATAGCGCACGTGGCCCACGTGGAGAAGATCAAAGCAGCCGTTGGCGAGCGTGACGCGAGCGCCGGCGCGACGCCATTCGGCCACACGTTCTCGAAGCTGGTCGCGAGAGAGAATCTTGGGATGGGCAGAGGCGCTCAATGCGGTCGCGTCACCGGCGCTGCCTTGTCGAGCGCCTGAAGCAGTTCTTGCTGGCTGACGGTGGCGGTTCCGCGCTTCATGACCACGATCCCGCCGGCGTAGTTGGCGAGGTGAGCGGCTTCTTCGGTGTCGGCGCCCGCGGCCAGGGCGGCGGTGAAGGTCGCGATCACGGTGTCGCCCGCCCCGGTCACGTCGGCCACTTCGTCGCTGCCGAAGATTGGGATGTCGACCGCCTTGTGGCGGCGGGGGAAGGCTACCATGCCGTCCTTACCGCGCGTAATCAGGAGCGATTCCAGTTTCATTTCGCCGACAATCTGATTGCCGGCCGCCACCAGCCTGCCCCAGTCGTTACCGATCCGGATGCCGAGGATTTCTTCGACTTCGGCTTCGTTGGGCGTGGCAGCGGTGATGCCGGAAAACTGCAACATGCGATAACGCGAGTCCAGCATGACCGGTACTCTGTCGATACCACGCTTCTCACGAACGGCATTCAGCAGGGCCGGAGTCGCCGCGCCATAGCCGTAGTCGGAAACCAGCAGAGCGTCGGAGGCGCGGGCATATTCACGCGTGGCGAGCACGAGTTCGCGGCGCAGATGAGAATTCGGCCCTTCCGCCGGCTCCCTGTCCAGACGCACGACCTGCTGGCCGGCGGTATGGGCGAACCCGGCCAGGATGCGCGTCTTGGTAACGGTGGTGTAGCTCTTGTCCTTGAGAACACCGCTGACCGGGATGCGCCGGTGACGGAAGGAGCGGAGCAGGAGTTTGCCTGGTTCGTCGTCGCCCACGACGCCGACCGGCAGCACGTTAACGCCCAGGTCGGCGAGGTTGTAGATGGCGTTGGCGCCGCCCCCGGGGACCACCTTGCGATCGCGGTGCTTCAGGATCAGCACCGGCGCTTCGCGCGAAACGCGCGAGATTTCACCGAAAACGAACTCGTCGGCGACCAGATCCCCGAGGACCGTGACGGTGACCTTGGGAAAGGCCTCCACGATCTTGCGGAGGCGGTCGTTCTCTTTGACGTGCTTGCTCATGCGGAACCTACGATTTTCTCACGAGCGCGGCCTGGTTCTGCAATTCTCGCCAGAATGGTATTCACAAGGTCAGCGGGACGGTCGAGAGTAAGGGTCAGTATGGCGACAGTCAAGGGTTCGAGACCAAACCGCAAGTCCCCGAGATTGATCGCGTCCTTTTCGGTCGTGAGAAAGCCGCCCGCATCAAGGTCTCGTCGTGCGCCGAGGAGGACCTGGATGTCGTCCATGTCATAGGCATGGTGGTCGCGGAAAACAATCTCCGCTGCCGGAGTTACTCCGGCGGCGCGCACCTGGGCAAAGAACTGTTGTGGCCGAGCGATGCCGCAGAACACGAGCGGGGCCGAAGGCACGGCCGAAAGCACGATCTCCCGCTGCATGCTCCAGAGTGGCTTTGCGCGCAACGCGGGATGTTCGTTGGCGAGACCTTGGGGCAACACGATGGCGTCGGCGCGTTTGAGCGAGGCGAGGGGCTCGCGCAGGCGGCCGGAGGGCAGCAAACGATCTTCGAAATCGCCGGGCGCGATGAGAACGATGTCGAAGGCGCGGGCCAGCGACCGATGCTGGAAACCGTCGTCGAGCAGGTGCATCTGTGTCTTGAACTTCTGCTCGGCGATGAGGCCTGCTTCATAACGGCGTTCGCCGACGATCACCGGAACGCTCAGGCGCCGGGCAATCAGCATCGGCTCATCGCCGAAGTCGGACGCGCTTCCCTGGGGCTCAACCACCAGAACGCCACGGGTCTGGCGACGGTATCCTCGCGAGAGCACATCGAACTGGATGCCGCGCTCTTTCAGCAGCTCCCCGAGGGCAATCACAAACGGCGTCTTGCCCGAACCGCCGGCCGATAGGTTACCTACGCTGATAACGGGCCGCCGCAGCCGCAGCGCCGGGAGCACACCTCGGTCGAAAAGAGTGTTCCGCAGAGCGATGCCTGCGCCGTAGAGTCCGGTCAGTGGATTCATGCCGAGCCCTTGCCCATAAGTTCAATCAGCGCGTCCACGGTTCTGGCGGTCGCGCCACGCTGGGACTCAAGTGCGGCCAGCCCGTTGCGGCCCAACGCTTCGCGCTCTTGCGGGTTTTCGATCAGCTCAATGAAAACGAGCGGCAGTTCCGCGATGCCGACCACTCGCACCGCATTTCTGCTCCGAAAGTAGTCCACGATATCGCGGAAGTTCTCGTAATGGTTGCCAATCACCACCGGAACGCCATAAAGCGCGGGCTCAAGAATGTTGTGTCCGCCGCGCGGAACCAGGCTGCCGCCCACGAATGCTACCGTGGCCAGCGCATAGAGCGCCGCCAGTTCGCCAATGGTATCCACCAGCAACACGCCGCCGGCGACGGATTCCCCGCTCCACAGCGAGCGCCGCCACAACCGGAAATCCAGTTTCTCCACCAACTCCGCGACTGGGGCAAAACGTTCGGGATGGCGCGGCGCCAGGATCATCACTGCTTTGGGATGATTCGCGAGAATATTGCGAAACGACGAGAGCAGATAGCCTTCTTCATCCTCAAGCGTGCTGCCACAGACCAGCACCGGTCCTGCGCCGGACTGGCGAAAGCTTGCGCGTAGGCTGGCCACGATTGCGGGCAGCGCCGGCGGCGCTACATCGACCTTCAAGTTGCCGGCAACGGAGACCCTCTGCGCTGGCGCGCCAATCTCGATCAGCCGGCGGCGATCTTCGTCCGTCTGCGCAAGGAAGAGATCCGCGTGATTGAGGACTCTGGGCAGCCAGAAACGGAATCTCTTGTATCCCGGGAGCGAACGATCGGAAACACGGCAATTAATCACAGCGATGCGCGCGCCGTGGCCTTTTGCCAGCCGGAGAAAATTCGGCCAGAATTCGGTTTCGGCAACGACCACGAGTTGCGGACGGAGGGCCGCAAGGTAAGGACGGATGGCGAATGCGAAGTCCAGCGGGAAGTAGAAAACATTTTCAGCGCCGAAGCGGCGGGCGGCGAGGCGTTGTCCCGTGTCGGTAGTCGTTGAGACTAAGATGCGATGGCTAGGGAAGCTTTCTTGCAGCCCCTCCACCACCCCGCTGGAGGCGACCACTTCGCCCACCGAGACGGCGTGCAGCCAGATCGTGGGCCTATCTTGCTGGCCGGCCAGGTTGGGTGGGAGGCCGCCGAGTCGCTGCCGGAGTCCGGCACGGTACTTCCCGTGGCGCATCATTTGCAGCAGCCAGTAGGGCAGCGTTACCAGCAGGAACAGGGCGAGCAGCGCACTGTAGAGCGCGTACATTTGCAGAAGTCACATTCTAAATGGGCGGAACATCGGTTTTGCTTGCCAGGCGCATCCTATAATTCAGCTATGCGTAGATCACTCTGTCTCCAGTTTCCGGGAGCCAAGGCCATCCCCGGAGCCGTCGCATTAGTTTTACTCTCCTGTCTGGGGGCAATGGCGGGAAAGGATTTTGTCATGCCCACGGTACAACCAGCCCGCAACTATCCCGCGCACGACGCCCACCCCACCGAGAAAGTGGCGATCGCGGTCGAACCTTACGACATGGCGGACAAAGCCCAGATCTTCAGCGTCAACTATAGCGGCTACGGGTACCTGCCGATTCTTTTCGTCGTAACCAATGACGGCGAGGAGCCCGTCGCGCTGAGCGGAATGAAGGCCCAGCTCATCACGGTCAGGCGCACCAAGCTTTTGCCCGCAACTACCGACGACCTGCTGCGGCGCATGTCGCATCCTTCGCGCAACGACCGTCCGGGAGTGCAGTTGCCGATTCCGCTGCCCAGGAGCAAGAAAGTGAAGGGCGCGGTCAGCCGCCAGGCGCAAGACGAAATCAGCATGGCGCAGTTCGGAGCCCGGTCGGTCGAGCCCCACTCGACCGTGTCCGGGTTCTTGTTCTTTGACGTGTCCGATATTTCGACTCCGCTGGCCGGAGCTAATTTTTATCTGACCGGCGTACGCGACGCGGGCGGGAACGAGCTCATGTACTTTGAAGTTTCGATGGAGAAGTATCTGAGCGCGCCCGAAGCGAAGAATCCGTAAGGTGCTCGGTCTACGCGTCTATAATTTCCCTTTATGGCCACCACGCCCGCCATTTCCGAGGAGATTCTCGCGAAATACGAGCCCGTAATCGGGCTGGAAGTCCACGTCCAGTTGCTGACCGCCTCGAAGATCTTCTGTTCCTGTTCTACTCGTTTCGGCGATCCTCCCAACACCAACGTGTGCCCGGTGTGCTTGGGGCTTCCGGGAGCGTTGCCGGTATTGAACAGAAAGGCCGTGGAGTTCGCCGCCCTGGCCGCGCTGGCGCTGGGTTGCCGCGTAAACGAGACTTCGATTTTTGCTCGGAAAAACTACTTTTACCCCGACCTGCCCAAGGGCTACCAGATTTCGCAGTATGACAAACCGCTCGCGGAGTTCGGATTCATCGAGATTCCCGTAAACGGCGGCACGAAGAAAATTGGCATTACGCGCCTTCATCTCGAAGAAGACGCCGGCAAAAGCCTGCACGAAGGCTTCCCCGATGCGGCTGAGAAAACCGCGATTGATCTGAACCGCACGGGCGTGCCGCTGGCTGAAATCGTCAGCGAGCCCGATATGCGCTCCCCCGATGAGGCTTACGAATATCTCACGCGGCTGAAAGAGATCATCCTGTACACCGGCGTGAGCGACTGCAATATGGAAGAAGGCTCGCTGCGCTGCGATGCCAACATTAGCGTGCGCCCGCGCGGCCAGAAGGAATTCGGCACCAAGACCGAGGTCAAGAACGTTAATTCGTTCCGCTTCATCAAGCAGGCGCTGGAGTACGAAATCGAGCGGCACGTGGCCGTGCTTGAATCCGGCGGAAAGATCACGCAGGAAACGCGTCTTTATAACGCCAACGAAGGCCGGACCTACGGCATGCGCTCCAAGGAACAGGCGCACGACTACCGCTACTTCCCGGAGCCCGACCTGCTTCCGCTGGTGGTGGATGAGAAATGGCAGGAGCAAATTCGTGCTGCCTTACCGGAGCTTCCCGAAGCGCGCCGCGAACGCATGATGAAGGAATATGGCATCACGGCGGGCGATGCCTACTCGCTGACGCGCACGCGAGTCATGGCCGATCAGTTTGAATCGGCGGCCCAGGCTGCGAAGAACCCCAAGCGCGTCGCCAACCTGGTGCAGAGCGAACTCCTTGGACGGCTAAAGGCTCGCGGTCTGGAACTCGAGCAGTCGCCAATCTCGATGGCCGGCGTGGCCGCTTCGGCCGATCTGGTCGAGTCGGGCGCGATCTCCGGCAAGATGCTCAAGGATCTCTACGACCTCAGCTTCGAGCAGAGCAAAGATTTCCCCGTCGTGTACGAAGAAGAAGGGCGGCCGCAGCAGTCGCGCGATACGTCAGCGCTCGAAAAGCTGGCTGATGAGGTGATCGCGGCAAATCCCAAGCAGGTGGAACAATATCGTGCCGGGAAGAAAACCATGCTTGGGTTTTTCGTTGGGCAGGTGATGAAAGCGTCGAAGGGGCAGGCCAATCCGCAGTTGGTCAATGAAGTACTGACGAAGAAGCTCGATTCGTAGAGACGGGGCTTGCCCCGTCTCCGCCGCGGTCGGCGATGCCGCTGCCGACGGAGACGCGGCAAGCCGCGTCTCTACCGCTGGCCTTCTACTTGGCCGCTCCCGCGTTCTTCAGCACTTCCTCCGCGTAGTAGTTCTTGACTTTGGCGTCGTCGCGCAGCGTCTCGTAGTAGGCCGCTTTCAATAGCTGCTCGCGGCGGTCGCGCAGCTGCTGCCGAAAGGCCTGCTGCACGCGGGGATCGTTCAGGTCGCGCTGGCCCGCCGCCTCCTTCGAAACCAGCTTCACGATCATGTAGCCATAAGGCTGATGGTTGGCCGGATTTAGCAGCGGCAGCACCGGCGTGTACTGCCCGGGCTTGAGCTTTGTCACGGCATCGCGGGTTACCGGATCGGCATTCTTCAGTGCCGACTCCGGTGCCAATCCCAGATCGCCCCCATTGTTGCTGGTCTCGGGGTCTTCGGAATAATTCATGGCCAGAGTGGCGAAATCGTCGCCGCTGTCGAGGCGGTTGGCGATCATCTGGATTTTCTTTCTCGCATCGGCGTCGTTCTGCGCCTTGCTGTTCTGCAGGTTGTGCACCTGCGGATTGGGCAGTGCTGTCACCATGATCTTGGCCAGGTGGTACTGTGGCTCGATGAAGTTGAACTCGGCTTTGTGCGCGTTGTAGTAGTTGGCCACGTCCTGGTCGGTGATGTTGATGCGCGAGGTGACTTCCTTGTTGAGCACCTTGTCGCGGGTGAGCGAGCGTCGCAGATCGCGCTTGAAGTCGTCGAGCGTGATTTTCTTCTCTTCCAGGCGCTTGTTGAACTGCTCAGCCGTGAAGGGGGACTTCATCTCGTTCAGCTTGCGGTCCACTTCTTCGTCGGTAGCCAGGAGCCCAAGTTTGTCCGCGCGACGCATGAGGATTTCGGTTTCGATCAGCGTGTCGAGAATACTGAGCCGGAGGCTGACCGCCTGCTCACCCGTTGGCTGCTGCTCGGAACCGGCGGTCTGGTTGGCGTAATACTTATCCACTTCACTGCGGTAGATCTTCTGCCCGTTGACCGAGGCCATCACGTCGCCGCCGCTGCTGTCGCGATTGCACCCCGCAAGTTGCAGCAGGAAGAGCGCGCTCAACAGGACGAGAGTGGCTTCCTTCAGGTGGACACGAGTCTTCAAGTTTGCCTCCGCGATGAATCCAGCATTTAGCATTTAGCGATTAGCACTTAGCTTCACCATTGCACCCACCAGCCAAGAATTGCTTTGGCTAAGGGCTAATTGCTAAATGCCAACTGCTCATTTCGATGGCTTGTCCGGCGGGCTCTTGGCTTCGCCTGCGGCGGCCTTGTGTTCCGGAGGTGCTACGCCGGCATCCTGGAGCGCGCGGTCGAGCACGGCTCGCACTTCATCGATCGGCACTGCGCCGTCCACTTTCTGGCCATTCACGAACATGGCGGGCGTGGCGCTCACGCCGATCTTGTCGCCTTCTTTTTGCGAATCTTTCACGGCCTTCTCGTCCTGGGCCTTGACGCACGCCTGCAATTTCGTGGCGTCCAGATTGTGCTTTTGACCTTGCTGGATCGCGAGCTTGTCGAGGGCGGCATTCTGGGCGTCGTGGCCCTTCTCGCTGTTGATGTTTTTCTGATTGCCGTGCACATAGTCGGCAAAATCCCAGTAGGCGTCAGTGTTCTGCGCCGCCAGGCAGTTCGCATCCACCGCCGCATGAATCGCCCAGGGATGGATCTCGTCGAGCGGGTAGTCCTTGTAAATAAAAAGGACGCGGTCGCCGTATTCCTTCAGAAGGGTGGGGAAGAGTACCGCGTGCATGCGCGAGCAGAACGGGCATTGGAAGTCGTCGTAGTTGATGGCGACCACCTTGGCGTCCTTGGCGCCGCGCGTCGGCCGGCCGCTCACGTCGATTTTCTTCATCAGTTCGGCGTACCGGTCCTTGGTCAGGTCGAGGCGGGTCATACGCAGCAGGGTCTTGCGGTCCTTCGCGAGCAGGAACTCGTAGTCCCGCTTATCGATCGTGATCGTAAGAGCGTCGTAGTTGGGAAACTCGCTGGAGCGAAGCGGTCCGATGTTGACCTTCACTTCGGGCGGGACAGAATACGTCGCGCGCACCTGGCGCTCGACCAGCCGTACCACATCCGGAGGAGCAGACGGAGCGGGCTGAGCAGAGCAACCGAGACAGATCAGTAGAAGAAGCAAGAAAGCGCGTCGCACAAAGATCACCAGAAACCGCCTAAACATGAGGAATCGCTTGATTATCTCATGCGCCAAGGCTCACGTAGGGACAGCCGCCCTCGGCTGTCCGCCGCGCGCAGCGCGGCTCCGTCAGGCGCGCCGCCGGTTGAGTTCCTCGGCAGGAAGCAGCGAGTTCATGGATCCAGAGCGGAATCCCTCTAGGTCGAGCGTGACAAACTTGAAGCCCAGTTTCTTGAAGATGGCTGTGAACTCGCCGGCCCTCTCAACGCTCATGGCGCGTGGCAGTTCCTCGCGGGCGATTTCGATGCGCACGATATCGCCGTGATGCCGCACGCGGACCTGACGAAATCCGAGAGCGCGCAGGGCGTCTTCGCCCTGTTCCACAACTTGCAGGGCTTGGGGCGTCACCGGCCGACCGTATTCGATTCGTGAGGAGAGGCAGGCCGACGCCGGCTTATCCCACACCCGCAGACCTGCCTGCCGGGCCAGTTCCCGGATCTCCGCTTTGCCCAGTCCCGCTTCCAGTAACGGGGCCAAAACGTGATGCTGGCGCGCCGCCTGCTGCCCCGGGCGGAAGTCGCCTTGATCGTCGACATTCACGCCGTAGGCGATGGCATTGAAACCGTGCGCGGCCCGATATTTCTCCATTACGGTGAACAACTCGTCCTTGCAGTGGAAGCAGCGCAGGGCGTCATTGCGGACGTAGTCGGGATTTTCCAGCTCGCGCGTTTCGATCACTTCCACCGGGATGCCGCTCTCGCGGGCGAAGGCCAAGGCATCTTCGAGATGGGTTCGCGCCAGGCTGGGCGAGTCGGCAATGACCGCGCGCATCTGGTCGCGGAGGCCATGGTGGGCCGCCCAGGCCAGAAAGGCGGAGTCGACGCCCCCGGAGTAGGCGACGAGCAGACGACCGGAGCTGGCGAGGGTCTCACGCAAGCGGGCGAGTTTCGAATCTGGCGTGGTGCGAGAACTCACAATCTGCATTGTAGTGAAAAGGTGAGCGGGCTAGTACAGTCTTTCCTGCCGCTTCAGGTTCCCGAACGCACCCACGTTCGCCAGCGAAAACGCAAACCTGAACTGATTTTCATTCCGCACCAGCCCGAGCGCGAACCGCCGATATTCGACGCTCAAGCCGCAGCAGTCCCAATTGTAAGTGGCCTGCGCGGTGGAGTATTGCAGGAATCCCTGATTGTGGTCGAACCCGAAACTTGTGGCGCCGCTGAAGCCACGCTTCTGAGGCTGGCCGTAGCCGAACAAGATGCGGAATTGATGAAAGTCGGGTTGTCCCGGCACCGGTGGGCCCTGCGTCATATCGTTCACGCGCAAGAACGCATCTCCGCCGCCGATGGTGAAAGGCCCGTAGTGATAGTTCACGAGCGCGGTACTGGCTTTGATCTGCCCGGTCTTCAGATCGTAATCGAGGTCCCATTCGGTGTTCGTGCGCGGACTCGTCTCGATCCGCAAGCGGGAAATGATCGGCGAGAAGCGGCGCAAATCGTTAAGAAAGGCGATGCCGGTGAAAGCCGCCGTGGCGGTAAAAACATTGCGCTGTCCCGCTACCAGGGCGTGGCCGAACGTCGGATCGAAGTAGTATTTCTGGCCCACCTCCCAGGACACTACTTCTCTGGGGCCGGAGGCGCAGGCTCGCGGCTCCTCAGGCGTCTCCCAGGGAACCACGCCCGTCGGCTGAGCGCCGCCAATCGTTAGCGAACTCATGCCGTGCTGATCGCAGTCTTTCTCATCGTCATCAGGATTGATCCGCTTGGAGTACAGGCGATTCACCAGCGCGTATTCTATGTCGTTGGTGTTGCTCAAGATGTCGCCCGCGTCGAAACGCAGAATGTTGGCGAAGTTGTTTACACCGGTGACGTAGTCGTAGCGCACGCGGGGTTCGATGACGTGTTTCCACTTCCGTCCGAGCCACGGATGTTCGAAGACCCGCGACAGCGCCGGCGGACGCAACTCAAACGCCATCTCCAGCGCCTTGCGGTTGAGGACGTTGTCTTCGGCGCTGCTCGCGACGGTCCCGTCCGGTTGTACATTGAAGATCTGGGTCTGGGTATATAACGTGGCCCGCAAAGTCAGCTCCGGGCGCGCCGACCATCCTTTCCACTGAAAAGGCATGGCCAGCGACGGAGCCAGATCAAAGCGGCCAACCAGGGGAGCGGTGCGGAAACCCTGTCGCGGTGGGTCAACCGACTCGACCCTAAGATCGCGGCGCTGCAAGCCTTCGGCTGCGCTCTGAAACGACCAGAACAGAGGCGTATTCCCCAGCTTCCGCTCTTCGCCGGAAACGAAAAAACTCGGCGTGTGCAGGATGCGAATCAGTTCCGTCTGCGTGAGCGTGGCGCATGGGGCGTCTTTCACCGCAGGATTGCACACTTCGAAGTTCTGGTAACGCTCACCCAGCGCGTTGAAGTGAAAGCCATTGCTGGTGTTGGAGAGAAAGATCTGCGACTTCACTTCCGAATTCACCGCTTGGCTGTATACCTCGGTAAACGCGATGCGGAATACAAAAGAGCTCAGGTAATCGACATTGGCAACACCGCGGAAGTTGTGCCCGAAGCGCCCTTCGGCAGTAAAGTGGGCGTCTTCGCCGCCCTGATCCTGGCGTGGCTTTCCGATGCCGCTATCAATCACGCCGAAGTAGTTGAAATCGATAAAGGAAGTGTCGCTGGGACGAGCGCGGAATTCGCCGCGCTGCGACGATCCGCGCATGGAATAGTATTCGGCGCCCACCGTCACGTCCATGCTGCGGTTGATGGCCCAGTACACCGACTCTCCGGCAATCTTTCCCTTGCGCGAGGAGCTGCCGAAACTGGGGATCAACAGGCCGGACTGGCGCTGCAGCTTCTGTACAGGATGGGTCACGAACGGGAAGTACAAAACCGGCACGCCTCGCAGCCGGAAGTCGCTGTTGTAGAGCTTCGCTGAGCCGTCCACGTCCACCGTAATCCGGCGCGCCTCAAATTGCCATTTCGGACGAGGTAGTTCGCAGGTAGTCACCGTGCCCTGCCGCACCAGGTAGTGGTCGGGACCATTCTTCTCGACGACCTTGCCGGTAAACGCAAACGGATTGGAAGTGGTGAGCACGTAACGCGAGCGCCGGATGCGAAATCCGGCGGTGCCGATCACGTCGTAAAACGTCCCCACCTGGGTTCGAACGTTGTAGTTTCCGTGGCTGGCTTCCACGTGCTCGTCGTAGGGACCGCCATCGAGAACCACGTGGCCTTCGAGCTGGGTGTCGCCACTTGCGGAGTTGTAAGTGACTTCATCGGCATACAGGACGTAGTTGCGGTAGTGAATCTCGGCCTGCCCACGGAGCTTGAACAGAGACCCATCCTTCTCCTGCAAAACGGCGCGAATCGTGACTTCCTCTTCGGTCAAACTCGAGGGCGCCGCGGGAATTGGCGAAGAATTGGGGTTCGAAGGGGGCGGCGTCTGGCTGGTTACTATGACAGGAGCGAGAAGCAGATGACAAAGCGAAACGGCCGTGATAAGGATTCGAGAGCGGAAGATCATTGCAGGAGCACGTACGCTCCGCCGGCCGTCGCCAACGGGAACCTGGGTTGACCTTAGCACGCGGCTAGTGCGGGAAGCAAAGGTGCGCCTGCGCATGATCCACGCCCACGGTGCCTGGCCTGGCTCTGGCTGCTGGCATTCTCCGAAGACCGGATTGATGGACTGTCCAACGGGCGGCGTGGCCGCCGTACAAGCGCGCGATTCCTGCGCTGATAACGGAACTGCCGAAGAGGCCGTCGCCGCTGTGGGAGCCGCCGGCCTCGAACTGGACGCCGAATACTGGCGTCGGGAAGTCGCCGCGCGCCTCGAACGTTATCGCGCGCGCCGCAAGCCACGCGCCCCCAGATATCCCTCCCTCCGCCTGCCGTTTGATTCCCCTGAGAACTGGCTCCCGGGCGGTGGTTCGTCGCCGGCAATGTCGGCAACGGCGCCGGCGCACCAGTGCCCCGCTGCCCGGATAGGAGAAAGTGCCCATCAGGAAACTCCGCGCATCGTTGAGTTCCACTCTCCGATTGCGGAAGAGCCGGAACCGTTCGCCAACGTCATCGAGTTCCCGCGCTCGGCGGCAATTCCGATACATCCGGCAAACGAGCTAGCCGAACCCGTTTCCCAACGGCCGCGCATCGTGGAAGCACCGGAGGTTCTCCCTCCGCCGCCGGCCCTGGGCGGATTCCTGATGGAACCCTCCACTCGACGAGAACCGGAGAGTCGCGCCGGCTTGCCGTTGCCCTCCGCCTCGCTCCCCCGCCGCCTGCTGGCCGGATTGCTGGACGGCCTGATTCTGGCCGCCGCGCTGGCGTCGTTTGGCGCAATTTTCTTGTGGCTGAATGCGGTGCCTCCGCCCATGCCCGTGCTGGCAACAGCCGTGATCATCGTGGCAATTCTGCTTTGGATGGCCTATGAGTTTCTCTTCGTGGTGTACACCGGTTCGACTCCCGGACTGCGCTTAGCCCGGCTGCGCCTGACGAGGTTTGACGGCTCCCCGGTGCGCCGGCGCGCGCGCCTCTGGCGCGTGCTCACGTCGTATCTTTCTGCCTTCTCTCTCGGACTCGGCTATCTCTGGGCTGTTCTTGACGAGGATGGCCTTTGCTGGCACGACCGCATCACCCGGACTCACCTTTCCTGAACTCGCTCCGGAGAAGGGTTGCGCGCTTCCCGCGCCTCGACCGGCTGCCATCTGGATAGAAGTTGTGCCAGAAGGTGAAAACTATTTCACGTAGTAGATGTCTCTCTCGAAAATTTTCTCGCGCGACCCAGAAATCCTGGTTTCGCCTTTGTCTTCGGTGCTACACTCCCCGGCATCGCGGCTCGGGTTCCTGTAGAGTCCCCTAACCCCTTTTTCCGTCGAGAAGCCGGCTGCAAAATTCAATCTGAATGAGGCAACCCATGAGGGTTTTGCACGCGTTCGGTA
The DNA here is from genome assembly GCA_049273945.1 of Terriglobales bacterium. Lineage (GTDB taxonomy): Bacteria > Acidobacteriota > Terriglobia > Terriglobales > Acidobacteriaceae > Acidiflorens. The sequence goes on along the minus strand of JBASRS010000074.1, from coordinate 54,462 downwards.
TTACCTGTGTTGTTCTGTTGCTTGGGCTGGCGACAGTAAGCGCACAAACCTGGACGCCACTAACCAATCCACCCACTTTCGCAGCCAGCACCGCTCTCCTTCTCACCGGCGGGTCCGTCATGGTGCATGACGCCGGCGCCCAGGACTGGTGGAAGCTGACGCCCGACGCCGGCGGAAGTTACATCAACGGAACCTGGTCGCAGCTGGCCTCACTGCCCGCGGGATATAGCCCGCTGTACTACGCCTCGGCGGTGCTCCGCGACGGGCGCGTCATCGTCATGGGCGGAGAGTACAACTTCTTTAATGCCGTCTGGACGAATCTTGGAGCCATCTACAACCCACTGACGAACAAGTGGAAAAAGATGACGGCGCCCGCTGGATGGACGACCATCGGGGACGCGCAGAGCACGACGCTCTTCAACGGCACCTTCATGCTGGCCAACTGCTGCACCGCCGAAGCCGCTCTTCTCGACGCCAAGACCCTGACCTGGACGCCAGTGGGCACCGGCAAAGCAGACATCAACGACGAAGAGGGCTGGACGCTTCTGCCCAATGGACACGTGTTGACGGTGGATGCCTTCAACGGCATCAACTCGGAGCTGTTCGATCCGGCCTCGGGCGTATGGTCTTCCGCCGGCAACACGGTCGTTCAACTGGTAGAGTCCCGCTCCCATGAGCTCGGGCCGGCCGTTCTGCGTCCCGACGGCACGGTGTTCGCGACCGGCGCCACCGGGCACAACGCCATCTACGACACCGCCACCGGATTGTGGTCAGCCGGGCCGGATTTTCCGAAAGTCAACCTTCAGTTTCTGGACATCGCGGATGGCCCGGCAGCGCTTTTGCCGAACGGCAACGTGCTGTGCGGCGCGAGTCCCGGCGTTTTCAAAGCGAACACTCGCTTCTTCGAGTTCGATGGCACCAATCTGACGCAGGTTGCCGGCACGCCCAACTCGCCGAACTTTTCATCCTTCGAGGGCCGCATGCTGGTGCTCCCCACCGGGCAAGTCCTCTTCACAGATGGCACTTCAGACGTGGAGATTTACACTTCGGCGGGCAGTCCGAACCCGGCGTGGGCGCCAGCCATCACCAAAGTGGCGAAGACGTTGATTCACGGCAACGGCTATGCCTTGAAGGGCACGCAGTTGAACGGCCTCTCGGAAGCCGGCGCGTACGGCGACGATGCCCAGGCAGCGACCAACTATCCGCTGGTCCGGATTACCAACACCGCCACCGGACACGTTTTTTTCGCCCGCACCAAGAACCATAGTTCGATGGGCGTGGCCACCGGCAGTGCGATCGTCACTACCCATTTCAAGGTACCCGCCGGCATCGAACTGGGCGCTGGCCAGTTGGAAGTGGTGGCGAACGGGATCGCTTCCAGTCCTGTGAGCGTGACGATCAACTAGCTTTCAAGGGGTTCATCAGTTATCGCCGGACGGCCTCCGTCCAGCTTTTCTTGCACACGGCGTTGGTCGCTGTCGCGCCCTTGCAACCGAGTGTTGCTAACTAACTAGGTCTTCCAGAGCCGCCCGTAGCTTTACAAATCGGAACGCATACCCGCTGGCCTGGAGTTTCGTCGGCTGCACGCGCTCGCTGCTGAGCAGAAGTTCCTCCGCCATTTCTCCGAAGGCCAGCCGCGCCGCGAACGCCGGTACGGGAAAGAAAGCAGGACGTCCGAGCACGGCAGCGAGCGTCTTAGTGAATTCTGCATTGCGCACCGGATTGGGCGCGACCACGTTCATCGGACCGGAGAGCGATTCCGTATGAATGTCATGGTGGATTGCGCCCACGATATCGTCCACGTGCACCCAACTCCACCACTGCTGCCCGGAACCAATCCGGCCGCCCAGGCCGAGCTTGAATGGGGTCAGCATTTTTTCCAGCGCCCCGCCGCGCGGGCTGAGCACCAGACCGAGGCGGAGATTCACGGAACGGATACCGGCATCGGCTGCGGAGCGCGTTGCGGCTTCCCATTCCCGGGTGACTTCGGGCAGGAAGCCTCTCCCGGCCGGGCTCGTTTCGGTCAGCACTTCGTCGCCGCGATTGCCGTAAAAGCCGATGGCGGAGGCGCAGAGCAACACTCGCGGCCGCGATTGCGTCTGTGCCAGCGCCGTCGCCAGATGCGTCGTTCCCTGCACGCGGCTCTCGCGGATCGCTTTCTTCTTGCTGTCCGTCCATCTTCCAGCCACCGCCTCCCCCGCGAGGTGGATGACGGCATCAAATCCCGAAACAGCCGCCGGGGAAAGCGGGCGCACAGGATCCCATGAGATTTGATCCGGCCCGCGCGCCGGGCCACGCACCAGCCGAATAATCCGCGCGCCTTGCGACTCAAGATAAGGGAGCAGAGCCGCGCCAATCGGTCCCGAAACGCCACTCACCAGCACCCGTTCCACGCCGTCGCCTCCCTCCGTACTCTACCAGCCCGATGCTTGTCTCTGCGTACTCTGCGCTCTCTGGGGTAAAACGCTTTTCGCGTAAACTATAGATACCGCCTACCTTGTGGCAGCCTTCCCCGGCTAGGTTAGAATCCCTCATGGCGACGTTGCGTCAGCAGATCGCGACCAACGTGCTCACGGTCACCCGCTTCCGCGAGCTCATGAAGAAGCTGCGCGAGAACCGGCCCAACGACGATCTCGAGCTGGTCAAGAAAGCCTACGAGTTCTCCCAAAAGCACCATGCCGGCCAAAGCCGGGCTTCGGGCGAACCCTATCTGGCGCATCCACTGGAAGTGGCCACCGTCCTGGCCGACATGAAGATGGATCCGGTTTCCGTCGCCGCCGGGCTGCTTCACGACTCGGTAGAAGACACCTCCGTCACCACCGTTGAAATCCGTCAGGAGTTCGGCGAGCAGGTGGCGCACATCGTCGAAGGTGTCACCAAAATCAGCAAAATCGACTTTTCCTCCACTGAAGAGGCGCAAGCCGAAAATCTGCGCAAGATGATGCTGGCCATGGTGGACGACATCCGCGTCATCATGATCAAGCTCGCTGACCGCCTGCACAACATGCGCACGCTGGAGCACCTTCCCTCCGACCGCCAGCAGAAGATTGCCCGCGAGACCCTCGACATCTACGCTCCCATCGCGCACCGGCTCGGCATGGGCAAGGTCCGCGGCGAACTGGAAGACCTTGGCTTCCGCTACGTGGACCCGATCGGCTACGAACAGGTGCACGCCGCCGTGGAATCCCGCCGCAAGACGGGCGAAGCCTTCATGGCCCGTATCGAGGGCGTGCTTCGCGACGGCCTGAAAGAGGCCGGCATCACGGCCCGGGTCGAGAGCCGCATCAAGCGCATCTACAGCATTCACAAAAAGCTGCAGCGCCAGCGCATCAGCGTGGACCAAGTCTATGACCTCTACGCCATGCGCGTCATCACCAAGTCGGTGCAGGACTGCTACGCCGTGCTCGGCATCATCCACAACGTGTGGCGTCCGGTGCCGGGCCGCATCAAGGACTTCATCGCCATGCCGCGGCCGAATCTCTACCAGTCGCTGCACACCTCGGTGATCACTGAAAGCGGCGAGACCTTCGAGATCCAGATCCGCACCGAAGAAATGCACAAGATGTGTGAAGAAGGCATCGCCGCACACTGGAAGTACAAAGATGGCGCGGTGTCCGCGCAGGACGAGCAACGCCTGGCGTGGCTGCGGCAGGTAGTGGAGTGGCAACGCGATGTTTCCGATCCCAACGAGTTTCTCTCCACGCTGAAGATTGATCTCTATCCGGAAGAGGTCTATACCTTCACCCCCAAGGGCAAGGTTCTGGTGCTGCCGCGCGAATCCACTCCGATTGATTTCGCCTATACCATTCACACCGAAGTCGGCCACAGTTGCGTAGGCGCCAAGGTCAACGGACGCATGGTCCCGCTGCGTCACAAGCTGCATTCCGGCGACATCGTCGAGATTCTCACTCAGCCTGGACACAAGCCCAGCCGCGATTGGCTGGCGATCGTCAAGTCCTCGCGCGCGCGCAACAAAATCAAGCACTGGCTGAACGTGCACCAGCAGGAGCGCGCCATCGAAATCGGGCGCAAGCTGATCGAAAAAGAAGCGCGCAAATACCGCATGTCGCTGAAGCAGATTAAAGACGAAGATCTGCAGAGGGCAGCCGGCGAATACGGTCTGGGCCGCACCGACGATCTGCTGGCTGCCATTGGCTATGGCAAGTACTCGGCCCGGCAGGTACTGGCCAAACTCGCCCCCGCCGGCAGTGAACCATTGCCGGAAGGCGACGAACAGTCCGCAGGAGGGTTTACCAGTGTTGTCCGTCGCGTCTTCGGCGGCGACAACAATGCCATCATCGTAAAAGGCCAAGGCGACCTGCTCGTCTATCGCGCCCGCTGTTGCAACCCCATCCGCGGCGAGGCCATTGTCGGCTACGTGACTCGCGGCAAGGGCGTAGCCGTGCATTCCATCAACTGTCCGAACGTCACCAATCTTCTCTATGAACCCGACCGCCGCATCGACGTGCAGTGGGCCCGCAGTGACAAAGAAGGCCAGCCAATTTCCTATCCCGTCAAGCTCACTCTCTTCTGCGACGACCGCTTCGGCATGCTGAAGCAAATCACCTCGGTCATAAGCGACCAGAACACGAATATCCGCAACATCGAAGCCCGCACCAGCAACGGACAGGCGAGTATCGACGTGGTCCTCGAAATCGCCGACCTCAAACACTTGCAGACGATCATCAACGGGGTCCGCCAGATTCCGGGTGTGCACGATGTGCAGAGGTTGCAGAAGATCTAGGTACCAGACGAAACCGGCGGCGGTGCGCGTGGTTCTGGCGCGACGCTGATCGAGCCGGGTAGCCGCGAACGACCGCCTGGAGTCCCGTCATGGACGGCAACTCTGGCGACGCTGCCGGGGTACAATGACTGCAAGATGCCCACGAATACTTCATCCATGTCCCGCCCGCTCTACGAAGTTGATCCCCAGATCGCCGCCGCCATCGACAACGAAGCCCGCCGCCAGCATGAAGGCCTGGAGCTGATTGCCTCCGAGAACTTCGTCAGCGAAGCCATCCTCGAAGCCGCCGGCTCAGTGTTCACGAACAAATATGCGGAGGGTTATCCGGGCAAGCGCTACTACGGGGGATGCGAGTTCACCGACGTCGTCGAGGATCTGGCTCGCGAGCGCGCCAAGAAACTGTTTGGCGCCGAGCATGCCAACGTACAGCCGCATTCAGGATCGCAGGCCAACATGGGCGCCTATTTTGCGGTGCTCCAGCCCGGCGACACTATCCTTGGCCTGAATCTCGCTCACGGCGGACACCTCACGCACGGCCACCATCTGAATTTTTCGGGCAAGACGTACAAGGTCATACCTTACGGCGTGACGAAAGAGACTGAAACAATCGACTACGACGAACTGGAGAAGATCGCCGAAAAGGAGCGCCCCAAGCTGATTATCGGCGGCGGCAGCGCCTATCCGCGCATCATCGATTTCGCCCGCATGCGCCAGATCGCCGACAAGATCGGCGCGCTCTACCTCGTAGACATGGCGCACTTCTCAGGACTGGTCGCAGGCGGCGCGCACCCGTCGCCCGTGCCGCACGCACAAATCGTCACCTCGACCACCCACAAAACTCTGCGCGGCCCGCGCTCCGGCATGATTCTCAGCAGGCAGGAATTTGCCGCGCCTATCGACAAGACCGTCTTCCCCGGCATCCAAGGAGGCCCGCTGGTGCACATCATGGCCGCGAAAGCCGTGTGCTTCCTTGAAGCCATGCAGCCCAGCTTCCGCGACTATGCCCGGCAGATCGTCGCCAACGCGCAAGCCATGGCAGAAACGCTAGCCGCTGAAGGCTTCCGCATCATCTCGGGCGGAACCGACACCCACCTCATGCTGGTGGACGTCTTCTCGAAAGGCATGTTCGGCAGCGAAGCCGAGAAGGCGCTGGGCGAGGCTGCCATCACGGTCAACAAGAACGCCATTCCATTCGACACCAATCCGCCCATGAAGCCGAGCGGCGTCCGCATCGGCACGCCCGCGGTTACCACCCGCGGTATGAAAGAGCCGGAGATGCGCCAGATCGCCCACTGGATCGCCGACGCGCTTCATCACCGGACCGACGCGGCCGTGTTGGCGAAGATCCGCAAGCAGGTCTTGGAACTGGCCGAACAGTTTCCGCTCTACGCGGAGCGGCGAGCAAAGGCGCAGGTGGAAGTCCGGGCATAGGCAGCTCACGCAGCACTCTCTCGCGAAATCCCTGTGCCCCCCGCGCCCTCTGTGGTTAAATTCCCTTCGTGAAAGTCGCCATCGACATCCGTCGCATGACGGAATTCGGCATTGGCACCTACATCCGCAACGTGGTCCGCACGCTCGCCCGCCTCGACCGCGAGAGCACGTACTTCCTGATCGGATTGCCCGCCAAGGTGGAAGAGTGCGGGCCGTTGCCGGCAAAGTTTCATCCGGTTCCGCTGGCGGATCGCGAGAACACGCTGAAAGGAAGTTTCGAGTTTCGCGCCATCGTGCGCCGGCTTCACTGCGACGTGGTACACATCCCGCACTTGTTCTGGATCCCGCGCGGCCTGCCCTGTCCCTACGTTGTAACCGTGCACGATCTGCTCGACCACCTGTACGGCGCGCGCGACCGCTCCAGCCTGCGCCGCAGTCTTCATCTCCACCTGACCCGGCGCGCGCTTCGCAAGGCGGCGCGGGTGCTGGCGGTCTCGCAATTCACCAAGAGCGAGATCGCAAAGACCTTCGCCATCCCGGACGACCGCATCGAAGTGGTGTACAACGCCATCGACGAGCGTTTCCTGCGCGGTCATGCCAGCCAGTCTGACCGTGAGCTGATCGCCGAACGCTACCAGGTGAATTACCCTTTCCTGCTCTATGCGGGCGCGATCCGGCCGCACAAGAATGTCGTGCGCACCATCGAAGCCTTCTCGGCGCTCAAGACTGAACTGGAAAAGGAGCATCAATTCCCCGACCTGAAGCTCATCATCATCGGGGACGATCTCTCCGGTCATCCCGGCCTGCGGCGCACGGTGGTCCGCAGCGGGGTGCAGAACGACGTGCGCTTCCTGGGATTCGTGCCCATCGAGGTCCTGCGCATCTTTTACGACGTTGCCAAGATCTTCGTGTTCCCATCTCTTTATGAAGGCTTCGGACTGCCGCCACTCGAAGCCATGGCCCACGGCACGCCGGTGGTCACGTCGAACACGTCGAGCCTGCCCGAGGTTGCCGGCAACGCGGCCCTGCTCGTCAACCCGGAGAACGTGTTTGAAATCCAGCGCGCCCTGCAGAAAGCGCTGCTCGATCCCACCCTCCGCACGCGCATGAAGCAGCGCGGCTACGAACAGGCCCAGCGCTTTTCCTGGACAAGTTCAGTTACGCGGATCCTCGAGATCTATCGTGAAGTCGCCGATCGAGGCGTCTCCCGCGGAGTTGCGGCTGACTGAGGAGCCTTTGGTAGCGCCGACCTCTGGTCGGCTACCCTGGGCGGAGCCAATGGGGCGGCGCTACGCGAGCGGCCTTTATAATGAGCGTTCCCTCGATGAATTCCTCTGAGGCCAGTGAGCTCAGGCAACCGCGAACTGAGTCGACGAGCCGTCCCCATACTCTCCTTTCGGACTGGCGCATCGCGGCACTCACTCTCATCGCCCTGTGGTCCGCCATCTACCTGGTGGGCCTTTCCACGCCCGCGCTCCTCGACGACGCCGACACCGTGCACGCCGAGGCCGCCCGCGAAATGGTGCTGCGCCATGACTGGGTCACGTTGTACGCCAACGGCGTTCGCTATCTGGAAAAGGCCCCGCTCATGTATTGGAGCGTGGCCGCCAGTTACACGCTGTTCGGCGTCAACGAGTGGAGCACTCGTTTCCCCCTGATGCTGGGCGTGCTGGCCATGATCCTCGCGACCTATGGCCTGGGTCGCTGGACGTTTGGCCCCGAAGGGGGATTCGATTCCGGCCTGGTGATGGCCACCGCCCTCGGTCCGTATCTGTTTACGCGCTTCCTCATCCCGGACGTGCCGGTCGGGCTCTGGCTTACGCTGACCTTCTGGCTTTTCTTGAAGTCACTGGAGGAAACGACGCCGTCGCGCTGGGTTTGTTGGGGATTGGCTGCCGCCTGCGCGCTCAACGTATTGACCAAGGGGCTGATCGGGCTGGTGTTTCCGGCTGGGGTGATCGGCCTGTACCTTCTGCTGACCGGAAACCTGAAGCATCTGCTCAAGCTGCGCCTGTTCTCGAGCGCACTCGTGTTCCTTGCGATCGCGGCCCCCTGGCACATCCTGGCGGCGTTGCGGAACCCGGCCCAGGGCAATGTGCGCGGATTTCTGTGGTTTTACTTCGTCAACGAACACTTTCTGCGCTTCTTGAACAAGCGCGTGCCTCGCGACTACGACACGGTTCCCCTGCTGCTTTTCTGGGCGCTGCTGATCGTCTGGCTTGTTCCCTGGAGTGTTTTCGTGCCCCAGGCGTTTCTGGAAGTGCCGCGGCGCTGGCGCGAGCTCCGCTCGCAGATGTCGCGCCGCCAGCGGGCCAATCTGCTGTCCCTCCTGTGGGCCCTGGTGATTGTCGGCTTCTTCAGCTTCTCCACGCGCCAGGAGTACTACACAGTTCCTTCAATCCCCGCGATGGCTTTGCTAATAGGAGGCTGGCTCTCCCGCGAGAGAACCTCACCCGACCCCAGCCCGGAGCGTCGAGCCGGGCGCGTTTCCTCTACGGCTCTGCTCGCGATTGGCGTGATCATGGCCATGGTTGGCTTTGCTCTGCTCTGGTTCTCCAAGGCGCCGCCTCCCGGCACCGATCTCTCCGATCTGCTGCGGAAGAATCCGCAGCAGTATGCCCTCTCCTTTGGACACTTTCTCGATTTGACGCCGCAGGCGATGGGAGTATTCCGCGGTCCGTTGTTTGCGTTTTCTCTCGCTTTCCTTTTCGGAACGCTTGCCAACTGGATCCTGCGCCGCCGCGGTCGTGCCGGCGCCGGGAATGCCGCGCTGGCCGCGATGATGATCGTGGTGCTGGCCTGCGTACATTCCGGGTTCACGATTTTTTCTCCCGTTCTTTCCTCGAAGGATCTGGCGCTCGCCATTCAGAAGCAATACCAGCCCGGGGATGTGATCGTGGTCATTGGCAAGTACGAGAATGCCTCCGCGCTGAATTTCTACACCGGAGTGCCGCTGCGCAGCTTGCGCCCGCCTGCCGGCAATATGTGGTATGGCTCGAAGTTTCCCGATGCCCCGCGCGTCTTCGAAACACCGGCATCGTTCGCCGCTCTGTGGCAGGGCCCGCGACGGGTGTTCCTGTGGGCCGAGGATGAGCATCCGCGAGATCTGCGGGGCCTGACTTATTACGAAGTCGCGCGCCGGGGCGGCAAGATTATCTTTACCAATCGCCCGCTGGCTTCTTCAGGGCCGGGATAACCGGGATAGCTCCTGCTGTCCCGCAGCTTCATGCACTCTCTCCAGCCGGCCACCTTTCAGATAGAAAACTTCGCCCCGCCAGAAGATTCGGTTCCCAACCAGACCTATGGCCCACACAATCGGTGCGATCAAATCGCGCACCGGCAACAGAAAGATGTCCTGCAGCGCGTGCCGGTCGCCCAGCACAGCCACCGCCGAAGTCAGTCCGACTGCCAGCCGCGCCACTACGGTCAGCACAAACAGTAGCCAGGCCCAGGTGGCTTCTCTTGCTTCGAGCAGGTTCCATAGCGCCCAGGGCATGCCAAAAGTCAGCAGCAGGCCCACGTATCCCCAGCTGCGCGCGCCCCGGACGCTGCGTGCCCACCGCACTTGATGATCGAAGAACTCACGAAGTGAGTATGCCGGCAGGAAAGTGTCCACGACTACCTGGCTGAGCTCGACTCGCCTCCCCAGTCCAGCGATGCGACGGCCGATCTCGTAATCGTCGGCCAGATAGTCCACCATGGCTTCGAAGCCGCCGATGGCTTGCAGGTCGGCGCGCCGGAAAGCCAGCGTCGAGCCCAGGCCGAAGTGCAACCCCTTCTCGATCAATCTTGCGCTCAGCACACCAGGGACAAAATCAGTGCTGATCCCGAGCGCCTCGAGCCGCGAACCGAGCGTCCCGGCTGCGATTCCCCGGTACAAGCAGGTCACCATCCCGACCACGTCATCGCGGAGGGGAGCAATCACCCGCCGGAGATAATTCGGAGCCACGCGGATGTCGCTGTCGTTGACCACCAAAACCTCATAGCGAGCCGCCGGCAACATCTGCGCCAGCGTACTGAGCTTGCGATTGGTACCCAGGTCGCGCGCGCACACCAGCAAATCGATCTGCCGATGCGGATACGTCTCCTGCAACCTGCGCACCAGTTCGATCGCGGGATCTTTCGGATCGCTGACACCAAAGATCAACTGAAATTCCGGATAGTCCTGCTCACAATGGCTGCAAAACGCCTCCCAGATGTGCGGATCGATTCCCTTGAGCGGCTTCAGAATCGAGACGGGAGGAAGCTGGATCTCAGGCGGTGTGGTGAGCCGGCGTTTGCGGCGCCGTTCACTCAGGAAACTGGCGAGCCCGCACCCGGAGAGCAAGTAGAAGCCCAGGCTGGATAGGGTTCCAACTGCCGCGACGGTCTCGATAAGAGGTCTTGCCGTCAAGTGCATGTCGGATAGCTACTCGTACCGCAACGATTCGATCGGATCTAGGTTGGCCGCCTTCCAAGCCGGATAAATGCCGAAGACGAGTCCGACCCCTGCCGACGAGCTGAAGGCAAACAGCGACCAGAACACCGACATGGTGGCCGGCAGTGATGGGAAAATCAAAGGAATGATCCCGGTAATGATCGCACCCAGCAGCAGCCCGATCACTCCTCCGACCGCCGTGAGCATCACGGCTTCGAGCGTGAATTGAATTAGGATGTCGCGCTTGCGCGCCCCAATCGCCTTGCGCACTCCGATCTCGCGCGTGCGCTCCGTTACCGAGACCAGCATGATGTTCATCACGCCTACCCCGCCCACAATCAGGCCCACGCTCGACACGGCAAACATGAAGATGAAGATCATGCCTGTGATTTGGTTCCATACATCCGAGAGCGAGTCTTGTGTGAATACGGCGAAGTTGTCCGGCTTGTTGTTGGGAACCCGCCGGCGGCGGCGCAGCAACTCGCGCATTTCATCGGTGGCTTTGCCCATGTCGGCGTGCGATGTGGCCCTCACGCCGATCCAGTGGGCTTTCTGTTCCGGGTGCAGTTTCCGGAACGTGCCAAGCGGGAAGAAAACAATATTGTCGTCGGGGTTCTTGCCGCCTCCGAACACGCTCTTGCGCTGCGCGGCGACGCCCACGACCGTGAACATCTGGCCTTCGATGTTAATTTCCTTGCCCAGCGGCTGCTCGCTCGGGAACAGCTCTGCCGAGGTGTCGTGGCCGATCACGATCACCGAAGAGCGCCGTTCGTCGTCCACTTCGCTGAACCAGCGGCCGGAGTCCAGCGAGATATCGTAAACATCTTTGACCGAAGCCAAATCGCCTTCCAGGATGGTCTGCTTCGTCTTGCGATCTTTGTACTTCACCGCGTAGGTGCCGACGCCCAGTTCCGGGCGAAAGTAGCGCACGCCGGCGGTGACAAACTTTACATGCGGCAGGTCCTTCATCGCCATTGCGTCCTCATAGGTGAGTTCTTTGCGAGTGCGCATCTCTTCGGTCATCCGTCCGAAAGTGATTTCCTGGTGGAAAGCGAAGACGACGTTGGACCCGATACTGCTGATGACCTGGCTGACGTTGTCGTTGAGCCCGCGCACAATCGACGAAATGCCAATCACCACGGTGACGCCGATGACGATGCCGAGCACGGTCAGCGACGAGCGCAGCTTATTGTTGCGGATGGTGTCCACCGCCAGCTTCAGGATTTCGCCGAGTTCGCCTTTGGCAACCATCGCTTCAATGCCTTTTCACCGCCGAGACGCAAAGCACGCCGAGAAACCGTTTAGTTCTCAAACCTTAGCGCGGCGATCGGGTCCAGCAACGCCGCCTTGCGCGCCGGATACACTCCGAAAAATATGCCCACGCTCGCGGCTACCCCAACTCCTGCGGCGATCGCCCACAAGGGAACGGCCGAGGGCATGCCGATGAGGAAAGTCACGCCCTTTGCCAGGCTAATCCCCAGCAGCACGCCGATGACTCCACCCAGCATCGCCAATGACACTGCCTCGATCAGAAACTGTCCGAGGATGTCATCCCGCTTCGCCCCTAGAGCCTTGCGGATCCCGATCTCCCGGGTCCGTTCCGTGACCGAAACCAGCATGATGTTCATGATCACGATGCCGCCCACCACCAGCGAAATCGCAGCAATGCCGATCATGGCAAAGAAAAACGTCTGGCTGAAGCCCGCCCAGATGCTCAGCAGGCTCTCGTTGGTCTCGAGATCGAAGCTGTCGTCCGTGCCCGGCCGGTCGTGGCGGCGCGCGCGCAGGACGGCGCGCGTTTCGTCCATCGCTTCTTCCATTCCAGCGCCGCTTACCGACGACTTGCCCGAGATCCGGATGCTGTCGTGGGAACCGTGCTGTTTCTGAAAGGCTGTAATCGGGATCATGGCATAGTTGTCCAGGCTCTGGCCCAGCGTTTTGCCTTTGCGCTTACCGACCCCGATGATGCGGTATACCCAACCGTCCACGCGGATTTCCTTGTCCATCGGATCGGCGCCCGGCATCAGGGTGTCCACGACGTCAGGCCCGACAACGGCGACAGCCGAGTTGCGGCTCACATCGGTTTCGTTCAGCATGCGCCCGGAGACCAGATCGATGTCCAGGATCGCCACCATCGAAGGAGTCACGCCGCGCACGATCGTATCGTTGATCGCCTGCTCGCCGTACCGCACGTGTCCGACATCATTGCGCAGCGACGCTCCCACCCACTCGCAGTGCTTGCAGGCCTCACGCACCGCCTCGTAGTCCTCCATGGTGAGGACTTTGCGCTTTTCGCCGTCTAGAAGGTGGTCAATGTTGGTCGTCACCGGCGAGACTTTGAAGACGATGAACACATCTGCGCCCAGATTGAAGACCTTGGTCGCCACATAGCCGTTGATCCCGGCCACAAACGTAACCACTGCGATCACCGCCGCAATCCCAATCACCACCCCGAGCAGCGTTAGCGCAGAGCGAAGCTTGTTCGCCCACAGCGACTGGAAGGCAATCTTGATGGCTTCAAGGAAGTGCATGGATCAGGTGTCAGGTCTCAGGTCTCAGGTGTTAGGTGTCAGGTTTCGGGAAAGACAACCGTAGAGACGCAGCTTGCCCCGAACCCTCCGCCCGGCTATAAGTCTAACAGCCCCAGCGCCCTTAACTATCAACGCCAAAACGATGTCAAAAGTTTCGTGTGTCCCGTGCTAATTGACGTGACACCTGAGACCTGACACCTATCCCGCTGCACCCCATCGCATATAATGTCCGTGTTGGCAGCCGGATCGGACGGCCGCTGTCGCAAGGCAGAGGAAAGTCCGAACTCCGCAGAGCAGTGTGCCGGATAACGTCCGGGAGGGTGCCCCACCCTTGCGCGTTTCTTGCGCAGGGTGGGACCACTCGACGGAAAGTGCCACAGAAAACATACCGCCTGGGCCGCAAGGTCCAGGTAAGGGTGAAAAGGTGCGGTAAGAGCGCACCGCCGCGGCAGCGATGTCGCGGGCAGGGCAAACCCCACACGGAGCAAGACCAAATAGGGAGGGATTTCCTGGCCAAGCTTCGGCTTCGGCCGGGGACACGTGCCGGCTCGGCGCGTCCCACCTCCGGGTAGGTCGCTAGAGCCGCGCAGCAATGCGCGGCCCAGAGGAATGGCCGTCCCGCAGGAGCAATCCCGCGGACAGAATTCGGCTTACAGATCCGGCTGCCAAATTCAAAGACCTGAAACTGACTTTCCTCGAGTGCGGATGCCTCCTACTTCAACCCTTCCACCAGGTAAAGATCGGAGAGCAGGCGGCGGTAGCCGTAGGCGTAGGCCTTGCCGTCGGGCGCGGGGAGGACCGGGCCAACGTACTCCACGCCTGCGGGGTCTGGAGGCATGAGTTGCTTCCACAGTGTTCGCCGCCCGCTGGCAATTTCCAGGCGGTAAACTTTAGCGGGGAGTTCACCGCCGCGGTAAACGTATAACGAGCGCCCATCGGCACTCCAGGCGACGGGCGTCTCTCCCGCCAGCAGACCGGGAATCGCCTTGGGCTCACCCGAAGCGACCGGGAAGAAATACCCCTTTCCGTCGGGGCCCACCGCGGCCACCGATCGCCCATCCGGCGACAAGGCAAACGACAGCCCATTGATTCCTTCCGGACTGATGGCCTCGATCTTGTTGGTGGCGATGTCCTGCACATAAAGCCGAACGCCATGATTGGACTCGGTTCCGGAGAACAGAATCCGAGCTCCATCCGGGAACCAGCAGGCCGCGCTATGAATGATTCCGTGCCCCTCCAGCTGCTTGGGCTCCCCTGCTCCGGTGGGGAGAAGGAAAAGATCGGTCTGGTTGTCGCCGCGGCTGGAGAGAGCCCACTTCCCATCCGGCGACAACGCCAGGGATTGCCCGTCTCCCAGCCGAACGGCCGGCGAACCATCGGTCTTACGAAGATAAACGGCGTAGCTGGGTCCGCCCGCCTCTCCTTCCTCGCGGAACAGAAGCGTCTTGCCGTCGGCGGAGAGAGTCACGGGATAGGACCAGTCCAGCCATGTGAAATCACGTTCCGCAACATCTTCGGCGGCATGGACAATAAGCCCCCGCCTCCAGTTGTCCCGTGCGAGCAGGGCTCGGCCATCGGACAACACATCCTGCAGGGTCAGGTCGGCGGGAACTCGGGCTACCAGCCGCGTTTTCCCGGACAAATTAACCGCATAAAGGGCGCGGTCGATGCCCAGTTCGACCGCTGTAAACCAGACCTCATCCCCTGACGGCGACCATGCCAGGCCAATGGCCCCGCCTCCGTAAGGATCGGTCAGCTTTCGCTTCTTGCCGTTGAGGTCCACCACCGAGACGCCGGCGATCGAATCACCCTGAATATGATGGTCCAAAAAGGCGACCATGTCGCCATGGCGGGAGATGCGGGGATGGCTGATCCAGCCACCGGTCTCGTAGAGCACCTTGCCGACCGGATACTCCAGACGGTTCCGTCCCGCCACATCGCGCACCACAGCCAGTTGGCTGCCGTCGGGAGACCAATCGGCCCACTGGACGTTCTCCAGCACTTCCCGGGGAGCGCCGCCCACCAGCGGCATGCGCGCCAGCGTTCCGCTGAAGACCTGCGACTTAGTCTGCTGGCTGCCCAGCAAGAGGGCCGTCTCTCCAGTCGAAGAAATGCCCATGATCTCGGCGCCGGCGACTCCGACGGGTCGGGCTTCAGGCGTGCCCACGCGCGTCGTGAAGACTTCCACCGGCCTCCCCTCCCACGCGGCGCTGTAGACCACGGTCTGCCCATCGGGGGCGAAACGGGCCATGCGAATCGCGCCCCGGCGGTAGGTAAGAAGATGATACGCAGGCTCGTCTGTTGGTCCGCTGTGCCGGACCAGGACGAAAGCCATGACTATTACGCCAAGCAGCGCGGCCCCGGCCAGCGCGAGCGCCCGGTGGTAACGACTCGCAGAAACCATGGCCACAGGAGCGGGCTGGGCGGGACTAGTGGGAACGGATCCAGTCTGTTTCGTAACAGGTTCGGGTTCCTGCACGCTGGTGGAAATGCGGGAGGAATCCAATTCACGCTTCAGACGCTTCAGATCGCCGCGAATCTCGGCGGCCGTCTGATAGCGCAATTCCACATCCTTTTCCAGAGCCCTTGCTGATGATGCGCTCCGGCTCCGCCGGCAGATCCGGGTTCAAGCGGATGGGAGCGGTGGGAGCACGGTTGAGAATCGCTTCCGTAATGACGCCCTGGGTCTCTCCTCGAAAGGGCAATTTGCCCGTCGCCATTTCGTAGAGCACCACTCCAAATGAAAACAGGTCGGTGCGAGCGTCCAGCTCTTTGCCCCGCACCTGCTCCGGCGACATGTAGGCCACGGTTCCCATCGCCGTTCCCGGACTGGTCAGATGGAGGGCAGCAGCATCGGCCATGGTTTGGGAATCGCCGCTCCCGGATTTGCTCGCGTCGTCCGTGATCTTAGCCAGCCCAAAGTCCAGGATCTTGGCGTGCCCGCGCTTGGAGATGAAGATGTTCGCCGGCTTGATGTCGCGATGAATGATCCCTTTGGCGTGCGCGGCATCGAGCGCGTCCGTAACTTCGATGGCCACCGCCAGCCAGCGCTCGATTTCGAGCGGACGGCCGTTGATGAGGTGCTTAAGAGTGGTCCCCTCGAGGTACTCCATCGCGATGAAGGATTGCCCTTCATGCTTTCCGATCTCGTAAATCGTGCAGATACTGGGATGGTTCAGGG
Organism: Terriglobales bacterium; assembly: GCA_049273945.1. Classification (GTDB taxonomy): domain Bacteria; phylum Acidobacteriota; class Terriglobia; order Terriglobales; family Acidobacteriaceae; genus Acidiflorens. The sequence goes on along the minus strand of JBASRS010000074.1, from coordinate 38,158 downwards.
CAGAAGCGGCACGGGCCTCACGCCGGAAGCGCTCCAGCGCGTGGGCATCTGGAACTGCTTCCTGAGGCAGAAATTTGAGGGCAACAAAACGTCCGAGTTCGGTGTCCTCGGCCTTGTACACGACACCCATCCCGCCGCCACCCAACTTCTCCAGGACCCGGTAGTGTGAAACGGTTTGGCCGATCATGGGACCGGCCATGTTAGGCGGGATGCTGGATCAAGTCAACGGACTTTGCCAAGCGATGTTCGGGCCCCCGTGCATACCCCCGCACACCCTCACACCGAGTAGGAAACATTTTCGCCGCTTGCTTCTTGCGAGGCGACAACAGTCGTCGTCACCGCACCCGAAGACTTGCTCCCGCGTCGCATGGCGACAATACCGGTGCGCACCATCTCCATCACACCGTAAGGACGAAGCACCTCCAGCAGCCCATCAATCTTGTCTTCCGCGCCGGTGATTTCGATCGTCAGGGATTCCGGCGCAACGTCCACCACCCGCGCCCGGAACACGCTGGCCAGTTCCAGCACGTGCGAGCGCGCCTCGTGCGTAGCTGCCACCTTGATCATGGCCAGATCGCGGACGATCGCCGGCTCGTGGGTGATGTTCTCCACCAGCATCACGTTCACCAGCTTGTACAGGTTCGCCTCAATGCGGCGTGCCTGGTCGCGGTCAGCGTCCACGGTGATGGTCATGCGCGAGACTTCGGGCTTCTCGGTGCGCCCGACCGTCAGCGAATCAATATTGAAGGCGCGACGGCGAAACAGCGACGCAACCCGCGTCAGCACGCCCGGTTTGTTTTCGACGTAAACAACGAAAGTGTTCATCATGGGATTTATTCGTCCGCTGCCGTTTCCACGATGGGGCTGGGCCGGCGGATCATTTCGTGCAGCGCCGCCCCGGCCGCGACCATCGGGTACACCGTGTCTTCCTGTTCGACATGAAAATTGATCAGCATGGGCCCGTCGTGCTGGCGCGCCGCCTCCACCGTCGGCACGACTTCGGAGCGCCGACGCACGGTCGCGGCCTTGATGCCATAGGCTTCCGCGAGGCGCGCGAAGTCCGGATTCAGCAGCGGCGTGGCCTGATAGTTGCGCTCGTAGAAGAACTCCTGCCACTGCCGCACCATCCCCAGGTATCCGTTGTTGATGATGGCGATGTGAATCTTGAGATTCTCCTGCACAATCGTCGCCAGCTCCGACATCGTCATCTGGAAACCACCGTCGCCGACTATCACCCAGACCTCTGCTTCCGGCCGCGCGACCTTCGCGCCGATCGCAGCGGGCAGGGCGAAGCCCATGGTGCCCAGTCCGCCCGAGGTAATCAGGCTGCGCGGCTTCTCGTGCTTGTAGTACTGCGCCTCCCACATCTGGTGCTGGCCGACGTCAGTGACCACGATGGTGTCGGCGTCGCGCGTTTGGTGCCAGATGTCGTTGATCACGTGCGCCGCGTAGAGATGGCCGCTGTCCGGCAGATTCTGAATGTCGCGGACGGCGGAATCGCCTTTCAAGCGGTCGATCTGGTCGAGCCACTCGCTTCGATCGGGAGAATCGATGCGCGGCAGCAACTCGTGCAGCACCTCGCGCAGATCGCCAACCAGAGCGACGTCCACCTTGACGTTTTTGTTGATCTCAGCCGGATCGATCTCCACGTGAATCTTCTTCGCATTCGGCGCGTAGGTCTTCAGATTGCCTGTCACCCGGTCGTCGAAGCGCATGCCGAGCGCGATCAGCAGGTCGGCATCCTGGATGGTGTGGTTCACCCAGGCTTCGCCATGCATGCCCATCATGCCGAGATTCAGCGGGTGTGACGCCGGAAACGCGCCCAGCCCGAGCAACGTCAGCGCCACCGGAACGCCCCCGCGCTCGGCGAAGTCACGGACCTCCTGCATGGCTCCGGAAATGAGGATGCCGTGACCCGCCAGGACCACCGGTCGCTTGGAGTTGTGGATCAATTCCAGCGCTTCTTCATACTCCTTCGGAGCGGGCGACAGATCCGGACGATAACCCGGCAACTGCGGTGCAGCCGCTTCCCAATCGAACGCGCAAGTGGTCTGCTGCGCATCTTTGGTGATATCCACCAACACCGGCCCTGGGCGCCCGGACTTCGCCACGTAGAACGCTTCCCGGATGGTCTGCGCCACTTCGCTGGCGTGCGTCACCAGATAATTGTGCTTGGTGATGGGAAGCGTAACGCCGGTGATGTCGGTCTCCTGAAACGCATCGGACCCGATCAGCTTGCTGCCCACCTGCCCCGTGATACAGACGATCGGTGAGGAATCCAGCATTGCTGTAGCAATGCCGGTAACCATATTGGTAGCGCCCGGCCCCGAGGTCGCCACCGCCACGCCCACCCGTCCGCAGGCGCGCGCGTACCCGTCGGCCATGTGCGTCGCGCCCTGCTCATGGCGCACCAGGATGTGATGGATCTTGCTGTGCTTCAGCGCGTCGTAGGCGGGCAGGATTGCCCCGCCGGGATAGCCGAACACGTGTTCCACGCCCTCACGCTCCAGGCACTCCCACAAAATGCTTGCCCCGGTCATGGTTGCCGATTTCTTGTCGTCCGTCATAGGACCCTTCCTACCCTGAAATACTTCAATGAAAGCAAAACCCACCGGCCAGCGATTCTGGCGGGTGGGATTTGGGAGCGTTTAAGATTCCGATTGATCAGCTCACTGTTCCCCCAACCCCGGAACTGGTACCGATACTCGAACCCCAGGCAGTCGAAAGCTAATTCGGCGTAGATGACGGTCCATATTCATGGTCGCACGAGGAGGTTTAGTGATGGTACCTGACCGACCGTCCGGTTGGCAAGGGGGTGTCGAAGCGGAGGTGGGGCGCTTTCCCGTAACCCGGCTCTACGACCAAAGGAGTAACGAACGATAGCTTCCGGATTGCCGACCATCCGGGAACGACTTCATTCCTAACTCCTAGACAGAAGCGCGTTTATCGGTACTAATCCGACGGACGAACCGAGGCCGGAGCGTTCCACATGGGGTAGGGCAATCCGGCGAGCCGATTGATCACCAAAGCCTGAGCAACGAGCAGGAACACGGCCACTTCGATGATGAGCAGTTCACGCGGCTTCGAAATAATCCCGAGAGAAACGATCAGTGTAGTGGCACCCGCCGGGGGATGGCTAACATCGAGAAGAACCATGAATGCCCCCGTAACTGAAAGCGAAAGGGCCGCCGCCAGGATTCTTGGCCAGAAGATACCTTCGTGAACCCCGAACGGTAGCGCTCCAGCGCCCGTCACAACAAACGCGGCATAGCCGCAGATGAGCCCGATACCGTGACCGAAAATCGTGTTTCGCGGGCTGGAAGTCTTGGCGAGTGGGGAAAAGAACAAGAGATACGCGGTGGGCCCGAGCGATGGAAATACAAATGGATTGCGGCTCACGAGCGCCAACAGGGCAAGCACTCCAATTGTGATGAAGCCATTTACAAACACATAGACTGACTGCACAAGTCGTGGTGGGAAGTGATGCAGCAACCAGTCCAGCCTTACGCGTCGCAGCAATGAGACAACCTGATCAGAGCCTGCATGCTGCTGGGCAGACGAACCGAGCTTCCGCATCAGATGTTGGGCAGCAGGTCGAAATATTCCTCGTCCTCGTTTTTGCCGCCTTCTCCTTTGCCAAGCGTTTTTTCCGACTCGATAAACTCAATACGCTCGATCCATTTGACCATCTTGTAGCCAAGCTGGTTCTCCACTCGCAGCCGCAGGGGCGCTCCATATACCTGCTGAAGCGGTAGTCCGTTCATCCGCGAGGCCAGAAGACATTGCGGCTTGAGCACATTCTCCAGGCTTTGTGTGTCGTAATAGGGGCCACCGTAGAGCGCTTCTCCAAAGGGAAAAAAAGCGACGACCCTGGCTTCCGGTTTAGGCTGCACCAAATCGATGAGCGCCTTCATGGGAATGCCGCCCCACTTGGCGATTCCGCTCCATCCCTGGATGCAATGATGCATGGTGATGTGTTCGGTCTCACCCAACTTCTCCAGGTCGGCTAGAGAAAGCTCGACCGGCCTTTCGACAAGGCCTCCCACCTTGAGCCGAAAATTTTCGAAGCCGGTCTCCGCCAGGCGCTTCCAATCATCCCGGATCGGCATTTTCCCGTTGGGCCAGAGGTAGGGCGAGATTTCCTCCTCGGCATACTTCTGCTGCGGAGTCAGGCGATTCAATGTAAGAAGCTGCATCGGATATGTCACGGACTTGAGCGCATGCTGCAATCCGCGCGGGTGGTTCCATGAGATGTAGTGCGCCCCGATCCATGAGAGGACAACTACGCCTATGCCCACAAACCCGAGATACATGCCGAGGTACCTCTGATCATCTGTGCCCAACACAATGTGATTCATATTCCGCGCAAATCCGGTCATCACGATCAAAGTGACGTGCACGACGAGGAATGCAAGGAAGCTGAACATGGTAAGGAAGTGGATCGATCTGGCCGATTGCCTCCCACCAAAGATCCGCGCGTACCAGGGGAATCGATTCACCACAGCAGGCGACATAGCGATCCCTGTAAGAATCGCCAAAGGGCCAAAAACCAAGACGACAGTGAAATAGGCGATCTGCTGCAATGCGTTGTAGCCATAAAACCCGTTTGGCTCCGGCGGCAGGTGAAACGTTGCGTAGTGCACCCATGTGTTCCATGCCTGTAAGAGGACGAGCGGCGAAGTTGGCACAATACGCCGCCACTGTTCGGTATCGAAAAGCATGATGACGAAGAGAATGCCGGTGATGATGAAGCCGTGAACGTCGATGAAGTGCCAAACCCGCGCAATACCAATTGTGTGTCGGTAGCCCGGCGTCCCGACTAACGGCGAAATATAACGGGCGTCGTCTTTCGCGGTCCAGATGCGATCGCGTGGGACTTTTAGCGGTGTAAGCCTGATCCATTCGCTCCCCGGCGTGCAGCCATCGTTGAAATACAAACGAGGATGATCCATCAGGATCGACAGACCGCTGCGAATCAGCATCATCACAAAAAGGAAATTGAAGAAGTGGCAGTAACGCACCCAGACCGGAAACCCATGCGGCCCTGCGAAGTTGTCGGGATATATCTGAGGAACGGCTGGAACATGAGGCAGCCCGGCCACGGCGACTTCGATCCAAGACGCCGCGATTATAGAGAGGATCGCGATACCGATTCCGATCAGGATGGAAGGTCGAATCCAGAAACGAAATCGGCGATCAGGCGGATAGTGGACGGCTCTGTGTGCCTGATCGAACGAGATCATATTGCCTCCGCGAACTGCCCGGTCACACCCTAAGAAGCAGACCGCCTGGCTCTCGACGTGGGCGGCTGGCACAAGCCCGAAGAAGATAAAGAGAGCCCAGCTGATGGTCCGAAAGCCGCGCAAACCAGCGGACTCAATTCGTCGTCGCAAACAACGATAGCTACGACGGTCTGCCGACCTATGCCGACCGTCTCAGCGTGCTCTGATAATCGGCCACAAATTTCTGGATGCCCTTAGTTGTGAGTTCGTGTGCCAGGTCAAAGCTATCCCACGGTAGGTTCAAATCCAATTCTTTGTATGGGATCGGTTTCAGGGGCTTGCCCTTCGCGTCGACCGCTTTGAACTTGAAATCCTGGTCCGGCATAGGAAAGTCTGCTGCTGCCCATTCTTGTAAAACCTTGCTCGGCACGGTTGCCAGCTCAGCACCTAGAAAGAAGGAACAAAGCAAATGGTTGATGGTGCGTATGCTTGCGGCCAAGACATGCACATGGCCATCGCTGCGTTCGTACATTTTCTTGATATTTCGGACGAGGTCCATTCCGTCCTCGCCTTGATCATCGAGCCGGCCGACAAACGGTGATACATACACCGGCTCCTTCGATCCCCGTGTTGCGGCATATACGGCAGCTGCTTGCGCCTGCGAAAAGCACAGAGTCATGTTGACCCGAATACTCTTTTGCACCGACATTCCTGCGGCTCGCAAACCCTCGTGGGTGCATGGATATTTCACATAGGCATTGGGAATCCAGGTGAACATATCCTGGCCCTGGGCAAGCATCTCCTCGGCACGGCTACCGAGATCTGCGAATACCTCAATGGAAACCCCAGCATTTCCCACGAGTGGCGAGATGCTTTGCACAATTTTCTTGTATGCGTCTTTTTCTTCTTGCTCGCTCAATTGGTGACCAGATGCGAGGCGTCTTTGAATGTCCGGATTTTTTGCGATCAGGGATGGGTTGGTGGTCTGCCCATCAACAAATCCGATCAAGCTCTTAATGCGGAGGGTTTCTTCGGGATCTCCACCGTCTACAAGAATTTTTGTCTTAGGCCTATTTGTCAGCATCCTGTTCACCTCAAGAAACCTTCCTTCTTTGTTCGACCCGAGCGCGATCTTCCTGCGGGAGGACAAGCTTCAATATCCAGCAAAGTCTTCCGTTCGAATGTCATCTTCGTCAATGCCCGCCCTCACAAGCATCTCCTTCATGCCGGCAACCATGGCGGGCGGTCCGGCACTGTAATAAATGGGGCCCTGCTGTGTTGCCAAATGCCTGGATAGCATCTCTTGGTCTATCGGAACTATCTCGCCTTTCCATTCCTTTTTGGACTTCGACATTTCTGTCATGGTACAGATCAAGTGGAAGTTGGGATTTGTCTTCTCCACGTTCTGCAGAGTGTCCAGGAAAGGTGCGTCTTCGGGCCGTCGATTGGAATAGAAAAGATACAGCTTGTGCGGGAGGCGGTCGTGATGGGCTTGCCGCACGATGCTGAGGAAAGGTGTGATTCCGATTCCGCCCGCGAGGAACACGGCTGGCTTGGCACGATTCTTGTGTAGGGTGAAGGAGCCTGCGGCTGAACCTATTTTCACTTCCGTGGCCAGCGGCACTCTCTTCAACGAGCGCTTGAAAGCGGTGTCCCGCATCCGGGTGGTGAAAACTAATTCGTTTTCGAACGGAGGACTCGCGATTGAAAAAGTGCGTGTGTTTCCCTCGGCATCAGTTTCCGGCGGGTCGATGAGTGTGACATCGGCGAACTGACCTGCTTTAAACTTGAATCCGGATGGCTTCTCGAAGTGAAAGGCCATCGTACCTTCCGCAACTTCCTCGCGACGGACCAGCTTGAACGTTTGACTTGCCATTTGATCTGCCATCACGACGGCTTCGGTAGCCATGGCTACCTCCTTAAGAGAGTGAATAAATGGTGTGCGGTTACAAACCACCATCGCCAGCTCCTGCAACAGGGGTCTCGCTGAAGGGGTTCATGGAAAACGTTTAGCTGCGGGGGACAGCCTTCCTTGCCGCACCGGGCGGGCTCACGATAGCGCCAGGAGCGCCACCTTCATCATCCATTCGCGACAAGGCCTCTTCGTCCAAATGCCGCTGAGTGGACGAAAAAGATTCTGAGGCGTCACTCTTCTCTCTTCGCCAAGAGATGGTCAGCAATAAGGCACTCTCTTCCAGCGCTTCGACGTCGTGTAATACACCGCAGTCCAGCACCAACAAATGGCCGGTCGACAAGGTCACTTTTCGATCGGCCAAATGGATACGGACCTGTCCCTTCAATTGCTGAATGGAGATCCGTCCCTCCGCTCTGTGCTGTCGCATTCGTGTGCCGCTCTTCATCAGAATTAGAACAATTCGGAAATCTGGATATTTCGCCAGTGTTTTGGAACTCCGCCCAGTCTCCCGCTGCCAGGAGTCTTCTCGCCGCAGTTGCTGCAACTCTCGTTCGAAATCGATTTGTAGCAGAGGTTCCGCCAACCCGGGTAATCGATTCAATGCTTCGATGCCATCGCCGGGAAGGCAAGTGCTGAGATTCGTAGCCATGATGAACACCTTCCTCCTATGCGTCTCCGTCGCAACTACGTGCAAGGCACTAAACGTGAACTATGAGGTGGCACAGTTCATGTCTGAAACCTCGGAAGACCCCAGAAAGATGATGATCGACGATATGCTGCAGCAAAACTGGTCAACATTGCACAGCCAATCGAGAGATCCCACGTTCCGGTATTCCGCCAAAGCGGGGCGGGCCAAGCGAGAATGAGGGCCGTGGATTCTCCCATCGTTTCTGACGGCCAATGCGCAGCAGCTCCGACGATTCCGGACGGTTGGTCGGCAAGCAGGAAGTAATCCAAATGGGCATCAAGCGGATCAGTACTGACAAGTCGGCTTGCAGGAAGTGATCTCCGCACTTGGCATCGATTCTGGGAGCATCGCGGGCAACCCAGAAGCGATCCATTCGGCTGCCTAACGCTCTCATCGGAAATTGCCCCGCTACCGTCAAAGGTGTTTTGACGGATCGGCTGAAAATACGCGCTCTTAACGACTTGGACAACCCAGCGCGGCGCGGCTAAACTGGCCAGCACCCGGGACGGAATGGCCCCGCAGCCGGAGGCAACCATGGCGGAAATCGCTCCCCGACGAAGCTACGCCCACGGTACCGGAGACATCCCGTTGCTCGGCTGCTGCCTCGGAGAGCTGCTCGATTCTGCGGCTCGCTCCTACCCCGACCAGGACGCTCTGGTGGTCCGGCACGAGAACCGCCGCTACACCTACCGGCAGTTTCATGAAGAAGTGGAAATCGTAGCGCGCGGTCTGTTGCGGATGGGAATTCAGAAGGAAGACCGGGTCGGGATCTGGGCGACCAACTGTGCCGAGTGGGTGATCACGCAGTTCGCCACCGCCAAGATCGGCGCCATCTTGGTTAACATCAACCCGGCCAACCGCGCGTTTGAATTGGAGTACGTACTTCGCCAGTCCGAGTGCGGCACTCTGCTGCTCATCCAGGGGTTTCGCGATGCCGACTACGTTTCGACTGTGAACGGCCTGTGTCCGGAGCTGGCGTCATCGAAGCCGGGCACACTGCATTCGGCTTCTTTGCCCCATCTCCGGAACCTGGTTTTCATCGCCGGGGGCCAGCCTGCCGGGATGTTCTCCTGGGACAACCTGCGCGCCATGGGCCGCGACCTGCCGCAGGAAGATCTGCGTCAACGCGAAGCCACGCTCTCGTTCGACGATCCGATCAACATCCAGTACACCTCGGGCACCACCGGCTTTCCCAAAGGAGCTACGCTCAGCCACCATAACGTCGCCAACAACGCGCTGCTGATCGCCGCCGCGATGAAGCTCACTCATCGCGACCGGCTGTGCATCCCGGTGCCCTTCTATCACTGCTTCGGCATGGTGTTGAGCAATCTGGCCTGCGTGGTGACCGGCGCCGCCATGGTGATTCCGGCCGCCTTTTTCGATCCGCTCGCCACCCTCGAAGCAATTCAGGCCGAACGCTGCACCGCGCTGCACGGCGTTCCTACGATGTTCATCGCCGAGCTGGACCATCCTGAGTTCGCGCGTTTCGACCTGAGCACCCTGCGCACCGGCGTTATGGCGGGCGCACCGTGCCCCATCGAAGTGATGAAGCGCGTGGTCCAGTTCATGCACCTCAAGGAGATGACCATTGCCTACGGCCTGACCGAGGCTTCTCCGGTGATCACGCAAACCATCGTGGACGACCCGCTCGAGCTGCGCGTCACCACCGTGGGCAAGCCCCTGCCGCATACGGAAGTCAAGATCGTCGATGTGATCACCGGCGAGATCGTGCCGCGCGGCACTCCGGGCGAGCTCTGCACCCGCGGCTACATGGTGATGAAGGGCTACTTCAAAAACCCGGAGGCCACTCGAAAAGCCATTGACGAAGACGGCTGGCTGCACAGCGGCGACCTCGCCACCATGGACGCCAACGACTACTGCAAGATCACGGGCCGCGCCAAAGACGTCATCATCCGCGGCGGCGAAAACATTTACCCGCGCGAGATTGAAGAATTTCTGTACACCTGTCCCGGTATCAGCGACGTGCACGTGGTCGGCGTGCCGGACGAAAAATACGGCGAGCAGGTTGTCGCCTGGGTGCGGCTGGAAGCCGACGCCAAACTCTCACCCGAGGACATCCGCAAGTTCTGCGAGGGCAAGATCGCCGCCTACAAGATCCCCAAGTGCGTGAAGATCGTGGACTCGTTCCCGATGACGGTGACCGGGAAGATCCAGAAGTTCAAGATGCGGGAGTTGTCCACGAAGGAATTGGGACTCGAAGCTGTCGCGAAGATCGAAACCGCGTGAGGTCGTGAACCGTTTTTGGCAGTCAAAACATGTCCTCCGGAACAGGCACCACCCCAGCCCATCCCGATCCAGGCCTTTGCCGAGACTGCCAGCATTCCCGCTGCGTCGAGTCCGACCGCGGCTCGGTGTTCTTTCAGTGTGAACTTTCTTTAGAAGATCCCCGGTTCCCCAAATATCCTCGGCTGCCGGTTCTCAAGTGCAGCGGTTATCAGCCCGAGCCGCCGCTTCAGCGCACATAAAAATACCGCACGATATGAAAGAAGATCGGGGCCGCGAAGCACATCGAATCCATGCGGTCGAGAATGCCTCCGTGCCCCTTGATCAGCGTTCCGTAGTCCTTCACGCCCCGGTCGCGCTTGATAGCCGACATGGTCAGCCCTCCCGCAAATCCCATGAGCGTAATCGTCAGCGAAACTGCTGCCGCGACCACCGGACGGAACGGCGTCATCCACCAGAGTGCGGTTCCGATCGCAGTGGCGCTGAGAACGCCGCCGACGAACCCTTCCCAGGTCTTGTTCGGACTCACTACGGGCGCAATCTTGTGCCGCCCCAGCATTTTTCCCCAGACATACTGGAGCACGTCGCTCAACTGGTCCACCAGCACCAGGTACAGCATGAGCTTCGCGGGACGCCCATAGCCGGGAATATTCAGCATCAATAGCGCCGGCGTATAGCTCAGGCAGTACACGCAGATCATCAGCCCCCACTGGATCGTCGAGGCGCGCTGCAGAAACGACTCCGTGTCTCCTGCGATCGCCAGCCTGGTCGGCACAAACAAAAACGCATATACCGGAATCAGAATGGCGAACATCCCATACCACTGGATGGCGATCAGAAAATACTGCAGCGGCGTAAAGATGAAGAATGCCCAGAACAAAGTTCGGTGGTCCGCCCGCCGCGTCGGCAGCAGAGTCACGTACTCGCGCAGCGCCAGAAACGACATCAGCCCAAACAGCACCAGCGACCCGATCAGGCCGATCACCAGCGTGAGCCCAAAGATCGCGCTCATGATCCACCACGCCCCGATGCGAGCATTCAGATTGCTGATCGTCGCCTGCGCCTCCGGCTTCTTGATCGCAACCTTCAGCACCAGCCCGATCAGGCTTGAGAGCGCAAGCAGTCCCAGAACTCCCGCGAACGCCCACACAAGTTGTGGATCGAGATTCTTCATCTAGTCCGTGTTTCCTGCGTAGAGACGCGGCTCGCCGCGTCTCTTTCGTTCAACCAGGAACGTTCTCATCTGTCTTGCAATTTGCACAACGCATCGCGTGCCCGCACTAGGAACGCCGGCTTGGTTTCGTCCGGTGCCAGTGTCAGTGGCGGGCCAAACGTCAGCCGGCTGATGAACGGCACCGGCAGAAACTCTCCTTTTGGAAGAATGCGGTTCAGATTGTTCAGATATGCTGGAACCAGCCGCAGTCCCGGCTTCTGCTGCCAAAGATAGTAGAGCCCGCTCTTGAACGCCGCGACCTCTTCGCCCGTGCCGCGCGTGCCTTCGGGAAAGAGGATGAGCGAATTGTCACTCCCCATCGCGTCCAACATGTGCTCGATCGCCTGCTTCGGGTCACCCGATGCAGCCAGACCTTCCTGGCCGACCTGGTGTCTCGCCACCAGCACCGCCCGGAACACGTTCACCGCAATTGCCCGGCGCATTCCCTTTTCCCAGTAGTCCTGCGCCGCCACCGGCCGGGTGCGCGCGCGAATCTCCGCCGGCAGGGACGACCACAGCACCACAAAATCCAGATGACTGGTGTGATTCGCGAAATATATGGTCTGCCGCGCATCCGGCCCCGAATCCACCCAGCGGACGTTCACTCCGCTGATCAGCCGCGCCACCCCCGCGATGATTCCCGCCAGTGGGTGCGCTCTCATCGCTTCTTCAGGTCCGCCACGATGCGCAGCGTCCGCCGCACACAGGTCACGAGCATGCCCAGCACCATCACGATCAGCGCCAACGCAATCGTCTTGCCGCCTAGTCCCAGAGCGTTCTCGAAAACTGAGATGACACACGCGGCGGTCAACAGCGCCATCCGGTGCGGCTTGGCCATTGGCCCGAGGAAATATTGCGTCACGCCCATCGAACCGCCCAGCAGCCGGATGTACGCGGTAATTACCGCCAGTGTCGCCGCCAGCCAGCCCAGTTCGTGTCCCCAACTGTAACTTGAGATCGAGTAGCCCGCCCCGACCAGGATGGCAAGATCGGCGAAGCGGTCCGGCATGTCGTTGAAGATTTCGCCGTACACGGTGCGCTTTCCACCTTCCACAGCCACCATGCCGTCAAGCATGTTGCAAAGCAGCCGAAGCTGGATGCACGCTGCCGCGGCTAGAAAGAGCGCTGGTCGGACGAAGCCCTCGACCCGTGCTGTCCATCCCAGGCACACTCCCGCCCCGACCGCGAACACCAGGCTCGTCAGCGAGATCGCGTTGGGTGCGACTCCCGCCCGCGTGAGCATCCGCGCCAGGGCTTGTGCCCACGCCCGCTGTCGTGTCTTCAGCGGCCGCCGGGGCGGCACCGCCTCCGGAACCGTCGGTGATGCGCTCATAAGTATTGGTAGAAGTGGGAGAATTGTGCTACTTAAGTGAACCTGGGGGCAATTCCAAAGTGGTGACCGGTACGAACCGGGGCAGCGGCCTATGGCCTTCAAACGCAATCTCGTTCTCAGCCTGGTGCTGGGAATTGCCGGCGGCCTCGCCGCCTACGCCCTCGCCTGGGGCCTGTTTACCACCCATCAGGAACTGGGAATGGATTCCAGGAACGCGCTCACCATCGCCGCCTGGACCGCCCCGCTGGTCTTTCTCGGAAGCCTGATTTATTTCGCCATACGCGCCAGCGAGCGCCGGTGAGCAAGCGCCGATCTCATCGCGGTTTTACCTCTGCAATCTGACCTCTGACCTCTGCAATCGAACTTCTGCAATCTGACTTCTTACTTCTGCAATCTCCCGTCTTTGCCACCCGCACCAACTCGACCCTATAATCGAGACTCTTATTCAAACAGCAAGGAGCTTTCCATGTCCGCACCCAGCCGTCGCCCGGAAATTCGCCGCCGCCGCACTCGCAATGAAAAAATTCAGAAACTGCGTAAGCGCCTCGTGGCCGCTTCCGGCGCCGACAAAGATCGCCTTGCCGCCAAGCTTCATCGCCTGGAGCAAGGTTCCCCGGGTAACGCCCTAGTCAAGACTGCATAAGCTCCTTCATGAAACGCGTTGCTGCGCTTCCGCTACTCCTCCTACCCCTCCTCGCGGCCTTCGCCGCAGCCCCCGAGGTCGAGATCACTTCCGAACCCTCGCACCACCTCGCGCTCGAAAACGAACACGTGCGCGTCTTTCAGGTCGAAGTGGCTCCGAACACGGCCACGCTGCTGCATCGCCATCGCCACGACTACCTGTTCGTCACTCTCGGCGACTCCCACGTCGCCAACGAGGTTGCCGACAAACCGCCGGTGGAACTCAAACTCGCCGATGGCGAGACCCGCTTCACACCCGGCAACTTCGCCCACGTCGCCCGCAATCTTTCCGACCGCCCATTCCGTAACGTGACCATCGAACTGTTGCAGGATGACAAGCTCCGCACCGCTCCTTCTCCCTGGCCGATGGAAGGTGGAGACAAAGAATTCCCCGGCGGCCGGATCAAAGTCCTCTTCGTCCGCGATGGGGCCCGCGTTTCCGCGATTGAACTCCAGCCCGGCGCCACCGTTCCCAGCCACCATCACGACGGCCCGCACCTGCTGGTCGCGGTCAGTGATCTCGATATCCGCAGCGACGTGGACGGCATGGGCCCCATGCCGGGAAGATTCAAGTCCGGCGACGTGAAATGGCTGCCCGGCGGCTACACCCACACGCTGACGAACGTGGGGACGAGCTTAGCGAAGTTCATAACGGTGGAATTCAAGTGACGTGTGGCGCGGGTGCCCTCGCCCACGAAACGCCGGTAGTGCCAAGGCTGCGGACAAGATAAACGGGCACGCCCAGCTCACTTCGGCGCATCGTACGGCGTGAACCCTTCCCACTCGATCGGCGTAAAGGTGTTCTTGAGCAGAGTCTCCAGCAATTCCTTATAGATCCCCTCCCCGTTCGAGCTGTTCGTCATGATGACAATCCCGATCCCGGCCCTATCGAAGCACACTGCATAATGCCGCCAGCCGTCGTCATGGCCCTCCTTGAAGAAGGCACGGCCATAGGGAGTCCAGTAGAGACCCCATCCCAGGCTGTAGCTGAGGCGGATCTTCTTGTTCTCGTCCGTGGTCTCAGTCGAAAACGTCGGAAACTCATGCTTCGAAAGGATCTGGACTTGCGCACTAAGCATTCGCTCTCGCGTCTGCTTGTGCAGGCCCTTCCCTTCGTTCACGGCCTGCACGAAGCGGGCGAAGTCGCCGATTGTGGTTTGCATCGAGCCTGCCGCATCGGCGTGCTTACGCTTCTGTGGTCCGAGCGAACGCTCCTGCTCGTCATAACCGTTGGCGTAATCACTCTCAAAGCGCTCTTCCCAAACCATGCTGGTGCGCGTCATCGCGAGAGGTTGGAAGACTCGCTCACGCATCAGGTCGGCCAGCGGCTTCTTCGCGACGGTTTCGACCACGAGTTGCAGGAGATCAATCCCTTCGCCCGAGTAAGCGAAACGCGAGCCCGGCTCGAAGTTGATGCTCAGCTTCCCGTCCTCGGTAAACCGGCGCCAGTTGGGAAACCCGCTGGTATGACTCAGCAGCATTTTGGCCGTGATCTTCTGGTAGCGCGGATCCCCGGCGAGATCCCGATAAGCGTCATAGTCCGGTAGCGGCTTCGGCAGGTACTTGTAAACCGGTTTGTCGAGATCGAGCGTTCCCTCCTCCACCAGTTGCATCACCAGATAGGCGAACGCAGCTTTGCTGAACGAGGCCGCCGACATCACCGAATCCGGCGTCAGCGGCAGCTTCTTCTCTTGGTCGCGGAAACCGTATCCCTTCAGGTAGGCAACCCTGCTGTCGTTGAGAATCGCGATGCCGGCACCCGTCACCTTGGCCGCGCGCATCAGGCGCGTCACCGTCGCGTCGATTTCGCCGGTTGTGATGGTGCTCCCGTCAAGACGCTTGATACGAGGCGGAACACTTGAGCCCTGCGGATAAGAAGGGACCGTGGCGGTCAGGACTAGCGCAAGAGCGAGTGCCGTAAACCGGAGTCTCATTTGGGTCTCTCAGGTAAGACGTGGGGACGCGTTGTTTGTCACAGCGCGGGCGGGATGCCCGCGTGGCAGCCGCCGGTGGCGTCGCCGCTGTGCATTGCCGAGCTTCGCTCGGTCGGACAACCGAGGGCGGCTGTCCCTACGTGATTTCAGGAGGGGTGCACAACCTTACCGCCGACAATCGTCGCCACCACTTTCCCGGTAAGTTGCCATCCGTCAAAGGGCGTGTTTCGGGACTTGGAGAGTGACTTCGCGGCCTCGAAGGTCCACCGCTTCTTCGGATCGAAGATGGTCACATCGGCAGAGTGACCGCGCCCCAGCGATCCCCGTCCACGCAGATCGAAGCAGCGGGCCGGACCAGCGGTAAACAACTCAACCACGCGAGCCAGCGGAATCCGCTTCTCCTTGTGCAGCTTGGTAATCGCCAGCGCGAGCGCCGTTTCCAGCCCGGTGATGCCAAAGGCGGCGCGCTCGAACTCCATTTCCTTTTCGTGCGAGGCATGCGGCGCGTGGTCGGTAGCAATGGCGTCCACGGTGCCGTCGGTCAGCGCCACCAGGATGGCTTCCAAATCCGAGGCCGAGCGCAGCGGCGGGTTCATTTTGTACCGGCTGTCGTAATCGTGGACATCATCATCGGTCAAAGTAAAGTGATGGGGCGTAACCTCGCAGGTGACCCGCGTCCTGGCCCGCTTGCCGCGGCGCACGCCCTTGAGCGCGTCGGCGGTGGAAAGATGCGCCACATGCAAACGCGCATTGGGCGTCTGCATGGCAAGCTGCACGTCGCGCTCGACGATGTTCGCCTCGGCAGCGGCTGTCATGCCGCGCAGCCCAAGACGAAATGATCGCGCTCCCGCGTGCATCGAGCAGTGCGCGGTCATACGTGTGTCCTCGGCGTGCTGCACGACCGGAAAATTCAACTCGCCGCCCAGAACCAGCGCCGCCCGCATGATGTCGTCGGCGAGAATGGGCTTGCCGTCATCGGTCACCGCGATCGCGCCCGCCCGTTGCAACGAGCGAAAATCGGTGAGCGTCACGCCTTTGCTCGCGTGGGTAGCGGCGGCGATCGGAAAGACGTTGACCACGCCGCCGCGCTCGGGCGCGCGCAGCCACTGCACCCACTCCACCGCATCCACCACCGGCGCCGTGTTGGGCATGGTGCAGACCGATGTAAAACCGCCCGCCGCAGCCGCCGCCGTTCCCGTGGCAATCGTCTCTTTATGCCCCTGTCCCGGTTCGCGCAAATGCACGTGCAGATCAATGAATCCCGGCGCGACCATCAGCCCGCGGGCATCGAACTTCTCGTCCGCGCCCTTGATCTTGTGCGGAGGCGCGACCTCGGCGACGCGACCCTCTTCCAGCAAGATGTCCATGGGCGCGTCAATCTTCGCGGCCGGGTCGATAAGATGGCCACCTTTGATCAGAAGACTGTTTGTGGAGCGTGTCTTCACTTCAGCCCTTCGCCAGCTTCATTTCCGCGGATCCACGCGGATTCGTTATCTGACTGTTCACCACGGAGACACGGAGTCACAGAGAAAATCAAACCTAAAGAAAAATCCGAATTGCCTCTCTCCGTGTCTCTGTGGTGAATTGCTTTTCATCGCATCTTCCCCACCGCCCGCGCCAGAATCGCCATGCGTGTCGGAACACCGTTACGCACCTCTTCCAAAATGCGCGACTGCGCGCCGTCGGCTACTTCGCTGGTCAACTCCAGCCCGCGGATAATCGGCCCCGGATGCATCACGATGGCATCTTTCTTCGCGCTCTTCAAACGTGCCGCCGTCATCTGGTAGCGCGCGATATAGTCCGGGAGGTTGATCTTTTGTCCAGCGAGCCGTTCTTTCTGCACCCGCAACAGCATCACCACGTCGCTTCCGCGGAGCGCGTCTTCGATGTGGCGCGTCACCCGCACACCGGGCGCCAGCGTGGCTGCAATTTCCGGCACCAGTTCCGGCGGACCACAAAGGATAATCTTCACTCCGAACTTGCTCAGTAGATGGCAGGCCGAGCGCGCGACTCGACTGTGAAAGATGTCGCCAATGATTGCGACCTGCAAGCCTTTGAAGCTCTTCTTATTGCGCAGAATCGTGTAGGCATCGAGCAGCGCCTGCGAGGGATGCTCGTGCAGCCCATCTCCCGCGTTGATTACCGGGATATCAATGTGCCGGGCCATGACGTGGGGCGCGCCCGCGTTGGGGTGTCGGATCACAATGACATCCGCGCCCAGCGCGCGCAGGGTGTATCCGGTGTCGAGCAGCGACTCCCCTTTTTCGATGCTCGACCCGGCAGCCTGAATCAGGACGGTATGCGCTCCCAGCGCTTTGGCCGCAATCTCAAACGAGCTGCGGGTGCGGGTGGAAGCTTCGTAGAACAGGAGCACAACCCGCTTGCCCTTGAGCAGCGGCCGCGGCTTGTCCGGCTTCATGCGGCGCGCGAATTTCAGGATTTTCAGGATTTCCGCTGCGTCGAGATCCTCGATTCCGAGCAGGGAACCTCGGGCTGGGCTCATAAATCCTTACTGTTTTTCCATCAACAGAACTTTTTCTGCGTTGTCCACTTCGCGCAGCTTGACCTCGATGATCTGATTCTCGGTCGTCTGCACCATCCGCCCGACAAACGCCGCTTCAATCGGCAACTCGCGATGCCCGCGATCAATCAGCACGCACAGTTGCACCCGTTTCGGACGCCCTTCGCGGAACAGCGCATCCAGCGCCCCACGGGTCGTCCGGCCGGTATAGAGCACATCGTCCACCAGCACCACCGACTTGCCCGCCACGGGAAACTCCAGCTCGGTTTTCTGCACCACCGGCTTTGGCCCCAAGGTGGAGAGGTCGTCGCGGTACAGAGTGATGTCGAGCGTCCCCACCGGCACCGGCTTCTTTTCAATGCGCTGGATGATCTTTGCCAGCCGTTGCGCCAGCGGCACACCCCTGCGCTTGATGCCGACGAATGCCAGGTCGTCAATGCCGTTATTCTTCTCCACAATCTCATGTGCCAGCCGGATCAGCGTGCGCTCGATCTCCGAGGCCGACATGAGTTGCGCCTTCTCGCGAATCTCCACCGGACGCTCTGAATTGCGTGAACTCATAAACGCCGCATCATACGCGTGCGGCCGGGATCGGGCAAGGTGGGGCTAGAACCGCGGCGGCGTGCGCTCGCGGAACAGGGTGGACCCGATCACCCCTCCTACGGCCGAAAACAGCATGGAGAAAAGCAGCAGCCCGACCATGATGAAGGCGAAATAGGCCGAGAAACCCTCCGGCGTGTGCAGCCACTGTAGTGTGGCTTGGACATTGGGGTCTGAGGGATTGGCGGCGCTCTGCTCCGCGGCCTTCATCATGAAGTCGCGCACCTGCTGCTGCGAGTGCAGCAGGACGACCGCCAATACTGCCAAAAGTGCCGAAGCCGCAAACGAGATTGCGCCCGCCATGGCCCCCAGCCGCGCCGCCTTGCCGCTGGGAAGTGCTCCTGCGTTGGCCCGATGATAGAGCAACGCCGCCAGGATGCCGGTGAGCACCATCCCCAGGCCAAACGGGATGATATTGGCCATTACCCCCAGCAATCCCGCCTGCAGCGCAGTACGAAAAAGCGAGGGATCCGAAGGAGAACGCAGGCTTGCCGGATTCAGATGATCTGCCGTCAATCCTAGCTCTGGGCGCGGAGCGTGGTCGGCTGCCAACGGCGCTGGCGCAACTTCCACCCGCACCTGGGGGGCTCGGCATTTAGGACAAAACGGACGCCCGTCCTCAACCGTTGTCCCGCATTGTTCGCAGGGATGCTCCACGTCTCTGAAACTAGCTCAGCCGACGGGAGAGAGCAACTCGGGTGACGCCGCCCCATCCGTCTGCGAATGAATCAGATCGTGTCGTCCTTCCCGTGCGTCCGCACATACACCAGCGCAAACCGCGTCCCCTTGCCGTCGGGCTTTACCGCGACAATGTGCTGGTTCTCTTCGGTGCCGACTTTCAACTCGACCGAGTCTCCGCTCCCGTTGTCCCCGCAGGTGACCGGCTTCGCGCCTTCTTTCTTATGGAGTTCGGCGTTGACGTCCCCGCCCGTCCAGCGCCCGCGGCATTCAATCGGCTTGCCGAAGCGCTGCAATTCCTTGTTGTAGTAGGCGATCACTTTGCCGGGAGAATCGTCCGACTGAAACTCCGCCGCCACCACCTTGAGCCCGAACCCCGGCCCCGAAATATTGACGTTGGCGCTCTTTTCGTCATGGCCTTCTTTGAGCGCAGGTTTGGCGCCCGCATAGAGAGAAAGCCCCGTCTCTCGGATATCGGGCTGTTCATTCACGTGAATATCCCCCATGGGCGTCTTGATGTCCACGCGCCCTTCGCCGTTCTTGTCCTTGTCTTTCACGTTGATGCTGCAGCCGGGCAGAACGAGCAGAGCGGCCAGCAGTGCAGCGGGTGCGAGCTGTGCGACAAAATTACGGCTGAGCATGAGAAGAACCTCCTGAACTGGTTTGAGCGGGGCGTTCCAGGCCCGCGCCGCGCGAGGCAATTCCTGGAATCGTGACCGGCAGATGTCCGCGGGTTGGAATCTCGCCGAACAGCGCCTTGACAGCAGCCACCTCCGACACGGTGACATTGGAAAACGTGCACAAATAATTCTGTACGGCGGGAAAATCCTGCGCCAGATAAGGATTGCCCATCGCCAGCACGGCGGTGCGCGCCGCCGCGTGCTCCAGAATCGCGTTGAGCAAGGTAGCGCTGGCGTCCGCCATGGCAACGCTGTTCTTCAGGCCGCCGGCCGTCGGAATCGCGCGGCCCGCCGTCGGAATCACGTACACCGCCGCCACCACGTGTTCGGCTGCGTCGACCGCGGCCAGCGCATCGGCACTCACCCCCGCCACCGAACGTGGATCAACATAGATCACGCGAGCGTCCGGCACACGGGCGACAATCTGGCGTTCCAGCATACGTCCCGAGTCGGTGCGCAGATCTTCGCTGAAAATCACGACCACCAGCCGATTGCGCACCTCGACTACAGATTGATACGGAAGCGCCGCCCCCGCAGTTCCCGTCGCACGTAGCGGCAGCACCTGCCCGTTATCGCGCACCACCGTTACGGCCTCATCCGCCACCCGCTGCCCAAAAGCGAGGTTTTCGGGCTTCCCAATCGTCTTCGGGATCTGGTTCAGGTCCACCAGGCGCGCCTTCTGCAATCCCAGAGAGGCCTTTAGTTCCAGAATCTTACGGACAGACTCGTCCAGCCGCTGGCGGGGGATCTCACCGCTTTTCACCGCCTGCAGCACCGACCGATAGCTGGCCTCGAGGTCGGCCGGAATCAGCAGCAGATCGTTGCCCGCCTTGAACGCGTCCACCGCTGCCCTCCCAATATCATTAACGTACATTCGCGTCAGCCCCGCCATGTCGAGCGCGTCGGTCACCACGATGCCTTTGAATTTCATCTTCTCCTTGAGCAGCCCGGTTACGACCGAACTGGAGGTTGTCGCCACCCGGTTAGGGTCAGGCTCGAGCGCCGGCACCGTGACATGCGCCACCATGACCGAATCCACGCCGGCCTCAATCCCTCGTCGGAACGGTGGCAACTCGACCGACTCCAGCCGCGCCCGGTCCCCGGTCACCTGCGCGACGCCCAGATGCGAATCGGTCGCAGTGTCTCCATGTCCCGGAAAGTGCTTGACGGTCGTCAGCATCCCACCCTCGTGCGCGCCCTTGATGTAAGCCGCTACCAGTTCTCCCACCTGCTGCGGATCCTCGCCGAACGACCGCGTGTTAATAATGGGATTCGCCGGATTGGAATTCACGTCTGCGTCGGGGAAAAGATTCCAGTGCACGCCGATCGCCCGCGCCTCGAGCGCCGTGATGCGCCCAAACGCCTCGGCCTCATCCAGCTTTCCCGTAGCGCCGAACGCCATGGCGTGCGGGAAGACAGTGCTCCCGTGCAGGCGCATCGAGACGCCGCGCTCGAAATCCGCGGCAAAGATGAGCGGCAACTCCGACGACTGCTGCAACCGGTTCAGCAGCTCCGCCGCCTCAAACGGCTCATTCCGCAGCAGGACAGGACCATCCACCGGCACGCTCATGGCCAGCGATCCGATGTGATACTTGCGGACGCTGTCGCGCAACGCAATCCAGTTCGGATCGGCCTCGTTCATGAACACCACCCGCGTCCAGATCATGAACAGTTGCCCGACCTTTTCTTCGGGCGACATCCTCCGCAGGGTCTTTTCCACCCACTTCTTGCTGTCCTTATCGAGACGGATGGGGCCCGGCTGCTGAAAATGCTCCCTGCTCTTTTCCTTGGCAAAGCTGAAGGTGGCGCTGAGGATGAGTATTGCTAACGCAAGATGTCGCAGCATGTAGTTGACGATAGCAAATTCCCGCGAAGAACGCCGCAACCAGGCAGCTGTTTATCTGCGTGCAATCTTTGGCCCAAGAGGTCGTAGCCCCACTGCCAACGTTGGGGTAGACCAGAATAGAGTTGCTCTTGAATCCAGACGGGCGGTTCACCGATTGTTGGTGAAAGGGCGATGTTTCGCCAACAACCGCATAGTTTCCGAGTTGCCGACCACCCGCCAGCGATCAGTCCTTTGCCGGCCGAACTCTTGCTAGGTTTGGGAAACTCTATGCCTCGAAGCTACGCCCGTCAATCCACTCGCCCGCCCGCGACGGTTCCAGAGCGCCCACCGATTCTGTAATTAGCAGAGCGTAGATATGGCCCGATGAGGAACGTCCGCGGATTGTGCCCGGATAACGGCCAAACCGGAAGTGAGGACCCGATCCCGCGGCTAGGACGCTGCTGAAACGCGTAGTACGCTAGTCATCACCGACGCTTCGGTCGAGCTGTCACGGGAACTACGTTAGTAAAAAAGGTGCGCGGCCTCGTTTCCGGTACCAATCGTGCGTGCCGTGTGCAGGTGTTCAGGCATAGCGACTGCGCCGAATCGCCTACAGAGAGCTATAATTTCGGGCGGATGGAGGTGCCTATGGCCACCGCTCAGCTCATAGATCAGGCGAAACAGGAAGCATTCGTGAATAAGGTGCTTGGCGACACTAGCGCCACGATGACAACCATCTTAGCTTCCATTGGTGACCGCCTTGGCCTGTTCAAGGACCTGGCCACGCAAGGGCCTGCCACCAGCGCTGAGGTCGCTCGCCGCACGGGAACCAACGAGCGTTACGTACGTGAGTGGTTAGGCGGCATGGTCGCCGCCGGATATGTTGAATACGATCCAGCCACTCGTCGTTTTACGTTACCGGCGGAACACGCAGCCGCGATCGCTACCGAGGGCGGTCCGTTTTTCTTCGGTGGCATCCACCAAATGCTCCCCGCGCTGGTGGCGGTCGTCGACCAGGTGACTGAGGCATTTCACAAAGGTGGCGGTGTTCGCCAAGCAAACTACCCTTCCGGAATGTGGGACGGGTTGGAACGATTTACGGCCGGTTGGTTCAACAACCTGTTGTTGCAACAGTGGATCCCGGCGATGCCGAAAGTTCAGTCAAAATTGGAGCGTGGCGTGCCGGTCGCCGATGTTGGTTGTGGCCGCGGCCGTGCATTGATCAAGCTCGCGCAGGCTTTTCCGAACTGCCACTATTTTGGTTTCGACGTTTACGGACCGGCCGTGGAGGAAGCCTCGGCCAGGGCCAAAACGGCGGGAGTTCCTGACCGCGTCACATTCCGGCAAGTTGACGTCTCCCAGGGGCTGCCGGGCTCCTATGGTGTGATCACTACGTTTGACGTGATCCACGACGCCCCTGATCCGATTGGACTATTAAAAAGAATACGGGGAGCACTGGCCCCGGACGGAGTCTACGTTTGTCTCGACATCAACTGCTCCGACAAGCTCGAAGAGAACATCGGTCCGCTGGGCGCGTTGTTCCACGGTTTCAGCGTCCTGTACTGCATGACTACCTCGCTTGCATGGGGTGGTATGGGCTTGGGCACACTGGGATTTCATGAGCGCAACGCCCATGAAATGTGCGCGGAGGCCGGCTTTGGCAGCGTGCGGCGAGTACCTCTCGAGAATCCGTTCAACAATCTCTACGAAATCACGCCCTGATTTGCGAAGAAAGATCTGTTCAACGGTCATTCTTGATTCAGCCGGCTAACTCGGCAACCGGTGCTGTCGTCGGCTCGGTCGCATTGGCGGATTGTGACGGGCTATCGGGACATTATCGGATTAGGGAAGAGTAGCCGACCATCCGTCCACAATCGTCGACCCGGGGCAACGCCTTTCCTTGGTACTATAATGGCGCGAACGGATGGCCCTCACCTCTGGCACCAAACTCGGCCCCTATGAAATTCAATCGCCTCTGGGCGCGGGCGGGATGGGAGAGGTGTATCGCGCGCGCGACCCGCGATTGGGACGCGATGTCGCTATCAAAGTTCTTCCTGTGTCGTTCGCTGCCGACACTGAGCGGCTGCGGCGCTTTGAGCAGGAAGCGCGTGCCGTGGCAGCGCTGAACCATCCCAACATCCTCGCCATCTACGACATCGGCACGCGGGAAGGCGCGCCCTTCATCATCTCCGAGCTGCTGGAAGGCGAGAGCCTGCGCAAGCGGCTTTCCGGCGGGGCGTTGCCGGTGCGTAAAGCCATCGAGTACGCGGTGCAGATGGCGCAAGGGCTGGCGGCGGCGCACGAGAAGGGCATTGTCCACCGTGACCTTAAGCCGGAGAACATCTTTGTCACCCGCGACGGCCGGGTAAAGATCCTGGACTTCGGGCTGGCGAAACTCATGCAGCCTGAAGGCGAGGGCGCCGAAACCTTATCGCACCAAACCGAAGCCGGCGTGGTGCTGGGTACGGCGGGCTACATGTCGCCGGAGCAGGTGCGGGGAAAGCCGGCGGACCATCGCTCCGACTTGTTCAGCTTCGGCGCCATCTTGTACGAAATGCCGTCCGGGCGGCGGGCATTCCACGGGGAGACGGCCGCCGACACCATGAGCGCTATCCTGCGGGAAGAGCCGCCGGACCTGACGGAGACCAACCGCGGGATCTCGCCGGGCCTGGAGCACATCGTTCAGCATTGCCTGGAAAAGAACCCGGAGGAGCGCTTCCAATCGGCGCACGACATTGCCTTCGACCTGCAATTGCTCTCAGGGCAGACGCCCTCCGGGGTTCGGGAATCGGCGATCTCGGAGCCCCGGCTCAGGAAGTGGTGGCAGCGGGCGGCGGTGGCAGCCGCCATGATCGGAATGTTTCTGGCGGGCTATTTTACCGGAGCGCGTTCGGCGCCAGCATCGCCCAAATTCCGGCAGCTCACCTTCCAGCGCGGATCTGTCCAATCAGCCGCCTTCGCGCCCGATGGACAGACGGTGATCTACTCCGCGATGTGGAACGGAAAGCCGACGCCGGAGATGTTTTCCACGCGCATCGGAGATTTGCTCTCCCGGCCGCTCCAACTGGACGACAGCCAAGTCGCGGACATTTCCTCCTCCGGCGAGATGGCAATCCTGGAGCACTGGCGCTCCGTGGCAGGCTGGACAGGCCGGGCGATGTTGGCGCGCATGGCCATTTCCGGCGGCGCGCCGCGCGAAGTCCTGGACGACGTGCAGAGCGCAGGCTGGTCTCCCGACGGAAGCAGCTTGGCGCTCGCGCGTCATACCAGCACAAGCTACCGGTTGGAGTATCCCATCGGCAATGTTCTCTACGAGACGCCCGGCTGGCTGGATTATGTGCGAGTGTCACCTAAAGGGAACCAGGTCGCGTTCATCGAGCACCCGGTGCTAGGCGATTCACGCGGATCGGTGATGATGATCGGAAGCGACAAAAAGGCCACCGTGCTTTCCGCGGACTGGTCAGATGTGGTGGGGCTGGCGTGGTCGCCCAACGGTAACGAAGTCTGGTTCACGGCGAGCGATAGCGGCATCAGCCGGGCGCTGTTTGCGGCGACCGCCTCAGGCAAAGTGAGAACCGTACTTCGCGTGCCGGGCAGCCTCACCATTCACGGCTTCGCGCGCGACGGCAGGGCACTGCTGAACAGCGATACGTATCGGCGCGGTACGCTGGCGCACCGCGAAGGCGAGAAAAGCGATCGCGACCTCGCTTGGTTCGACTGGACCCGCACTGTGGACCTGTCCAAGGACGGGCAATGGGTGCTATTCGACGAAGAAGGCGAGGGCGGCGGGCACGACTATACGGTCTATATCCGGATGACGGACGGCTCACCCGCGATCCGCGTCGGCCCAGGCCGCGCGGTCGCGCTCTCGCCGGACGGCAAATGGGTGATTGCTGAGGACATCAAAGCGCGGCAATTCGTGCTTTATCCCACTGGCGCTGGGGAGCAGAAGCAGCTCACGCACGACAACATCGTGCATGGTGCCGGACGGTGGACGCCGGACGGGAAATGGATCGTGTTTGGCGGGTTCGAGCCGGACAAGAAAGCGCGCACCTGGATCATGCCGGCGGAAGGCGGGACGCCCAAGCCGATAACTCCCGAAGGAACCGTGGGAACTCAAGTGACGCCGGACGGGGAGCGAGTACTGGTAAGGGATCCGGAAGGTAAGTATTCCCTATACCCGCTGCACGGGAACGGATCACCCTCGACGGTTCCACAGCTCAAAGCGGATGATGGTGTTGTCGCGATGGCCGCCGATGGGCACACGCTGTTCGTGCGTGAAGCCTCACTGAACGCGTGGACATTGCGCGTGGTCAGCGTCGATCTCAACACGGGAAAGCGGCAATTGTTCAAGGAAATAGAACCGCCTGACCGCGCGGGAGTCCTGGGACTAGGGCCAGTCCACATCACACCCGACGGCAAGACCTACGTCTTTGGCTTCACGCGCCGGCTCTCAGACCTGCATGTGGTGGAAGGGCTACGCTGATTCCCTTCGGAATATGGTGAAGCTTGTGGTGCAGAAACTGGATGCTGTTCCCGACGCAATGGCAAGCAAATCGCGATATCTCGCACCGCTGCAAAGACACCGGCATCGTGATGTGCATGGCGCCAAAGCACCACTACCGAGTCGCCGGGTCTGAAAAGCCAATCACCAACCACTCTCTACTGCAGCCGAAACCTCTCATTCATCAACCGCTGCAGCCGCGGCTTGTAAAGAATGTCGTACGCCAATTCCTTGTCCGGAAACATCGCGAGCGCCGCCCGCCGGGCATTCGCCGCCATTTCGGAAGCTTCTTCCACCGTCAGATCGGGGTCCTGGCTGATCACCGACATCACCATGCTGATCATCACCTGCAAGCGCCGGATCTTGCGCGATTCCTCAATTCGTTCGCTGTGTTCTCTTCCCGACGGCTCGGCCCATTGCGGAACTTCCATGCTTCCCCCACCGCTTGGTTGGATGACGCCCGCGACCCAGGCGTTGCGCTCTGGCCGTCATTGTGGCACCTTCTGCGAACGATTCAAGGTTCGTTTGGACCTTGCACCTTTGTGACCTGCAAGACAGCAGCCCGGTGACTGCCGTAATCTGTTAACAGGCACTTTGATGGAGGACGTATGCCACACACCGCGAACCCCCTGCCCAAGCCCGACCCCAACGAGAAGTTGGTCAAGGTTTTCGACACCGAGCAGGAACCGGAGGCCCTGATGGTGCAAGGCCTGCTCGATTCCGCCGGTATCACATCGGATCTGAAGTCAATTGATGTGGCCCAGGATGCGTTTCCGGGATTGGGCGGAATCGTGCTCCTGGTGCGCGAGGAAGACGCCGAAGAAGCCGAAAGGATTATCGAGGCCTACCGCCAGTCCCCACCCATGGACGACGAGACCGCGGAACTCACCGGATAATCGCGACGTCCGGAGTCACCGACTTGCCGTCCAGGTAGAAGCTCACCGCGCCCGTCATGTCGGTGCGATAGGTTTTCACCCCCGCCTCCTGCAACCGCTCCAGCACTTCGCGCCGCGGATGTCCGTACACATTCCGCACGCCCGCCGAGATCACCGCATAGCGCGGGTGAACCGCCGCCAGCAGTTCCGAAGAAGTCGAGCTGGCGCTGCCATGGTGAGCCACTTTCAACAACTGCGCCTCGGGATGCTGTTCCACGATGCGCCGCTCTTCCGCCCGTTCAGCATCCGCCTCCAGCAGGGCAGTCGTGCCCGCCAGCGTGACCGTAAAGACGAGCGACTGTTCATTGGGCCGCAGCGCTCTCGCGCTTTCCTCGCGGCCCGGAGCCAGCACCTGGAAGTGCGCGCCCCCGTAGTCGAACTCGTCTCCTTCTTTCCGAACCGTGATTCCCATCCCCGCCCGCCGCGCCTGCGCGAGAATCGGAGCGAGTTCGGGGTTGGGTGCGTCGCTGCTCAGCCACAGTTCCTTCGGATGGAAGTTAGCCATCACGCTAGGCATGCCCCCCAGGTGGTCCGAGTGATCGTGCGTGATGACGACTGCGTCGAGATGTTCGATCCCTCGGCTCCAGAGATACGAAGACACCACCTGCTCACCGATATCGAACGAAGACCGCATCCAGTGCGGCAGCCCGCCGGCGTCCACCAGAATGGTGCGTCCCTCGGGCGTCACCAGGAGAATCGAATCGCCCTGTCCAACGTCAATCGAAGTGACTTCCAGAATTCCTGGCCGGACCTGCGGCCGCGGCGGAACCAGCGCGATCCACGCCGCCACCGACGCCAGCGCCACCAAAGCAGCAAACACCGCGACGCGCGCGCGCCGCGCCATGAGCATCGCTCCCGCGAGCGCGGCCATCGCCACCAATATCATCGTCGCCGACGGCGTCGCCACCCGCAGATCAGCCAGCCGCGCTCCTCCCAACCAGTGCACCGTTCCCGTGATCAGATCGAGCGCTAGCCCCGCAAGCCACACTGCCGGACGCGCCCCGAGCGACGACACATATCCCAGCCCAACCGCCGCCACCGCCGCCGGCATCAGCACTTCGGTCAGCGGAACCACCGCCAGGTTGGCCGGCATTCCCATGGTGGTCGCGCGATGGAAGTAGTACGCCATGGGCAGCGCCAGTCCCGCCTGCATCAGAGCCGAAATGAAAAGCAGTTCGCATCCCGCCAGCGTGACCCGCGCCACGGCGCCAGGAATGGCCAGGCCGAGCCGGTCTCCGATGAACCTCGCGAGCCGCCCCGCAATCATTCGCAAGTCCAGCCGGAACTGCGCCACTTCGGGAAGTACATGCAAGTCGTAGCTCGTGAATCGCAAAAGACGCACACCACGCGTGTACGGCAAAGTCGTCCGCTCCAGCACCGGCACGCCGATTGCCGCGATGATCAGCACCGAAAGAAACGTTAACTGGAAGCTTGCGCCAAAGAGCGCGTGCGGATCAAAGATGAGCACCCCCAGCGCCGCCGCTCCCAGCGCATTGAGCATGCTTCGTTCGCGATAGAGGAAGCGCGCGCCCAGATAGATCGTCAGCATCAGCGCCGCCCGCCACACCGGCGGTCCCACTCCGGTCACGAACGCATACCCAAACGAAACCACCACCGTGACCACGCTCGCCAACGCCGGATCGCAGTGAAACTGCCGCAGCGTCCAGAAAATAACAAACGCCAGGATGCTGAGGTTCATCCCCGACACCACCAGCACGTGGTATGTCCCCGAGCGCTGAAACTCCGTCCGCGTTCCACCTTCGAGAAACGCGTCTTCGCCTAGAACCATGGCGTCCATGAGCGCCGCCTGCGGTGCCGGCCACAGCTCATGAATCTTCGCGACAATGCTGGCATGGATACGAGTCCGCCAGCGCTCCACCCAGCTCCCGACAAAGCCCGGAAGCTGCTCGACGTCCTCCGCCCTCGCCGACCCCAGCACCGCAATCCCGTTGTCCCGAAGATAGCCCTCGTAGTCGAACGCCCCCGGATTGCGATAATTCCGTGGCGGATGCAGCTTGGCCCGAACCCGCAGCCGCGTGCCATAGGTCAGTGGAGGGAGTGTGGGGAGTGTGGTGACGGGCGCCTCGCCCGTCCGGTCTTTGCTCGCGTCAGAACTGCTGCCGGGCGAACGCCATCCGCTCGACCCCGCCTCCGAAGCATCGATTCGTTCATAGATCGTCAGCCGCACGCCGGCGTGAATGGCGCTGCTTTCGCCGCCACTGTCAACCGTCTCGGTTTCGATATCAACTGGCTGCCGCACCGACCGAGGTCCCGCCCCCCGCGCATAGCCCTCCCGCACCACATGTGCCGTAATTGCCACCTCGCGCCCGTCCGCGAGCGCAAGCATCCGCGGATCTCCCAACGCCGGCTCGCGGACCTGAATCAGCAAAGCCCCCAGCAGGAACCACGCCCCCAGCGAAAGCCCCTTAGCCAGCCAATCCCGCCGCCGCAGGAACCACACTGCCGCCAGCCCAAAGGCCAGCACGGCGACGATCCACCATGTCGCCGGACGCCACGCCCGCGCCCCCACCCACAGTCCACCCGAGAACGCCAGCGCCCCCCACAGCAGCGGCTGCCGTCCCGGCTTGGGCTCACACGTCATTCACGATCTGCAGACGGAGATGGATCTCGTGGTTTCCTCCGTGTCTCCGTGCCTCCGTGGTGGAAGTTCTGTTGGAAGCGAACGTGAAAGCGCTCACCGCGCCAGCAGCATCACCGATTCGATATGGAACGTCTGGGGGAAGAGATCGAACAGGTGTGCCTCCTCGATGCGATATCCGGCCCCCAGCAAGGGGACGAGATCCCGTGCCAGCGTCGCCGGATCGCACGATACATACCGGACGCGCGGCGCTCCGAGTTCCACCAGCAAGCGGGTCACTGCCTTGCCCAGCCCGGCGCGGGGAGGGTCCAGGACGACTAGGTCAGGACGTTTTCGCGCCGGCTGCAGGTAGTCCTCAGTGCGCGCTCGGACCGCCTTCACGTTCGCCGGGCTATTGTCCACAAGGTCGGCATAGGACGTCTGTGACGCCTCTACAGCCAATATGTGATGAAAACTCCGCGCCAGCGCGACCGAGAAAAGGCCCACTCCCGCATAGAGATCCAGCGCCAGATCCCCGACTGCATTGGCGGTCACGAGCGAGACCAGCTCATCCACCAGGTGGCGGTTCACCTGAAAGAAGGCGCCCGCGCTGACGCGAAACTCGTTGCCCGCACTTTTATAGCGAATCTCCCCAGCTCCCGTTTGCGCCAGGGGCTTCAGGTCAGCTGGAGCGTCCTCATCCGATCGCCGCCGCGAAGGGAAGAACGTCATCCCCACGATCGCAGGCACGTCCCGCTGAACCGTCTCCGCCCAGCCCAGCATCTCCTTCTCGTCCGCATCGCGCCCGCAAAACGTCCACGCCAGCAAATGCTCATCACTTGCGTCAGCGAAGAATTCAATTTCTTCCACCGCCACCGGACACTCGCAGCCGCCCAACTCGATTAGCCGCGCCATTACCCGGTTGATCAACGGCGAGCTGATCGGACACTCCTGCACGGTCAGAAACTCATGCGACCCAAAGCGGTAATAACCGAGAGCAAACTCCGGCGCAGTCTGCACCCGCAGCCGCGTGCGATTGCGATAATTCCACGGCGGCGAAGGATGCAGCTTGATCTCCGCCTTCAACTCGATCTTCGCAATCCGCTGCAGCGTCTCGCGCAGAATTCCCGCCTTGTACTCCAACTGCCGTTCGTACGAAATATGCTGGTACTGACATCCACCGCACTGCTGAAAGTAGGGACACGCCGCCTCCACCCGCTCCGGCGAAGGCTCAATCAACTGCGCCACCGATCCGCGCGCGAACCCCGCCTTCCCCGGCACGATCTCCGCCTCGACCCGCTCCCCCGGCAACACGAAGGGCACAAACACGGCCATGCTGCGGCCGTCGGCATCTGCCGGCGTCCGCGCCAGCCCGTCACCGCCGTAAATCAATTTTTCGATGGAAAGAAGCATGATGATGTTGTGTGGGTCGGACACTCCTGTCCGACGCCTTTGACCTTGGGCGGCATCACTGGCTCCACCCACGTTTGGTTCTCCAAGGAGTTTGAGGAATAATCCCTGCCTTTCTATGGCGCGTGCCCAGAAGCAACCGCGGCGGGCAAGAGTGCCCGCCCCACACTAACTAGTGCAGATAAAACAAACTCAACCTCGGTACCCGGCACCGTTCCAGCAACCGCTTATGCACGTACTGTTTATGCAACTGCTCGATCTGCGCCGCCGTCATGTTCCGCCGATACGGAGCCATGTCCCGATCTGCCTCCTCCCGCACCGCCACCAACTGGGAATCCGGCGTCACCGCCAACAACGCCGCAAACAGCTTCTCCTCCATGACTGTCAGACACCGCTCCAGATCCTCCAGCCGCGGCAACTTTCCGCCGCGCTCGATCTCCTCCGCCATCTCCCGCAACGCCCGCGCACTCTCCCGTGCCAAAGCCCCCGTCGCGAACCCCTCCCGCTCCGGCAGCTTTGCCTTCTCCAGTCGCTCAGCATTCAGACGCAAAAATGCCGCAATCTCGGCCGCTTCGAATCCTGCCTCTTTCGCTCGCGGCGAATCACCGCCTGCGCCCACGGCCGCTTCTTTCATGTCCTCCGCCGCGGCCAACACTTCCTGCGCGCAATACGCCAGACTGTTCACCTTCTTCGACTTCGTCGGACGCTGATCATACCGGTCAAACGCCGCATCAATCCCGCGCAGTGCGGCCTCCAGCGGAACACCCGCATTCTTCCAGGTCTCAATCAGCGCCCAATCAAGGGTGGAAAGAAGCAGAGTGGTCCCCCGCCGCCGCTGAAAGTGCTCTTCGATTTCCGTGAAGTAGTTGAAGTAATTTTCCAAGATAATCCGACGTTCGCGAGAGTCGGTTTTGGGAAGGGCACCGCTTCCAGCCGTGCCGCAAAACCCGCTTAGAGACCGGGCTTCAGCCCCTGAGGGACTTCTGCACAGGCCGGAAGGGAACTCAGCGTGCTTTCGGCGACTTCGGCGAAGGCCACGGCTTCGCGCCCGCGTCCACCGCCGTTTTTGCGGCTGCCCTGGCCGCTTTCGGCGACGCGCCGCGATGCTGCGGCTGATTCCGCTCCCAGATGATGCGCAATCCTTCGAGCGTCAGAAACTCGTCCACTTCCTTGATGAAGTGCGACGCCGTGCCGATCATCGCTGCCAGCCCGCCCGTGGCCACGACCCGTGTCTCCTCGCCCATTTCGTCGCGCAGCCGCTCCAGGATCCCGTCCACCAGCCCCAGATATCCGTAGTACAGTCCCGACTGCAGGCTGCCCACGGTGTTCGATCCAATCACGCGCGCCGGCTTGCGGATCTCCACCCGCGGCAGCCGCGCCGTCCGCTGAAAGAGCGCGTCCGCCGAGATGCCAATCCCCGGGCAGATCACGCCCCCCATGTACTCGCCCTTTTTCGATATGCAATCGAAAGTTGTGGCCGTGCCGAAGTCCACAATTACGCACGGTCCGCCGTACTCTTCAAACGCCGCCACTGCGTTCACGATCCGGTCGGCGCCCACTTCCGCCGGATTGTCATACAGCACCTGCATGCCCGTCTTCACGCCCGGCTCGATGAACAGCGGCTTGAGCTTGAAGTACTGTTCGCACACCTGCCGCAACACCGAATCGAGTGGCGGCACCACCGACGAAATCACAATCCCATGCACGGACGAAACTTCCAGATTCTCCATGGAAAACAGGTTGCGGAAAATTACGCCGTATTCGTCCACCGTGCGCGCCAGATGCGAACCCACCCGCCAGTTCGCAACCAGCCTCCCGTACCGGCCCACAGGCGAATCATCGCCCGCCTCGTTTGGGGCCCGCGCAAACACCCCCAGTACCGTATTAGTATTTCCGACATCAATGACAAGAAGCATCGTGTATGTGTAGGGACGGGTCTCTGACCCGTCCGCCGAGCGCAGCTCGGCAGCCTTCCTATCCCGCGCAACTACTCCAGCCGCACCGTCCCGCTCACCACCGTCCGCAGCCCCTGCGCCGTCCGTACCTGCAAGAACCCGCGCGGATCGAGTCCTTCGGTGACTCCCTCCAGGCCACCACTCTCCTCAACCCGCACCTTTCTCCCGCACACCGCCGATGAGTGCTCCTGGAAGCGCAACAGGATCGAATCCCGCGCGCCCGCGTCCTCCAACAACTCGCGATACTCGCGGTCGAGCGATTTTAGCAAAGCCGCGCACAACTCCACCCGCGACCACTCCGTCCCCGTCTCACTTTTTAACGAAGTCGCAATCTCGCGCAACTCCGCCGGAAACTTCACCTGGTTCACGTTGATCCCGACGCCCACCACCACATAGCGTACCCGGGTTGCTTCTGAGTTCATCTCCGTCAGAATCCCGCAGAATTTTCTGCCGTTCAGCAGAACATCGTTCGGCCACTTCAAGTCCGGGCGCAGCCCCGGAGCAATGCCCGCGACCGCCGACTGCACCGCCAGCCCCGCCGCCAGCGAAAAAATCAGGGCCTCCGATGGTGGCATCGCTGGACGCAACACCACCGAGCAGTAAATGCCCGCCGACCGCGCCGAATGCCATTTGTTAGCGCCGCGTCCCCGCCCGGCAAGTTGTTCTTCCGCCAGGAAGACGCTGCCCTCCGGCGCCCCCTCGGCCGCCGCCTGCATCGCTTCCGTGTTGGTCGAACCGATTTTGTAGTAGTGCTGAAGATGCTTCGCAAAGATCGTCCCCTGCACCAGTGGAGCGAGAATTTCGGGCAACAGCAGGTCCGGGACAGCGCGCAGCTGGTAGCCGGTTGCGGGATGCCCGACCACATCCACGCCGAGTCCGCGCAACTGCTGAATCAGCCGCCACACCTCCGACCGGCTGGTGCCAATCTCACCGGCAATCTTCGTACCGCTGGCGACCACAGTAGCATTGTCCATCAGCAGCCGGACGATGCGGCCCAGGCGGGCATCCGTCCGCGTCGAAGCAGTTGCTACACTGCGAGATTTGCCTTTCCTTTTGATGCGGCAATTATACCGGCAGGTCGGAAACAGTCGTTGGTGCGCCGGTCGTTAGTCGTTCGTGGTTCGAAGGAAAGCTACGTGCCAACTGCTAGTGCTAATTGCTGCCCTACGCCGGCGCCACCCTCATGCTCATATCCACCGCCACCGAAGAGTGCGTCAGCGCCCCCACGGAAATAAAATCCACGCCCGTTTCAGCATACGCCCGCACATTCTCCAGATTGATTCCGCCCGAGCACTCCAGCGGCGGCCGCCGCGTCAGTCGCGAACAGATGTCGACCGCCTCGCGCACATCGTTCGCGGTCATATTGTCGAGCAGGATGGCCTCGGCCCCATGTTCCAGCGCCTGCTGCATTTCCGCGAGCGACCGCACCTCGATCTCGATCGGCTGATGCCCGCGTCGGTTGCGGAGCGCGCGCTCCAGCGCCGTCGCTGCGCCTCCCGCGAGCGCGATGTGATTGTTCTTGATCAGCACTCCGTCCGAAAGATCCAGCCGATGATTCTGCCCGCCCCCGCAGCGCACCGCATATTTGTCAATCACCCGCAGGCCGGGCACTGTCTTGCGCGTGTCGAGAATCCGCGCGCGTGTGCCCGCAACCGCATCCACGAATTTTCGTGTCGTGGTCGCGACGCCGCTCATACGCTGCAGGAAATTCAATATCACGCGCTCGCAGGAGAGAATCACCCGCGCATTATGCGTGATGACCGCGATCTGCTGTCCCGTGTGCACACGGATCCCGTCAAAAATCGAAGGATGGCTGGTGACCTCGAAGTGGGACGTAACGGCGCCGTCGAGCGTCGCATAGGCATCGAGAATGCGCGGCACGCACCCCACTCCCGCCAGAATGCATTCCTGCTTGGCAATGATGGTGGCCGCCGCCCGCTGATTCGGATCGATGCAGGCGTAGCTGGTCGCATCGCGCGTAGCCCGGTCTTCGTTCAGCGCGTTCTCGATGATCGCCGTGATGCGTCGTGAATTCCAGTCCATATGTAGCGCCAGCGACCCGCCGGCCCAGATTTGTAGTAGGAACAACGACCCTCGGTTGTCCCTACATCAGCTCCTTCACCTTCGACAGCGTCTTCTCCCGCAAGACCTTCAACTCTTGCGCCCGTCTGCGAAGCCCTTCAACCACCTGCGCAGGCGCCTTCGCCAGAAACTGCTCATTGCTCAACTGGCGCTGCCCGTTGGCAATTTCTTTTTCGATCTTCTCCAGCTCTTTCCTCAGACGCTCCCGCTCGGCAACAACGTCAATCTTCTTCTCATATACCACGTGGACATCGAATCGCGCTGTGCTCCGCGCGCCGACCAGCTTGGCCAGCGACCCCTCGACAAACTTCATTGTCTTCACATTCGCCAACCGTTCCACCGCGCTGCGATTCTCCTCGATCATCCGCCGCGTCGATGGTTCCTGTACAAATACGTCAATCGGCACCTTCACCTTTGGCTCGACCTTCAACTCCGCCCGCAGATTCCGCACGCTCACGATCAGATCCTGCAGCACGGCCATTTCCGTTTCCGCCACCAGATCAACCTGCGATTCATCCGCCGCAGGATAAGCCGCCAGCGCAATGGATTTCAACGGAGGCTTGTCATCGTACATCGCCTGCCAAATCTCCTCCGTGATGAACGGCATGACTGGATGCAACAGCCGCAGCGACGCCTCGAACAAGCCGACCAGATTCGCACAAGCCAGCCGCGCCGTCTCGACACCCGCGCTCTCCATCAGCCGAGGCTTGATCAACTCGATGTACCAATCGCAGAACTCGCCCCAGAAAAAGTCGTAAATCCGATTCGCCGCCTCGTGAAACCGATAAGTCTCGAGCGCTTCGTTGACTTCCCGAGTCACCCGGTTAAATCGCGACAGAATCCACCGGTCCTCGAGTGCGTCGGGGCCTGTGTGGGGCCGGGTCTCTGACCCGGCCAAGCTGGGCCGCAGGCCCGGCTCCACACGATCCACGTTCATGAACATGAACCGCGCCGCATTCCAGATCTTGTTGGCGAACGCGCGATACCCATCCGTCCGGCTCTCATTGAACGCAATATCGGTCCCCGGCGCCGCCATCGCCGCCAGCGTGAAGCGGGTCGCGTCCGTCCCGAAGCGGTCAATGATGTCCAGCGGATCAATCACGTTCCCCACGACCTTCGACATCTTCTGCCGCTCGGCATCGCGCACCAGCGCGTGGATGTAAACCTCGCGGAACGGCACACTGTCGTTTCTCTTGTCCGCCCACCCGCTCGCCTTCTTGATCGCAGGATCCTGTTTGTGCCCCTCCATGAAGTGGCAGCCGAACATGATCATGCGTGCTACCCAGAAAAACAGGATTTCGTACGCCGTAATCAGCAGCGTCGTGGGATAAAAGACCTGCTGGGCGCGCGTCTTCTCAGGCCAGCCTAGCGTGGTGAACGGCAGCAGGCCGGACGAAAACCAGGTATCGAGCACGTCGGTGACCTGCTCCAGCTGCGTGCCCTCGCACTTGGGGCATTTTGCCGGTGCTTCGCGCGCGACCGTCATTTGCTTGCAGTTGTCGCACGTCCACGCCGGAATGCGGTGTCCCCACCACAGCTGCCGCGACACGCACCAGTCGTGGATGTTGTTCATCCAGTTCAGATAAATCTGCCGGTAGTTCTCTGGCGTGATCCTGATCTCGCCCGATTCAACCGCCGCGATCGCCTTCTTGGCCAGCGGCCCGACTTTCACGAACCACTGCTCCGACAGCCGCGGCTCGACAATCGTCCCCGAACGGTCGCACTTTCCGAGCGCAATCGTGTAGTCCTTCGTCCCAACCAGAAATCCCTGTTCGGCGAGATCCTTTACAATCCGCTCGCGCGCCGCAAACCGGTCGAGCCCGGCATACGGTCCCGCGTTGGCATTCATGCGCGCCTGCTCGTCTATCACCTCAACTTGCGGCAGGTCGTGTCGCTTTCCGGCTTCAAAGTCATTCGGATCGTGTGCCGGCGTAATCTTCACCGCGCCCGTGCCGAACTCAGGCTTCGCAATTTCATCCAGGATGACCGGAATCTCCCGCTTCATGAGCGGGAGCAACACTTTCTTCCCGTGCAGATGCGTGTACCGTTCATCCGAAGCATTCACTGCCACCGCCGTATCGCCCAACATCGTCTCCGGGCGCGTAGTCGCCACCGTAATGAACTCATTCGCTCCAACGATCGGGTAACGAATCTCATACAGCTTGCCCGGCACGTCTTCGTGCTTCACTTCGAGATCCGAGATCGCTGTCCCGCAGTCCGGACACCAGTTCACAATGTACTTCCCGCGATAGATCAGCCCCTCCTCATATAACCGGACGAACACTTCGCGCACCGCCCGCGACAGGTTCTCGTCCATCGTGAAGTACTCGCGCCCCCAATCCACCGACGCGCCCAGCCGCTTCATCTGCTCGAGAATCGCGCCGCCGTAGAGCTGTTTCCACTCCCACACGCGCTCCACAAACTTCTCGCGCCCCATCTCAAGCCGCGACTTGCCCTCGCTGCGCAACTGCCGGTCCACCATCATCTGCGTCGCAATGCCCGCGTGGTCTGTCCCCGGCAGCCAAAGCGTGAGGAACCCGCGCATGCGATGCCAGCGCACGAGAATATCCATCTGCGTCTGGTTGAGCATGTGCCCCATGTGCAGCCGCCCGGTTACATTCGGCGGCGGCAGCAGCAGGGCAAACACCGGCCGCGTCGCGCCCGGCGCAGGCGTCTCGACGTGAAACAGCTTTTCCCGGATCCAGTACTCTGCCCAGCGCGTTTCAATCGCGCCCGGCTCGTAAGCTTTAGGCAGTTCGTGCGGCATGGTTGATGTCGTGTAGGACCGGGTCTCTGACCCGTGTCGCCGAGCGCAGCTCGGCCGTTCGGGCTGATTAGAGACACACCCCCGACTGTCCAGCCAGGCAAAACCCGGCAGCGTCATCAGCAGAGGGATGAACTTTTGATCTTACAGGCGCGAGAAAACAGGGGTCAAACCGGAGGGGGGGTAGTACACTTCGGGAAAAATTCAGCTACACCCCCTTCCCCAGGATTTGGACCTTGGGGGCCGGGGCGCGGAGGGAGCGGGGTCAATGAGTGTAATCGCCTTCCATGAGAAGGCCGGTCAGTGTCAAGAGCGATTTTGGTTGCGTCCTTACCTTGCCTGAGCAGACCGCCTCTGCCGCCATCCTTCCATCCGCACTCTTTGGTGAGCGATTGG
>JBASRS010000040.1:0-3691 GCA_049273945.1 Terriglobales bacterium | reverse complement strand
GCCGCCGGGGCGGCGGCGCTACTTTCCCTCGCCCTTCACGACCGGCACCACAATCTCCGACGCACGCCCGCCTCCGTGATACACGCGAATCCGGGCCTTCTTCATTTCCGCGCTAGTCGCCTCCGGCCTCCCCGTTTGCAAATTCCGAGAAAAATTCGGAGCAAAGCTCCCGAAAACCTGCACCCGCATCCGATGCCCCTTCAAGAACACACTGCTGGTAATCAGGTTCGAAAGCGTGAGCTCATAGATCTTCCCCGGCTCCAGCAACTGTCGCCCCCGCGACAGATCGCGATAGCTAGCCCGCAACACGTCCAGCCCCGGACTCATCAGGTTGAACGCCGTCCCATCCGGTGCCACATCCAGCAACCGCACCCACAGGTCCAGATCGCGGCAGTCGCACGAAACGAACATGCGCGCCCGGATTGGCCCCGTGACTTCGGTATCCTCCTGCAACGGAGCCGAATCGAACGTCAGCACATCGCCGCGCTCGGCCAGCTTGCGATAATCGTGCGCACCGGAAGAAGCATATTCATTCACCACCGGATTCGCCGGATCGGAAACGAACTCGCTGAACTCTTCCCTGCCCGCGGCCGACCCCGCCGCAAGGGCTCCGATGCGCTCGCCCTTCTTCGCCTGCACCAGAAGCATCGCCGTCGCCCGGGCCGCCGGAGGCCACGTCCCAGCGTCCCGCCACTCATTCCGTCCCATGACGAAATACCGCACCGGCTTCTCCCGCTCCACCCCGTTGTCCACGGCCTTCAGATAGTGGTCCATCCAGCGCAGCACGACCTCGTCATAGTCAATCGCAGCCGCCGCCCCAAACTCGCGCTCGCCCGACTTCGTCTTAGTCGTGCTGGCCACGCCATGCACCCACGGGCCAAGGAGCAGGTGAGTCCGTTCATCTTTCTCTCCGGCGCGCGCCTTGAGCAGACCGGCGAAGTTGGTCGTCGCCCCCTCGGGCCCGTAGTTGTCGTCGTACCAGCCCGACAGATTGAGAACCGCCGCCTGTGTCCGGTGGTACTTGTTGCGCAGTTCACTCCAGTCCCACCACGAATCCTCCGCCGGATGCCGCAGCCAATCGTAATAATAAGGAGCGACCTGCCGGAGCGGCTCAACGTCCAGCAGCGGCAGCGTGCTCAGCATCTTCGGCCCCTCGTCCTTCCACGCCACCAACGCTTCTTCATAAGTACGCGGTCCCGGCAGATTCTTCTTCACACGCACATCGGGCGCGATGTTGTCCCAGATCCACTCAATCCACGACAAATCCCAAGTGCCACCCGCGTAGAAAAAATTCTGCGGAGTCGAAAACGTCATGGCCGGCACCATCGCCTTCAGGTGCGGAGGACTCTCCACCGCCGCCAGCCACTGCACCGCCCCGGGATACGATAGCCCGAACGTCCCCACCGAGCCGTTCGACCAAGGCTGGCTCGCGGCCCACTCAATGGTGTCGTAGCCGTCACGCCCCTCGTTCTCATACGGACGAAATTCACCGTCGGAGTGATACCGTCCGCGCACATCCTCGATCACCACCGCGTACCTGCGCTCCACCGCGTGCCGAAAAGTCGTGTACTCCTCCTGCGCCGCATCCTTCCCATAAGGAGTTCGATAGACCAGCACCGGAAACTTGCCGGACTCAGCCGGTCGCAGCACGTCCGCCCGTAGCACGACGTGATCCCGCATGGGAACAGCCACATTCCTCTCAACCACGTAGTGCGGGGCTGAAGTTTGAGGATCCTGCGCCGCCAGAGAAGAAAAGGTAGCGACAAGAATTAAGGAGAGTGAAACCAGGGCCCTGAGATTCATTGGCGCTGAGGCTATCACTGCCGCATCAACCGCGACAAGTCATGCCTTCGCCGGGGTCCGCCACCGCACCCACGCCCAGTTGAGCAACGCCGCGCCCACCGTGACCGCCAGAATGCGCGACTGGCTCAAGTCGGTCTGGCTTGCCATCGCGACACACATCAGGATGCCGAGCACTGCAAACAGAGGTCCGCCAGGCACTCGAAAGCGCGCCGCTCCCGGTTGCCTTCGCCGCAATGCGATCAGCGCTGCACATACGACTCCGTAGTAAAGCAAGCGAGCGATGGCCGAGAGCGTCACGTTCCAGGCAAAGTTTCCACTGAGCGCCAGCCCCCAAACGGTGAGCGCATACATCAGAATCGAAAGCCACGGTGTACGAAACCGGCGGCTCACCCATGCAAACGGCCCCGGCAGATCGCTGCTCTCAGCCAGCGCAAAAGTGGTGCGAGGCATCGACAGCATCTTGGCGCTCAAGTATCCGTATACCGAAACCAGCGCGCCGATCGCCACCAGCGCCGCGCCCCGATTTCCCATCGTCAGCCGCGCCACCTCGGCCAGCGGACGATCGGTCGTGGCCCCGTTGCCCAGCACTCCCACCACCACCCACTGTACCAAGGCATAGATCGCGATGCAGGCAGTCAGCGACATCAGCAGAGCGAACCCAACATCCCGCCGCGGATTGTTCGCTTCGCCCATCGGCACCAAAGCGGTCTCGAAACCGCCGTAGGCGAACACCAGCAGCACCATCGCCTGCAGCCAAACGCTGCCCGCGATCGGCCCCGCCATGCTCAACCGCGCCGGACGGAAAATCGTGACCGCCGCTCCTGCCGTCACCACCATCAATAGCGGTAGAAGTTTCGCAATCGTGAATACATTGCTGACCCGCGTGCCCTGCCGCACGCCCAGAATATTAATGAGCGCCAGCAGCCCCACCAGAATCGTCAGGATCAGAAATCGCGATGCCTGCGCGTCCGGCCAAAACTCCGCCAGATAGATGACAAACAGATTCGCATTCGCCGCCGGCGCGGCCGACTGCGCCAGGTAGAACGTCCAACCCACAACAATGCCCACCAGCCGCCCGAACACCGTGCGCGCATAAAGATAAGGTCCGCCCGCCTCGGAAAATTGCGAAGCCACCTCCGCAAAGCACACCACGATGACGCCAATTGCCGCGCCGGCAATCAGCACGGCGAGGACACTGCGCCTACCGAGCAGCCCCGCCACAATCCCCGGCAACCCGAACACACCGCTCCCGATCACCGAATTCACGGTCAGCGCCACCAGGCTCCAGCGCCCAATCGCCCGCACCAAGCCGGTTTTGGGAGTTGTCATCGCGACCGTTTGTATCACACCTGCCCGTTTTCGCGTTAAACTTCTACCCTGGCCGGCGGTAATCCAAACTGTCCCTGGGAGCGTAGATAAGAAAGTGCCCGCCTCAATTTCTGACATCCGCCTTCTCCTGCAGGTCAAGCAACTTCCCCAGTGCGCCCATCCGCGCCGCGTGTTTATTACGGGAGGTACGGGCTATCTAGGCAGCAGCCTGATCCCCGTCCTCCTCGAGCGTGGTCACCGCGTCCGCGGCCTGGTGCGCCCAACTTCCAAAGGCAACCTCCCCTCCGGATGCGAAGTGGTTT
Source organism: Terriglobales bacterium (assembly GCA_049273945.1). GTDB lineage: Bacteria > Acidobacteriota > Terriglobia > Terriglobales > Acidobacteriaceae > Acidiflorens. The sequence continues at coordinate 257 of JBASRS010000040.1, read as the reverse complement.
CCGGCGACGCCCTCGACGCCAACACGTACAAGCACCTGATCCGCCCCGCCGACACCTTCATCCACTTAGTCGGAGTCTCGCACCCTTCGCCCGCCAAAGCTGCCGAATTCCGTGCTATCGACCTGGTCGCGGCCCGCGAAGCCATCAACGCCGCCGCCGAACTCAGCCTCCCGCACTTCATCTATCTGAGCGTGGCTCACCCCGCGCCCGTCATGAAGGCTTACATCGCCGTCCGCGCCGAATGCGAGACCCTGATC
>JBASRS010000053.1:0-8582 GCA_049273945.1 Terriglobales bacterium | reverse complement strand
CGCTGAATGCGAGACCCTGATCCGCACCCGCCGCCTGAACGCGACCACCCTCCGCCCCTGGTACGTGCTCGGCCCCGGCCACAAATGGCCTTATGCGTTGTTGCCCGTGTACAAGGTGATGGAACTTCTTCCTTTCGTGAGCCAGGGCGCGAAACGCCTGGGCCTGGTCACGCTCGAGCAGATGGTGATGGCCCTGGTCGAAGCCGTAGAATCGCCAGTTCAGGGACTAAGGGTCGTAGGGGTACCCGAAATCCGTGCCGCTCAGGACGCCCTGGCCCGCGAGGTAACCCGCCAAAGCGCCTGAAACCGCCCGTCCGGCGCGGATTTTCGAACCCAGGTAACTTAATTACGGAAGCTCATGCACACGGGGAATCTTTGCGTCCGCAGTGCAAGATGCGATGGTGGTCAGGACAACTGTGGTCAGGACGAAAGGACCCCAATGGATCGCGAGAACCGGGAAAGCATGGAGGAGATTCACCTCCGCATCCTGCGCATAACCGAAGACATGCGCGCCATCCAGCGTGAACTCAACTGCGTCGCCATGCAAGCGCCCAACGACCCCGAACTGATGGAAGCGCTCTCCGGTCCGCCCGAGATGGAATCGCTCCAGGTCCTCAAGTCGGCGCTCGACCAGATGCGCCACTTCCTGTGGTTCTACATGCAAGTCATGACCAGCGGCTCCGAGATGGGCGAGAAACTCCGCCAAAGCCTGCGCCAGGACCCCTCTCCCCGCGCCCCCGAAACCGAGCAACAACAGCAATTCCAAAACGCCTCCGACGCCATCATGCTGCGCTACCTCGCCGACAGTAAGTTTCGCAAACCGAACTAACCCCGGGATTCCTCCCTGGTCCGCCTGCACGGGTCCGCTCTGGAGCTCTGGCGCTTGGAGTAGTTACCGCGCCTACGCGTTGCGAACCCGGACAAGTGAAAGTCAACCAGTGGGCGGGTGGCCCAGGTCTCCGCGACGGGCAGGAAATCGGGGTGCCCCAGGTCTCGCGGTTTTCGAGACTGGGCCCACTTGGAGACTGGCTATCTTCCCTCGCCTTGTAACTCGTTTGCGTGGTTTCGCTTGCAGGTGTATTACTTAGATTGATGTACGTGCACTAACACACCTACAAAATGTTCCACGTGGAACATCTCGCAAGTCTGTAGAGCGCGCCCCGCCGCGCAAGAAAAAGGGCGCGCCGCAGCGCGCCCCATGAAAACAAAGAGACTTACCGTCCGAAGCCGGCGGACTGCATGGATTGCCGCGACAGGTCGGAGGTCGAGGCGATGCCCTGCATGCGCAGCTTGAACTCGTCGGCGTTCGACGCGTTCTCGAGCGCCGTCTCGTAGCCCACCAGCCCCGCCTGGAACAGGTCCCAGAGCGACTGGTCGAAGGTCTGCATGCCGTACTGCGACGTGCCCGACGAGATGGCGTCGCGGATGGCCCGCGTCTTCTCCGGCACCAGGATGCATTCCCGGATGTAGGCCGTGGTCACCATCACTTCGACCGCGGGCACGCGCCCTTCGGCGTCGGAACGGCGCACCAGTCGCTGGCTGACGATCGCCCGCAACACGGCCGCGAGCTGCAGCCGGATCTGTTTCTGCTCCGGCGGCGGGAAGATGGCGATGATGCGGTTGATGCTTTCGACTGCGTCGAGCGTGTGCAACGTGGAGAAAACCATGTGGCCGGTTTCAGCCGCGTGCAGCGCGGTGCCGATGGTTTCCAGGTCGCGCATTTCGCCCACCAGGATCACGTCTGGATCCTGACGCAAGCTGGCGCGTAGCGCCGCCGAGAACGACGGCGTATCTACTTCGACTTCGCGCTGGTTGACGTATCCCTTCTTGTCGCGGTGCAGGAATTCGATCGGGTCTTCAATCGTGATGATGTGCTCGGCGCGGGTGGAGTTGATGCGGTCCACCATGGCCGCGAGCGTCGTGGACTTGCCGGAGCCGGTGACTCCGGTCACCAGCACCAGGCCACGAGGCATGTCGCAGATCTGCTCCACCACTTTTGGCAGAAACAATTCATCGAGCGCGCGGATCTTGGTCGGAATGACGCGGAGCACCAGGCCGACATTGCCGCGCTGCTGAAAAACGTTGACACGGAAGCGTCCCAGGCCGGCAACGCCATAGGCCATGTCGATTTCCGTGGTCTCTTTGAACTTCTGCTTCTGGCGCGCGGACATCATGCTGAACGCCATGTTCAGCATGTCTTCGGCCGAAACGCGTGTCTGGTCGGTGAGCGGGATGAGGTCGCCATCGATGCGCAGGTGAGGATAGTTTCCGACCTTGAGGTGCAAGTCGGAGGCGCGGCGCTCCATGGCGATCCGCAACAGGTCGTCAATATTCATGCGGGAATGACTCCGGCAACCCCTCCATGATGACGCGAAGGGGGCGCGGGTACGAGATGACGGAAGTAATGGGACTTCGGCACTTGGCACTTAGCATTTAGCACTTGGCTACCCCATTCCTGGCGCCTGCGGCGCGTGGCCGCTCGCCAGATGGCTCGAAATCTGTTGACTTAGTCATGTGACTTAGTTAATATAAGGGTTCTTATGGAAGTCAACGTTCATGAAGCCAAAACGCACCTGTCGCGGCTGTTGAGGCGGGTGGCGGCGGGGGAGGAGATTACGATTTCGCGCGCCGGAGTGCCGGTGGCGAGGCTGATTGCGGCCGGGCCGCCTGGGGCGTCGCGACCGATGGGAATGGACCGGGGCAAGATCTGGATGGCGGACGACTTCGACGCGCGTGATCCGGAACTGGAAGCCCTGTTTCACGCTCCCATCGACCTTGGTCCTCCCCTCAAAGCGCCGGCATCGGCAAAGAAGCCGGCAAAGAAGAAGCGGGCGTGACCTACCTACTCGACACCGGCGTCTGGCTCTGGAGCTTGTGGGAACCGGAGCGGATCGCACGCAAAGCGCGCGAGGTGATGGCCGATCTCAGCCAGCAGGTTTTCCTCTCGGCGGTCACATCCTGGGAGATCGCCATCAAGGCGGGAGCAAGCAGGCTGACCCTCCCGGAACCGCCGGGCTCGTACGTTCCCCGGAGGATGGCAGACCAGGGGCTGCGGCCTCTTCCGATTTCGCACCAGCACGCACTCGCGGTAGCCGCTCTTCCCCACCATCATCGCGACCCGTTTGACCGGCTCCTGATCGCGCAGGCCAATCTGGAAGGCATGACCCTCATTACCGCCGACCGGATCTTCGAGCAATATTCCGTGCCCCTGCTGTGGGCGGGACGCTAGCCAACGTCCGTGAGACGCGGCAATCCGCGTCTCTACCAAGAAACAAAGCCGCCCCGCAGGGCGGCTTGACGCGACTCAAACCAATAGCAGATCAGGCGGCGGTGGTTTCGGCGTCGGCGGGCTGGAAGGGCTCGTCGTAGCTGCCGCCATAGATGGACGGGCATTTCGATCCCATGGGACGCAGGTAGGTAGCGAGCTGGCCGCGATGGTGGATGCTGTGGTTATTGAGGAATCCGAGATAGAACGCGGCGGGAAAGTTGAAGACGCCGAAGAATGCAATCGGGGTCAGCAACTGCTGTGGGGATAGTGCGCGCACGCGATCAGCGGCCCGTCTGTAGTTCCGGTCGTACCAGCTGACCAGTTCGGCGGACGTCTTTGGCTTGTCGGCCTCGGCGGACGTCTCCATCTTAAACTCCAGGTCGGCAATGCCGTCGAGGAACTGGATGTCGCTGTTGGCCAGATGCCAGGCCAGTTCCCAGGCGGTGCGGGCGTTGGGATCGGGGCGATAGTCGCGCTTGCCGTCGGGAATGGCGGACAGCACTTTCTTGGTGGTTTCCACTTCGTTGGCGAAGCCATCGAGCATCATGCGGCAATAGGCCTGGGCGAATTCGGGAGTGACGGCTGGCGTTGACATGAGGATTCTCCTTTGCGAATCAGGGTTACGGAATAGGAAAAAGACACGCCTCCGGAGGCGTCCAATACTCTAGTCCATGGGGAGCGGAAGAGCAAACGGCGGGGAGTTCGGAGATCGCGCCAACCACGGCCCGCACCTTTTCCTGACACTTAGACCGTGACCTGTGACCTCTGACCTCGGCTCGGCCGCTCGACATTCCCTCCGCCGCGCACTATAGTTCAGGCCTTCCGTAGTCAAATCTATTTAAGGGGTGTTTATGAACAAGCGACTGCTGGTTCTGTGCTCGGTCCTGCTGAGTGCATCCATGGCGATGGCTGCCGACAAGCTGGTTTCCGAGTGGAATTGTGCCAAATCGTCCGACGCGCACAGCATTGACGTGGGAGATCAGGCCAATCACTCCTATGCCGTTACCAAGACGACCTGCACGGCTGTAAAGAGCGAAATCGGGGGCGTGAAAGAGAAAGAGGGTGTCGGTACTGGATTCACCGAGACCAAGGGCGACCAAACCAGCTGGCATGGCGTGTTCGTTGTCACCATGGCCAACGGCGACCAAATTCACTACAGCTACTCCAACAAGGGAATGGGAACCAATAAAGATGGACAGTTTCAATCCGGCGCTAACCAGTGGTCCATCGTGGGAGGAACCGGAAAATTCAAAGGCGCCAAGGGAAGTGGTACTTGCCAAGGCAAGGGCAACGCCGACGGCGGTGCCACCTGGAATTGCGAGGGGACGTACACCCTGGCCAAGTAACTATTCCGCGACCATCGGGAGCCACCTTCGCGGGGTGGCTCTCTCGGTTAACTTGGCGGCGTCCATGGAAAGGCCGCCACTCGCCCAAGTGCTCAAGATGAAGATGTCGCCCCCGGGCCGCGTAAACCAACCCCACTCCGGTACCAATTTCGCTGCGGCCCAGGTCTCGAAAACCGCGAGACCCGGGGCACCCTCGTTTCTTTCTCCGCCAACGCTAACAACTAACCGCGTTATACTTCCCGCGGAGACCTGGGCCACCCGCCGAGAGCGAGTGCGAGCCTGAACGAGCCACCCGAGCTCCTCGTTATCCTCATGGCCAACACCTCACACTTCTAATCGGGGCTTTCCATTTTGAGCTCCCCGGGGACCGGGAAGAGCTACCTCGCGGTCGCCATGGCGGTCTCGGAAGCCGCCAAATGGCGGCTGGTTATTCTTCGTCTTGTATTACAGAGACTGAAGTATCTGTCGCATTCGGCACGTAAACCCTGCCCGTATCCGGATTAACATCGAGAAAACGAGGAAAATTCCCGACCGGGACGGTGGCCACAACCGTTCTTGTTTCGCTGTCTATGACCGAGACCGTGCCGGAATTGCGGTTGGTTACGTAGATCCTGCCGTTCTCGCGATTAAACACGACGCCATGCGGACGGCTGCCGACCGGGATGTACTGCACGACAGCGTTTGTCGAGCTGTCTACGACCGCGAGCTGGTCGATATTTCGAGCGGCCACGTAGACGAACTTCCCATTTGGATCAAAGGCAATGCCCCGCGCCTCGCTCCCTATCCCGAAGGTCGCTACGACGGTATTCGTAGAGCCGTCAATCACCGAGATCTGGTCGACCGGGGTATGAGTCACATAGATTCTGTTCGTACGCGGATTCACGGCGATCAGAAATGGATTGTCGGCAACCGTGATGGTGTCGACTACCGCATTTGTCGAAGTGTCGATGACAGCCACCGTGTTGCCGTCGGCGCAGCAACCACCGTTCACAGTCACGTATACTCTGTTCGTTTTCGGATTAACAGCCACGAAGGCTGGGCCGAGGCCCACCGAGATCGTATCTACAACGGTGTTTGTTGAACCATCTATTACGGAGACACTATCGGTACCAGTAGGGAAGCATGTGCCACCAAGATTAGCCACGTACACTTTGTTCGTCTTTGGATTGACCGCAACGCCGAACGGACTGACGCCCACTGTGATCGGAGCGAGTACGGTATTCGTTGCAGCATTTATGACGGAGACGACATTGGAATCACAATCCAGTCCAAAATCTCCTCCGGGGTTGGTGACGTAGACCCTCCCCGTGCGTGGATTAACAGCTAGAGCGAACGTCCCAGCGCCCGCCGGGACACCGAGCGGGATGGTTGCGATGACACCCTCCGCAGGACTTTGTGGAGCGGCGGTTGCTGTGACACTCTGTGCTTCAGCTACTTGAATGGTTGTGATCGGCATGAGGGTCGCGAGCACAGTTGCACAGAGCACGACGGCGAATCTTGGGACATGAAATCTCATCTGACTTGAACGCATTGTCTCCTCCTTCAACACTTGCCGGGACATGGTTTCTCCGGGCATCTGCGCCGAGCGATGAGACTTTGGTTCAAACGCTCCGGGCAGTCAATTGGCAAACTATTAGTTTTTGGTGAGCGCCTAAGTTGCTGCAGCAACGTGCGTTGCGATTGTGGGTATTCAAGACGGAAATCGGCATATAATGTGGCCATTCTCGGGTGTGGGCAATGACGAGGACCGCTTCCGACAGGCCTGTGGTTCGGTTCGCCACTTTCGAGTTGAATACCGCAACGGGTGAGCTCCGCAAGTCCGGCATGACAGTCAAATTGCGACCCCAGGCAGCCAAAGTGCTGATCCTGCTGGCGACGCGCCGCGGCGAAATGGTCACGCGCGAGGAACTAACAGAACAAATCTGGGGACACGAGACCTTTGTAGACTCCGAGCACGGTGTAAACCTGTGCATCCGACAGATTCGGGCTGCTCTCGACGATGATGCCGATACTCCCCGCTATATAGAAACCTTTCCACGTCGTGGATATCGGTTCATTGCGCCCATCGCAGACGGCCCTGCGCTTCCGGTTCAAGGTGATGAGTCGCAGACGCCGTTGACACTCGTGCCGGTATCTCGGCCACGGTTTGCCCGGCGAGAGGCTGCGATCTTTGTTGCGATCACGCTGGGAATTGTGATTGTCCTAGCTGTCATCAATCCGGTGGGCTGGCGCGACCGCCTGTTCGCTAGTTCTGTTGGCTCGGTGCGCACAATCGCGGTGTTGCCGCTCCAGAATCTCTCGGGTGATCCGGCACAGGATTACTTTGCCGACGGAATGACCGAGGCGTTAACCACTGATCTGGCGCGAATGGAAGGCCTGCAGATCATCTCGCGCACTTCAACCATGCAGTACAAAGCCGCGAAGAAGCCCTTGCCGGTGATCGCCCGCGAACTCAACGCGGACGCAATCGTCGAGGGCTCAGTACAGCGCTCCGGCAATCGTGTACGTGTAACCGCGCAGCTGGTCCGCGCCACAGACGATAGGCACCTCTGGGCTGACAGCTACGAACGCGATTTCCGCGATGTGCTCGCGTTGCAGGATGAGGTAGCCTCGGACATCGCGAAGCAGGTTGAAAGCCGGATGGGGGGACCGAAAGCATCGGCACCTCCGAAAGCTGCGACCGCGAGTCCCGAGGCATACGAAACATATTTGAAAGCCAACTACTACTTCGATAGTTTCGATCTGCAGAAAAGTGTTGAGTACTACAACCAGGCCATTAAGCTCGACCCGAGTTACGCACCCGCTTATGCCCACATGGCTTTGGCTTATTCTGAAATGGCATTTTTCGGCGAGCTCGCGCCCAATAAAGGCTGGGGCAAGGTTAAGGAAGCTGCAACACTGGCATTGCAGAAAGATGAGCGCTTGCCCGCAGGGCACGGGGCCCTGGCGTTGGCCAAGCTGCACTACGACTGGGATTTCGCCGGAGCGGAGCGCGAGTTCAAACGAGCTCTGGAGTTGAATCCCAGCGACGCCGATATCCGCCACGAATACGCCCATTACCTAATGGCGATTGGCCGGCTGGCCGAATCGGAGGCAGAGAGTAAGCGCGCCCTGGAGCTGGACCCCGTCGGAGATGGCCTAAAGTCGTGCCTCTGCTGGCATAGTTTCGCGGCGCGCGATTACGACCAATCAATCCGGCTAGCGGAGAATTTCCTCAAGTCGCAACCGAACAATCCATGGGAGCATACGATTCTGGGCTGGACTTACGAGCAAAAACGAATGCTCGATCCGGCGATCGCGGAATTTAAGAAGGCAGTTGAGTCCACGGAGGGCGATTCGTTCTTCCTTGCTCCGCTCGGCCATGCCTACGCACTGGCCGGTAACCGGCGTGAAGCAGAGAAAGTGCTGCAAACACTGTCGGACCGTGCAAAGAAATCATATGTTTCGCCTTTCGACGTTGCACTGATTTACACGGCTCTGGGCGAAAAAGATAAAGCATTTGCATGGTTAGATAAGGCACTCGCCGAGCGTTCTACATTTCTCGTTTACAGCAAATGGGAGCCGCGACTGGACTCCCTGCGCTCGGACCCACGTTTCAGCCAGCTTCTCAAACAAATTGGTTTGCTAGCTTGATAGCGCTCGGGTAACCCTTTTTCGCGAGGACCCTTCGACTTCGCTCAGGACAGGTCCGCTCCACACTCGGACGGGCGAGGACGCCCGTCCCTCCACGATCAGACGCCTACCGGCTGTTTCGCTCCCACCGGAACCGGCGTCAGCCAGTTGTACCTGTCCGCCTTCTCGCCACGGACGATGCCGTAGAACTCCTGCTGGATGGACTTGATAATCGGGCCGACTACGCCTTTGCCTACGCTGATCTTGTCCACCGAGCGGATGGGCGTGACTTCGGCGGCGGTGCCGGTGAAGAAGACTTCGTCGGCGATGTAGAGCGATTCGCGGGGAATCTGCTG
>JBASRS010000052.1:0-2376 GCA_049273945.1 Terriglobales bacterium | reverse complement strand
GACCTGCTGCGGTCGGGTGACTTGCTGGTGCTGAACAACACCCGGGTTTTTCCGGCGCGGCTGTATGGGCACCGCAGCGGGGAGCGGGCCCATCCGCTGAGCCCGCATAACCCGGCCTCGCGGGAGTTCCTGCGCGGACGGGTCGAAGTGCTGCTGACCCGGCAGATGTCCGCCCATCCCAATGAATGGGAGTGCCTGGTTCGACCGGGGCGGAAGATTGGCATCGGAGAGCAACTCTTCTTCGGCGATCCGGTGGAACTCGTAGCCGAAGTCATCGAACGTGGCAGCTTCGGGCAGCGGCAAATCCGCTTCGCTCCGGTCGCAGACTTTCTTGCACGTGTGGAGCGCATCGGGCACGTGCCCTTGCCGCCCTATATTGACCGTGAGGACCGGGCATCTGATCGCGAACGCTACCAGACCGTCTATGCCCGGGAACGAGGGTCCGTGGCCGCGCCGACCGCGGGTCTCCACTTCACCCCGGAAACCCTGGAGCGCATTCGGGCGCGCGGTATCGAAATTGCTGAGGTCACCCTGCACGTCGGCCTGGGCACATTTCAGCCCGTGCGGGTGGAAAAAGTGGAAGACCACAAGCTGCATCGGGAGTGGTACGAGATTCCGCCCGAGACGGCACGCACCATCGGCGCGGCCAAACAGGATAAGCGCCGCGTAATTGCCGTCGGGACGACTACCGTCCGAACTCTCGAGCACGCGGCCCAGGGCGCTGGCAGCAATCGGGTCGAAGCCGGCAGCGGCGAGGCCACAATGTTTATCTATCCCGGATACCGGTTTTTAGTGGTGGACGCGCTGCTTACCAACTTCCACCTTCCCCAGTCCACGCTGCTGATGCTGGTGTGCGCCCTCGGCGGCAAGGATTTTGTGCTGAGCGCCTATCGCCATGCGGTGGATGCCAGGTATCGCTTCTATTCCTACGGAGATTGCATGTTCGTGGATTGACCGTGTGGCGCGGGCGCCCTCGCCCGCGAACCGATATACTGACTGGTTTCCATGCGCATTCCTATCAACGATTTCGTGACCCAGCTGCGGGCGTTTTCGCCATCGGCCTTCGACCAGACCGAAGAGATTCGGGCATTTCTCCTGGAAGCACCGGTTGACCAAGCGAGCCTGGCGCCCTATCTGACCTGGAACCGGCAGCACTACACCCGCAACCTGATCGACAAGACCGAGGTCTATGAGCTGATCGCCATCTGTTGGGAAGTGGGGCAGGCGAGTTCGGTGCACAATCATCGCGACCAGAACTGCTGGATGGCGGCGCCGGTCGGGAAGCTGGTGGTCGAGAATTTTCGCGTGGGATTTCAGGATATTGAGGCAGGCCAATGCCGGTTGGAAGCATCCAACCGAGTGGAATTGACGGCGGAGAATCCGTGCGCGGTCGATCCGCAGGAACCGGTCCACCGGGTGGTGAATCCGCGGGAAGCGAACCAGCGTGCTGTGTCGCTGCACGTTTACTCGCGGCCGTTTGACACCTGCGTCGTGTATTCGCCCGAACAGGGTACCTGCGGCGAGATTCGGCTTCACTACAATACGGTGTTCGGAAAGGCAGTACCCAGTACCTAGTAGCCAGTACCCCGTGCGCCCTTGCTGGGTACTGGCTACTAGGTACTGGGTACTTATTCAAGGAGGAATCGTGAGGAGAAGCCTGGGAGTTTTGGCGTTGGTGGCTGCGCTGTGCGTGGGGTCGTGGGCGCAGCTTCCCGGAGAGAATCCCGAGCCCGCGCCCAAGTTTCCTCGCGCCGAACTGTTTGGCGGCTACTCCTACGGCATGACGCAGTCGTTCAACTCCGGGCACATCGCGCGCCCGAACGGCTGGAATGTTTCGCTCGGACTGAATGTCGCCACATGGATGGGCTTCGTCTTCGAAGGGAATGGCCTCTACGGGCCCTCCAAGATTCCGCTCGCTGTGCCCGCCCCGTTTCCGACCTGTCCGCCGTTCTGTCCCAACGGAAACGTCACCTTCAACGTGGACACCAAGCTCTACAACTACCTGGGGGGAGTGCAGTTCCCCTACCGCAAGTCCGAGCGCTTTACTCCCTTTGGCGAGTTAATGTTTGGGCACTCCGGGGTGCGCGGCGAGGCGCGCTCCAACGATGGGACCCTGTTTGCGGAAACCAGTGGCGGCCTGGGCCTGGTGGCCGGCGGGGGCGTGGACTACAACATCAGCCCGCGCTTCGCCCTGCGTTTCAAGGCCGACTATCTGCAAACACGTTTGTTTAAGCAGAAACAGGACAACGGCGTTTTCTCGGTGGGGATTGTGATCCGCACGGTGCGTAAAAAGAAAAAGACGCTCGAGGACGTGGACCAGCCGCAGCCGTAGCGGCAAACAGATTCGTAGAGACGCGGCTTGCCGCGTCTCAGGTC
>JBASRS010000047.1:0-61717 GCA_049273945.1 Terriglobales bacterium | reverse complement strand
AGCGTTACCACGAGCTCGCTGCCAGCGGGAAGCAACACGATCACGGCGACGTATAACGGCACTGCCAACATCGTCGGTAGTGCAGCGTCGCTGACTCAGGTCGTGAACTGAGGCGGGGCGGGCATGCATCCAAAGAACGCCGCGATTGTCTAAGCTGTTAGCCATCTCGCCAACGGGCAGCATCGCGGTCGATTACTGTTGAAATATCGCCATTACACTCACTGATCGGATCGTGAGTGTAATCGCCAATTTCGGCGTTGGCCATGGGTAGCGATTGCATCATCTTTGTCCCGCGACCGCGGGATCAGTTTTTGGAGCTTCAACCAGCGCGGAAGTCGCGGACGTCTTCTCCCGGCTTGAACAGCGGTGGTAAAGGGGCCTTCTGGAACTCCGCCAGTTTGCGGTTGAGATCATCCATTTCTTGCTTCACCCAGCCGACGCTCGTGATTTCTATCTCGCCGTCCTGGCCGATCAGGAACCAGGTGGGGACGTTGGTCAGACCGTAGGCGTTCGAGACCGTGTAGCCGTTGGGGTCGTCGAGGAGCGTGGGGAAGGTGATTCCGTACTCTTTCAGGAAGGCGTTGGTGCTGCGCTTGTCGTCCTGGGAGATGCCTACGATGGTAATTTTCTGATCGCCGTAGGATTTGTGCAGGCGCTCGAGATAGGGCAAGGCGTACTGGCAGACCGGGCAGGACACCTTGAAGAAGGCGGCTACAACCGGGCCGCGCTTGAGAGCGTTTTGTAAGGAGAACGCTTTGCCATCAACGGCAGTCAGGGAAATGTCCGGGGCTTTCGTTCCGGCTGACAATGCGGCCATGTCTTGCGAACCTCCCAAGAGATGATTGAGCCACTTCATCACTTCAGGTCTCAGGTGTTAGGTCTCAGGTCTCAGGGGCTCAAAGTCGGACCAATCTGAGAGTTGACACCTGAGAGTTTAGATGATGCCGGCCGCCTGAAGGATTTTACGCGCGAGGCCGGTGATGGGTACGTGGCAAAGTTTCGCGACGGGAATCCATTTACCCTTAGTGACAGAGACGGAGCCACGGATCACGTGGACGGTGTAGGCGGTTACGGTAATGGAGTGACGGAAGGTTTGCCAGGGGGCTTGGTGGCTATTCTTTCGCGGCCTCGCGGCCGCTCCTGATGTGTAGTTGGAGCTGGGAACGGTCGGCGCCATCTGCGGAAGTTCCCACATTCCGGCCATCAGAGAGGCTTTGCGGGGTCGCTGCACCAGCCGGATGTGGCCGTCGCGTTGGTCCAGCGTGCACCAGATTTCTTTCCTGGACTGACTTTGCGGAGGCGTGGTGCGCGGGGCTTCGCCTTGCGTCGCACACCACTTTCGGAGGGGGCAGGTGTCGCACTTCGGCTGGCGCGGTGTGCAGACAGTTGCGCCCAGTTCCATCATGGCCTGATTGAAATCTCCGGGGCGAGACTCACTCAGAAGCGACTGGGCGCGCTGCCAAGTCTGCTTCGCTGTAAGACTGCGGCCAGCCAGCCGCTGCAGCACGCGCTCGACGTTGCCATCCACGACGGCGACCGGCTCGGCGAAGGCGATGCTGGCGATGGCGGCAGCGGTGTAGCGGCCAATGCCAGGCAGGGTTTCAAGCGCTTTCGAAGTTTGCGGAAAAAGGGCGCCATGTTCTTCCACGATCTTCCGGGCGCATTGGCGTAGCATGCGGGCGCGGCGGTAGTAGCCCAGGCCGCTCCAGGCGGCGAGGACTTCGGTTTCAGACGCTGCGGCTAACGTCCTGATATTCGGGAAGCGTTTGAGAAAGAGGCGATAGTGTTCCAGCACGGCGGCGACCCGGGTCTGTTGCAGCATGATTTCCGAAAGCCAGATACGGTAAGGGTCGCGGGTTTTGCGCCAGGGGAGATCGCGGCGATTCTCGTCGTACCAGCCGAGCAGCGCGCGACGGAAAGTGGGCAGGTCCTTGCCGGATGAAGACGCGGCAAGCCGCGTCTCTGCGCGGTGGTAGGCGGAGGTGGAGGCGAGGGCGGCAAGAGCGCGCATTATGGTTGGCTGACGCTGTGCGCGATGACCATCCACCCGGACTTTTGTTGCTGCCAGACGGTCATCATGTGCTGAGGGCCTGAGGGTAGCGGCTGTCCGGCTGCGGTTCCATTCAGCGTGATGGTGTAAGTCACGATGAAGGTCGGGCCGTTTAATTCGGTCTTGAGATCGCCGATCGCGAAGTCGGTCAGCTTCCACTGGCGGTACTGCTCCAGGGTTGCGGTGCGGTCCAGCGACGCGCCGGGCCCTACGCCTATGTAGTTGGAAGCTAGCACGCGCTCAATCTCCGTCCAGTTCCCAGCCTGGATCTCTTTCCAGAAAATCCGCTCCAGGGCCTCGGCGCCGGTTGCTTCGGAGAAATTCCGCGCGGGATGTTCTTTGGCGATGGTGCAAGCCAGTCCGAGCATCAAAGAAAGAAGGAGCGGTATTGTAACCAGCCGCGGACGCATGCCGAGATTGTACCGTGAGATGGCGCGATCTTTGCGCCGGGCCTTTCTTAGGACAGGGGACCCGCGGCTCTTGTGGCACGGCTGAAAGCCGTGCCCTTCCCAAAACCTGTCTTGAGACTCTTGTGGCACGGCTGGAAGCCGTGCCCTTCCCTCTTTCGACCGCCAGCTCTACACGTGGCAGAGCTGATTCGACAGTATTGACCCGCCGGGGGCGGCATCCGATAATGAAAGACGCCTGGCACCGCCACACACGCGTGACGATCAAGCCGTTCCGGCAGGATAGGTATGACCGAATTCGACCGCAAAGTGGAAGATGCTTCCGCACGCTTCAATCGCTCGGTGGCGAATATTGCCGAGACGCTCGAGAAGGAGACGGCAACCCTGGTGCAGTATCTCAACGACGAGGTGGTGCCGGCGGTGCGCACGCATTCGTCAAAGGCGCTGCGGACGGCGGCCGTGAAGCTGTCGCAGTTCGCGGATTATCTGGAAGCCCAGCGCGCCCAGAATTCCTAAGCCGCTTTTCCTTTCCGCATCCACGGCAGGTATTGCGATTCGGCCTGCCCTGCCTGCTTTTATTCCTGAGCACTCTTCTGCTGAGCGGGTGCGGCGGACATAAGAAGACAGAGGCGAAGGTCCCTCCGCCTCCCTCGCTGCCGCCGTCGCCTTCGGAGACCGTGCCGTCCACTTCTCGCAGCCAGACACCCACAGAAGCCGGCAAAGAGGGTCAAGACGAAAAAATCGAGGCGCCTGCGGGAGCGAAGGTCATTTTTGAGGAAACCGGGACTGCGAGCTGGTATGGCGCTCCCTATCACAACCGGCGCGGCTCGAACGGCGAGGTGTACAACATGCACGCGATGACGGCGGCGCATCGCACGCTGCCGCTGGGCGCGATCGTGCGCGTGACGAATGTGAAGACTGGGCGCTCGGCGATGGTGCGGATTACCGATCGCGGGCCGTTTGTCGAGGGACGCATCCTTGACCTTTCGCTGGCGGCGGCGAAAGCGCTCGACGTGTATTTGCCGGGCGTTGCCAAAGTACGGCTGGAGGTCCTGCAGGTGCCTTCCCCTCTCGAGACGGGTGGGCGCTGGGCGGTGCAGATCGGGTCTTTCACCGACGAGAAGGATGCCAGCGACCTGGCGGACCATCTCCAGCGGCGCTATCGCACAGCTAAGGTGCTGCGGTTTGCAAGCCCGGTGGGGGACTGGTGGGTGCGGGTGCGCGTGCTGGATGACGACCGGGAACGCGCCCAAACTCTGGCCCGCGAAACCGAGACTCCTGAGGGGGCGGTGTTTTTGTTGCGGCTCGACTGAACTATTGTCTTTTGCAACAGTCCATCATTTTTGTTGCACGCTGCCAATTTCCCGGTTGGCGGGTTGCGGGATGAGTGATATTGTTCTCTCCGCAGAAAACAGGGCTTTCTATCTTCCTGCGGTACTCGTTCAAGACCCGCATCGCAACAGAACGGAATCTACGCTATGGCTGATTGTCTGTTTTGCCGCATTGTTCGCGGTGAAGTGCCGTCGAAGAAGGTGTACGAAGACGAGCACACTCTTGCCTTTGACGATATCAACCCACAAGCTCCCACCCATGTGCTGGTCATCCCCAAGAAACACATTGCCGGCCTGAAAGAGGCCAAGCCCGAAGACGCGGCACTCCTCGGTCACTGTCATCTCGCGGCCGCGGAGATTGCACGGCAGCGCTCGATTGAGAATGGCTATCGGACCGTGCTGAACGTGGGTCCGGGCGCCGGGCAGTCCGTGTTTCACATGCACGTGCACCTGCTTGGGGGGCGCGCGCTGCATTGGCCGCCGGGATAAGTCAGCGGTTGGCGACCGGGGCCTCGTGATCCCGGCGTTGAAAAATCCTAAACCGCAGAGATCGCAAAGGAATACGCAGAGAACGCCGAGAGCCCCCTTGCCCTGTGTATGTTGGGTGCCATTGGGTGAACTCGCGCCATCGCGACCGGCGCCACACCCGCAATTGCATTGACTGCAACTCGTGTGTTAGCTTCGACTTGCAGAGGTCAGCTTGCGACACACAGTGCCGGCTGGGATGGACCGCAAGGAAGCGGAGGCTTACCTGCGGCTGGATCCGGCGCGGCTCCCCAAACATATCGCCATCATTATGGACGGAAACGGGCGCTGGGCGCGGCGCCGTCATATGCCGCGCGTGGCGGGACACCGTGCCGGCGTGGCGGCCGTGCGTTCGACGGTGGAAACGGCCGCCCGCATCGGCATTCCGGCACTGACGCTCTACGCTTTCTCCGAGGAGAACTGGAAGAAGCGGCCGCGGACGGAAGTGGACTTCCTGATGCGCCTGTTGTGCCGCTATCTCAAGGCGGAGATCAAGACTCTCAACGCGAACAACATCCGGCTCGAGTACATCGGGCGGAAACACGAACTGCCGGAGTCGGTGCAGCGCGAGATGGAGTATGCGCGCGAGGCTACGCGCGGGAATCGCGGGATGGTGCTGACGCTGGCACTGAACTACAGCGCGCGCAGCGAGATTGTGGACGCGTTCCGGTCGCTGGCCGAGGCGGCGGCGCGCAACGGCGGTTTGGATCACATGCAGGTGGACGAACAGCTGATCAGCGAGCATCTCTATACTCGCGGCCTGCCCGATCCTGACCTGGTGGTGCGCACGAGCGGCGAGATGCGGCTGAGCAACTTTCTGCT
The DNA here is from genome assembly GCA_049273945.1 of Terriglobales bacterium. Lineage (GTDB taxonomy): Bacteria > Acidobacteriota > Terriglobia > Terriglobales > Acidobacteriaceae > Acidiflorens. Next base: position 56,582 of record JBASRS010000047.1, on the reverse strand, counting down.
GTGGCAACTGGCTTACGCGGAGATTTATGTGACGCAGACCTTGTGGCCGGATTTTCGTGGCGTCCACCTGCTGGAAGGAATTGAAGAGTTTCAGACGCGGGAGCGCCGGTATGGCGGGCTGGGGCAGGATCACGGGCATGCGCCTGTCCGCGCGCCCGCCGAGGGCAAGCGTTGATCAAGCGCGTCGTTACGGCAGTCGTTCTCATCCCCCTTGTTCTTCTCCTGGTGCTGAAGGCGCCACTCTATGTCATGGCCATCGTGGCGGGGGTGGTGGCGCTGCTGGCGGTCGCGGAATTTCTGAAGCTGGCGGCGCGGTATGGGGTCGAGCCGCTGCGGCAGCCAACGTATGCGTTCGTCGCGGTCTTTTTCGTTTTCGTCATTGTCGCTACCAGCAACCGCACGCTGTTAGTTGAAACCACCGCCATGATCTACGGCTTGGCCCTGGCGGCGGCACTGGCGCCCTTCCTGTTTCTGACGATTGCGATGCGGCGTGGCGACTTGGCGGGCGGATATCCGGCGGCCGCGGCTTCGGTGTTTGCTTTCGTCTATGTGGCGCTTCCGCTGGCACTGCTGGTGCAGATGCGACAGCACCTCGGGGGAGCAATCTACGTTATCTACACGTTGCTGGTGGTGTGGGCGGGGGACATTTTTGCGTATTTCGTGGGCAAGTCGCTGGGGCGGCATCGGATGTCCCCGGAGATCAGTCCGAAGAAGACCTGGGAGGGCGCGATTGCGTCGGTGCTGGCAAGCGTGATTGTCGGCTCGCTTTGGTTCCAGCACGCGGCGGGAATCAGCACGGCGCTACTGCAAGCGGGGCTGATCGAGCGGCGGGACGGAATGTTCGGGTTGCAACCGCCGCAGTTGGGGGCGATAGTGGTGCTGTCGGCCATGGTGAATGTGGCAGCGCAGTTGGGAGACCTGGTGGAATCGCTGGTGAAGCGCGGCGCCGGGGCGAAGGACTCCGGATCGATTTTGCCGGGGCACGGGGGTATGCTCGACCGCATTGATGCCCTGTTGTTCGCGGTGCCGGTGGTGTGGGCTTATAGCGCGTGGCGGTGATGCAGTAGGTGAGCGGTGTCCTTCAGGGTTCGATCTCGAGTGCCGTCCCGACTTCGCCAACCCGGGAGGTTGCGTCCCCGCGGGTCGCGCTGGTTCGCTGTGGTCATTCTGCAAAAACGCGTTGTGGGCCTGAGCGAGGTGGCCCTCGACCGCTTTGTGGGGCGCGCGCGCCGCGCTGCCGGACTGCGCGGCACGGTTAACGTGCTGGTGACTTCCAATGTCGAGTTACGGTCGCTGAACCGGCGCTTCCGCGGGCAGGACCGGCCTACCGACGTCCTTTCTTTTCCCGCTCTGCCGGGGTTGAACACGGGTTACGCCGGGGACATCGCTATTTCCGCGGAGATCGCCGCCCACAACGCTCGCGCTCTGGGACACTCGACCGCGGAGGAGATCAAAATCCTGGCGCTGCACGGCATCCTACATCTGCGTGGTTACGATCACGAGCGGGACCAAGGCCGGATGGCGCGGCGAGAGCAGAAATTGCGCCGTGACCTCCGGCTTCCGGTTGGCCTGATCGAGAGGGCCTCAGCGGCTAAAGCCGATTCCGAGAGGCAAGCGTCTACCGCAGCGCTGAAGCGCTACGCTACCCCAAAGCGAGTCCCAATCGGAAATCTTCGACAACACGCTGCCCACAAGGGTCTGCGTTCGCGAACCCGGAGGGGCACGTGATCGGCGCCGGACTCGCTCTCGTTTTGCTCATTGCGCTGCTCACGCTGGTGTCCTACGTGGATCGCGTTTACCAGGAGATCGGGAAGTTCCTTTCCCGCGATTTTCAGGACAACATTGATTCTTTCGAGCAGATCGTGGAGCCGCGCCTGGGGGTAAGTCGCGCGCGGGCCTCGCTCTCCATGGCGATCCTGACTCAGCTGATCACCGCCTCCATCGCAATGATCGTCGGCTTCACCGTTTTTCGCGAACGCGCGTGGGGCATCTACGAGGTGCTCGAGGCGATCCTCAGCCTGATCCTGATCATCATCGTGTTCAACCGGCTCCTGCCGTTTGTCTTCTTCTCCCGTACCAGCGGCCGCTGGCTCAGGCACTTAGCGTTGCCGCTGCGTTTGCTCATCTATCTGATCCTGCCCATTACCCTCGTTCTGGGATTCTGTCAGTCCGTCGCCGCCTTGACGCGCGAACATGGAGATCCGACGCCCGAGACTCCCGCCGAAGCCGTAGACGCCCTCATCGAAGCCGGCCAGGAAGAAGGCATTCTCCAGGAGGGCGACCGCGACCTGATTCAGTCGGTAGTCGAGTTCAGCGGCAAGACCGTGCGCGACGCCATGAAGCCCCGGCCTGAGATGGTCGCCGTGCCCGTCAACGCCACGGTCGAGCAGGTAGTCGAGCTGCTGAAAACGAAACCGTTCTCGCGGATTCCGGTGTACGAAGGTTCCATCCACAACATCAAGGGAATTCTCTACACCCAGGACATTCTTCAAGTCCCCGACTCCGAGGCGCACACCCGCACCGTGGACACGCTGATGCGGCGCGATGTGTACTTCGTTCCCGAGAGCAAACTGGTTAGCGACCTGCTGCGCGAGATGCAGCGCAGCAATGTCCGCATGGCCATCGTGGTGGACGAATACGGCGGCGTCGCGGGGCTGGTGACGATCGAAGATCTGGTGGAGGAGATCGTCGGCGAAATCGGCGACGAACACGAGAAGACGGACGTCGTGCGCGAGAACGAGCGCTCCTATGTGGTCCCGGGAAACATGGACGTGGATCGTCTCGACGAACTCTTCGGCATACGCCCCGGAGGACGCGAGTCGTCCACCGTCGCCGGCCTGGTCAGCGAGATTGCCGGAAGGATCCCCAGAAAAGGCGAGGTCATCGATGAGGACGGCCTGCGGTTTGAAGTGCTGGACTCCACTGATCGCAGAGTCGAGCGAGTGCGGATTACGACGGTCGAGCCGAAGCAGATGAAGTTGATTTGAAGGCCCGGCACCTGGGCTCGAAGGGGAATCACGAGTGGAAATAGCCAAATTGTGGCTCAGTCCCGCAGGTCAGCTAAGATTGTCGGCTCCGGTGCCGGGAGGCACCTATGAAGAGTTGTAGTGTCATTGTCCGGTTTTTGATTGCGGGATCTCTGCTGGCTCAGGTGTCTCCAGCGCAAACGTCCGCTGGGCAACAAGCCCCAGCAGGACCTGCTCCTTCCGCTGGCTCAGGGAAGATCGATGCCGCGAAAGAGGCTGACATCCGACGGCTGATGGACCTGGCGGGAACTTCTTCGCTGGTCAGCCAGATGATGGAGGGCATGGAGAACAACATCAAACCACTGATGACAAGCTCTTTGCCGCCAGGGGACTATCGCGAGAAAGTGATCGATCTCTTTTTTGAAAAGTTCCATACCAAGGCCAACCCGCAGCAGATTCTTGATATGGCTGTTCCCTCGTACGACAAGTACTACACTCACGAAGAGATCAAGGGTCTCATCAAGTTCTATGAGACGCCCCTCGGGCAGAAGATGATCGGGGTGCTTCCGAAGATGCTGGGAGAGTTACAACTCGCAGGCCAGAAGTGGGGCGAAGCTTTGGGGCGCGACTGCATGAATGAAGTTCTGATAGAGCATCCGGACCTGGCCAAGGCGTTGAATGATGCAGCAAAGAATGCACGACCCCGGTGACGGAATCCCCGGGAGCGATTGAGCACCACTCACCCACTACATGGATGAAGCAAAGGCCACTTTGAAGCGAAAGATCTTCAGCCGGCTCTCGCTCGTTGCCGGGAACACGGTGCAGATTGCCGGGATCGCGGCGGCATTCGTTGCCCTCGCTGCGGCGCGATCGGCGCATTCGAAGGGCACAGCCATCGTCGGGATGATCGCCGCCTGGGTTCTGCTTTACTTCTTCTGCCACGGCATCGCGCATTGGGCTGTAGGCCGGTTGCTGGGTATTCGCTTTGCTTTCTACACAATTGGCGGCACTGGGAATCCGGAAGGCTACCCCGCCGGCCTGCGATGGGTGTTCGAGCATCTCCCATTCTTTGGCGTGCAGACCGAGAAGGCCTCGATGCAGAGTGCCAGCCCGATGGCGAAAGCCGTCATGTGGTCGGCGGGAGTGACGTCATCGGCTGTGGTTCCGACCCTAGGCGCGCTTTGCGCGTGGCGCGCAGGCGTTTCTGCGAGCAAACCGTTTCTAATCTTCGCGGTAATCTGGGCGATCGGAGCCTTGGCCAGCAACTGGACAAGTCGCACCGGAGACTATTCCAAGGCGCGACGCGCGCTTGGGCGTTCATGACAGACTCGGAAGAAATTGTCACGATCCTTGCGTTCTGTCATTTTTCAAGTGTCCTGACACTATTGCCAAACAGTGTCACACCTGGGGAGTGTGCCAATGGACGTCATCCGCTAACCGCGCCTCTGATAGCTAGCAGCCACCAGCTAGAAACTAGTAGCCTATTCTCATGTCCTTTCATTCCGGATTCGTCTGCATCCTCGGGCGCCCCAATGCGGGTAAGAGCACGTTGCTGAACGCGCTGGTGGGCGAGAAGCTGGCGATCATTTCGCCCAAACCGCAGACCACGCGCAACCGCATCCTCGGGATCATCAATGCACCCCAGCAGAAGGGGTGCGCCGCGGGGCAGATTGTCCTGATTGACACTCCGGGCGTTCATCGCCCGGATTCTTCACTCGGCCGCAAGATGATGTCCGACGTTCACGAAGCTCTCCAGGGCTGCCAGCTCATCCTGCTGATTGTGGACGCCAAGCGGAAATGGACCGCCGAAGACGATTTCGTTCTTGACCTGATCAAACGGTCCGGTACTCCGGTCTTTCTGTTGCTCAACAAGATCGATCTGCTCGCCGACAAGCGCGACCTGCTGCCGCTGATCGCCCAGTTCCAGCCGTTGCACGACTTCAAGGAGATCATTCCCATCTCCGCCCTGAAAAAGAAGGGCCTGGACGAATTGCTGCAGTGCGTCCTGAAAGCGTTGCCGAAAGGCCCGCGCTACTTTCCCGAGGACCAGATCACGGACCAGCCGGTGCGTTTCATGGTGGCGGAAGCAATCCGTGAGCATGTCCTGTTCCAGACGCGGGAAGAAGTTCCCCATGCAGTTTCGGTGATGGTGGAGCAGTTTGAGGAAGGCGAAAGGCTGACCCGCATCGCCGCCACCATCTATTGCGACCGCGCCAGCCAGAAAGGCATCCTGGTGGGAAAAGGCGGCCAGATGCTGAAGAGGATCGGGACGGCTGCCCGGATGGACATCGAAAAAATGGTCGGCACGCGGGTTTTTCTGGAGCTTTTTGTCAAAGTTCAACCTGGCTGGCGCGAGTCACGGCAGTTTGTGGAAGAACTGGACTGGCGGCGGCAACTGGCGCAGATCGCGGGCCCGCTAGAGAGCGAGCCCCCCGCGTCGGAGGTCACGGCCGGACCTAAGGCTAAAGGCTAGATCCCAAAGCTGAAAACCGAGGGCCGCGGAAAATTTGCATCTCCGCCCGTGAATCCCTAGAATCTCAGAGCGGCCTTGTGCATCTTACTAATCGGTAGCCGCAAACGAGGCCCGAGAAACGAACGCCCAAGCCGCCTATGTCCAATCCTTCTTCCTCATCTTCTGACTCGCCGCAGCAGGCCTGCAATTTCGATGCGCAAAAGCTGATTCTGAAACTCAGCGTTACGCTTTGTGCCGACCGCAAGGCGGTGGACCCGGTCGTCCAGAGCGTCATGAACGTGGTGCGGGAAATGAAATGTGCCGAGGGACGGGAAAACGACATTGAGCTTGCCCTGACCGAAGCCTTGTCGAACGCGGTCGTGCACGGAGCGAGCTCGGATCCCAGCAAAATCATTGAGTGCGACGTGGCCTGCGACGAAACCCACGGCTTGCTCATTGTCGTGCGCGATCCCGGTCCCGGCTTCGATGTCACCAAGATCCCCGATCCCTGCGCCGGCGAGAACATCTTTTCCAGCCACGGGCGCGGCATCTATCTGATCAATCAGTTGATGGATGACGTGCAGTTCCACAAGAATGGGACTGAGATTCGGATGATCAAGCGGTGAACCAGGTCTCAGGTGTCAGGTGTCAGGTCTCAGGTCTCAGGAAAAAAGAACGCTTAAAAGAAACTGGCCCGACCGGCAAACTGCAGATCTCTCGCTTCGCTCGGGATGACAATGCAAATGGGGTTATTCCTGAGGCCTGAGACCTAAGACTTGAGACCGGTTCTACTCTTTCGCCGCAATCCCCAAGCTCTTCATCTTCCGGTACAGATGACTCCTCTCCAGGCCCAGCACTTCCGCCGTGCGGCTGACGTTGCCGTGATTCTCGTCCAGCTTTTTTAGGATGTAGTCGCGTTCATAGGCTGCACGGGCCTGGTGCAGCGTCGATCCCTCAGTGCCGGCGGCCCGGCGGCTGCCATCGCGATAGACCAGCGGCGGCAGGTGCTTGCGCTCGAAGCGGGAGGTGGTGGGGTTCATGATCACGATGCGCTCGATCACGTTGCGCAATTCGCGCACGTTGCCCGGCCAGGAGTAGCGCATCAGGGCAGCGATGGCGTCGTCGGTGATCTCGCGCGGGCGCCGGCCATAGGCCGCAGCGAATTCCTTCAGGAAGTGGCGCCCCAGCAGCGGGATGTCTTCTTTGCGCTCGCGCAGCGGAGGCACCACGAACGGAATCACATTCAGCCGGTAGAAGAGGTCCTCGCGGAAGTTTCCGCGCGAGATCTCTTCCTCCAGATCCTTGTTTGTCGAAGCAATGACGCGCGCGTCCACGGTGATGGGGTCATCGCTTCCCACCGGAGTGAATCTCTGCTGTTCGAGCGTCCGTAGCACCTTGGCCTGCGTCTTCAGGCTCATGTCACCGACTTCGTCCAGAAACAGAGTCCCACGATCAGCCTTGTGAAATTTTCCTTCCTTGTCGTCGGTGGCGCCCGGAAAAGAAAGCTTGCGATGCCCGAACAGTTCGCTCTCGATCAGATCCTCCGGGATGGCGGCGCAATTTACTTCGACGAAGGTTTCGTCTTTGCGCAGGCTTTGCGTGTGGATGGCGTGCGCCACCAGCTCTTTGCCGGTGCCGGACTCGCCGTAAATCAGCACGCGGCCGTTGGTGGGGGCCATCAGTCCAATCTGCTGACGCAGGGCCTTCATGGGCACGCTGTCGCCCACGATCACGCTCTTCGCCTGCAACTGTTTCCGCAGATCGCGATTCTCGTGCCGGAGCCGCCGGGCCTCAATCGCGTTCTTGACCAGGATCAGCGTGCGCTCGAGCGACAGGGGCTTCTCTACGAAATCGTAGGCACCCAGCTTGGTGGCCCGCACGGCGGTCTCGATAGTTCCGTGGCCGGAGATCATGATGACTTCCGGCGGATCATCGAGGGCGCGAATTTTCCCTAGCGCCTCCAACCCGTCCATTCCCGGGAGCCACACGTCGAGCAGGATCACGTCAAAGCTGGATTTGCGCAGCAGCTCGAGGGAGTCTTCGCCGCTCGGGCTGGCGGCGGTCTTGTATCCTTCGTCCTCGAGAATGCCCGTGAGGGATTCGCGGATGCCGGATTCGTCGTCAACAATGAGGATTTGCGACATGCTAACTCGCGGCGGGAGCGTTTACGGCCTCGACTGCCACCGGCAGCTCGACCACAAAGCGGCTGCCCACCGGCTCGTTCTCTTCCACCCGGATCGAGCCATGGTGGTCTTCCACAATCCGGCTCACAATCGCAAGACCGAGTCCGGTGCCGCGCTGCTTGGTCGAGAAATACGGCAGAAAGAGCCGTTCTTTTACGTCGCGGGAAACTCCGTGTCCGGTATCGGCGACCACGAGTTCGACGGCGTCGCGGCTGGCTACGAGGGAAGTGGAGATGGTGATCTCGCGCACGATGGTGTCGCGCATGGCTTCGGCGGCGTTGTCCACCAGGTTCGCGATGGCCCGCTTGATGGCCTCCGGATCCGCCATCACGTTGGGCAAGTCGGCGGAGAGTTCAGTCTGGACCCGAATGCCTTCCAGCCGGCCGTTGAACAAGGTAAGCGCACTCTCGACCAGACTGTTCAGGCTGGAGGGCTGAGGATGCGAAGCCGGAAAACGCGCCAACACTGAGAACTCGTCCACCAGCGCGCGCACGGTTTCGACCGCGTTGCCGATGGTCTCGGCGCAGGCGCGAATGATTTTCTGCGAAGCTTCATCGGGTACGATACCGCGCGCCAGGTGACGACTGATGCGTTCCGCGGAGAGCGCGATCGGGGTCAGCGGATTCTTGATTTCATGCGCCACCCGCCGCGCCACCTCGCGCCAAGCAGCCTGCTTTTGAGCCCGGAGCAGGTCGGAGAGATCCTCCAACACCAAGACGTGTCCCAGGCGCTCGGCTCCGTGTTCCAGCGCGGCGACCGTGACAGCCACATTAAGCTTCGCGCGCGGAAGGGTCAGCTCCAGATTGGCCGCAGTCATGCCCATGCGATCAGCGCGGCGCAACAGTGGTTCCAGGTCGGCAAGGACGTCGCCAGGCAGAAGCTCGCTCAGCGGGCGACTTGCCAGCGCGGCGGGGCTGGCATACTCCGGCTGGTCGGGAAAGAACATCCGCAAGAACGCGGCATTCACCAGCGTCACACGCCGCGCAGCGTCAATCGAAATCACGCCGGTGGGAATGCTCTCCAGAATGGTTTCAATGTAGCGGCGGCGCTGTTCCAACGCCTGGTTGGCCGCACCCAGTTCGCGGCTGGAAGCCTCAATCTGGCGCCGGCTCGATTCCAGCTGCTCCGCCATGCTGTTGAACGACTGCACCAGTTCGGCTAATTCGTCGGTGGCGCGGATGTCCACGCGGTAATCCAGTTGCCCTTTGGAAATCGCCTCCGTGCCCGCCGCCAGGGCCGCTACCGGCCGGTTGACGAGCTTGGAAAGAAAGAGCGCCAGCCAGGTCGAGGCGAACAGCACCAGCACGGTCAGCAACAAGAGGAATCCGATGTAGGTCCGGCGAACCAGCTTGCGCTGCCGCGCCAGTTCGATGTAACGCTGCTGGCTCTCCTGGATTTGCTTCTCCGTCTCGGCGAACTTCGCGGGCAGCGGCATGGCCACGACAATCGCACCCTTCCCCACCGCAGCCGCTCCCACGATGTAGTCGGTCTGATTCCACTGGAAGTGCGGATGCTCACCCCGCAACGCTTGCGGTATCGGAAAGAGATCCTTCATCGCGGTCCAGGGCGCCGGAGTCCCCAGGCTGGCTTGGGCGTTCCCATCGGACAGCGCGACGACAAATCCGCCTTGCAGCGTGAGTTGGTGCTCCCGGAACTCCGTAAGTGCCGGTGAGAAACTCCGATTCGCAAAGGCTTGGGTGACTTCGTCGGATTGGGCGATGGCCTGCGCTTCCGTGGCCGCGTTCTGGCCGGCGTAGTCTGAAATCAGTGAAGCAATCGCGGCGGTGTCGGCGCGCACTTCTTCGACCGGCTGCGAGAACCACTTGTCGATGGAGCGGTTCATCAATCCGTAAGAGAACCAGAACAGCGCGATGACGGGCAGGAACGACAGCAGGAGATGAACCACCACCAGACGTGTGCGGAACTTCGAGCCGACAACTCCCAGCCGGCGTTCCGCATAGAGCTTCAGCAGATTGCGCCCCAGCACGAGCGTAAGGGCGATGAAAAGCAGAAAGATCAGGGCGGAGAGTCCGGCAAAGAACAGGAGTTGTTGATTGCTGTCGGGGCTGATGAATTTCAGGTTGAACGATGCCTGCGAGATCAAGATAGCCAGCAGCAGAAAAGCTGCGACCGCCAGCGTGATGACGGCCTTCCGGCGGCCGGAGGTTTTGGGTTCGGGGCGAATTGGACCGGGTTCGGGCAAGGGTAATCGCGAGGGTTAATTATAGAGCGTCGTTCGCTGTTCGCTATTCGCTATTCGCTGGTCTCTCCTTCGAATCCGCAGCGTCCGACGGTCGCCACGAGCGAACAGCGAATAGCGAACGACGAACGACGCTTTGCCCCCTCCAGCGCACTTCGCAACGCGTCGTACGCCAGGCTTCGGGCGATAGTTCCGGTCGAAGAGCAGCGCCGCGCCCTGCGAGTGGTTGGAGTGCGATCCGATCCAGGAATACTTATCTGTGAAACCCCAGGTCTGGATCGCTGTGCAGCCATCATGAGATAAGCAGGCTGCGGCAATCTTGCGGTAAATGCCAGCTTGCAGGTTCAGGTCTTGCGGACTCGGATTGCCGTTGGCGTCCACCGGCAGCGCCACGTCTAGTTCCGTAATGTGCACCTGCACTCCCAGAGCGACGAAGCGCGCGATGTTCTCGGACATAGAAGCGACATCCGGATGCAGGTTGCCGATGTGCATCTGGAAGCCCACACCGTCGATGGGGACGCCGCGCCGCTTGAAGTCGCGCACCATGGCATAAACTGCGTCAGATTTCGGATTCATCGCCTCGGCTTGGGCGTCGTTGTAGAACAGGAGAGCCTCCGGATCGGCCTCATGTACCCAGCGGAAGCAGCGCTCGATGTAGGCAGTGGCTCTCTGCGGAAAACCGATTCCGGGCCGGTCATACCAGATGGTGTCGCGAAATTTCGCCACAACCTGCTCGGCAAAGGCCTCGTTGACCACATCCCAGGCGAACACTTTGCCCCGGTAATGTCCGACCACGGTCTTGATGTGCTTTTCGAGAATCTGGGCAAGTTGGTCTGGGGTGTACTGGCCCTCGGTCAGCCACCTCGGGTTCTGCTGATGCCAGACCAGTGTGTGGCCGCGGACCTTCATGTTGTGTTGGGCAGCGAAAGCGACGATGCGGTCGGCCTGCGAGAAGTCAAAAGTCTCGAGGGCGGGATGCACGATCTCCCACTTCATCGCATCTTCCGGCTCGAGCATGTTGAATTCGCGCGCGAGCGTCGCCGTGTATGCCGCTTCGGAGAGTTGTTCCGGCCGCACCGCCGTCCCGACCAGCATGCCGGAACGTTCTGCTGCCTCACGCAACGAGGCCGGCGCCGGGGAAGCGCCGGATCCAAAGCAAAGGGCCGCTAGCACCCATAAGAACATTGGCCATTGCAGGCTTCCACCCATGGGCCTCACTGTGCACCAGGCAAGTATTTCTGCAAAGGACATTGCTCACACCGCATTTGTGACTTTTGGCAGTAGTTCTTGCCCACTCCAACGAGCAACCCATGCATCTCGTTGAACACCTGCGCCAAGGTCGTGCGCGACGCCGTGCTCATTCGAGAAGGTGGATGACTGGAGCCGCGCGGTCCTTCCAGCCTCGCCAATTCCCGACCCTGGTCAAAGAGCGCAATCTCCGCTGCGACCGGCGCCAGCGCCCGCTCGAAGGCTTCCCGGATCTCCTGGTAAGTCGCCCCAGCGCCAATTAGCCCATGCCTTTCGAGAATTCGCCGCGTATAAGCGTCCACCACAAAAACCGGATGGTTTCCGGCATAAAGAAGAATCGAATCCGCGGTTTCCGGCCCAACGCCGTTCAGGGCGAGCAGCTCCTCGCGCAGTTGTGCGGTTGGTTGCGCGAACATGCGCGTCAAGGATCCGGCATAGCGACGGTCTAGAAAGCGCACGAAAACCTTTAGCCGCTCAGCCTTCTGCCGGAAGTAGCCAGCGGACCGAATCAGTTTTTGCAGCTTGCGCCGGGGCGTCCGCCGGATTCCATCCACACTGAGCAGCCTGGCCGCGCGCAGGCTGCGGAGCGCCTTCTCGACATTCGTCCACGAAGTGTTTTGCGTCAGGTAAGCTCCGACAATCACCTCGAAGCGGGACTGCGCCGGCCACCAGTGCTGGCGGCCCCAGGCGTGGTAGAGAGTCTCGAAGTAGCCGCGGATTTGTTGGTCAGGTTTCAAAGTTCTAGAGTTTCCAGGGGTTCAGGGAACACTCGTTCGCGCAAAGCCTCGCAGTTCGAAGCTCACAGCCTACCGCGACACCGAAGAACATGTACTGAGGCACGCCAATCACCCCACAGATCGTCCATTTCTGGCCAGAAAGCCTGCCAGCCGCGGCTCCAGCCGCCTTCTCCCACTAAGTACAGGTACCTAAGTTACTTTTTCGGAATACCCATTGCGTTGACAATTTGTGTCAGTGCGAAAAACACCCCGCTGATGCTCCCGGAAATCAGCGGCTTCGCATTCCCCCGAGTTCGCGGGAAACAGGAGAGATATGTCTCAACGGCTGGGCGACCTGCTGGTGAAGGAAAAGGTCATCACCCCAGAGCAGTTGGAACAGGCGACCAAACTCCAGAAGGAGTCGCATGTCCGCCTCGCCTCCGCTCTGGTGAAGTTGGGATTCCTCTCGGATGAGGACGTCACCAACTTCCTCTCCCGCCAGTACGGTGTGCCCGCCATCAATCTTTCCTACTTCGAAATTGATCCCGCAGTCGTCAAGCTGATCCCCTACGAGACCGCGAAGCGCTATCAGATTCTACCGCTCAGTCGTGTCGGTGCGTCGCTCACGATCGCCATGGTCGATCCCACGAACGTCTTCGCCATGGACGACATCAAGTTCATGACCGGCTTCAACATCGAGCCGGTCGTTGCCTCCGAAAGCTCGATCACCGAAGGCATAGACAAGGCCTACGGCACTTCGAAGGAAGAAGAGCTTGAACAGGTCATGCAGTCGATGAATGAGATCGGCGACACTGACGTTGAGGTGCAGGCCGAAGAGCAGCAGATCGAACTGGCCGAACTGGAACGAGCGGCCGACGAAGCTCCTATCGTCAAGCTCGTGAACCTGGTACTCACCGATGCGGTAAAGCGCGGCGCCAGCGACATCCACATGGAACCCTATGAAAAAGAGTTCCGCGTCCGCTTCCGTATTGACGGCGTGCTGCAGTCCATCATGAATCCGCCGCTCAAGCTCAGGGACGCGATTATCTCGCGCCTCAAGATCATGTCGAAGCTCGACATCAGCGAGAAGCGGCTGCCGCAGGACGGCCGCATCATGCTGAAGATGCAAATCGGAGGCAAGAAGAAGCAGCTCGACTTCCGCGTCTCCACGCTGCCCACGCTGTGGGGCGAGAAGATCGTGCTCCGCTTGCTCGACAAGGAAAACCTGCGGCTCGATATGACCAAGCTCGGTTTCGAGCCGGAGTCGCTGGTCAAGTTTGAGAAAGCCATCCTGAAGCCTTACGGCATGGTGCTGGTGACCGGACCGACGGGATCGGGCAAGACCAACACGCTGTACTCCTCGATTTCCCGGCTCAACCAGCCCGATACCAACATCATGACCGCCGAAGATCCGGTCGAATTCCAGTTGGGCGGCGTAAACCAGGTGCAGATGAAGGAGCAGATCGGGTTGAACTTCGCGACTGCGCTGCGCGCCTTTCTCCGGCAAGACCCCAACATCATCCTGGTCGGCGAGATCCGAGATTTTGAAACCGCGGAAATCGCCATCAAAGCCGCGCTTACCGGCCACCTGGTGTTGTCCACGCTGCACACCAACGGCGCGCCCGAGACCATCACCCGTTTGATGAACATGGGCATTGAGCCCTTCCTGGTCGCGACCTCCGTTCACCTGATCTGCGCACAGCGCCTGGTGCGGCGCATCTGCAAAGACTGTGCCGAGCCGGTCGAGGTGCCGGTTCAGACCCTCATCGAAGAAGGCTACTCGCCCGAAGAAGCGAAAACCGTGCAGATCATGAAGGGCAAAGGTTGCGCCACCTGCAACAAGACCGGCTACAAGGGCCGCACCGGTTTGTATGAAGTGATGGAAGTGGACGACGAAATCAAAGAACTGGTTCTGGTGGGCGCTTCGGCGCTGGAACTGAAGAAAAAGGCGATTGAACGCGGCATGATCACCCTGCGCCGTAGCGGGCTGATCAAGGTTGCGGGAGGCTTTACCACGCTCGAAGAAGTGGCTCGCGAGACGATCCACTAAACGGGAGAAGGAAGAAGAGGACCATGGCGCTCTCATTAAGCGATCTGCTCCGGCGCATGCTGGAGATGGGGGGAAGCGACCTCCATATCACCACCAACTCTCCGCCGCAAATCCGCGTGCATGGACACCTGGTGCCGCTCGACCTGCCGCAATTGACGCCCGCCGAAACCAAGCAGCTGGCCTACAGCGTCATGACCGATTCGCAGAAGCACCGCTTCGAAGAAAGCCTCGAGCTCGACTTCTCTTTCGGCCTGAAGGGCCTGGCTCGCTTCCGCGCCAATGTGTTCAACCAGCGCGGCGCTTCGGCGTGCGTCTTCCGTCTCATTCCGTTCGAGATCAAGTCCTTCCACCAGTTGGGACTGCCCCCGGTCGTCAGCAAGCTCTGCGACAAGCCCCGAGGACTGGTGCTGGTCACCGGGCCCACCGGCTCCGGCAAGTCCACCACCCTGGCCGCCATGATCGACAAGATCAATACCGAGCGGCACGATCACATCCTTACCATCGAGGATCCGATCGAGTTCGTGCACATGAACAAGAATTGCCTGGTCAACCAGCGCGAACTGCACTCCGATACCAAGAGTTTCACCGATGCCTTGCGCGCGGCTCTCCGTGAAGACCCGGACGTGGTGCTGATCGGCGAAATGCGCGACCTGGAAACCATTGAATCGGCTCTGCGCATCGCCGAAACTGGCCACCTGACCTTCGGCACCCTGCACACCAACTCGGCGTCGTCGACCATCAACCGCATCATTGACGTTTTCCCGGCGCACCAGCAGTCCCAGATCCGGGCCCAGCTTTCGCTGGTGCTGGAAGGGATCATGTGTCAAAGCCTGCTGCCGCGGGCTGACAACAAGGGACGCGCCATGTGCATGGAGATCCTGATTCCAAACGCCGCCGTGCGCAACCTGATCCGTGAAGACAAGATTCACCAGATCTACTCGGCTATGCAGTCCGGCCAGGAGAAGTTCGGGATGCAGACGTTCAACCAGTCACTGGCCACGGCTTACTTCCAGAAACAGATCTCTCTGGAAGTGGCCACGGCGCGATCCAGCAATCAGGACGAATTGCAGGAGATGATTTCCCGCGGCGCGAGCCTGCTGAACCGGCCGACTGCGGCTGGAACGACGATGGCACGGGCAGCTGTGCCGGGTAAGAGATGACGACGAGTGCCCGTTAACGGGCCGGGACCTGTGGGGGTAGCGCGCTGGCAATCCAGCGGCTTCGAGCGACAGCAGTAAGGAGAAGGGAACCATGCCGGTTTTCACATTTTCAGGAAAGACCAATTCTGGAGAAAAGGTCCAGGGAGAACGCGTAGCCTCCAACAAGGAGTCACTGGCATCCGCGCTCCGGCGCGAGCGCATCACGCCGGGGTCCATCCGCGAGAAAGGCAAGGAGTTTTCCCTGCCTACCTTTGGGACCACCAAGGTCAAAGTGAAGGACATTGCCGTATTCTTCCGGCAGTTCTCCGTCATGATTGATGCCGGCCTGCCGCTGGTGCAGTGTCTGGAGATTCTCGCCGCTAACCAGGAAAACCCCAATTTCCAGAAGACGCTGACCGGCGTCCGGACTACGGTCGAGGGGGGCTCGACGCTGGCCAACGCCATGCGCCAGTACCCCAAGGTGTTCGACGACCTGACCACCAACATGATCGAGGCCGGCGAAACCGGCGGTATTCTCGACATCATTCTGCAGCGGCTGGCCCAGTATGTCGAAAAGGCCGTCAAGCTGCGGTCGGCCATCAAGTCGGCGTTGATCTACCCGGTGGCCGTGGTCTCCATCGCCATACTCATCGTGGGCGCGTTGTTGAAGTGGGTGGTGCCCATCTTCGCCAACCTGTTCGTCGGACTCGGTGTCGCGCTGCCGCTACCGACGCGGATCGTCATCGGCCTCAGCAACTTAATCGGCCACTTCTGGTGGTTCTTCTTCGCCGGCGTGATTGCCGGCGTGTTCGGCCTCAAGCAGATCCTGAAAAATCCCCGCGGCCGCTACTATTTCGACATGATGCTGCTGAAGCTGCCCATTATCGGCCTGCTCCTGCGCAAGATTGCGGTGGCCCGCTTCACGCGAACCCTCGGTACCCTGATCACCTCGGGCGTACCCATCCTGGAAGGCTTGGCCATTACCGCCCGGACCTCCGGCAACGCCGTGCTGGAAGAAGCCCTGATGAAAGTGCGCAAGGCGATCGAAGAAGGTCGCACTATCGTCGATCCGCTGCGCGAATGCGGAGTCTTCCCCAACATGGTCACGCAGATGATCGGCGTCGGCGAAGCGACCGGCGCGATGGACGCCATGCTGCAGAAGATCGCGGACTTCTACGAAGACGAAGTGGACGCGGCCACCAAAGACATGCTGGCCATGCTGGAACCGCTCATCATCGGCATGCTCGGTCTCACCATCGGCGGCATCGTGATTTCGCTGTACATGCCGCTGTTCTCGATGATTTCGAAACTGGCAGGCTAGCTGGGGCTACGAGCTATGAGCAGGCACCGAGCCAGGAAACAATCGGAGCTCGCGGCTCGTAGCTCGAAGCAACTGGCCTGCGGACGACAGCGAATAGCGAACAGCAAATAGCGAACGACCAACGACCAACGACGAAGTCCATGCATTCCATCTCTGACGATCGGAATTGGCTGACCTGGCTGGTGAAGGTCCGCATCCTGATTCTGACCGTCCTGCTCGCGATCGAGCTGGCGGTCATCCGCCTCACTCCCAGCCCGCTGCCCATCATGCCGTTCCTCACGGCCATGGTGCTGTGGTTCGTGCTCTCGCTGTTTTTCCTTTTTCTGGTGTCGGTGTGGAGCGAAAGCCGGCTGCAGGCCATGTTGCAGGTGCTGAGCGACCTGGCCATGGTCACGTTGATCGTGCACCTCACCGGCGGCATGGACAGCTCGCTGAACTTTCTCTATCCGCTGGTGATCATCGTCGCCTGCATGCTGTTGCCACGGTCGTGGGGGTTTCTCAGCGCGGCTCTGGCGTTCATTCTCTACGGCACCATGCTGGAGCTGGATTATTACGGGGCCATTCCCTCGTTTTCGACGTCGCATCCTAAGCTGAAGGCGCTGCAGGTAGTGATGTTCGTCAACCTGTTCGCGTATTTCGCCATCGCCTATCTGGCCGGGTTGCTGGTGACCAAGCTGCGCCAGGCCGATGTGCGGCTGAAAGACGCCAGCGGGGCGCTCGAAAACCTGCAGGCGCTGCACGAAAACATTGTGCAGTCCATGAGCGGAGGCGTGATTACCACCGGACTCGACGGCCGCATCACGCTCGTCAACCGCGCCGCTCAGCAACTGCTCGAAATCTCCGAAGCGGAGTTGCGCGGCCGTTCCGTCGCCGATCTCTTTCTCGATCCGCTGCCCCATATCGGTTCCGGACGCAGCGATGCTGAAGTCCGCTGTGCCGCCGGCAACGGATTCCGCAAGACTTTCCGAGTAATGGCTTCGGCGCTGAACGTGAACGTGCCCGGCGAACTGGGATTCGTGTACACCTTCGACGATCTCACCGAGATCCGCCGCCTGGAGCGCGAGGTGCGCCTCCAGGACCGCTTGGCCGCAGTCGGCCGGCTGGCCGCCGCCATCGCGCACGAGATCCGCAATCCCCTGACCTCGATTGCGGGATCGGTCAGCATGCTGTCAGACGCGCCCGCGCTGACGGCAGAGCAGCGCCAGCTCTTGCAAATCGTGACCCGCGAATCCGACCGCCTGAACAGCATCATTACCGACTTCCTGGCCTATTCCCGAGGCAAGCAGTACCGCTTTGAGCGCGTGAATCTGATTCCGCTGCTCCAGGACACGCTCACCCTGCTCGAACACCGGCTGGTGGCCGAGAACACCGGCATCCGCCTGATGCGGCATCTTCCGGTTTCCGAGGCCTGGGTGCTGGCGGACGGCGACAAGCTCAAGCAGGTGTTCTGGAACTTCAGCGAAAACGCCGTGCGCGCCATGAAGAAGACGGGCGGCACCTTGACTGCAGCCCTGGTCGAGCGCGGGCCGGACTGGGAGATGAGCTTCAGCGATACCGGCCCCGGGATCAGCCCGCAACAGACGGAAAAGATCTTCGAGCCCTTCCAGTCGAATTTTGAAGGCGGAACCGGACTGGGCCTGGCCATCGTGTACCAGATCGTGCAGGCGCACGAGGGCAAGGTGTGGGCACGCTCGGAAGTGGGCAAGGGCACCAGTTTTGTGGTGCGATTGCGCCGGATGGAAGCGGGCTTGCCCGCTGCGTCGCATTCCGCAACCGCGGTCGCCGCTGCTGCCGGGGGAGGAGGAGCGGGTGGGTAATATTCTGGTCTGCGACGACGAGCGCTCCATCTGCGAACTGCTCGATATCGCCCTCCGCCGCGAAGGCCATAAAGTCGAAACCGTAACCGGCGGTGAAGCGGCGAAGCGCAAGATCGAGAGCGCGCTCTTCGACGTGATTGTCACCGATATCAAGATGCCGCACGTGGACGGGGTAGAGGTTCTGCGTTGTGCCCATCAGACTTCGCCGGAAACGGCGGTCATCCTGATGACCGCGGTGGATGACTACGAAGCCGCCGTGCAGGCTGTCAAAGCGGGCGGCGCGACCGACTACATCCGCAAGAGTCCCGGCCTGGTAGATGAAGTAAAACTCGGCATTGCGCGCGCGCTCGAAAAAGTTTCGCTCAGCCGCCAGAACTTTGCCCTGCGCCGCGATGCCGCCACTCGCAACTCGCTCGACAACATCATCGGCGTCAGCCCGGCACTCGAAAAACTGAAGCAAACCATCCGCACCGTGGCTTCGACCCAGAGCACCATACTGGTCTATGGCGAGAGCGGTACGGGAAAGGAACTGGTTGCCCGCGCCGTGCACACTTGCTCGCCGCGCGCCACCGAAGGTTTCGTATCCGTCAACTGCGGGGCGTTTCCCGAAACCCTGCTGGAAAGCGAGCTGTTCGGTTACGTCAAAGGCGCGTTCACGGGAGCGAACCAGAACAGGCGCGGGCTATTCGAAGTCGCCGATCAGGGCACGATCTTCCTCGACGAGATCGGCGAAATGACCATGCCCATGCAGGTCAAGCTGCTGCGCGTGCTGCAGGAACGCAGCGTGCGCCCGGTGGGAGGCACCAGCGAGATTGCCGTGGACGTGCGCGTCATCGCGGCCACCAACCGCGACCTGGACAAGCAGGTAGCCGACGGCACCTTCCGCGAAGATCTCTACTACCGGCTGAGCGTGATTCCCATCCGCGTGCCCGCCCTGCGCGAGCGCCGGGAGGACATTGCATTGCTGGCCAACCATTTTATGAAGAAATATGCCCCAGCCGCCGGGAAGAGCATTCACAGCGTGGAAAAGGCGTCGCTCGAGGCGCTCTGCGGTTATGACTGGCCCGGCAACGTCCGCCAGCTGGAAAACACCATCGAGCGCGCGGTCGCTCTCGAGCTCGGAAGCGAGTTGCGCGTGGAGCTTCCCGCCGAGCGTCCCAAAGCTCGCGGGGTGGCAGCGGGCGCGGAGACAGCCTTCTCCATCCCGGCGGGCTCGGTGCTGCCCGAAGGCGTCAACATGGAAAACTACGTCGCCCAAATCGAGCGCTCCCTGTTGCAATCCGCGCTCGGACAGACCCATGGGGTCCAAGTCAAGGCCGCCGATATCTTGGGCATCTCCTACCGCTCGTTCCGCCACTTGATGAAAAAGTACGAACTCTAGGGCCGGGTACGGGACCAGCCTCGGCACCGTGATCTTCGTCCTTGACGGACGGCGGCTTCCGAATATACTCAGCGTCACCTGAGTTGACCGAATTCCGGCTTGAGGGGGCGCGGAACTTCGGAGGAGGCAACATGCTGGCTTGGGCGCTGCTTCTGCCGGTCCCCTCTGCTCGGACCCACCCTGTTTTCAGAGAACTTCCGCGTGGAGAGTTCTCTTTCCATTCCTTGCTGACTCGGAGAATACCTGGGTCGTTTACCGCTAAGTGCTTGGTGACATTGTTCTTAGCAGGAATCTGGATGTGCTTAGTTCCGGAGGCTTGGGCGGGCCCGGGCTTCCAGCCGGTCTCCCCCGACGAACTTAAGATGACGAGCGAGCCGATGGCGCCGGGGGCGCCTGCCATCCTCCTCTATCGCCAAGTGGACCGGGATGACAATGGCCACACTTCCCATGAAGACAATTACTTTCGCATCAAGATCCTGACCGAAGAGGGCCGTAAATACGCCGACATCGAAGTCCCGTTCGTGAAACAACTTGAGGACATCACAAATATCCGGGCTCGGACGGTTAAGCCCGACGGTTCGACCGTTAACTTTGACGGAAAGGTTTTCGAAAAAACCATTGTCAAAGCGAAGGGCGTAAAGTACCTGGCGAAGACTTTCACTCTTCCCAATGTCCAGGTCGGGGGAATCATCGAGTACTACTACACTGAAGACTTCAAAGAGTTTTCCCTCTTCGACTCTCATTGGATCCTGAGCGACGAGCTGTTCACAAAGAGGGCCCAGTTCTCGCTCAAGCCCTATAACAGTACCTTCGAAAACAATTTTCGGCTGCGCTGGACTTGGCAGCGGTTGCCTCCGGGGTCCGAACCCAAGCAGGGCGCGGACCGCGTCGTGCGCATGGAAGCAAGCAACATCCCGGCGTTCCAGACGGAGGATTTCATGCCTCCAGCCAACGAGTTGAAGTCGCGCGTGGACTTCATCTACGAAGACGACTTCACCGAGCGAGAACCGGACAAGTTCTGGAGGCACATTGGAAAGAAGCGGAACGACTCTTTGGAAAGTTTTGTCGGAAAGCGCAAAGCGATGGATGCGGCCGTCGCTCAGATCACTTCGCCCAGCGATGCTCCGGAAGTGAAGCTGCGAAAGATCTACGACCGCGTACAAACGATCCGAAACACGTCCTACGAGGTGCGCAAAACGGAGCAGGAGGAAAAGCGCGCCAAAGAGAAGCCGGTCGACAACGTCGAGGAGCTATGGAAACGCGGCTATGGCAACGGTGGGCAACTGACCTGGCTGTTCCTGGCTTTGGCTCGAGCCGCCGGCTTCGAAGCGAATGGCTGCTGGGTTTCCGATCGCCGGAATTACTTTTTCGTTCCCCAGACGATGCAAAGCGAGAAATTAAATTCGAATGTCGTGCTCGTCAAGCTGAACGGAAAAGACCTCTATTTCGATCCGGGAGCAGCGTTCACACCCTTTGGCATGCTGACCTGGGCAGAAACGGGAACGCAGGGATTGCGGTTGGATAAGGACGGAGGGGCCTGGATCCGGACTACGCTTCCCGAGAGCTCGGAATCAAGAGTCGAACGCAAAGCCAAGCTGAAACTGACCGACACCGGAGACCTGGAAGGAAAGCTGACCATCACCTACACCGGGCTGGAGGGCATGTATCCGAGACTCGAGAACCGCAACGTCGATGAAGTGGAGCGGAAGAAGTTTCTCGAGGATGAGTTGAAGGAGCAGATCCCAGCGGCCGCCGAAGTGGACTTGACCAACAAACCGGACTGGAGCAGCGCGGAAACGCCGCTGGTGGCTGAATTTGACCTGAAAATTCCGGGCTGGGCGTCGAGTGCCGGGAGACGGGCTGTCGTTCCCGTCGGCATCTTCACCGCTGCCGAGAAGCGCATCTTTGAACATGCCGACCGCGTCCATCCCATCTATTTTGAATACCCGTTCGAGAAGATGGACGACGTGACGATTGAGCTTCCCTCCGGATGGCGAGTCAGCAGTGTGCCAAGCGCGCAGAATCAGGACGGCCACATCATTGTGTACAGCTTGAAAGTTGAGGATAACAAGGGCACGTTACATCTGACGCGGAAATTGAGCGTTGACGTGCTGATCCTTGAGCCAAAGTATTACACCGCCCTGCGTAACTTTTTTCAGGTAGTGAGGACGGGAGATGAAGAGCAGATTGTGTTGCAGCCCGGTGCCGCGGCCGCCAGCAACTAGCAGCGAAGCGGTACGGTTTTTGTTGATTGCTGCTTGCGTACTGGCTTGCGTCCTGCCCGCGGCGGCGAGTAGTGATGCACCGCAATGGATGCGCGCCCTGGTCGGTGTGCCGCTGCCGGCCTACGATGAAAAAACCGATGCGGTGCTGCTGTATTCCGAGACGAATGTAACGGTCCTGTCAACCGACAGAATCAGGACACACGTTCGCGAGGTCTACAAGGTTCTCCGTCCCAATGGCCGGGAGCGCGGCACGGTGTTTGTCGATATTAGCCCCCCGAGAAAGCTCACCAGTCTTCGTGGCTGGTCCATTCCCGCGCAAGGCAAGGATTTCGAGGTAAAAGACAAAGACGCGATCGAAGTCTCGCCGCCCAAGATCGAAGGAAGTGAGTTAGTTTCGGATGTGAAGTACAAAGTGATCAGCATTCCCGCGCCCGATCCCGGAAACATCATCGGCTACGAGTATGAGGTGGAACAGCAACCCTTCTTCCTCCAGGTTATCTGGTATTTCCAGGAAACCGACCCGGTGCGGGAAAGCCACTATTCCCTGCAACTGCCGTCCGGTTGGGAGTACAAAGTCTCCTGGCTGAACCATGCCGAAATCAAGCCGGCGGAAGCGGGCAGCAATTCCTGGCAGTGGTCCGTCAGTGACATCAAAGGAATTAAGAAAGAACCCGAGATGCCACCCACACGGGGGGTCGCGGGCCAGATGATCG
This sequence comes from Terriglobales bacterium, assembly GCA_049273945.1. GTDB lineage: Bacteria > Acidobacteriota > Terriglobia > Terriglobales > Acidobacteriaceae > Acidiflorens. The sequence continues at coordinate 34,171 of JBASRS010000047.1, read as the reverse complement.
TTTCCTTCTTTCCGACGGGTGGCACATCCCGGAAGAATGAGCTGGCGAACTGGGAAAACATGGGGAGTTGGTACTGGAATCTAGCGGGCGGCCGGCTCGATCCGTCGGCGCAGATCAAACAACAAGTGGGGGCATTGACGACGCCGAAGAGCGCAACCCTCGGCAAGATGCAAGCCCTTGCTGAGTTCGTACAGCATGACATTCGTTACGTCGCGATCGAACTCGGCATCGGTGGCTGGCAGTCCCATCCAGCTCCGGATGTCTTCGCGCATCGATACGGAGACTGCAAAGACAAGGCAACACTGATGCGCTCGATGCTCCGGGAGATTGGCGTGGATTCCTACCATGTAGTGATCAACACCGAACGCGGTTCGGTGACGCTTGAAACCCCGGCTCACAATGGCTTCAACCACATGATTACCGCCATCAAACTACCCGACGGCCTCGCCGATCCGTCGCTCATCGCGACCGTGCAGCATCCCAAACTGGGAAAGCTTCTGTTTTTCGATCCCACAGACGAGATGACGCCGTTTGGCCAGATCCGAGGACCCTTGCAGGCGAATTACGGTTTGCTCGTGACGCCCGAAGGCGGAGAACTGGTGCAGTTGCCGCAGCAACCGTCCAACATGAACAGCATTCAGCGCACCGCCAAATTGACGCTCGATTCCACCGGCGCCTTGAAAGGCGAGGTCAAGGAGGTTCGGCTGGGCGATCGCGCCTCATCGGAACGGTGGCAACTGCGCGCGGCCACCAAGGAGAGTGACCGGATCAAGCCGATCGAGAACTTGCTGGCCGGTTCGCTCTCCAGTTTTCGAATCACGCATGCCTCGGTTGTCAACCTTCAGCACACCGATCAGCCTTTCGGCTTCGAGTACTCGTTTGAGTCGGACAGCTACGCAAAAAATGCCGCCAACCTGCTCCTGCTGCGCCCCAGAGTAGTGGGCAGCAAATCGTCGGGCATTCTCGAGACCAAAGAGCCGCGAAGGTTTCCAATCGAATTCGAAGGGCCGGTGCGAGACACGGACAGCTTTGAAATCACCATTCCATCCGGCTACGAAGTAGACGACCTGCCGCCCGCCGTGGACGCTGATTACAGCTTTGCCAGCTACCACTCCAAGACCGAAGCAAAAGGTAGCGTGATTCACTACACCCGGACGTTTGAAGTCAAGGAGCTGAGTGTGCCCGTTGAAAGGGCCGAGGAACTCAAGAAGTTTTATCGCATCGTCGCGAGCGATGAGCGGAATACCGCTGTGCTGAAGCCAACAGGCTCGGGCAGATAGCAGCGTGTTTATAGAGCGGCTGCAGTGCTGGTGCCGGCGGCCGCGAACACCTCTTCAGCTTCTAGCTCGGCGATCGGGATAAACGTCTGGACCACTTCGCTGTCAAACTGCGTTCCGCTGCTGGCGAGTAGCCGTCGGATCGCTTCCTCGTGCGGCAGCCCTTTGCGGTAGCAGCGGTTGGAGACCATGGCGTCGTAGGCGTCGATAACGGATATGATTCGGGACACCAGTGGAATGTCGAATCCCTTGAGACCCGCAGGATAACCCGTTCCGTCGAGGCTTTCATGGTGGTGTAAGGCGTAGAGGCTCGCCTCTTCGAGTCCCGGGAACAGGCGGAGAATCGACCAACTGTATTCTGGGTGCCGGTTGATGAGTACTCGTTCTTCTGCGGTGAGTGGCCCGGACTTCTTCAGGATGGCATCCGGCACGCCGATCTTGCCGATGTCATGCAGGAGCGCGGCTACCTCTACCTGGTACGAGCGCTCTTCCGCGACGTTCATCTTGCGGGAAACCCGAAGGGCCCACTCTGCCAATCGGGTGCTGTGGACTCCAGTGCTGATGTCTTTCAGGTCGAGCAGTTGGTTGAAGGCGCAGACCAGCGAATTGCGAAATGCAAGGTGTTGCTCCTCCAGCGCTTTAATGCGTAGCACTAAAGAACTGGATTGTCCCGAGAACGGATCGCCAATTCTCGCGACCATGGTCGTCGCATGAGCGCCTGGGCTTGCCATCAGTGGCATGACTGCACGGCCTGGTAAGTATCCAGTCGGCCATGTCCCAATTGTGGATTGGAAATAGACACCGCATGCGCCAATCCGGACGCGACTCTAGAACTGGTGCAGTTCCCGTTGGTGCCCAGCATCAGGGCCGCGGTACCACTGACGAAGGGCGCGCTGAACGAGGTTCCCCACCCAGCGGCATAAGTACCCCACGGATAAGTCGTCATCACACCTTCGCCTGGGGCAGCCATCCAGACCGGGGGCGCGCCGTAATTGGTGAATACGGATTGGATATCGGAATTCGAGGTAGAGGCAATGTCGATCACGGCCGGCAGTGCGCCGGGATACACTGCTACCTGCTGGCCGTCATTGCCGGCCGATGCCACTGAGATCACTCCCTTGCTGTTCGCATACTTGACGGCGTTCGCAAGCTCCGGCGAGTAGGTCGGATAGTCGAAGCTCATGTTCAGGACCTTTGCGCCATTTTTCACTGCGTAGTAAATAGCTCGCAGAATATCGGAGTCGTAGCCTGTCCCATCTGCGTTGAATGACTTGAGAGGCATGATCTTCGCCTGCGGCGCAACCAAATGCACAATGCCTGCGGTCATGGTGCCGTGGCCGAACGCCGAATATGGTGAACCGTCGAGGACCGCAACCGTTCGTTGATCGAGCACCGCAACTGTTCTTTGGTTGACCTGCGCGGTTTGCGCCTGGCTCAGATCCGGCGAGGTGCCAACGTCGGATTTTTCCGAGCCACCATTGAGGTTTCGCGTGAAGTCATACCCGGAAACCAGCACGTTCTGCAACACAGGATTGGTCGGGTCCACGCCGGTATCAATCACGGCAACTGTTACTCCGGACCCGGTGACATGAAACGTGGATTGAGTTGAGCGCGTGCGGATCAGCTGGTTCCCCGGTTGTGCCACATAGCCGTGCCATACCGTCGTACCGTAGTAGGAAGTAGGAGTCTTGTCCGTCAAGTAGGACGGAGCGGGACCCGCATCCGCGCACTGCGTATTGACGACCTGGTCGATTTCTACGCCCACGATTCCCAGCTGCAGCTGCAGCCGCAGCAGCGCGGTCACCGGATCCAGGATCGAGGGGAAGGTCACGACGAACAGCTGACCCTGGGGATCGCCTATACCTCGCAGGACTTGGCATCCCAGCAGCAGGCAAGTGGCGTTGATTCCCGACAGTCCCAGCGAGTCGCGCACGACCAGGCGAGCTTGCGCCTGCGCTGCAGGCGCGGCCAGCAAGCTGACCAGCAGTACTGCACATACCACGAAATATCGCGTCAAACCTGGTTTCTGGTTGTCCTTCATATGTTTTTCCCGCCCCCGGCGGGCGATAATTGTCCGGCGCTGGGGTTCACAGAGTCTACGTTCCAGCGCTGCTTTCGACTACTTACACCTGTAATCAACACGTAATCGCCTGCTGGTAATGGCCCGCTACTCTCTTAAGTAACAGAGCGCATTACATCAGGACTATTCAGATTCATTGGAGGAATGCGAATTGGCTTGTGACCGCCAATTTCGACGGATAGTCGCAGTCGGTCTTGGGCCGCGAATTCCAGCTGAAATTCGCCGAATTCATTGGCGGAAGCCTCTGCCAATGGCTGGCCGGTCTCCGTCCATAAGATGACCGCTACCTGCCGTGGGGCGACATTCGCTCCGCTTTTGTCCACCACCTGGCCGACCAGGGAGATCGTTCCGGATTGCGGCCGCGTATCAAGAACCAGGTCCACCATGGTTCCCTCCGCGTCGAACATGAGCTGGCGGGAATCCGAGGCGCCGGAACGCACGCCCGCCGTCAGCGGCTGGCTCAGGCTGTCAAATACCAGCCTGGCCATGGTCCACGGACTCGGCTGTGGCGATTGACTGGTCGCGAACTCCAGCTTGACCATCCGGACCACATGGTCTGGAGGCGTGAGGCTCGGCTCGTTGGTTGCGATCGAGTACATCTTCTTCCACATGCCGCAAGCGGCCGCGCAGTCCGGGCAGCCGCTCGCCATGTGAGCCTCGATCTCCCGGCTCGTTTTCGATGGGCCGATGCCACGCACAAAATCGGTCCAGACTTGCTCCGAAAAATGCTGCACGACTGTCCTCGCTTCGGGGAGCTGGTTCTGAACAATAAGGGGGACGAGTTGGCGGAAAAATATAGGGAAGTAACAAAAATTCTTGGCGGCGCTTACTCCTTTCCTATCAGTGAGAAAGGGGCCCAGTAATAGGGATGGGGGTGGGATTGGCGTATTTCCACCATGGCGGCCTGCATGGCCAAAGCCTTGGGCATCCCCAGAGCCAGACGCGAGTAGAAGGCGATCATGAAATCCCGGGTACTGGCATCGTGGACGTCCCACAAGCTGAGCATCAGAGACTGAGCTCCGGCTTGCAGCAGGCCGCGCACCAGTCCCATAAGTTCGTCCCCCGGCGTTACGGTATTGCGCCCGGTGGCGCAGCCGCTCAGGACGATCAGTTCGGCGGGAAGCTTGAAGTGATACAGGTCGTACAGACTCAAGTAGGAATCCCCCAGACGGATGGACGAGAACATCGGGTTGTCCTGGCGAAGATATCCGTGGGTGGCAATGTGTACGATCCGGCTCGCCGGTCCGTGCGACTTGAGAACGGCTTCAGATGCCGCTTCGCCAACAAACAGCTTCGCATTGGGCAGAATGGCGCGCAAGGCTTCAACTTCTTCGAGGATCAGTGGGGCCTGCGCGTCGGCGATTCCCAGAATCAGCGAGCCTCCGGAAACGTTCGCGGCCTTCTCGCGACAAATTGCGTAAACGCTCGCGCTGGGAGCGTAGGAGACCGAAAATTTGTCGATCAGATAGGACTCTCCGTCAAAGAGAGCGTGGAACGGGATGTGATGTAACAACCCATGCGGGGCGAAAACCAGGTGTTTCGCCTCCAGCAGGTCGGCGATGGGGGCGATCAATTCCTGATAGAGGCTGGCCAGCTGTCCTTGCGTGGACTTAAGCATTGGCTCCTGGAAAGAAGCCACATATTGCGGATCGAGCCGGAATTTCGCGAGCTGAAACTGAAATAGCTGCAGTTTCTTTTTTACTCGCGATTCCACCGTAACTGGGCGAATCTGCAATTCGTCTCGGCTCAGAACGCAAGCGACGTCGCGGTCCTGAACGCGAAAGTACTCGACCAGGGCCGTGTCCGCGGGCAGAAGCAAGCGAATCTTTTCCAGCGACACGGCGCTCGGCATCTGCAAGCCGGCCTGGCTGGCCTCGTCGAGAGTCGCTTCGCGCAGGGCGCGCATCAGGTCGTCTTCATGCGCCCGCGCCTCCTGTTCCAATTTCTGAATACGCTCGGGAGAGCGCTCTTGGGGTTTCAGCTGCTCCCGCTCAATCAGGTTGTAGTACCAGTTCAATTCCTCGCGCAGATTGCGAATGGAACGGACCAGATCGCTCTGCCCGGCGTCGGAGTCGGACGGCACGTGTACCGGCTGCATCAGACGATCCATCAGGCTCCGCGATTTGGCCAACTCGATGTACTCGAATGCTTCTTCCAGTTTCTGCGATCCGGTCAAGCAGAGGTCAACCAGATTCTCGTAAACCTCCAGCTTATTCTGAAAGAACGCGATCTTCAGTTCTTCTCCGCGGAGGTTGCCGCGCAGCGTTTCGAGCGCCGCGCGGGCCCGCCGGTAGGATTCGTACGCGATGTCAGCATTCCCGGTCGCACGTTCCACTTCGGCCATCAGAAACTCGGCCTGGTACGCGAGCATCGGGGATTCCATCGTGCTGACTTGCTCGAGAGCCGATTGGCAGTGCAAGCGAGCGGTGGCGGCGTCGTTCATGCGCAGTGCGATTCGTGCCAGCAGCAATTCTGCCAGCACCGCTTTGCTTCGCATTGCAGAAGTGCTGAAGAAATCGCGCGCCGCGACGCCGAGCCGTCGGGCTTCGAAGAGGCGGCCTTCGTTGAACAGGACCAGCGCTTCGTACAGGTCAATCAGCGATGGCCAGGCGTGATTCTTGTCGCGGATGAACAGTTCTTTGGCGGCAGAGAAAAGCTTGATCCCTTCGAACGCCTGCCCTTGCCGGCTGGCCGCGACTGCGGCGAAGACTAGCGCTTTGGCCGCTTCGTATCCAAAACCCAGCCGCTGAAAGTGTTCATTTGCTTCCCGTGCGAGCTGGGAGGCCTCCGGGATGAGGTTTACTTCGATATAGATTTCCGCCAGATCGAGGCTGCACAGCGCGATCTGGTAGGTGTCGTTTGCTTTCTTGCCGCTCTGCGCGGCCTCGCGCAGCATCTGGATGGCGCGTCCGTATTCACCGCGCAGAAAGTACAGGTAGGCGATGTTGTAGTCCGCATATGCGACCAGAATGGGCATCCCCTTCTGTTCGCAGTGCTGGCGCGCCTTCCGATACATTTCGAGCGCGCGCGGAAACTCGTTGAGGTGCATGTAGCAGAGAGGAAGGTTGCTCATGACGGCAGCCATGCCTTCGGCGTCATCGTGAGCCGCTAGTTCGCGGTAGGCATGTTCGTAGCAGACGAGCGCGTCCGCGAACCGGTCCTGGCGGTGATAGATGTTTCCAATATTGATGTCGAGCCGCGCCAGGCGCAGCGTGTTGCCCTGTTTCAGAAAAAGCGCGCGCGCGCGATCGGCAGCGGCGAGGGCCTGATCGTAGTTCCCGAGCAAGAGCAAGGGCTGAATCGATCCGCTGAGCGTGCGTGCGAGTTCTTCTTCGTCACCCTCGGCTTCGAAGAGTGCAGCCGCCTGCTTATGCATTTCGATGGCGGCGGCAAGTTGGTCGAGTGCGTAGAGCGCGTTTGCTCGCGCACGCAGGCTCTTCGCTAAGGCCAGTCGGTTGCCAATGGTTTCCGCGATCGTAATGGCAAGATCGGCAAGTCGCTGCGCGCGGGCCGTGTCCACGCGGACTTCCTCGCGCACTCGTTCGGTAAGGGTGGACGCGAAGCCAGCCCAGTCCCGGGTCGTATCGTGGCGAACGAACTCGCGACGGCCAAGTTCTTCCAGCGCCAGGAGTCGCTCGACGATGGCGTCGATCTCCGTTTGCTGAGCCGCTTTGACACTCACTGAAACCCCATCTTTTCGAGCTGTTTCTTGAGCCGGCCCAGGCAGCGGCCGCGAATGAATCCGATCGATCCGGTCGCGATGCCGAGTTCCTTCGCGATCTCCTGGTACGGGCGTGGCGGCGTTTCGAAGAACAGCATGCGAACCATGCGTGCGCAGCGCTGCGACAAGCCAGACACTACGTCCCGCACCATCTGTTCACGTTGAAGCTGGGCCAGCATCTCATCGGGAAGGGCCGCAGCACTCTGGTCGGCGGGTAGATTCTTAGCGTCCTCATCCTCAAGCTGGACCTGCTTCTTCGCTCTTGTCCGATGCTCCAGACATTTGTGATAGCAGACCTGCATGAGCCACTTGGGCAACGCTTTCGGCTCGCGCAGCTTGGAGAGATCCGAGAGCAAGTCCAGGCACACGGATTGGAAAATATCGGCGGCCTCGTCGTACATGCCGAGCTTGATCGGGATCGAGTAGATGAGGTTCTTGTATTTATCGACCAGATCGGCCCAGGCTTGCTGGTCGCCCTTACGGCAGAGCGCGATCATACGCTCGTCGGACGAAGGCTTCCTCGGCTCGAGTTGCGTCTTCGCCGCCGTTTTCACCGGATGCCTGCGCTCTCAGCATTGCGAAGATAGATTTGGTCGGCATTCCAGAGCGTGTAGTGGTCGAGGAGGGCCGGCTGGAAATTGCCGACCTCGGCTTTCGCGCCCGTCAGGATGTTCGGTGTAGCGAGGAAAATGAATGGGAGCTGCTCGGAGATGATCTGCTGCACGCGGTCGTACAGTTTCTTCCGCTTGTGATAGTCCAGCGTGACCATCTGTTCGTTCATTAGCTGGTCGATCTCCCGTTCCCACGCGGTGGCGGGCTGGGTTTCATTCATGCGCCAGAGATGCGTGCTGCCGCTCGATAGCCACACGTTCATTTCGGGATTGGGATCGGCATCGCCGCCGCCCAGGGCCATGATGGCCGCCTCGTAGTCGAAGCTCTGGAAGAGGCGGTCGATTATGGCGCGAAAATCCAGGGGAACGACGTGCACTTGCATCCCAAGGTGTGACAGGTCGTCCTGCAGCAGCGTGGCCATTTTCATGCGTTGCGCATTGGACGAGCTGGTCGCGATGGAAAATTCCACCGGCTGTCCGGTGCGATCGAGAAGCTGGCTGGATGCATTCCAGGTGAAGCCAGCTGCCTTCAGCAGTTGGCGCGCCGTTTCGAGCGAGCGCTGCGGATGCGGAATCGACTGGTTGACCCACAGCTTGTTTCCCGGTCCCACGTTTCCCCACAGCGGTGCGCCCCGCGTCCCGTAGACGAGCTTTACGATCGAGTCGCGATCCACCGCCGCCGACACAGCTTGGCGAAATCTCAAATCCTGGAACCAGGCTTGCTTGCGAGTGATACTGTCGAGTTTCTTGCCCGACAAATCGTTTAGGTTAAAGACGAGAAAGTTGTATTCCAGGCTGGGGCCAAGGTCGGCCAGTTGCGACCCGGTCCTGGACTGCTCTTTCGACAGCAGCGCGTAATTCTCGGAGCTCAGCCGGTTGATGAGGTCGGTTTCGCCCGCCTCAAAGCGCATCACCTGCGCATCTTCGCTGCCGACGAACAGGAAGACGAGTTCGTCAAGATACGGCAGGCGATGGTTCTCGCGATCGGCCTTCCAGTAGTACGGATTGCGCTCCAGAAGAATCCGCTGACCCGGCCAATATTGCTTTACACGAAACGGCCCCAGGCCGACCACTTCCGTGGGCGGCGCATTCAGCGGCCACGCCTGCACGAACTTGCCCTCGCGATAAGGCTTCTCGAGGATGTGACGAGGCAGGATGGCGAAGCTGTCAAAAAGCCTCTCGGCAGCGGCATACGGACGCGGCAGCGAGAAGCGGACGGTGTACTGATCCAGCTTGGTGATGGTGAGCGGCTTGCCATCAATCAGCAGCAGATCGCGCTGCGGGGAACTCACCGTCTCATCGAGATAGACAGTGAAAGAGAAAACCACGTCGTCGGCGTCAAAGGGATGCCCGTCAGAAAAGCGAATTCCCTTGCGCAGCTTGAGAGTGAACGTGCGGCCGTCCGGCGACATCTTCCACGATTTGGCCAGGGCTGGTTCGGTTTTCTGGGAAGCCCGGTTGATTTCGATCAGATCGGCATGCAGACGCTCGAAAACTTCCCGCGAAACGGCGTCGCTGGCCGTTACCGGATTCAGTGTCTTCGGTTCGGACCGCTGGCCTACGACGAGATGTCCACCGTAGCGCCCGGTCAAGCCTTCGACGCGCGCGAGTTCTTCACCTTGCTTAACAGGTTGGGGAGCGGGAGCGCCGGCCAGCGACGTGGCCGCGCAAAGACACACTACCAGGGCTAGGCGAGCTATGGCTTTCATGATCACCCCACCCCACAGAACCGGTCAGATAGAATAGATTTTACTTAGGAACGGCGCGGATGAAGGGCATCAGCCAGCATCCCGTAGATTACGGACGTAACCACGAGTGCCGCCGCCGGCGCCAGAAGCCAGCCGTAGGACACCAGAACGCTGTAGTGCTGCAGTGCCGCCAGCATGTTGCCCCAGCTGGGGACCGGCTCGCTGACTCCCAGGCCGAAGAACGAAAGTGTAGCTTCCGCCGCAACGTACAACGGAACCAGCAAGGCAGCCTGGGTGAGCAGAATCCCAAACGTCTCGGGCAGAATGTGCCGTCGCAGTAAATAAAGATCCGAGCCGCCGAATCCGCGGGCGGCGGCGACGTAGTTTCTGGTGCGCGCGCTTAGCACTACGCCTCTCACCAGCCGTGCGGGACGCGCCCAGCCAATAAGTCCGATGACTCCGATCAGAAGCAGAAAAGTGCCCACCGGACTGACGTGAAGCGGAAGGAATGCCCGGACTCCGAGCAGAAAATACAACCAGGGCAACGAGAGAAACAACTCGGAGACACCCATGAGCGCCTCATCGATCCACCCGCCGTAGAATCCCGACACGGTCCCGATCACAGCCGCCGTTGCCAGCGTGAGCAACGTAGCCAGCAAACCTGCCGCGAGCGAGATCTGACCACCGAACAGCAGCCGCGAAAATTCATCACGTCCGAAAGCGTCCGCGCCCAACAACATGAGTCGCGCGGGGCTGTCGACCCCGAACAAATGCATGTCCGACTTGAAGATTCCGAGCAGGGAATACGAACTTCCCTTCACGAAAAAGTGGACCGGATACTCCTGGGAGCGGTCTGCACGGTAGGCGTCTAAATCGGAGACCGAAGCGTAAACAAACGGGCGAGAATGAAAACCAGACGCGCCGGTGAAATGCAGCCTCGTCGGCGGAGCGTAGGGAACATTGCGATCCTGCTCTTTCGCATCGTAGGGCGCAAAGAAGCCTGCGAACAGTACGACCGCGTGCAGGCCGGCCAGAAAAAGAATAAGAAACCGTATTCGCACTTTATTCCGCATCGAGGCCGCCTGTTCGAATGCGCGGATCAGACGCGAGCAACAACAGATCGGCGATGAAGTTGCCCGCAACCAGGAACAAAGCAGAGAAGATGATTCCTCCGATCACGAGGTAGAGATCGCGAGCGAGCGTAGCTTCGAGCAGCAAGGGCCCGAGCCCCGGCCATCCCGTGGCGACCTCCACCAGCAGCGAACCACTGAGCAGCGAAGCGATCGAGAAGCCGAACAGCGAAATTGCAGGACTCGCTGCAACTGGCAGCACGTGCCGGAAGAGCAAACGCGTTTGCCCAATGCCGAGGCCCCGGCCAGCCCGCACATAGGGTGCATCGAGCACCTCGACGATGCTGGCGCGCACGTGCCGGATGACAACGGCAATGCCGCCGAGCACAAGAATCGCTGCCGGCAGCAGCAAGTGCCGCACGAGATCTTGGACCTTCCCCAAAGTGGGGAGTTCCTCGTGACTAAGCGACATCATTCCACCAACCGGGACAGCCCGTGATCGCACGGCAAGTGCCAACAGGCCGAGCGCGATCACGATTTCGGGAATGGAAATGAGCAGGGCATTGCCGGTCTCAACACCTCGATCGAGCCACCGTCCCCGGTAGGCTGCGCTCCAAACGCCCAGTGGAACGCCAATGAGCCAGGTCAGCAGCATGGCAGTAGTTGTTAGCAGCAGAGTATTCTGCGCGCGGCTCCACAGCAGCGGGCCGACGGGGGCGTTGTAGGCGATTGAGAATCCAAGGTCGCCCTGCGCAACTGCCGTCAGCCAGCGCCCGTACCTCACGACCACAGGCTGGTCCAAGCCGTAGCGGGCCCGCAGCGCAGAAATGGTTTCGGGAGAAATCTGCGGGTTCAGCCGCATCTCGTCGAAGAAGCTTCCCGGCGCCATCTCCGTGAACAGGAAACAGAGCAGCGACACTCCGAACAACAACAGCACAGCCCGAATCGCACGCCCCAGCGGATACTTCATAGTGCGATCCCCAGCGCGGCAAGATTTGCCTGAGCCGCGCGCGTGGATGCGACCAGCGCACGGGTTTCCGCATGACTGGCGTTGACCATGACTTGAAGGGCGGGCCCCTGTTCGACAATCCTGCCGTTCGCCATCACCGCGATCATGTCCGCCAGCCGCGCCACCAGGGCCAGGTCATGCGAGATGAGAAGGTAGGCGAGCGCGTGGGCCGCCTGGAGATCAAGGAGCAAGTTGACGATCTGGGCCTCGATCGAGAGATCCAGGCCGGACAGCGCTTCATCCAGCACCAGTAATTGTGGTTTCAAGGCCAGTGCCCTTGCGATCGCCAGTCTTTGCCTTTGACCGCCGCTGAAATCCAATGCGGATCGATTGGCCCACTGCGGCGACAATCCAACTTCCTGCAGCAATTCTTTGGCTCTGGTTCGGCGCGCAGATTTGTCATCTTGTCTTTGAATCCGCAGCGGCTCCTCAATGACGTCGGCGGCAGTGAACCGCGGATTCATGGACGTGGCCGCATCCTGAAAAACCATTTGGACCTTCGGCCGAAGTGAGCGTAGCTCGCGCGAATCAAGCTGTGCAATGTCCGTCCCTTCCAGCCAAATCTGTCCGGCATCCGGTTTTTCGAGCCGCGTCACGCAACGGGCAACCGTGGACTTTCCTGATCCCGAGCTTCCCACCAGCGCCAGTGTTTGCCCGGCGAAGATCTCGCACTCAACCTTGCTAGCAGCAACGACGACGTCACTTCGCTGCCAGCCAACGCCTTTCCGCCGGTAACTCTTGCTGAGCCCGCTTACACGCAGCACGGGCTGGACAGCCGGCTTCACTCCACTGGCATCAGTTTCCATACTTGAAACAACTCACTCGCTGTGAAGGTTGAGGTGTGGTTTCCTGGAGATCGCGCTCGGTGCAGACCTGCATTCTTTCCGGGCAGCGGGGTGCGAAGGGGCAGCCGACGCCAGGACACGTCAAATCAGGAGGCTCGCCTTCGATGGTCGGGAATCGCGTCCGAGTGCCCGCGTCCGGCAGATAGCGCGCTGACAGCCGCACCAAGGCTTGCGTGTAAGGATGCAACGGACGGCGAAAAATGTCTTCGGTGCGTCCCTCCTCGACAATGCGGCCGGCGTACATCACAGCGATCCGATCCACGAACCCCGCAAGCACGGTGGGGTCGTGGCTGATCAGCACGAAAGCGGTGTGATGGCGCTGGCTGATTTCGCGCATCAGGGACAGGATCTCCGCTTGCAATGACGCGTCGAGTTTGCTCGTCGGTTCATCGGCGATCACCAACGCGGGACGACAAGCTATCGCCTGTGCAATGACGACTCGTTGCCGCTGCCCGCCGCTCAGCTGATGCGGAGACGCGTGATAGATCGGTCGCGGCTGATCGAAGCCAACCTCGGCAAGCAACTCTTCCACGCGCGTTCTGCGATCCCGCCCCGTCATGCGGACGTGCGCGCGAAGCACTTCCGCGATCTGATCGCCGACGGGAATGACTGGATTCAGGGTAAGCGCCGGATCCTGCGGAATCAAAGCAATCTCTGCTCCCCGAATCCGGCGCAACTCGGACTCCCGGAGGGCGAGCAAGTCGCGGCCCCGAAAGCGGATCGATCCGGTGTCGTATCGCGCATCCGCCGGCAGTAGCCGCAAAAAGGCGGCGGCGAGTGTGCTCTTGCCCGAACCCGATTCCCCGAGAATTCCGACCAGCTCGCCGGGCCGTATTTCGAGGCTGGCCCGGTCCAAGGCACGAACCGGCTGATCGCCTTCCGGCAGGTAGGTCACCGACAGCCCATGAACGCGAGCGAGCATCTCCATGGAAAGCTCAGGCGGAAACTTCATATACCTACACCAGTTGACCACAATGGCAGGCTACGCGAGACACGGGAAGCTACCGAGGTACCTCGGAACACACGATGACGCACCGGCTCAGATTCGCGTCGCCGCGCATCTTTAGCCAGGACGGGGCCACATAGTTGTAAGCACGTACCTCGCACCTGTGCCAGAGAGTTAGCTGCACTGACAAGGATCCAGACTACGCTTTGATTTTGGTTGAGTCATTCACACTGCCGTGGAGCGGATGCGGATTACTCCTGCTTCTTCTCCGAATCCGTCTTCGTCCCGACATTCGCTTCTGGCGGGTTTGGGCTCGCTTGAACCCATCTGTTATGGCAAGCTATGCGGGTTCGCCTACCCAGGACTCAGGCTGCCTCGGAGGTGTCTAATGGCTGTTCGGCTGGAACATGCGAACCTCTGTGTGCGCGACATCGAGGAGATGATCCGTTTCTTGCAGACGGCGTTTCCTGAATTTCGAGTGCGGGGCGAAGGCATAAGCAAGGATGGGACAAGATGGGTGCATGTGGGCACCGATGAAACCTACCTTGCCTTGAGTCAAGCGAGGGTGGAGCCCGCGGAACACTGGACACCGTATCAGGGGCGGCCGGGTATAAACCATCTCGCCTACGAGGTCGACGATGTCGCGGCACTGCGCAACCGAATGACGTCCGCCGGATACAGAGACTCCACACCCCCGAATGCGCATCCGTACCGCAAGCGCCTGTACTTCTACGATCCCGAGGGCAACGATTGGGAGTTCGTCCAGTACCTATCTCAGAATCCCACAGAACGAAACGATTACAAGTTGCCCGATCGATAGTACGTACTCGCGGCGGCTCCAGAGCCACGGCGCTTGATGGTTCGTTCCGAGATTTTCATCTTGCGCTTCTTTTCTTCCTACCGCCTCACGCGCTCCACCACCAGGTCCATGGTGCGGATGAGAACAGCCCCGTCCGGTTCCGTGCGGCCTGCAAGATAATTGCGGCGGGCTTCCTGCTCGATGGCCGCCCGGTTCGCCCTGAATACCTCCAGCTTGTCCTTGTTATCTCCCTGGAAGTGATCGTCCAGAGCTTCTCTGCTGATTTCGCACCGGATGCGCTTTTCTCCGTCCTGTCCCCAGAACACCACCACATCGCGATCAAAAACATATCTCTCTTCCGGCGCTGGAAATTTCAGATCGCGCCGTTCAAGGGACCACTGTACGCGCTGAGCGACGAACGCGGAGAACGGTCTTATATCCATCTCGATGCTGGCGCGATCCAGCGCAGCGAGGTACGCGTCGCGATCCTCGACGCGGATGACCGTCCAGGGATAGCCGCCCGACGCCAGCATCACATTCATCAGGAAACGCGCCATCCGCCCGTTGCCGTCCGGGTACGGATGGATATAGCCGAACAGCCAGTGACCGAGCACGGCGCGTACGCCTGGTTCGGGTTCTTTTTCGAGCAGATCGAAGAGCACCGGCATGGCGTCGCGCACCGCCTCCCACCGCGGCGGCACATAGCGCGATGTCCGCAGATAGACCGGAATGTTGCGGTATCCGGCCAGCGCTCCGGCTTCAATCAGGCCCGCCGCGACGCAAGGCTGGAACAGCTCGCGGTACCACTCCTTGTGGGCCCCGCGCGCGCGCGCGCCGGGATTCTCGCCCGCGATCACTCTCTCGACAGATCCTTTCACAGACTGGAATGCCTGCCAGTATCCGCGCGCCGCCAGCGCGTCGCGGTTCCTCCGGTCCTCCTCGTGATGTTCCGGGTCCCAGTTTCCTTGCCGCACCCTCTCGATAACTGCGGGCGTGACCGAGTACCCTTCAATGGACAGCGAGTGGTAAGCGTCGCTTTGATAGATTTCATCGATGGCTCGAAGATAAGCCGCTTTGTCTTTCGGCAATCCCGGCGCTTTCGGGAATGTCTCCACCACGGCGCCGCGCATCGACTCCCAGAGCATCTCCACGCGTCCCACGATCGGGGCCACAGCCCGGCGGGGGGGCCCGAATATCTGCCCGGCCTCGAAGGGATTGCTCTCCCGCACATCGTAGCCCGCGCTCTTCATAGCGGCGATGATCTCATCGGCCATCGCCGGTCTGCCGGTCTGCCGGAACGCTCCCGCCAGATAACCCGCTTTCGCGGAGTGGCCACCGTTCAGCAGCAGCCGCAGAACGTCCGATGCGTCGCCGAGGCTCGCAAGCACGACTTGCGATTCGACCGGATTCCGCGCGAGGAAGGATTCCCCTACTCTCACCAGCGACGCCGCTGGCGAAAAGAGCCGCAGGCCGTCCCGCGTGACGAGATCCGCTGCCGCGGGCATCTCCGTCACCTTCAGATCGTAAAGCGAGGTCTTGAACAGAAGCGTGATCGCGTGGTTCGTCCCCTTCGGGCTGCACACCACCACCTGCTCCGGGATGACCGTTCTCTCGCCGTGCAGCCAGAGCGACTGCTCCGACGAAAGATGCCACTCATCGCCGAACCGCTCCCCGCAGTACCGGACGCAGAATTCCCAGAACGACGCATACCACGGTGTGCTGTCGCCCGCCCGCGCGCTCGGGCTGGAGGAAATCAGCCAGCCTTTCATGGCCTCCTGAAGAAATCCGTTGGCGACCAGCCGTTCACGGTGAACACGGCTTAAGTCGTCGGACCGGACCACACGCCGGCCCCCTTCCTGAAGCGCTTTTAGCACATCAAGGGATTCGGCCAGTTTTTCGTTCGGTGCCGCCATAGACCTTCTCAACCTTCCGGGTCATTACACGCTTATCATGCCGTGTAGACACAAGCATATCATGCCGTACAAACACAAGCCAATTATGCTGTTCAAGTGCAAGCGTATAATGCTTTAAGAACTGTAAGACACTAAAATACAAAGTCTTATTACGGCTGGTTAGGGCTAAAAATCAACCCGAAAACTCCACCCCCTCCACCCCCAGGTACCCAGCGCCAAGAGTCAGGTTTCTCAAGGCATTATCATCCTGGCGTGTCCGGCTCCCGCCGGCCGGGCTCTATTCCGCCCGCTGCCGCGGTCGTCACCAGGCCTCCCGTCCCGGCCATGCGGTAACCCTATGCCGCCGCCGTCGAGCGGAACGTGCGGTGAGCGATCTAAGCACTAGTCATGTTTTGAACCTTAACGGGACTTGGGAATTCGCACAGGAGTTGGGAACTGATAGGAGCTACCCGCTTAGGCTCTTCACTCGACCCTACCTCAGGGGAGTCTTTACCTACGCCTCGGGTCAACACTGGAACGTGTTGGCGGGCTTCGACGCCAACCATGATGAAAACCCCCTTACTGATCGCCCAGAAGGTGTTCCGCGCAATAGCTTTTTAGGCCAGCGTTATTCTCAGCTTGACGTGCGTTTCGGTTTCCACCCTTATCTGCGGAAACGAACAGAACGCAAACGAATGAATCTATCTGTCGAGGCCTTCAATATTTTCAACCGCGCCAACTTTACCGCGTACAACACCGCCCTGGGACAGGCCAATCTCTCCGGATTGGATCCCCGAATTGTTTTTGGCAGGCCACGCCTTCCGGGCTTTGACTATCGGCGACAGCTCGCCCCAGGCGGATTCGGGTTAGCCACTGCCGCTGCAACCCCGCGGCGCATTGAGATCGGACTCAAGGGCGCAATGTAGATCAACAACCGGAAAAGCTCTTGACCTTCGAAATCGAACTGAACAGGATGGGGACTGACAAACAATCCACGGTTTTCGATATACCAGTCGATGAAAACCAAACGCGCAGGTTGAAGGTCTCGATTGAACTTACAAGGAATCGGTCTTCTTTAAGGACCCAGGTCCGCGTGAGTGTTGAACCGTCGCAAATGGGCATGAAGCTGAGCTCTGATTTACAAATGGACCCGAATTTCCCGTGCGTCCGTTCGTGCTGTACAGCCTACGGCATACTTTCCTCACCCGACTGGGCGAGTCAGGCTGTGATGCCTGGACGCTTGCTAGGATTGCGGGCCACAGTTCGATCACCATCTCCGCTCGGTATGTGCATCCTTCCGAGGACGCCGTTCTCTCGGCTGTTGAGAAGCTGGGTCACAAAATTGGGCACAGTCAGAATTCTTCTGAGGGGAAAACGAACGAGGGAAGTCTTCTATCCGCTTGATACGCGAAGGGAAGATTGGTCGGGGCGATCGGATTTGAACCGATGACCCCCTGCGCCCAAGGCAGGTGCGCTACCAGGCTGCGCTACGCCCCGACTCGCATTCGATTATAAATGACCGGCTTGCCGTCTCCGCACCGGGACGGCCATGATCTTCGAGGCCTCGCATCCGGGCCGCCACCCCGCACCGGCCTCTGCGCTCGGCTATAATCTTTCCTCGTAAGTCATGTCCAGCTCTCGCTACGCGTTGGTGGCCTACGTCCGTCACCCGGTGGGGCAGTTCGTGGAAAGCCTTCGCCGGGCACTCCATCCCGTCACCTCCCACATGGCGGCCCATCTCACGATCCTTCCGCCGCGGGAGTTGCGGGGAAGCGAAGAGGCTGCCCTCGAATTTCTGGAGGAGGTCTGCAGCCGCATCGTCCCCTTTGATATTGAGCTGGGGGATGTGGCAACTTTCCTCCCCACCACCCCGACGGTCTTCATCCAGGTTACGCGGGCGGCGTACCGGATGCGCGAACTGCACGATCAACTCAGCGCGCAAGGCCTGAGCTGCCAGGAAGAATGGCCCTACATTCCTCACCTGACGATCGTAAAGACCGAGCTCGACCAGCAAGCGCGCGACGCCTGCGCGGTTGCCCGGGAACGGTGGGCGCAGTACGGGGGGCCGCGTCTGATTCATGTTGACGAACTGATGTTTGTCCGTGAGGACGGCGACACTTGGCGGGATGTCGCCGCGGTGCCTTTGGGACGCAGCCTGTTGTCCCCCCGGTCCGAGCCCGCAATACTCCCATAAAACCCCAAATGCCAGGCGGGAAGCGCGGTGCAACGGTACATGTACTTTCCGTCCGTTGCCAAGTCCATTGGCGGGATTACCATAGTATTCACGGGCTGTAGACCAGGCGCCGGATCCCAGGCTGCGGGTTGACTCGAAGAAGGCACAATGCACATTGGGGTTTATGGATCCGGCTATCTAGCAACCGTCATTTCTGCCTGCCTCGCCGATTTCGGCACACCTGTCTGCTGCTGTCATGCCGACAGCTCGCACATCGTGGAAGTGGCCAAAGGGGACATCCCTTTTTACGAAAAGAACCTGCAGGAAGTGATTCGGCGCAACGTGCGTTCCGGCCGCCTCGTGTATTCGACCGATCCGGAAGATCTGGCGCGCAAGGCCCAGGTCATTTTTCTGGCCGAGGATTCCGCGCAGGGGTTGGAAGAGCTGGTCTTGCGCATGGGCCGCGCCGCGGGCCGAGTGCAGGTGCTTACCATCGTGACGCCGGTGCGGGTCGGCACCACCACGGCACTGGAGAAAACGTTAAAGGCGAACGCGCTGCGCAGCATCCTGGTCTGCCAGCCCATGTTCTTCACTAATGGATGCGCCGTCGAGGACTTCAACTGGCCCGACCGCATCATCCTGGGGACTTCGTCGAGTGAAGCCGTGTCTGCGCTCAAACAGATTTTCCATCCGCTGGTGATGCGCGGCGTCCCGGTGTTGGTGACCAATTACGAGACCGCCGAGTTGGCCCGCGAAGCGACCACCGCCTTTGTCGCCACCAAGATTTCTTTCATCAACGAGATCGCCAGCCTGTGCGAGCACGTGCGCGCCGACGCCGTCAGCCTTTCGCTCGCCCTGGGACTCGACAAGAAAATTGCGCCGCGCTGCCTGCAACCGGGGGCCGGCATGGGCGGAATTTTTGCCGAGAGCGACATGGAGTCGCTGTCCGGTCTGGCCCGTGAGAACGGCGTGGACCTGAAGATCCTGAGCGCCGCCCGCGACGTGAATCAGAGGCTCGCCGACCGCATGTTCGACAAAGTGTCTGGGGCCATCGACACCGTCCAAAACAAGGACGTAGGCATCCTCGGACTGGCTTTCAAACCGAATACCAACTCCGTTGCCGGCTCCGCGTCCATCCAGTTAGCGCAGAACCTGCTAGCCAAGGGAGCGCGCGTCAGAGCCTATGATCCGGTCGCCATTCCGGAAGCGCGGCTGCAGCTCAATGGCATGGTGAAGTACTGCGAGTCAGCCTACGGAGTTGCCGAAGGAGTGGACGCCCTCGTCGTCGGCACTGGCTGGCCCGAGTTTCGCACCCTCGACTTCGGCAAGATCCGTCACCTGTTAAAACGCCCCATCATCATCGACACCAAGAACCTGCTTGATTCTTCCCGCCTCCGTGCCATGGGCTTCCAGTACATGGGCGTGGGACGGAAGTAGAAGAGCCAGCCACAGCTCACGGCGTACAGCCCCAGCCTGAGCCCCATCGTAATTGCTATAATCGATTTCTGCGGTGGGAGTAGCTCAACTGGCAGAGCATCGGACTGTGGCTCCGACGGTTGCGGGTTCAATTCCCGTCTCCCACCCCAATTTTCCCGCCTACCTGAATCCGATCATCCTGGTGCCGTTCGCTAGTTTCCCGCGGTTGACTCGCCGCACGCTTCCGAGTCAGCCGGGCCTCCGTAGAAATTCCCGCATCGCCGCTTGATCACGAAACGCTTCAGTGCCGCCGCACGCGGTGGTAGAAAATGCGCCGCAGAGGTTGGCAAAGGAGAGGCAGGCCGGCAGATCGGCTCCGCGCAGAAATTGATGGAGGAAGCCGGCATCGAAACTGTCTCCGGCGCCGACCGGATCCACCACCTGCACTCTCACGGCTGGCGCCGTGAAGCGCTTCCCTTCCCGGATTGCCATCGCACCCCGCGAACCCATCTTGACCACGATTGTCTTCACTCGCTCGGAGAGCCGCGCCAGCGCGGTCTCCAGGTTATCTGCCCGCGCGATCTTCATGGCTTCGCGTTCGTTTGGCAGCAGAACGTCCACGAAGGGTAGGGTCGCGTCCAGTCCACCGTCCCAGCGGTCCTCCGGATCGTCATTGGTGTCGAGCGAAGTGGTGAGTCCAGCGCTTTTCATGCGCTGGAAAAGTTCCGGCATACGCGGCGACAACGCCCGCTGCAGGAACAGCGACGACAGGTGGAAATGCCGTGCCGATTCCAGGTAGGCAAGATCGAGATCGTCAAAGCGCAAATCGGAGATGGTTCCAAGATAGGTGAGGATGTGGCGTTCCCGCTGGTGTTGCAGAATCAGGGTCACGCCCGAAGCAGCGCCCTCCGCGCGCACAACCTGGGAGAGGTCAACTCCGCTCGCGCCCAGGCGCGTGAGCGCTATGTTTCCCAAGGCATCGTCGCCCGTCTTGGTGATGAAGCCGACCCGGCTTCCGAGTGCCGCCAGGTTGTGCGCCACAATTGCCGAAGAACTGCCCAGCGTCAAGCTGAGTCCGCTGGCCAGCAGCTCGCGTTCGGTCGGCATCTGCTCGGGCAGGCCGTAGAGGATCAGATCCAGATTGATCTCCCCGGCAATCGCAATGTCCAGCTTGGACAAGAGGCAGGCCTTCAATCTCGATGAGTGTGCCTTAGCTAAGTGCTAAATGTAATTGCTAATGGCTAATCCAGCACCACCACCCGCGTCAGATTCTTCGGCGCGTCCGGATTCAGGCCCTTCTTGAGGCCGTTATAAGCGCCGTACAGTTGCCCCCAGATGGCGTAGGCCGCGGACCGAGCGTACTCAGGCACGCGCAAACCAAGCTCAATCGCGAAATCCGCGGCTCGCTCCGCACGTTCGTCCAGCCGGTTGGCAATCACCATGGTACCGGCGCCGAGCTGCTTCATCTCCTCCAGTAACTCGACTTCCGCGTCGTAGGATGATTCCGACATCAGAACCGTGATCAGCGTTTCCGGCCCGGCAACCGACTTCGGGCCATGCCGGAACTCCAGCGAATGAAAAACCTGGGCATACGTGCACGACGCCTCCGTCACCTTCAGCATGCATTCCGAAGCGATCCCAAAGAGCGGCCCCTGAGCCAGAAAGACACAATCGTCGAAACTGCGGGCTTCGACAAACAGCCGCAAGCGCTGGGGGAGGTCTTCCAGCAGCGGCGCGACTTCTTCGGGAAGCTTCATGAGAGCCTGACAGCACGGCTTATCGCCGGCAACCACCGCCGCCAGATACTGCAGCCCCAGCAGCATGGACGTAAATGAGCGGGTCATGATCGTGCTCTGCTCGTCGGCGCCGAGGAGTTTCAGCGTCACGCTGCACTCCGACTCGAGGGGCTGGCCGCTGGCGCAGGTAATGGCGATAGTGCGCAGGTCGCGCTCCCGCTCCAGCAGGCGGCTCGCCCGCAAGACTTCCGACGTACGGCCGGAGCGCGAAATCATGACTGGAACACAGTCGCGGGTCGCGGATAGAACCAGCGCGGGATAGAGCAGTAGCTCGGAAGCTGGGACGGCCCGCGCCGGCAATCCGACCTGGTTGAAAGCCGCGGCGGCCGCGAGCGCCAGATAGTAGCTCGACCCACAGCCTACGAAGATCCACTCCGCGCCCGGCCGCGCCATCCGCAGGGCGGCCTGCAATTCCGCACTGGACGCCAGCTTGCTCAGACACTCGCTCCAGCAGTGGGGCTGGGAAAGGATCTCGCTGAGTGTGTGCGAACCACGTTCCGTCGAAGTGTGGGCCGGATTCATTTGCTTGCTATACGACCGTGACCTTTACTCCCGCATCCTTCAACGCGCGCAAATCCGATTTTGGAATGAGCCGGTCGGTCACCACCTCGTGCACCGACGTGACCGGCATGATGCTGCACAGGCTGCGCCGGCCGAACTTGCTGGAATCGCAAACCGCCACCGTGCGCCGCGCGATCTCCACCATGGCGCGGTTGACCTGCGCCTCCAGCAGATTCGGAGTAAACAGGCCGGCTCGGGTGTCGAAGCCATCCACCCCCAGGAACAAGATGTCAGCGCTCAACTGGCGCAGAGTCTGCTCGGCCAGCGGACCGACCAGCGAAAACGAGTTCTTGCGCAACATGCCGCCCGTCAGGATGACTTCAATGTGCGTGCCCGCCAATTCCGCCGCGATGTTGATCGCGTTCGTGATCACGGTGAGCCGCGACATATCTTTCAGTGCGCGGGCAACGGCGGTAGTCGTGGTGCCCGAATCGAGCAGCACCGACTGGCCTTCTTCCACCAGCTTGACCGCCGCCTGGGCAATGCGCAGCTTCTCCTTGCGGTGCAGCTTTTCTTTTTCGCGCAGGGTCGGATCGAGGAGCGCCCCGGCCTGCACCGGCAGCGCGCCTCCGTGGGTGCGCTGCACCACGCCCTGGCTGTCGAGAATTTCGAGATCCTTACGGATGGTGATCTGCGATATCCGGAAATGCCGGGCCAGATCCTTGACCAGCACGCGCCCGTCGCGGTGCAGCATCTCCAGGATGGCGCGCCTGCGTTCTTCATTGAACAGACCGTCTGAGGGCATCAGAAAGTGATCTTTCGATTTGTTTCGATTAGTAACTTTCGTTGAAGGCCAAGGGAGTTGTCAAGCGCTTCTTTGGAGTAGTCGGTAGTCAGCATAGCGAGTTGGAATCTGCTGACTACCGACTCCCGACTACTGCTTTCTTGAACTGCCCAAACAGCCGCTCCGCATTCCCGTGATACACCTTCTCCAGCACCTCATCCGGCAGGCCCAGCCCGTAAATCATCCACCGCCCCTGCCCCGGATACTGCGCGTAAGGAAAGTACTCGTCGTCGGTCTCCAGCCACCTAAAATAGTTGCGATACATCTCTTCCGACGCGCCTTCATCGGTGCCGAACATGATGCGGTCGGGATGCTTCAGGAACAGCCGCCGCACCCGCCGCGGCTGCCGTCCCAGTTCTCCTTCGCGTGCTCCGGTTTCGATCATCACGTTGGGAAACTTTTCCAGCGTCTGTTCCACGAAATCCAGATTCTCCGGCCAACTCCCGAAATGCAGGGCAGCAAAAGTTGTATGCGGATGCTTGGCAAACATGCGGTCGCGCTGCGCCATCAACTCTGGCAACGTGGGAAACCGCGGCCCGTAGAAACTCCAGTCCGGATGCTCAATCAGTTCCTCGTAACGTTCGTTGTTGGCGTCGATGGGACGAAAGAACGCCTCCGGGTCAGCCACATGAATGAAGACCGGTATTCCCAGCCGCCCGCATTCCTCCCACACCGGGTCCAGCCGCGCGTCATCCACCGGGATGAGCTTGCCGCTCTTATCGCGCACGCCGAGGCCGAGTTCTTTCAGAATCTTGAGCCCCCGCGCGCCGCGCGCCACCGAATCGTCAACCTGCCGCACCATCAACTGGCTGAAGTTCGGATCGTCAATCTTGCTCCAGTCGATCTGGGTGAAAACCATGAACCGTCCCGGATAGGGCTTGACCATGGTGTCCACGATTTTCTGCA
This sequence comes from Terriglobales bacterium, assembly GCA_049273945.1. Classification (GTDB taxonomy): domain Bacteria; phylum Acidobacteriota; class Terriglobia; order Terriglobales; family Acidobacteriaceae; genus Acidiflorens. Next base: position 10,597 of record JBASRS010000047.1, on the reverse strand, counting down.
GATCGTCGCCCCAGCCGCCGGTCAGGATGACAACGGTCTTGACGTTGAGGCGGTCCATCCGCTCCACCATTTCGTTTGGATCGACGCGGTCGCCAATGCCGCGCGCGTCGTTGGTATGGTTATGCACGTCGATGACGGGAAACTTCGCGCGCGGGATCTCGTGAGCGACGGCGTGCAGTGCCGTTTGTGGATGAAAATCCTTGAGCAGGATCGTCTTCTTGCTGTCGGCATCGGCGGCGGGCTTGTAGCCGATGGGGGTTTGCTGGGCGGAGCCGAGAGCAGCGGTCAAGAGCGTTAGAGAGAGAACCGTTGTCTGGATATGGTTGGCCATTCGCCTGTGGGCAGAATACTATATGTCGAAAGAAAGCGAAAGAAGTCGAAACCAAGGGTAGTGGTGCAGCTCAAGGAAAGGGAGTGAACGTCCCGTCTGTTTCCCAGGCTGCAAGGTCCCGTTTGTCGTCCCCGGTTTATTCCCCTATGCGGCTTCCCGTTCCGGGAAGTAAAGCAAGGGCTGTTGGTCGAGCTTGTCTGCTGTGGGCTTCACATTGATGTGGAATGACGCCCGGTCTCGTGCGAGCTTCGGACCAATCACACCGGTCAACCTCTCAACGGTGGTGCTCAAGTCTTTGGCGTTCATCTGCTGCAATTCAACCGTAATTGTGATGTCGAACAACCCACCTTCCCACTCTTGAATCTGTTGTGCCCTATGCGTGAGCAAACTGCCGCCGAGCATCCGAGCCAGGCTGACGAGCGAGCGGCCCTTGCAGGCAGCGCATTCGTCACCTCGACTTTTGCTGATGACCTCGCAGTCCAGGCAGAAGACTGCATTCCAGAGAGGGAGAACTCCTGTGTCAAGATGGTTCCTTGTTCCGGCGAGCATAAACACCAACCTCGGTCGCTGAGATGTGGGCCGCTATATTACTAAGAATACAGCGTCATTCTCAATGTGTAAGCTGTCAAAATCTGCAGCACCTTGACGAGAACTCGGGTACAGACGGGACGTTCAATCCTTGTCCTTGAGTAAACGTCCGCCCGCGTTATCGGTCTGCATCATGCGGCCGACAGCAGCAGCCGCGCAGTCGGAAGTATGCCGAAGTAAGGGGGCAAAGAGGTGTAGAATGGCTCCCGTTTTGGGGCGAAGCTCAAAGGCTCGGAGAAGATGTCTTCCCGAAAAGGAGGAGTGATGAAACGCATACTTTTGCTGGCAGCGGGATTGCTCTTGTCGGCCAGTGCGGCTTCGGCAGCGACAATGACGCAGAAATGGATTCTCGGTTGGGATAATTTCAGCGAACCGCTTGACCTCGCCCACAGCAAGATCGTGTGGTCGGTTTCGCCGACCCGCAAATTGACTGTCACATTCACATTGGTGGGCGCGACACCAACCAAGCTTTATCAAGTGAGTCTTAACTTCTTCTGCAGCACGTTCCCCGCAACCTTCGGCCAGTTTCCGACCGAGCGCAATGCCGATGGCACCTGCATCCAGCTCACGCGGCAAGGTGTGACTGCAACCGCCGCGGAAGCCGAGGTCGGCGTCGTCTTCACCGACATTCACGGCAAGGGCTCCTTCAAGGTCGTCATCGGCCCGGTCGCATCGGGCACCTATGAGGTCGAGTTCTTCGCGCGGAATGGTGCGGGTTGCGACGTCAACGGCGGTGGGGGCAATGATGCTAACCACTGCGAGGCCGATTTCCAATCACCCGGGCCATTTGGAACCGCGACCACAATTACGGTGCCCTGACGCCGGTCGATTGCTTCTCCTACGCGCTGGCGAAAACCAAAGGAGAGCCGCTTTTGTTCAAAGGACAAGACTTCTCGCGGACGGATGTGAAGTCGGTGCGGGCATGAGTCCCGCGCTTGATGAAATTGGGGAACGTCCCGTTGGTCCCGAAGTGTAGTGGTTTCGCTTTTAATTCGCCACAGCCGGGTGCCCCACACATTCGCGTTCTGTGCGAATGTGTGGGCGCTGCTTGCGTCAGTCTACTCGCGGGTCAGGATAATATCTCTTAGGACAAATGGTCAGAGTAGGCGGGTGGCCCAGGTAATCGAGGGTACCCCACGTTTCGTTTTTTGAAACGTGGATGCTGACACCGAAGACACGCGCGCAGGTTTTCTGGGCGATTGGTAGCGGCAATAGAAGCTCCCGGACAAGAACTGCACTTCGGAGGATCGAGAATTGGGCTGTGATATTCTGTGCCGATTCAGGAGCCAAAATGGAAATCCTGATTGAGAAAGGATCAGCCATGCAGCGCAAAAACAAGCTTACGATCGCGATATCCGCGGCAGTGCTCGCCGTCCTCGCCATGGCCGTTTACGCGCAAGACAAAAATAAAGATAAGTACTCGCTGAAATCGCCGAGCGGAATCGAGTTCGCCGACTTCAGGGGATACGAGGACTGGTCGGTGGTCTCTTCCGCGCGGACCGACGAAGTGCTCAAGGTGATCGTCGCCAGTCCGACCATGATCCAGGCTTATAAGGCCGGCGTTCCGGGCAACGGCCAGCCTTTCCCGGATGGCTCCAGGATCGTGAAGCTCCAGTGGAAGCCGAAGAAGAGCACGGAGGCCCCCTTCGTCGTGGATGTGCCCGACGTCTTTACCCAGGCTTTCGTCATCGAAAAAGACAGCAAGAGATTTCCGAAAAGCGGCGGATGGGGATACGCGGTGTTCAATTACGAAGCCGCATCGGACAAGTTCACGCCCGATCCCAAAGCCTCTCCGACTGCGGACACGCGTGCCATACGGCCGTGAAGGCGAAGGACTACATCTTCCACCCGTACCAGAAGCGTTGAAGCGCGCTTGCCCCCGACATCAAGTACCCCGCGGAGCTCCTACTGAGGGTGCCCCATCCTAGTCGCGTTTTTTGCGACCAGGGTGGGTTCCTGGTACGCTGCCGCTGATGAGGAAACAAGCACAAGGCCCGCCCAAGCAGAACTTGGACGGGGCACCCTCCAATCTTATCTACTCAAAAGAGTCCTTCACAGCGATCGCAGCGGTGAACCTCTGCGCCACCGACCCCGGTATGATTCTGAGTGTGAGCGAAGCGCCAACGACCCACACCCAGACCTCGGTTCGAGGGCGATTCCTTCGATTTGTTCGGTGGGTGGTCATCGGCGCGGTGTTGCTTTGGTCGCTGGCCGCGCTGATGCTGGTGGCGGCCCGGTGGATCGACCCGCCGACAACCGCGGTTCACATCCAGCGTAGCTGGCAGGCTTGGATGAACCATAAGCCGTATCTCAAGCGCTACAAGTTCGTCCCGCTCAGCCAGATTTCGCCCAATCTCCAGCACGCTGTCATCGCCGCCGAGGACGCGCACTTCTATCAGCATCATGGATTCGATTGGCAGGAGATCGAAATCGCCGCCCAGGAAGATCTGGAAGGAGAACGCACCCGCGGAGCCTCCACGATTACGCAGCAACTCATAAAGAACCTGTTCTTCGGGACGGGCCGGTCGATCCTGCGCAAGGGTGCGGAGGCCTCGCTGGTGCCGGTCGCCGAATTCGTCCTCGGCAAAAAAAGAATTCTGGAGCTCTACCTGAACGTGGTGGAATGGGGCCCGGGCATTTATGGCGCAGAGCCGGCCTGTCGATACCACTATGAAATGCCGGCCCGGAACGCCGGAAGAGAACAGGCGGCGCGGCTGGCAGCAATTTTGCCGGCTCCTCTGAGGCGGCGACCCGAGCGCATGAATAACTACAGCGCGATCATCCTGAGGCGGATGGAGCAAGTGGGGTGGTAGTGCTGTGCAATTTCGAAGAACTGCTAATTCCGCGCGCCCACTGCTTCCTTGGCCGCGTAGTGGGAGTCTACGTAGTCATCCAGAATCTTGATGAACTCCGCGACGATCTTGTCGCCTTTAAGCGTGGTGAACAGGCGCCCGTCCACGTACACGGGCGCTTTCGGCTCTTCAAACGTTCCGGGCAGCGAAATGCCCAGACTGGCGTGCTTCGACTCGCCGGGGCCATTCACGACGCAGCCCATAACGGCGACTTTCATCTCTTCGACGCCCACGTAGCGACCTTTCCAGACCGGCATCTGATCGCGCAGGTAACTCTGGATTTGCTGCGCCATTTCCTGGAAGAAAGTGCTGGTGGTGCGCCCACAGCCGGGACAGGCAGTAACCTGCGGGGTGAAGCTGCGAATTCCCAGGGACTGCAAGATCTGCTGCGCCACGCGAACTTCTTCGGTGCGGTCGCCGCCCGGGGCGGGCGTCAGCGAAACGCGGATCGTATCGCCAATGCCTTCCTGCAACAGCACCGCCAGGGCCGCACTCGAGGCCACGATGCCCTTCGCGCCCATGCCGGCTTCGGTCAATCCCAGGTGCAGCGGATACTCGCAGCGCGCCGCCAGCGTGCGGTACACGTCAATCAAATCCTGCACCCCGCTGACCTTGGCACTCAAGATGATTTGATCCGGCCGCAACCCGTACTGCTCCGCCAGTGTCGCGGATTTCAGCGCGCTCACCACCATCGCTTCCATGGTCACTTCGCGCGCATCTTTCGGTTCCGCCAGCTTCGAATTCTCGTCCATCATGCGCGTCAGCAGCGCCTGGTCGAGCGAACCCCAGTTCACGCCAATGCGCACCGGCCGCTGATACTTGACCGCGACCTCAATCATGGTGCGGAAGTTGTCGTCGTTCTTCCGTCCCACGCTCACGTTGCCGGGGTTGATGCGGTATTTGGCCAGCCCCTCGGCGCAGCCGGGATACTTGGTCAGCAGAATGTGCCCGTTGTAATGGAAGTCGCCCACAATCGGCACGCGCACGCCCAGCTTGTCGAGTCCCTCCACGATGTACGGGACGGCTTTGGCGGCGGCGTCATTGTTCACGGTCACGCGGACTACTTCGCTGCCCGCCCGGGCTAGATCAGCAACTTGCTTGATAGTGCCAGGAATATCTGCGGTGTCGGTGTTGGTCATGGACTGCACCATTACTGGTGCATCACTGCCAACCCGAACTCCGCCAATTGTGGCGGTCACAGTCTTTCTGCGCCTCATTTCAGCCATAGGAATCTCTAGTTTAGCAGGTGAGGGCAGGCAGGTCATACGGGGAGGTCATCAGGATCAGCAGCAAGTGCTCAGTGCCGTGTGCTGATGGCGGTGCTGTTACCCCTGTAGCTGCTTCACGATGTCGTTGAAGATAACCATGGCCGCGAACAGCACGAGAAAGACGAACGCGGCCTGGTAAATGCGCTCCTTGATACGCAAGCTGATGTCGCGCTGAATCAGGCTTTCGACGATCAGCAGAAGAATTACGCCTCCGTCGAGGATGGGAATGGGCAACAGGTTAAAGATGCCCAGGTTCAAGCTGATCGCAGCCGTGATGCCCAGCAGAGGTGTCCAGCCTTCTTCCCGCGCCGCCTGCCCGACCGCCGTCCCAATGCCGATGGGGCCCTCCACCTGGCGCAGCGATTGCGCGGGGCGCGTTGCCATCTTGTGCAGTAGCTGAAGGATTAACGACGAATAACGCCGATTCGCTTCCAGTGAGACGCGGACTGCCTGGCCAAACGACAGCCGCTCGACAATCGTGGGCTCCGATCGAATCCCGACACGGTACCAGGAGCGTTGCCCTACGGGCATGAGCATGGGTTTCACCGTGACCGGAAACACTTTCTCGCCGCGCTGTATCTGTATTTCTACCGGCGAGTCTTTGGTGGTCTGCAGAATGCTGATCATCTGGGCGATGGCCTGGATGGGCTGCCCATTGACCGCGCGGATGACGTCTCCCACCTGCAAACCGGCTTTCTCCGCCGGCATGCCTGGCTCGAGCTCGGTGATGATCTTCGGCTGATCCGCCACACACCCGATGTCGCCGATTTGATCCGGCCCAATCGGCTCCGGGGTTACAGTCTTCTCGATCGTTTGCCCGTCCCGCAGAATTGTCAGCTTGACTGGTTGGTTGGGGTTGAGAGCGATCTGGGGTTCGAACTGCTCCCAGGTGGGATTTTCAATCCCGTCGATGCGGATAATCCGGTCGCCAACTTCAAGTCCGGCCTTGGCCCCGGGAGAATCGGCAACAATCCACGCAATCACCGCGGGCTTATCCGCTCGGTACGCCCGTTCGTAGTGCACCATGTAAACGCCGGCCAGCAGCGCGACTGCCAGCAGGATGTTCATCGCCGGTCCGGCCAGCGCGATGATGAACCGCTGCCAGCGCGGATGGGAGAGAAACTCGCCCGGATCGCCCGTGCGCTCGTCCATCGGATTCTCGCCCGACATCTTCACGTAGCCGCCCAGCGGAATCGCGGCGATCCGGTAGTCAGTCTCGCCCTTGCGGAAGCCGAACAAGCGTTTCCCAAAGCCGATCGAAAATACTTCGACCCGAACCTTGAATAGCTTGGCCGCAGCATAATGGCCGAATTCGTGGATCAGGATCATGAATCCCAGAACCACGGCCACGGCCACGATCGTGCTCAAATGAGGCATAAATTTCAGATTACTCCCAATTCATTGTTACGGAATAGCACGCACGGGTGAGGCTGAGCGGCTGCGTTGCATGACCATGTCTTCAGCCAGTTGGCGTGCCTCGGCGTCGAGCGCAAGTACTGTATGAATAGATTCCAATCTCCCAACCGGAGTTGCCGACATCACATCTGCGACGATCTGGGGAATCTCGTCGAACCCGATCCGCTCGTCCAGAAACGCCGCCACTGCCACTTCGTCGGCGGCATTTAGGGCTATGGTCTTTGCTCCACCCGCCTCCGCCGCCTCGTACGCCAGGCGCAGACAAGGGAATTTACTCATATCCGGGGGGCAGAAATCGAGATGCCGCAGGTCCATGACCGGGAAGCGCATCTCCGAAGCGACCCGCTCCGGATAAGTCAGGGCATACAGAATGGGCAGGCGCATGTCGGTCACGGAAAACTGAGCAAGTATGCTGCCATCGACAAACTCGACCATGGAATGGATCGTAGACTGCGGGTGCACAATGACTTGCACCTGACTCGCAGGTACGGCGAACAGCCGGCACGCCTCGATCACCTCAAACCCCTTGTTCATCAGCGTTGCCGAGTCGATAGTGATCCTTTTCCCCATCTTCCAGGTCGGGTGATTCAGCGCCTGTTGCACCGTAATGGAGGCAAACTCCGATTTGGGAGTCTTGAGGAACGGCCCGCCTGAAGCGGTCAGCCAGATGCGCGCCACTTCCTCCATCCGCCCGCCCCGCAAACACTGATGGATAGCGTTATGTTCACTGTCAATGGGCAGGAGCGGCTTGCCCTGCTTCCGCGCCTCCGCGACGATCAACTCCCCCGCCACTACCAGGCATTCCTTGTTGGCCAGTCCAACCGTCTTACCGGCCCGCACCGCCTCGTAGGTCGCTTCCAGGCCGGAAACACCAACAATGGCGCTGACCACGAAGTCCACTTCCGGGTGGGTGGCGACTCGAACCGTGCCGGCCGCTCCGTGCACGACTTCTATCTCGCGCAGCCCGGCCTCACTCAGGTTCGCCCGCACCTTTTGCGCGTCCTGCTCATTCGCCAACGACAACAGCCGCGGCTTCCAGCGCACGGCCTGCTCGAATGCGACGGCGGCGTTACTCCCCGCCGCCAGAGTCGCGACCTGGAAGCGCTCCGGATAGCTCTCCACCACGCTGAGAGTGCTCCGCCCAATGGAGCCGGTCGAGCCCAGGATGGCAATGCGTTTCATGCAGGAGTGAGGCAAAGTCTCTATTGTACGAGATGATGAGGCGTTTTCCCGATGCCCGGTATGGTGCGGGAGAGGCTCCTTAAGTAAGTGGGGATAAGCGGATAGGTCGCGGCAGCTTGGAACGGATTAATCGCGGACACGGGGCTCATCAGCCGGCGGCGCGGGCAGCGCTGGAGTTCCGCTCTCGTTCTTACCGTTCTTGCCGTTAGCGGCCGTCTTCGCTTCCGGAGCGCCCGGCTTCGCTTCCAGCGACGGCAACTGCGGCTCCGCCTGCCGCGTCTTGAATTCATCGTAAGCGCGGATGATGCGCTGCACCAGATGATGGCGCACCACGTCGCTCTCGTCGAAGTGCACGAAGGCCAGACCGTTCACATCTTTCAGGATGTCGATCGCTTCCAGCAGCCCGCTGCGGCGCGCGCTGGGCAGATCGATCTGCGTGATGTCGCCGGTGATGACCGCCTTCGAATTGAACCCCAGGCGGGTGACGAACATCTTCATCTGCTCCGAGGTCGTGTTCTGCGCTTCGTCCAGGATCACGAAGGAATCATTCAACGTGCGGCCGCGCATGAAGGCGATGGGCGCGATCTCGATGACGTTCTTCTCGAGATAGCGCTCGACGCGCTCGGGATCGAGCATGTCAAAGAGCGCGTCATAGAGCGGGCGCAGATAGGGGTCGATCTTCTCTTGCAACGTGCCCGGCAGAAACCCCAGGCGCTCGCCCGCTTCGACCGCCGGGCGGGCCAGGATGATGCGGTTCACCTGCTTGTTCAGCAGCGCAGAGATCGCCATGGCGACGGCCAAGTAAGTCTTGCCGGTGCCGGCCGGGCCGACGCCGAAGACCATGTCGTGGCGCTCGATGGCTTCCAGATAACGGCGCTGGTTGGGGCTCTTGGGCTGGACCGTGCGCCGCCCAAACGACCGCTGGCGTCCGGCTTCGGCCAGTCCGCGCAGGGTGACGTTCGGATCGCTGACCAGCACCCGCAGCATGCTGTTCAGGTCGCCGTTCTGGAACTGGAAGCCGGTGCGGTGCAGCTGGTCGTAGTCGGCGAACAACTGCTCAGCGCGCGCCACATCGCGGGGCGCGCCCTCCAGTTCAATGCGGTCGGAACGCAGATCAATGTTGATATTCAGGCCGTCTTCGAGCACGTGCAGGTTTTCGTCGCGGGTGCCGAACAGGGTCTCGAGATTGGGACTGATCTCAATACTTTTCTTCATTCAGAGTTGTAGCGCCGCCTCCTAGCAGCCTGGGGCCCCCTCTTGGATGTGCGTTACCGGTCTCAGAAAGATCGGTGGCGCCGGTTTTTTGCACGCAAAGGATTTTCTCTGAAGTGGAACCGACCGGAACGCGCGCGAACAGGGCGCGGATGGACATCATTTGAATCAAGCCTAGCGCGGGCGGGAGCGGGAGTCAATGGCGGAGGGACAACTGGCGGCAAGCCAGCTTCCGGATAGCCGACTACTCGGGAGTTATCCAACCGAGCGGAGCGACAGGGAACTGTATGTTTCCAGGGTAAACGCACTGTTTCTTCTACCAGCCCCGGCGAGAATACCCGATCAAATGTGGCCGTGGGCCGTTAGACGTCAATGTGAAGGCCACATTCTTGGGGCTATAATTGCGCGCACGGATGGCCCTAACCACGGATGGCCCTAACCCCTGGCACGAAACTCGGGCCGTATGAGATCGTCGCACCGCTAGGGGCTGGCGGTATGGGGGAGGTGTATCGCGCCCACGACACCAAGCTTGGGCGCGACGTCGCGCTGAAGTTCCTGCCGCCGCTGTTCACCTCAGACGCCGATCGCTTGGCGCGCTTCGAACGCGAAGCGCGGCTGCTCGCATCGCTCAATCATCCGCACATCGGGGCAATCTACGGTTTCGAAGACACCGGCAACGTGCCGGCTCTGGTGCTCGAGTTGGTCGAGGGCGACACGTTGGACGAGCGCGTGCGCCGCGGCCCATCACCTCTCTCGGAGGCTTTGGCCTTTGCGCAACAGATCGCTGACGCGCTCGAGGCCGCCCACAGGGCCGGGATCATCCATCGCGATCTCAAACCCTCCAACATCAAGATCACGCCCGATGGATTGGTCAAGGTGCTCGACTTCGGTCTCGCAAAAGCCCTCGCGGCCGAAGGGTCCGGCCACGATCTGTCGAACTCCCCGACCATGACGGCAGGTGGGACGATCGCAGGTGTGATTCTCGGCACCGCGGCGTACATGAGCCCGGAGCAAGCGCGAGGTCAGCCGGTCGATAAACGCACCGACATCTGGGCCTTCGGGTGCGTGCTCTTCGAGATGTTAACGGGCTCTTCAGCTTTCCTACGCGAGACTGTCACGGACACCATCGCCGCCGTCGTCGGCGCCGAACCAGGGTGGAAGTCGCTGCCGGCCGATACGCCGGGCAGCATCCGACGTTTGCTGACGCGTTGTCTCCAGAAAGATGCCAGGCGGCGGCTTCACGACATCGCGGACGCGCGGATCGAGCTCGAAGACACGATGGCCACGCCTGCCGAACCGGCTCCGGTGCCGACGCCCCGACGGTGGTCCCGCCTGGCACTCTCGGCGCTGTCGCTCGGGATTGCGACAGCCCTCGTCCTCCTCTGGACGGAGCGCGACAGGTTCGGAAGGCCGGTGGCGAAGCCATCGCCGCCGGATACTCGCGTCATACGTCTCACGGATCTTCCCGGCCTCGAGGAGTCTCCGGCCATTTCACCAGACGGCAGGTCGGTGGCGTTCACCGCCGACGTGGGCGGCAAACGACAGGTTTTCGTGCAGCTCATTGCTGGAGGCGCGCCGCTGCAAATCACGCGCGATACAGTTGATCACGAGTGCCCGCGCTGGTCGCCCGATTCGAGCTCGATCCTGTATTTTTCGCCGGCGGTATCCGGAACCGTCCAGGGGAGCATTTTGGAGGTCCCGGCGCTTGGTGGCGTGCCACGGCGGGTCGTCAACAGCGTGGGATGCGC
>JBASRS010000041.1:0-21762 GCA_049273945.1 Terriglobales bacterium | reverse complement strand
GCTGCTCCTCCTTCCGCCACGGCTGAGCCTTCCGTGCCGGAACCGGAGGTCGTGGTCCCAGCCCGAGAGGCACCCCGCGCGCCCACCCCAGCTACCAAAGGAACTGTCGTTTTGGCCATCGGTCTGCCTGGCTCGGGCAAGAGTTCCTGGTTCAAGCGCCACAAAATCCGTCCCCTTTCGAGCGATCTGTTGCGCGAGCTTCTTTTCGATGATGCTCAGGAGCAACGTTTTCAGGACCTGGTGTTTTCCAATCTGCGCTCCATGCTCAAGGCGCGGCTGGTTGCCCGACGTCCTATGAACTACGTGGACGCAACGAACCTTACGCCTCACGATCGCCACAGCTGGATTAAGCTGGCCAAAGACTACGGTTACGATGTGCAGGGCGTCTTCTTCGACGTGCCTCTGGATGTGTGCCTGGAGCGCAACCAGCGCCGAAACCGCGTGGTTGGGGAGGAAGTCATGCGCAGAATGGCGGCCAAGTTGAAGGCGCCTACTTTTGATGAGGGCTTTTCGAAGATCACCGTCGTGCGGGTGAAGCAGAAGGAAGCTTAACGGTTTATTGTTGGAGCCTTAATTGAGAGCCAGCGCTACTAGCTTCTAGCTACTGGGTTCCAGCAACCAGAGCTTGTGCAGCGAGAGCTCGTAGCCGCCTATCCCTTCAAATACGGCAGCAACTCCTTAAACTCCGGCGACCCCGACGACCGCAGCAATTCATAAGTCATCATTTCAGTCGATGAGATCACCGCTCCGGCTGCGCGCATGCGATCGAGTCCGACACGCCAATTCCACTCAGTTCGCGCACTCACCGCGTCTGAGGCCACATGCACCACATAACCCTCGCGCAGGGCGGCCAGCGCCGTCTGCATCACACAAATGTGCGTCTCCATACCACAAAGCAGCACGGTCGTTCGCTGGCCGGGCAATCGTTTCAACATCGAGCAGAACACGTCGCTGCCGAAGCAGGAGAACATCAGCTTGTCGATCGGCGTGATGTCCGGGAGCAGGGCAGCGATTTCCGGCACGGTGTTGCCCAGGCCCTTGGCGTACTGGGTGCTGACGATCGCGGGAATCTTCAGGACTCCAGCCAGGCGGATCAGCAGTTGCGAATTCCGCACCAGCCGTTCCTTCTCCCAGATGGGCGGCAGCAACTTGCTCTGGATGTCCACCACAATGAGCGCGCACTGCTCGGCCTCGAGCGGGCGGCGGGCAATCTCGGCGTAGTCGGTTTCAAGCTGGATGGTTCCGGTGGTCACCATGTGATTCCTCGTCCTGCTCGCGATTGTAACTCCCGGTAGAGGCTGCTGTTGACCCAGCTTGCTTCGCCCCATAAAATCAAGGCAGCCGGAGTCGGGCGCTTTTCCTTGCACTCCCGGCGCACACAACGCTGCCCCCTCGTTCAACGGCTAGGACACCTGCCTCTGGAGCAGGTTATCGGGGTTCGAATCCCTGGGGGGCAGCCAAATCAAATCAACAACTTCCTACTGCAGCATTCCCGGACTGTGACGTAAATTGTGACGTTCCCCCTTGAGATGTTCCTCTCGTCAACCACTTGCCGAACCGTCTCGATAGCTGGGTGCTGATACACCATCGCAATCTTGGCATGCGAATGGCCCATCGCTTTCATTATTGATGCTAAGTTGCCGGTGGCTGTCACACTTCTGTAGCAAACGTGTCGGAAGACTCCTTGGACAACCGCATGGGCATTGAGCTGAAGGTGGAGGCTCGGCGCCGAGGCATGAGAGTGATCTGGGTTGCAGAACCGATCGACGTGACTCTCTCAGGAAATAGGAATGCTCTCCGCCCGCTTGAAAAACCCGGCGTGACAGTTGTTCGTAATGTATTGAAAAATAGGCGCTGCTGAGCTCTACGTTTCAAGTGTCAGAACCACACGGTTCCGGCGCGACTGAATTTCCAACGAGCAATGAAAATCTCCCACGGCGTGAGTCAAAGACTCGAACCGGTAGGTTTCCATTCACGCCGAGATTGCCTTGGAACAATCAGGGCAGATCTTGTGGGTGACTTTCGCTTCCGAGTGCACTCTCACGTAATACTCAAAGGGCTGCCAAGTGCCCCCCTGATCCTGTATCTTTTTGCAAGACAAACAGATTGGCAGCAATCCCTCCAAGGTGCGAATGTTCGCCAGAGCTGCCTTGAGTGCCTGAAGCGCACGCTCTTTTTCGCTCTCAGCTCGATCACGTGCTGCTAGAGATATCCCCAACCTCTTGAGGTTCCGCCGAAGCTCAAGTTGTGATTGCACCTGGCGGCTCAGAGCTCTGAGTGCCTCCAGCTGCTCCGGGCTGAGCTCCCGAGGCACCCGGTCAATTACGCACAAGGTTCCAAGCGCTTGACCATCCGCCATCAACGCCGCACCAGCGTAGAAACGGATTTTGGGTTCAAAAACCACTAAAGGATTCCCCGAAAACCTCTCATCTTGACTGGCATCCGGCACGATGAAGACATCGGACTGGAGAATTGCCGTGGCGCAAAAGGCAATGTCGCGTGAAGTTTCGGTGACTGAAACACCGACCTTCGACTTGAACCATTGCCTGTCAGCATCAATGAGGCTGATCAGTGCGATGGGAGTCCTGGCATATGTAGGAAGCTAGCGATGTGAGATCGTCGAAACCTGCTTCCGGTTCCGTGTCGAGGATCTCATAGCCGCGTAGAGTGGCAAGTCTTTGCTTTTCATTTGCTGGTTTGAGGGCAATCATCGCTGGCCTCCGGGGGCCGCGTGCCAAGATACGAGCGACTCTACCGCCATTTCCACCGGAATTCAACAAGGCAGTCGCTTTGTGGATCGCTTAAACCCATGTTTCTGTTCGGCGCGTGTATGTCGCCTTGGAATGTCCACGACATTCGCCTTCGCCAATCTCCCGGCCTTGGTTCGGGATTAAATCAGGCTTGTGAAATCTCTGCTTTTACAAAGACGTACAACCGAATAGACTGGCGGGCGTCTTTTGTCGGTTCCGCTCGGGTGCAGGCAACAAGCGTTCGCTTCGACGATTCTTTTTTAGAGGAGGCCAACTGTGCGCTCTCGATTGCTCCCGCTTCTCGTACTCTCCTTGGCAAGTACCGTATTGGTAGCGCAGTCCACGCCCCAATCACCGGAACCTGACCCAGCGATCCAAAGCCTGCTCGACCGTATCCAACAATTGGAGAAGCGGATCAGCGAACTTGAGGACCACGAACGCAAAGAGGCAGCAGCCCAAACCGGCAGTTCAAATTCGCAGGCCGTGACAGAAAGCAAACCGGAGCAGGTTAGCGCCATGCCCACACAGGCGCCGCACCCCGAGCATGCGGCCAGGACAACGGAGGTTCGGGAGGCGGAAATCCATTACCCTTCCCTGCAAATCAGGGGTTTCGGGGAGGTGAACTTCTCGGCGACGGACCAGAAAGGTTCGGTGAGCGGCTTCAATCTGGGGCAATTCGTGCTGCACTTTGCTTCGCCGCTGTCCGAGAAAGTGAGCTTTTTCGGCGAAGTCAGCTTCACGGCGCAGCCGAACGCGTACGAGCTGAATCTAGAACGCACCATCATTCGCTACGACTACAACGACTACTTCAAGCTGTCATTTGGCAAGTATCACACACCGATCAGTTACTGGAACACGGCTTTCCATCATGGGGCTTGGCTGCAGACGACGATCAGCCGGCCGCAGATGGTCAAGATTGGGGGAACAGACATTCCCATCCATTTCGTAGGCTTACAAGCCGAAGGGAACATCCCCTCGGGTAGATTGGGCCTGGGCTACAACCTGGGACTGGGCAACGGCCGGTCGTCCAACTTCGCCAAAGCCGGCGACCGCGAGGACGTCAATAACAATCGCGCCTGGCTGGCCAATGTATATGCCCGGCCAGCCGGGCTCTATGGCTTGCAGTTTGGGGGGTCGTTTTATCGTGACAAGCTCACTCCGCAAACAGGCATAAACTTTGACGAATGGATTGCTTCCGCCCACCTGATCTGGGACAAGCAACGCCCAGAACTTCTGGCTGAGTACGCCAATGTTCATCACCGGGATTTGCAAACGTCGCAGACATTCAACACCACGAACTACTATGTGCAACTGGCGTACCGGCTTCCCTGGCAGGAAAACAAATGGAAGCCCTATTATCGCTTCGAGTATATTCATAGGCCGAACCTGGAACCGGTTTGGGATTTCACGGGGACAGCCACCGTGGAAGACCTGGTCGGTTCGCTCGTTGGGGTGAGATACGACATTACGAACTACGCCGCATTCAAGGGCGAGTACCGAAACTTTCGTCAGGGGGCAGGCGAACCTCGTGTCAACGGGGCGTTCTTCCAGACCGCGTTCACCTTCTAAGGCGCCATGAAGGCTTATTGGAAACCCGCGTGCAGAGTCCTGCTTCTGGGCTGGATGTGCCTGTGCTGCCTGGAACCGGCGGCCGGGCAGAGCCATGACGTTGGCGTAGCGTTGGTGGCGCACCCCGATACGCCGGTGAGCAATCTGACGCTGGCTGAGGTCCGCAAGGTATTTCTTGGTGAACGGCAATACTGGAGTGCCAACGTCCCGGTGGTCTTGCTAATCCGTGCACCAGTGGCGCGAGAACGGAATGTGGTGCTCAAGACCATCTATCAGATGTCGGAGTCGCAGTTCAAACAGTATTGGATCGCCAAAATTTTTCGCGCGGAGTCGGCTTCCGCTCCCAAGGTGGTCTACTCCAATGACATGGCTAATGAATTGGTGACCGCCATTCCGGGGGCGATCGCCTTCATCGATACGCGAGAGGTACGGCCGGGAGCGAAGGTGATTCGAGTGGATGGTCGCCTGCCCGGGGAAGCGGGCTACCCCCTGCGATGATGGCAGGCGGTCCGGGCAGGTCACTGGGGCATGCCCAGGCGCTGCAGCAACTGCTGGACCCGTGGATCGGAGCGGATCTCGTCGAAAGCAGGCTCGACCTTCAAGTAAGTCAGTTGGCTATCGCGTTCGTTAAAGGCTTGCTCCAGCCAAGCCGCGGTTTGATCTCTCTCCTGGAGCCGGGCATGGATTTGCGCGATGTTGTATGGGGAAACGTAGCGCTGTTTGGAAACTTCCGTTAACCCTTCCAGCGAGCTTTGCAACACTCCCGCGTACCCGGACTTGCGATAGTCCTCGCCGATGGCCGCGGCAAGGTCGGGATTGCCTGAAAGGGTCAAGACCCTTTGGCGCTCGCCAACGGCCTCCCTGTACATGCCGCTTTGGGCATAAGCCGCCTCAAGAGCATGCTGGGCGGGTACGAAGTTTGGATCCAGATCGAGCGCCTTCTTGAGCTGTTGAATGGCGGGCTCGTATTGCCGCGCAAAATAGAGCTGCAGTCCGACGCTGGTATTGATGGGCAGTGAAAGGGGATCGAGGCCTTGTGCCTTCTTCAGTTCGGCCCTGGCTTCTTCAAGGCGACCCAGCCTGATCAGAAAATCGCCGTACCACTGGTGAGCGGTGGCGGAATTGGGGTCGAGCTGAAGGGCGCGCTTGAATTCAGTTTCCGCGCTCGGCCAATCCCAGTCGTAAGCTTCCCGAACGAGAGCCAGAGAAATGTGCGCCTCCGGCAGCATGTCGTCGATCTTGAGCGCCTGCATGGCTGCCGATTTAGCATTTTGCCGCACTTGCTTAGGGGCAAGGTAGCCGGAATCACCCAAGAAATTGTAGGCATCGGCAAGACCAGCATAGGCGAGCGCGTAATTCGGATCTCTTTCAACCGCCTGATCGAAATAAGCAATGGCCTTGGTGAAGCCTCCTTCGGTCCGCTTATTCCAATAATAAAGACCCTGCAGGTAAAGCTGATAAGCCTCGGGATTCTCGGTGTAGTGCCTGGTTAACTGAGGGGCTTCCTGGCCGGTTAGTCTGGGTCGCAGGTTGTCGTAGATCTCCTTGGAGATGTCTTCCTGAACGCTGAGGAGATCAGCAACTTTGCGGTTGTATTGTTCGCCCCACAATTCCGATCCGTCGGCAACGCTCACCAAATCAGTTCGAATCGTCAAAGTATCCCCGCGCTGGGCAACGCGTCCCAACAGCACGGCATCGACATTGAGGTCCTTTCCCACCTTCTGGGCGCTGATTTCGCGACCTTTGTAGCTGAATACTGTGCTGCGCGCCATGACACGCAAATCCGGGATCCGGGAAAGGCTGCTGATGATCCCATCGGTCACACCGTCGGATAGATACTCAATATTGGGGTCGGCACCTACGTTGACGAAAGGCAGCACCGCAACGGAGTGAATCCGTCGGGATGCGAACCCATTCCACATCCGCTCACGCCAGCTGTGCGGAGCCAAGGGTACAAGCAGCACCAGCAATGCGCACGTTACCGCTGCGATAAGTGTGGGTGAGCGCCAGCGAATTTTGAATCGTTCCGGCTCTGCCAACGTGGGAACACCGGATGATTCGCTATCCCGCTTGACACGTTTCAGGTCGGCACGGAGTTCGGCCGCGGACTGGTAGCGTAAACGGCGGTCTTTTTCCAGTAACTTGGCAATAATCCAGCCCAGGTCCGGGAGCAGGTCAGGATTGAGCCGAGCAACCGGCACGGGTGCGCGATTGAGGATGGCCTCAAAGACGACTGCAGTGGTTCCGAACCCGAAGGCTAATCGGCCGGTCGCCATTTCGTACAACACAGCACCGAGGGAGAAAAGATCGCTGCGCCGGTCCAGTTCTGCGCCACGAGCTTGCTCGGGTGACATGTAGGCCACCGTGCCGAGTGCGGTCCCGGTGCTGGTTAGATGCTCTCCCGCGCTCAGGGTAGGGAGAGCGGAAACTCCCACCTCTTCCGCCACCCGGCGGGGACTGGAAACCAGTTTGGCCAAGCCGAAATCCAGGACTTTGGCCTGTCCCCGCCGGGTGAGGAAAATATTGGCCGGTTTGAGATCGCGATGGATGATTCCAGACTCATGGGCGGCGTCGAGGGCATCGGCAATCTGGATGGTGATGTCAAGGATCTCAGTGCTGGCCAGAGGCTTGCCCGTGATGACGTGTTTGAGAGTCTGGCCTTCCAAGAACTCCATCGCAATGAAGGGATGGCCTTCGGATTCGTCAATCTCATAAATGGTGCAGATGTTGGGATGATTGAGGGCCGAGGCGGACCGCGCCTCGCGCTGAAATCGCTCCAAGACCTGATGGTCGCGGACCATCTCGGGGGGGAGGAACTTCAGGGCTACATTCCGACCCAGCCTGAGATCCTGGGCGCGATATACCACTCCCATGCCCCCGCCGCCCAGATGTTCCTCGACGCGGTAGTGGGAGATGACTTTGCCAATCATATGCGACCCGCGACAGGTCCCCCATGTTAGGATGCTCATCCTGGCAAGTCAACGCGGCAAGCCCGTTGCTGCTTTCGCGAAGATGTCCATCGGATGCGCAATTTATCGAGTTGGCCGAACGCCCCAAAACCCTGTAGTCTTGGGTGGGTTTCGTTGACAGGCAGCCAGTCATGCGCGTACCGTTCTACCGGGCTGCGGGGCGTAAGCGGATTGCTGCGGCCGGTGAGCCCTGGAGGATATATATGATGCAGTCTTGCCGTTACATCTGGTCAGACGACCAAGGGCAGGACATCGCGGAGTACGCAGTGATGTTGGCCGTGATTCTGGTACTGGTCATCGGAACCGTCCGTTTGATCGGAGGCAACGCCAACAATGTATTTTCCAGCGTTGCAAGCTCAATGAGTCAGTAGCAATTCTCCGGAACATCTATTTCGCCTTCGATTGTTGGCGTAAAATCCCCATTTCACCAGTAATCCAATTTTCGTTCAAAACTGTTTCGTTTACGCACAGCGACTTAAAACCGCGAGCGTGGGTCGGCATCCTATCGGTGGAAATCCCGGAAACCAGAAATTTCCCGCCAAGGTCGGGATTCGGAACGGGCGCGGACGCCTTGGCGGCGCGCCCCATCTATTTCGGTGTGGGGTTCTTAAACTCAGCCTCCTTCATTGGCTCGTGGCCGACAGCCTGCGCCACCGAAGTTTGGCCGTTGGGCAAGTCACCGTCGTAATAGAAGTGAACAATCAAGCCATCGGTGGTGGAGACCAAGTCGGCTACCTCCTTGGCCTTGTCCGGCGGCAGGTCGAGCACCTGCACCCGTCCGCTGGCGATCTCAATCGTGTGATCGTGCCAGTTCTTGTTCCAGTCCCTCAGTGAGACTTGGTTGCGGGTGAGTTTCTTGGCGACGATGAACTCCACCTGTGAGAGGCGGGCGTTGGGCTCGGTGGATTCGTAGATAAGGCATTGGATCACCGGGTCCGGCGCCAGCACCTTACAATAATGGTGATAGGGGCCCATCTGTTTGCCATCCACCAGGTGTGGCGCCAACACATGGACCGTGTACCCGTCGGCGGGAGAAGCCTTCGTGGCCGCCGGTTGATCGGAAGCAACCGCCGTCGGTGCGCTGTGCCACATCGCCCAGACCAAGGCGAAGACGGTACAGAGCAATACAAGCCCCAAAACCGCCAGTTTCGTTACCATAATGTCTCCTCCTGAGTGCCGCTGAAATATCGTGCGAGGGAGCAGAATCCCTTCGGCGGTGAGAAAATTAGACCAAAGCGGAAAGCAAGTCAACTGCACGGGCCCCTGGGGCGGTCCTATATACTCAAGCTTTTCCAGAAAGCGGGGCATGGACCGAAATTGTTTCTTTTCGGCTCAGAGACAGCGCGTCTAGACCCAAAGCTGCTAACTGATAAGAGTTAAGGTTGTGCCGAAAGGCCGCCGTCAGAATTGTGGCACTCCTGCAAATCTCTATGTGGTATTTTTGTGATGCTTGATTTACCCTCGCACTTCCAAAATCCAACAGAAATCAACGCCGGCTTGGTAACCTTCCGTGCGGGGCTGAAATAAGGCTTAAGCCTTTGTTCTCTTTGAGCCTTCAGGTGATTCGGGCCCTAGTTTCCTTGCCACTCTGGATCAGCATATCGGGGTTCGAATCCCTGGGGGGCAGCCAAACCTTCTCGCGAAGACCAAAGAGTCTGGGCCCGCAGGACAAGCAGGCGGGCTGGTAATCCCTATTCCAGCTCCGCCGTGAACCGGTATCCTACTCCCCGCACGGTCTGGAGATGTTTGGGCTCGGAGGGGTCGTCTTCGAGGTAGCGGCGCAGGCGCACGACAAAGTTGTCGATCGCGCGCGTGTCGGTATCCTCGTGCAGTCCCCAGACTTCTTCCAGAATGGATTTACGCGAGACCACGCGTCCGTTGTTGCGGACCAAGTGGCGCAGGAACTGCGCCTCCATCAGGGTCAGGTGGATGGTGTTCCCCAGGCTGCGCAGTTCGAGCTCGCCGAAGTCAATCGTTTTCCCGCTGAAGCTGAAAACATCGGGCCTGCCTTGGCGCGATGCTTCTCCTCGCTCTTCGGCGACGGGCGAGTTGCGCTGGGCCGATTCCTTCATCCAGGTGCTGCGGCGGAGAAGACCATCGAGGCGCGCAATGAGGATCGGCAACTCAAACGGCTTCGGCAGATAGTCGTCGGCGCCGGAGGCAAAGCCTTGCAGCACATCTTCGGCGCGCCCGCGTGCCGTCAGCATAAGGATGGGTACGTAGTTTTTCTTTTCTCGAAGCTCGGCGGCAAGGTTGAAGCCGCTCTTGCCGGGCAGCATCACGTCCAGAACCACGGCGTCGAAGGGCTCTTGCTTTTCGAGCAGGCGATGTAGAGCGGATTCGGCGTCGCCATCCACCGCCACGGCGTGCCCTTCGGCCTCCAGATTGAAGCGCAACCCCTGCGCCAGATGGGCCTCGTCTTCGACTACCAGCACGCGGCTCATGCTACCCTCAGCGGCAATTCGAGCGTCACGGTGGTTCCCTTCCCAATGCCATCGCTTTGGGCGAAGACCTGTCCGCCATGCTTGCGGGCAATCGAGCGCACGATGAACAGCCCCAGACCCGTGCCTTTGACCGGAGCCAGCGATCGGTGCGCTACGCGGTAGAACCGTTTGAAGATGCGCTTCAGCTCGTGCGGCGGGATGCCGACACCACGATCGCGCACGCGCAACACCACGCGCTCGGCATCCGGGACGTCCAGCTCCACCAGGATGTGTACGCCTTCGGGAGAGTATTTCACGGCGTTGTCGAGCAGGTTGGAGACGGCGGTGCGCAATTCCTCTGGATCGCCGGTCACATCCGCCGAGGCAGCGCCATTGAGCGATTCCCGGTAGTCGAGGTCTTCCGGCTGTAAATGGTGGCGGAGGCAAGCCAACTCCATGCACTCGCGAACCAGCGTATTGAACTCGAGGGGCAGCCGCTGGGCTGGTACTTTCCTCTGCCCCACCGCGCCTGCCTTCAGCACTTGCTCGACGGTGCGCAGCAGGCGTTCGGTGTCGAGCAGCATCGATTGGTAGAACTCGCGCCGCTGCTCCGCGTCCACTTCGCGTCTTTGCAGCGTCTGGAGATACAGGCGGATGGAAGCGATGGGCGTTTTCAGTTCGTGGGTAACAGCGTTGATGAAACTGTCATGCTGTTCATTGCGGCGGATCTCCCGCACCAGAAAAATGGTATTGAGCAATAAGCCGGCAATAATGGCGAGAAACAGGACCGCGCCGAGAAAGAGCTTCAGCTCCTGGCGCCAGTTGAGAATGACCCAGCCGACGTTGAGGGCGATGGCCGCCACTACCAGGCACACCCCCAGCGTGATGAAGAAATAGATCGCCTTCTGCCGGCTGATGATCCGCACAGGGTGATTCTAGCGGGACAGGTGTCAGGTGTCAGGTCCCAGGTCCCAGGTCCCAGGTCTCAGGTCTTAAGGTATTAGGTCTCAGGGGAACGCGAAAAGAGGCTGGCCGACCCGTCAATAGTTCTCGGTACCCAGGAGAGCAACGGACTGACACCAGGTTTTCCTGACACCTGAGACCTAACACCTGAGACCTTGTTTTTTTTCAGTCGTTCCCTGCAGCGGTCGCCAGCTCGGCGGCCTTAAGGTCGCGGGTCAGGGCCGGCTTGGGCGGCAGGTTGTCGAGTGTGACCTTGTACACATGGCGCGCCAGGCTTAGATTCTTCAGCGCCCAGATGCCATACCAGTTGAGATCCACTTCGTACCAGGTCATGCCATGGCGTACGGACACGGGATGCGCGTGGTGATTGTTGTGCCAGCCTTCTCCGAAGGTGAAGATTGCAACCAGCCAGTTGTTGGTTGAAAGGTCTTTGGTCACGAAACGACGCGATCCCCACAGGTGGGTGATCGAGTTCACGGCCCAGGTGGAATGCAGTCCAATGACCACGCGGAGGAAGACTCCCCAGAGCAGCCAGGGCAGACCGCCGATCGCGAACAGGATCGCGCCCACCAGAATGTTGGAAGTGTAATGGTACTTGGTCAGCCAGACGTGGACTTTGTCTTTCGTCAAGTCGGGGACGTAACGCGCGAGAGTGGTGGTGTCGTGGTGCATGGATTTGCCCATCAGGATCCAACCCATGTGCGCCCACCATGTGCCATCCAGTGGCGAATGCGGGTCCCCATCCTCGTCGGAAAACTGGTGATGGATGCGATGGGTTGCCACCCAGAAAATCGGTCCGCCCTCAAGCGCCAGCGTGGCACACCAAGTCAGGAAATATTCCACCCATTTCGGCGTCCTGTATCCGCGATGGGTCAGCAGGCGGTGATAACTCATGCCGATGCCGAGGCTCCCGGAAACCCACCACAGGAACGCCGCCACCAAGAGCGCTTGCCAGGTAAAGAAGAACAGGGCCGCGACGGCTCCCACATGGAACAGGGCCATCGCCGTCGCGGTGCCCCAGTTGATGCCGTCTTTGTTCACCTGCTGCTTGTGCAGGCTGATGTCGTTCATGATGTTCGCTGCTCCCGACAGAAGAGATCCACGGAAAGGTTCACCTAGAACATAGCAGGAACGGAGCGGAGTGCTTTGTAATACTTGTGTAATCCCAATGGCTCAAGGGGGTTACGGGCGTAATGACCGCGAGCCATTCTTGCGATCCAGTCTTGCAGATAGGCTTGCCACTGCTGTCGCCGCATCAGCCTTTTCCATCTTTGCGCGGATGGTTTCCGCGGGGTCAGATCGCAGAAGTTAAGACCCCGACGTTCTCTTGCTTCAATCTTGACCTCTCGAGGTTTGCAACCTCCTATGCCGCGCCCCGCACTTCCACGCCCGCCCATTTCTCGAGCAAGGTGAGAGTAGCGGCGTAGTCGAGGTCCTGGTGCCCTTCCTCGGCCGCGAGGTCGTAGACCTCTTCAACCGCCTCCAGGCCGGGCAGACGGACACGTGCTTCTTTAGCGGCTTCGAGCGTGAGGTGAATGTCTTTCAGCATGAGGCGGAGGGGGAAATTCGGGGAGAAGTCGCGCTTTAGGATAAAAGGGGCTTTGTAGTCCACCACGCCCGAGCGAACCATGGAGGCTTGCACGAGCGGCAGCAGCCGGTCAACTTGCACTCCCAACTTGGTGGCGAGGGTGAGAGCTTCTGCGAAGCCTTCGTAGATGAGGGCGATCTGCAAATTCATCGCGAGCTTGGTGGCTTGGCCTTTGCTGGTGTCGCCCATGTGGAAGACCTGTTTCCCCATGGCTTGGAAAAGCGGTGCGAGGCGCGCGAGTGTGGCTTCATTACCGCCGGCCATGAAGATGAGGCTGCCCGCTTCGGCGGCGATCTTGGAGCCGGTCACCGGGGCGTCCACGTAGTCCACGCCGCGGGCTTTCACTCGTTCGGCAAAGCGCAGGGTTGCGGAAGGCGAGATGGTACTGGAATCAGCGATGACCATGCCGGCGGCCAGCGCTTCTTCCGCGCCACCCGGACCGAAGAGCACGTTCTCAACCGCCTTGGTGTCGGAGACACACATCCAGACGACTTCGGTGCCACGCGCTGCGTCAGCAGGAGAGGACGCGGTGCGCGCGCCTTCCAGGTCTTTTCCAGAAGTACGGTTCCAGATGGTGACCTCGTGCCCAGCTTTGACGAGGTTGGCGGCCATCGGCCGTCCCATGATTCCCCTGCCCAGAAAGGCAACGCGCATCAGACTTGTGTCCTCCAAACTTTCGATTAGATATGACCAGGAAAGTCACGGTCAAGAAAAACAGCATTTGTTCTACACTAGAAGCACGGGACACAGACATCGCATGGGTCAGGAAACCAGGGAAAATGCGCTCAAAGTGGGACGCATATTACCTAAAGAAACCGCGAGAAAGAACGCTTGGCGTTATAGCAGTCCGCGCTTCCGGGCGGATTGGTTGAATCGATGTTAAAGGCCTCTTTAAACAATCCTGCCCTGCGCAAACGGGCCAGTCAGTTCACGCGCCTGGTGCGGCATTCCGTGGTCACACCCCGGACCGGACAGACCCACAAACCCCAACTGGTGACCAACGGTGAGCTGGGCGTCACCTTCATCGGCCACTCCAGTTTCTTTCTGCAAATCGGCGGACAGAGCATCGTCATTGACCCGAACTTTGCGCGCTGGCTGTTTCTCCTGAAGCGGCTGCGGCAGCCAGGTATGCATCTTCGCGACCTGCCTCCGGTAGATGTGATCCTGGTGACGCACGCTCATTTCGACCATCTGCACCGGCAGTCGTTGCGCACGATCGCGCGGCAGACGCGGCGGCAGAGCGGATCATCGCCTACGCTGGTCATCCCGCACCACGTGTTCGACCTGGTTTCCGATCTTGGATTCCAGGACATCGTAGAACTGGAGTGGTGGAACACCTATCGTCACCGCGGGCTCGACATCACCCATGTGCCATCGCGCCACTGGGGCGCGCGCATCATCAAGGATTCGCACCGCGGCTACGGCGGATATGTGCTGCGCTCCGGGAAGCATTCCGTGTATCACGCCGGCGATACGGCTTATTTTTCGGGCTTCCGGGAAATCGGGCGGCGGCTGGCGCCGGAACTGGCGCTGCTGCCGATCGGGGCCTACAACCCGCCGCAATTCCGGAACGTGCATACCAGTCCGGCCGACGCCACCCGGGCCTTCCTCGATCTGAATGCCCGCTGGATGGTGCCCATGCACTACGGCACTTTCCGGCTCTCGCATGAGCCTATCGAAGAACCCCTGCAGTTGCTGGCGCAGGAGGCGGAGGCGGCGGGAGTCAAAGACCGCGTGGTGGTGCTGGAAGAGGGCGTCACGCGGTTCTTTTAGGCAATTTTTCGCCCCGAAGTGGGAGAACTGGGGTAACTTTGGGCGTTATCTTGCGCCTAATCAGATAAACCCTCTAGCATGCTATACTGCGCTCAGATGCGGCAGGATCCCTCCACATCGCCCTGCCCAAGGATTTCGAAACATGGCCCGTAGTTCTCGTCGCTCTCTCTTCGTGGTAGTTTTTGTCCTCGCTGTTTTCGGTTTGTTGGGCATGGTCTTCGCCCAGCGGGTCAGTCCCGCGGCCACCCCCAGCAGCGATTCCGACGTCCGGGACAGTTATAAACAATTCACCCAAGTGTTTGAAGCGGTGGAGGAAAACTACGCCGAACCGGTGAGTGCCGACAAGGCCATCTACAACGGCGCCATTCCGGGAATGCTGCACTCGCTCGACCCGCACTCGAACTTCTTCGATCCCAAGTCCTATTCCCTGCTGCGCGAGGAGCAGCGCGGCAAGTACTACGGCGTGGGCATGACGGTCGGGCCGCGCAACAACAAAGTAATCGTGATTGCGCCTTTTGCGGGCACGCCCGCTTACCGGGCGGGCATTCATCCCGGCGACATCATCGCTGCGGTGGATGGCAAGGCAACTGACAACATGAGCACCTCCGACGTGGCCGACCTGCTCAAGGGGCCGAAGGGGACGACGGTTCGGATCACCGTCCTGCGCGAAGGCGCCGACCATCCGCTCGAATTCAGCGTGGTGCGCGATGAGATTCCGCGCTACAGCGTGGACCTGCATTTCATGATCAAGCCCGGCATCGGGTACATGCACGTGTCCGGGTTTCAGGAAACGACCGAACATGAAGTCGCGCAGGCGTTGGAAGAAATGGGCGACGTGAAGGGCCTGATCCTCGACCTGCGGCAGAATCCCGGCGGACTGCTGAGTGAAGGCGTGGGTGTGGCCGATAAGTTCCTCAAGAAGGGACAGCTTATCGTTTCGCACCACGGTCGTTCATCGCCCGAGAAGCGCTACACCGCGGCCCACGGCAATGGCGGCAAGGATTATCCGCTGGTGGTGCTGGTGAACCGCGGCACAGCGTCCGCGGCGGAGATCGTCGCGGGAGCCATTCAGGATCATGATCGGGGACTGATCGTCGGTGAGACGACATTTGGCAAGGGGCTGGTGCAGACCGTGTATCCGCTGGCGGAGAATACCGGCCTTGCGCTCACGACCGCGCGCTACTACACGCCCAGTGGGCGGCTGATCCAGCGCGATTATTCCAATCTCTCCCTGTACGACTACTATTACGCCCGCGAGAATGAGGAGAACAACGCCAGCCACGAAGTCAAACTCACGGACAGCGGGCGCACCGTGTACGGTGGCGGCGGGATCATGCCCGACGTGAAGCTGCCGGCCGTCAAGTCCAACAAGTTCCAGGACACGTTGCTGCAGCACTACGCGTTCTTCAACTTCGCCAAGCGCTACGTGGTCGCGCACAAGATCACGCAGAACTTTGAAGCGGATGAAGTCGTGATGCAGGACTTTCGCAAGTTCCTGGACGAAGAGAAGATTCCCTTTGCCGAGGCGGATCTGATGGAGAACCACGACTGGCTACGCTCCAGCATCAAGAGCGAACTGTTCGTCGATGCCTTTGGCCAGGAAGAAGGCCTGAAGGTGCGCGCCGAGACCGATCCGGAGGTTATCAAGGCGCTAGACCTGCTGCCGCAGGCGCGCGCCCTGGCGGAGAACGCCAGAAAGGTGATCGCCGAGCGGAACGCAGCTAGCCCGATGTCGCGATAGGCAGTTCTCAGTTCGAAAGAAGTTCTCGGTTCTCAGTTCTCAGGTCACGACACAGGCGGTTTTTCTGAGAACTGAGAACCGGGAACTGAGAACTGGTTTTACCCCTTGAGTCCACTCCCGGAAAGCCCTAAAGTAGGCTAAGCAAGCCTGCGGAGGAGTTCCTCTGCCGGCGGCAACCATGCTCCAATCTGCCCCTTGGATTCCGGCTGTGCTGACGGCGATTTGCGCGGGTGTCCTGGATTGGCGCTCTCGGCGGATTCCCAACTGGCTGACGGTATCAGGGTTGGTAGCCGGCCTGGGGGTCAACACGACTCTTTTCGGATGGGTGGGATTGAAAGCCGGCCTGCTCGGGGCCGCGCTCGGGCTGGCGCTGCTACTGCCCTTCGTGCTGGTTCGGAGCCTGGGAGCCGGAGACTGGAAACTGGCGGGGGCGTTGGGCGCCTGTCTTGGCCCGCGGCAGCTGATCGCGGTGCTGATGGGAACGGTTTTGCTAGCAGGAGTCATGGCGTTGGCGGTGGTCATCTGGAAGGGACGGCTGATCCAAACGCTGCGCAACATCGTCTCAATGCTGGCGGCTTTTTTCAGCCTGCGGATGCCGGGCGGCGAGGTTTCGCTCGACAACCCGCAGTCCACCAAGATTCCCTTCGGGGTAGCGATGGCCCTGACCGTGCTACTGTATGGCGCGGGCAGAGCCATGGGGAGACTGTGAGTTGGCGATGTTGAGGATCTTCCGCAAACTCGAACGCGCAGATGGTGCGGAGATCGCCGAAGCCGCGCTGGTGCTGCCGGTGGTGTTTACTTTTCTGTTGGGGATAATTTGGTTTGGCCGGGCTTTCCAGATCTACTCGACAATCACCCAAGCCGCGCAGCAAGGGGCGGTGACAGCGGCGCGGCCGACATGCGCGACGTGCGCACTGGGAGGATGGAATAGCACGAGTTTTCCGGATGATACGACGGTGGAGAATTCCGTGTTTGCGACGATGGACGCTTCCAGTCTTGATCGCACCCAGATCATCGCGTATGCCCCTTCCGGAACACCACAACCTTGCCCCGATCCAGCGCCAGCGATGGATTGCCCGCACACTACCGGCAACAACGTGACGATCTGCCGGTCGGTGCTACTGAATCCCTCGGCTGCTGTCCCTCCTCCGCCTCCCCAGTGTGGAACGATCGTGAGCTTCCAATATCCATTTCAATTCACCTTGCCATTTACCTCTCTAAACATGCAGCCGATTGTTCTCAAAGCGCAAGCGCAGAGCCGGATGGAGAACTGAATGCGACTGGCCAGACTGACGAAACGGAGCGAGGGCTCGGCGCTGCTTGAGTTCGCGATTGTGTTGCCGCTGCTGGTGGTGTTTGTTGTGGGCATTTACGACTTTAGCGGCGCTTACAACCAGAAGCAAAAGATCGAGCATGCGGCGCAGGCGGGAGCGATCGTCGCGGGCGCGCAGCCGACCGGCGACATGGATCTGGTCGTCACTGATCCAGAGTCACTGCGGCCCGTGGTGAGTGTGATCTTCAATTCGCTGGCAGCAGATGGAGTACTGCCTTTGGCGAACCAGGGTTGCGCGCCTCCAGTGGCACCGTCTCAAAATGGCGGATTGAGCTGGACTTATACGATCACCGGTTGTCCCGATGACCTGACGATCACGATCGACCGCGGGTTGGCGGTGGCGGGGACGCCTGCAACCGTGAGCACGGCTGTGACGGTGAGCTATCCGTACCACTGGCGCTTCAACAGCGTCATTCAATTGCTGTTCCCGGGGGCGTCCTACGCGGCGACCACGGACTTGCATGAGACGTCAACCGTCCACAACCAGATGTGAGAATCTGTGCGACTTAACCGAACCATCTCCGGACGAAAGAGCGAACGCGGAGTAGTCATTCTGCTGGTTGCGATAGTTCTGTTGTTCGTCGTGGGCGCCATGGCGGTGCTGGCGATTGACCTGGTGACTTTCTACACCGCTCGCAGCGAAGCGCAACTGGCAGCCGATGGGGCGGCGCTGGCCGGGGCGCGCGTCCTCGCCAACTCTGGAATGACTTCGAATCCTTCCGATGCCTTACTTGTCTCCAACGCGGAGATCCTTGCTCGCACAGTGGCGACCCAGGTCGCTGTGCAGAACAAAGTTGGGGGAAGGAACCTGAACGCGGGTGAGGTTGTCATCCCCCCTATTCAGGATTCTTTGATTGGGTCTGGTTCCAATCCTCGGGTCACGGTGCAGGTCACGAGAAACGACCTGCCAACTTTCTTCGCGCGCATTTGGGGACGCACCCAGATCACCGTGAGTGCTGCGGCCACCGCCGAGGCCTACAATCCGTCGGGGCTCACTGCAAGCTTCGGCAATGGGCCACCCGTCGCCCCCCTGTGCGTGAAACCGTGGCTGCTACCAAACATCGATCCTGACCCGCTGAATCCTGATCCGTCCAAACATATTTTTGACCCAAACACAGGAGCCATTGTGGATCCGGTCCTGCTGGGGAAGGATGTCGGTACCGCTGGCGGACTGACACCGCCGCCTTGCACGGCGAATGGCACTTGCGCTTTTCCACTACCCGCAGTGCCTTGGGTGTACTATCCAGGAGCTCAAAGCAGCTTCCCGGCACCCACGCAGGCTTTGCCGGCATGCAGTACTGGATATTCCGATTACTACAAGAGTGTCGCAGGCTGTGTGCAGCAACCTGTGCTCTGTGGTGAGAACAGCGGCGTTGATGAGGAAACCTCCTTCAACGACGTCGATGTCCTTCTCAACACATCTACGGCTGTCAATTGCCTGACGCACGCAGCGAACAACAAAGGGGACAGTGTCGACACACCCGCGCCGTTTCAGTTCCTAGCCGGGGACGACAACCCAGTTGCCGGTTCTCGCGGGACAAACGTCATGGTAAGCGATTCGCTGGTAACTATCCCGGTGGTTGACGCTGACTTTGTAACCCCTCTGCCGCCACCGCCCGTGAAGGTAGTCGGATTCCTCCAGGTTTTCCTGAATCCGCTAGGAACAGCTGCGCCGCCTATTCTTGTGCCCGCTCGGGTCATCAACTTGGCGGGTTGCGGCAAGAACGCCACCGGGCAGCCCATCGTGGGGAACGGAGCTTCCCCCGTCGTCGTGCGGCTGGTTGCGCCCTAGGCACAGTTCTCAGTTCCCAGCACACACACGTGGCGCGTGCGGTCTTCTGAGAACTGGTACCTGAGAACTGCTTCCGGCTAGCGGACGCTCAGGATGGCCTTTTGCAAATTGCGTCCCCGACTGTTGCCGACGAAGATGAAGTTGTAGCGCGAGCCATTGAGGAGTGCGGCCAGGACGTCGCGCGCCGGGGCGGGGCCCAGTTCGGCGGCGATCTCTTCACTCTCCGCGCCGGCCGGGATCGCGATTTCCGCGCCCGTCTGCCGCTGTACCTCGAACAGCACCTGAGCCAGCGTGGCTCGCTCCACGTGGATGCGTAGCAGGCCGTTGTGGAAGGTCACTTCCATCGCGGGCCTTGGGGGTGCGACCGGGGACGCCTCGCTTGAGAGAGAAACGAGAGACGCTTCCGACGTTTTAGTCGCAGACGCCCCGACCGGTCCTACCTTGAGCATCACGACATTCCGGACAGAGAAAATCTGATATGACTGGGGCGCAAGCAAATCGAGCACGACCCGCGTCACCGGCGGATTTGAGGAAAACAGTCCCGCGCGAATCGTTTTCAGAGCGCCGCGATTCACATTCAATGTGCGTAAGTCTGCCGCCGGCAGGGCTCCGGGAAAATCCACCACAATCCTATCGGGTCCGGTGATCATCTGGCTCTGGGGCGCCACCGTGCCCGAGGTCTGGATCTCAACTTCGATTCCCGGTCCGCTGCCCAAAACGGAGACGTGCTGAACGCGGCCCGGACTCTGCGCGGCGAGCGGTGCCGTTATTAGAGTCCCCATCGCCAGCAGGACGGCGCAGCGGGATAAGGAAGTCATGGGAATTCCTAAGGCGAGTCTAGCAGCCCACTGGTACGTGGTCCCATACTCGGAAGTCGTAGACCCAATTCCAGCAAGGCGGTAGGTGGCCGTAGCCATCCACTGCATAAAGCAAAGCCGGCGCTGGGAGTTTCGGAGCGAGCCTAAGCTGCGATGGTTCGTCCAGCCCGACGGTAGCGCCACCAGATGGCCGCCAATCCAGAGGAGAGCAGCACCATGGTTGCGGGCTCTGGAACGGGTGGGGGTTTGTGGTGGTGACGGCAGTGTTTCTCTTTCTTCTCGTCATCCACGATTCCGTGGTCGTGTTCGAATTGCTCCTGGGCGGCCGATTCACACAGCCCGGACGGGATGGGCACGCCAAAGGGCACGTAGGGGAAGAAGAAGCCGCCGGCGAACAGCTGCGGGCCGCTGGGCGGAATCGCATCGGCGCCGGGCAGGTTGGGCCGGACGTTCGGAAAGCGGAAGGGCAGCACCGGGCCGATGGGTTCGATAGCAGCCACCGGCTGGTCGAGAACCTCCTCAGCGGGCTCTTCCTCGGAGACCTCAGACTTGGGAGTTTCCGACACTTGATTGCCGCAGCGCGCGCGCGCGGTGATCTTGCCATCGGTGAGTAGCAGTTCGGCCTGGAGCAGGCGGACTTTCTTGCGCGTCCAGAAGATGCGGTCGCGGATGCGGTAGGAGAGATAAACCTCGCGGGCTTTATCGGAGCGAACGAGACGGGCGCGGCGGTAATTGAAGCCCGCGAAATGACGGCGGACCACATAGTCGCGGGCGGCGATTTCCAGCAGGTCGGCAGCGTCGCGCACGCCTCCCGGAATGACCGAGTAGGGATACGTTTCCGGTCCGCGTGTCGAGGCATGCAGCGCGCGCGCATGCGACATCAAGATCAAGTTGTTTCGAATGTCACCGCGCGTCCAGAAAGACTCGGGCAAGAAACTCGAAGTGTGCAAAGTGGGCAGCGCAAGAAAACGAGCCGCGGTCTGCCAGCAAGCAGCCGCCAGCAAGAACAGCATCCCGGTCGCGATCAGGTTGCGCTGGAGCCGCAGGCGGCGCCGGTACCAACTCCGCCTTCTCCGGACGGGTTTTCCATCACTCCGATCGTTCAAAAGCGCTCCTACCGACACCAGGGTCTCGGGGCTGGCAGCGGGAGAGCCACCTGAGGTGGGGCATCCCGGCTACCAAACTCGGATCGACAAAGCCGCGCAAAACCAGGGACTTAGGCTGGGTGAGAACCTTATCTTAACAGAACTGTGAATCGGATTTCATAAAAGAAGCGGCTGCGTGCCCAAGGTACGTCGAAGGGGGAGTTAAGAGGAGAGCCAATTGTGTATTGGTGGAGCTAGTCGGGATCGAACTGTCCGCCCACCTTGAAAATAGGCAAGTTATTGAATCGCGGTAGATCGCACAATGCCCAGAATGCCTAAAAAACCTGCAATCCCGAATTCATTGTACGTTTATTGTACGGCGATTCTTTCAAAAATCAATCACCGTCTTTGGTTCAAAACCGATCAGGGCAAACTCCCATACATTCGTCTCCGAGTACCCGAAGGAAAAATCAAGAGCTCTCACTGTGGATCAAGGAAAAGTAGTGCGCGTTCAGCGGGTGTTTATGCTGATCCAGGGCCAGGTGGCTAATGATTCTTTGCAGTTCCCTAATTGTAATTTTTCCCTATTTCAAAAACGTCTCGACTCGCCGCAGCAAAAGGAGTGCTAGTTCGATATTGATGTTCTTTACGATTCTGGCTACCTCTCGCTTTGTAGAGAGCTGGTGACTACCTTGGTCAGACGCGAACCCGTAAAACGCGGCACACAGCTTGTGCAGCGTGTCAGATAAAAATGTCTGAGAGTTCAGGTATGCGCGCACCTGCCCGGCTCCACCAGGCCCCTCCCATTCTGGCTTTGGATTCTCACCACGCTTGTTGGCAACCAATACAGCGCAGTACTTCAAGAGGTGCTCGACAAATGACCGGTTCCTCTGGACGCAGGCGTTGAAATCAAGCTCGGAATCTGCCTTCCGGAAGTCTGCTTCAATCTTCTCTAGGG
>JBASRS010000017.1:0-27374 GCA_049273945.1 Terriglobales bacterium | reverse complement strand
GTTCCATCTCGTCCGCTTCGGCGTCGAGTTCTTTCAGCGCGGCGCGGGCGTCGTCGGCCAGGTGGTTGCGGGGGTAGCGGTGGAGGAAGTTCTCGAAGGTCGCGCGCGCCTCTTCGGGATCGCCGAGATCGTCTTTGTAGACTTCCCCGATGGTGAAAAGCGCGTCGAAACGATACTTGCTGCCGGGGTATTCCTGGCGCAGGAAGCGGTATTGCTCGACGGCACGGCGCAGAATCTTGTTGTCGTCAAACTGGCGGCCCATTTCGACCATCAATTCGGCGGTGGCCACCACGCTGGGATCGGCCTTGGATGAAGTTGGGGCGCCGAAATAGACGCGGCGGTAGGCGTCAATTACACGCTGGTACTCGCGGCGGGTACGCTCATCGGATGGGCGTCCGTTGAGGGCCTCGCGTATGCGCTCGGCGGTTACGAAGTGCTGGCGAGCCCAGGCGTCATTGTGGCGGATGCGCGCGGAAGCGCACAAAGACGGCAGCAGTACCAGCAGAAGAGCGGCACTGAAGCGCAGGGCGCGCTGGCCTCGGACTAGGGTCGTAGAAGCCTGGGTCGTCAAATTACTGACTCGATCGGTACTCGCTCGGCGTCGTCCCGCTCACGCGGGCAGACGCAGGTTATTCCGTGTTGCTGATGTACAGCACGCCGCGAGCGTCGCGCTGCACCCGGACCGGGTCGCGCACCGGATTCCCGATAATATACGAGCCCGGCTCCCCGCCATAGTACAGGTTCGTAATCCGGCGGACATAGTTCCTGGTTTCCGCGAAACGGGGGACACCCGCGCTGCGGGCTACGGCGCCTGTGCCCGCGTTGTAGGCCGCCAGACTCAGGCGGACATCGCCGCCGTAACTCTCCAGCAATCTCTTTAGATGCCGAACCCCGGCATCCACGTTCTGGGCAGGATCGAACGGGTTGGTCACGTTCAGAGAGCGCGCCGTGCCGGGCATTAACTGCATCAGCCCCATGGCTCCCTTGCGCGAGACCGCATTAGGGTTGTAGTTCGACTCCACCTTGACCACCGAGCGCACCAGGTTCGGATCGACATTGTGCCGGGAGGCTGCCTGCACGATGGCGGCATCGATTTCCTGCTCGGTAAAGATGCGATTGCTCCTGATATTGAGAAGGGAAGCGCCGTCCAGGTAACTGTTGACCTCGGTCGCCGCCGAACGGGCCGCACGAATGGCGGCGCCGCTGGTGGGAACCGGCTTCCAGCGATGCTCGGTGGAACTCCAGTAAGAGAGACCGGAGCGCCGTGGGGCCGGGGTGGTTGACTCAGACCGGCTTGCGGGCGCGGCGTCGTTGACGTAGACCTTGCGGCCGAATTCGTCGGTGGTGGTAGCGATGGTGTCGGGACGCGACTTCGACTCAGCCCACACGGGTTGCGTGGAAAGGAAAGAGGTCGCGGCTACCGTGGTGGCCATCAGGGCGATTTGGAGGCGCATCCGCATATATGGGTATTGGCTCGACCAGAAGGCACACTCGCGCCTTCGGCCCCACCTCCCCACAGCCTGACGGAGAACCCAGAACCAGAGTATGACGATTATAGGGCGCGGGAGGGGGAGGGGCAATCTCTCCGAAGGGTGTAGAACCACTGGAGTAATCTGGGTAAGTTACTGAAAGGACTTGATTTTGATTGCAGAGGTCAGATTGCTAGGGCAGGCTGCGAGCTCCGAGCTGCGGGCTTAGGGCAACCGGTCCGCTGGTAGCTCGAAGCTCGGAGCTCCCCGCCTTTCCTCTACAATCTGACTTCGGCAGTTCCCAGGAACTCTCGTGAATTTAGAGGCGCTACGCAAGCTGTTTGAACAGGTTCGGAAGGGGCGGCTCACGGCGGATGAGGCTGCCGAGCGGCTGCGCCACCTGCCGTTTGAGGACCTTGGCTTTGCCAAGGTGGACCACCACCGCGCCCTACGCCAAGGGATGCCGGAGGTGATCTTCAGCCCGGGGAAGACCCCCCGGCAGGTGGGAGATATCTTCAGCCGGCTGGCGCAGCACGGCGGCAACGTACTGGCGACGCGGGCGACCGAAGAGCAATACGCAGCGGTGGCTGCCCGGGTGGAAAAGGCGGAATACCGGCCGCTGGCGCGGGCCATTGTGCTCAAACGAGACCGCAAGCGCTATGGCAAAGGCGTGATTGCGGTGGTGTCAGCGGGAACGAGCGACATCCCCGTGGCGGAGGAAGCCGTGGTCACGGCCGAGATGATGGGGAACGCCGTTCAGCACATCTACGACGTCGGAGTGGCCGGCATCCACCGGCTGCTGGCACATCGTGGGGCGTTGTCCAAGGCTCGGGTGATCGTTGTCTGCGCAGGGATGGAAGGCGCACTGCCCAGCGTGGTTGGTGGCCTGGTCGGCGTTCCGGTAATAGCAGTCCCGACCAGCGTTGGCTACGGCGCAGCCTTTGAGGGACTGGCGGCGCTGCTGGGGATGATGAACTCGTGCGCTTCGAACGTCAGCGTGGTGAATATTGATAACGGGTTTGGCGCGGGATATGTGGCGGCGCTGATAAACAGAAGGTGAACTGTTGAACTCGCAAGGGGTTACTTGCGGCGGCGGGTGGATGTTTGCGGCTGCTCTTCCAGCAGCGCAAACTGAATCTTCTTTTCCACCGGATCAATCCGGTCCACGAGAACGCGCACGCGGTCGCCCAGGCTGTGGGTCTTGCGCGTGTGCTGACCGATAATCTGCCTGGTGTTTTCGTGATAGGTGTAGCGGTCGTCAGTGAGGGTCGAGAGCGGCACCAGTCCCTCGACGAATAGGTCAGTCAATTCGACGAAGAAACCGAACTTGGTCACGCTGATGATGAGGCCGTCGAAGTCTTCGCCGATGCGGGGCTCCATGAACTTCACTTTCTTCCATTCCATCAGCTCGCGCTCGGCGTCGTCGGCGCGGCGCTCGGACTGGCTGGACTCTTCGGCGATGTCGTGGAGTTCTTCGAGCGAGATCGGCCCGCCCAGCGGTTCGAGGGATTCCTGATGGGCGGCATGGTCGCGGCGCTTCGACCAGGGAGAAACGTGTGGAGCGGGTACTCTTGCCCGCTCAACCTCAGGGGCTAAAGCCCCGTCTTCTTTTGCTCGGTTGTCGGCGCGACTAAAGTCGTGCCCTTCCCGGTCTGCTCCCGAGCGTGGCTCGGGAAACACTCCCACGGGAATCTCTCCATCATGATGCTCGGCCGATTCTCTCAGCACTTCTTTCAAAATCCGGTGCACGATCAAGTCCGGATACCGCCGAATTGGCGACGTGAAATGCGTATAAGTCGGCGACGCCAGCGCGAAGTGTCCGAGATTTTCTTCCGAATAGCGGGCTTGCTTCAGCGAACGCAGCATCAGGTAGCTGAGAATGCGCTCCTCCGGCTTGCCGGCAATTTTCGCGGCGAGTTTCTGATACATACGCGGCGTGATATGTACTTCTTTCGGCACTTCGATCTCGCGCACACGCTTTCCTGTCCCGTGCGCTGCGCGCCGGTCAGTCTTCATCTGCACACGATGGATCGGCAGCGCGCCCACGCCCAACGAGTATCCGAAAGTCGAAGCGATGACCTCGAAGTCATACACGCGCTTGGCATCGGGTTTTTCGTGGATGCGGTAGAGCGAGGCGATGCGCTTGCTCTCCAGATATTGCGCCACACTCTCATTCGCCGCCAGCATGAATTCTTCGATCAGCCGGTGCGCGATGTTGCGTTCCGAGCGCGTGATGCTCTTCATCAGCCCGAACTCATCGAACTCGATCACCGGCTCCGGCAGATCGAAGTCAATCGAGCCGCGGCGTTCGCGCTTGCGGTTCAGGATCATCGCCAGATCGCGCATGCGTTCGAAGTTCTCCACCAGCGTCGCATAGCGTTTGCGGGTCGCCGGATCGCCTTCGAGCGCGGCGTTCACAGCCGTATAAGTCATGCGCTCAGCGGAGCGGATCACGCCTTCGTTGATCTCGTAGCCCACCACCTCGCCCTGGTGATCAATCTCCATGGTGCAGGAGAGCACCAGCCGATCCAGCTGCGGGCGCAGGCTGCAAATGTCGGTTGAGAGTTCCAGTGGCAGCATGGGCACGGCGCGATCCGGGAAATAGACGCTGGTACCGCGCAGCCGGGCTTCCTGATCGAGCGGCGAGCCCGAAGTCACATACTGTGCCACGTCGGCGATGTGCACTTGCAGTTCGTAGTTGCCGTTCTCCAGATGCCGGACGTGGACCGCATCGTCGAAGTCGCGGGCCGTTTCGCCGTCGATGGTGACGATCGGGAGAGCGCGGTAATCTCGGCGATGCCGCAGCTCACGCGCCGGGATGACGGCCTCGATAGCCTGAGCCTCCCCGATCACTTCGGGCGGAAAGCGGTGCGGCAGGTGAAACTTGCGAATCATAATTTCGACGTCCACGCCGAAATCGTCTTCTTCGCCCAGAATCTCGATTACCTGCCCGCGCGGATTCTGCGTGGCCGAAGGCCAGTCGGTGATTTCGACGTCCACTACAACGCCGTCCAGATCCTGCCACTCAGTGCGATGAGCGGCCTCTGCGCCCACGACGCGATGCTTCGCCGATTTTGCCTTCCCCGCCTTGCCTTTCTCCGTGCCCTCTGTGTGCCCTGTGGTTGAGGTTTTTGGGTGCTCCATCCCCGGCGGGATGATGATTTCCTGCGCTACTTTTTCGTCGATCGGATTAACGTAGTTGTGCCGATGCCCATAGTGGAACACGCCGACCACCGTGGGATGCGCCCTCGATACCGAGCGGACGATGCGCCCCTCAGCACGCCCGTCGGGTCGGAACGCGGTGATCTCGGCCAGCACCCGGTCGCCATGCATGGCGGCACCGGTGGCAGGAGGAGGAATGAACACGTCGCCCGCGAGACGGGCCTTCAGATGGGCGTCGAGCGAGGAAGCCTCGGGGATCACGAAGCCGAAGCCATCGCGATGCATGCTCAAGCGTCCGACGAGCAGGTTGCGGTTCGAGGCGGCCTGCGGAAGGGCGTAGCGGTCGGAGTCCACCTGCAGCAACTCGCCCTTCTTGACCAGCGCCTGCAGGCGATCCGACAGTTCGCGCCGGCCGTCACCCTTCACGCTCAATTCCCGCAGCAACTGTTTGTAGCCCGCCGTCTTCTTAGGCTGGCGGCCAATGTGGCGGAGGATGGAGGAGTCGGAAAGCATGAAGGCAGGTGTCAGGTGTTAGGTGTCAGGTCTCAGGACTGGCGCTTCGGAAGTTCAGTGGGCTCAGGAACTGACGCTTAAGACCTAACACCTGAGACCTGACACCTGGTCTATTTCAAATACCTCTCCTGCAATACTCGCCGATGATGCAGCTCATGTCCCGCAATGACGTAGGCCAGAGCTCGGGCGGTGATCTCATTCTTGTTGGCAATGCCGCGGCGCGCGCCCGCTTCGGCATCGAGAGGGCGGAACAGGGCCACTGTAGCCTTGCGGATCTCAACAAATTCTTCGATCAAGTCCGCGAGCGCGCGCTGGCCGAAGTTGCCGTCGCGCACGTAGTCGTCCTGCTCGAAGCCCTCGATCGGTGTTTTGTCTCCGCGGGCGATGCGCAGGGCGCGATACGTCATGATGCGTTCGGTATCGTTGACGTGGCCGAGCAGTTCCTTGACGCTCCACTTGCCGGGCGCATAGCGAGAGTCGGCCTTGGGGCCGGCGGACTTAAGCAGCGCCACCGTCTCCGGCGCCTGCTTCTCCAGTACCGTGACAATATCTTCCGGCCCAACCAGCGAGATGTAGCGATCATAGTAAGGAGCGTATTCGCCGGGCTCAGGCCGGCCAAAAGAAGTCGTGAGCGTGCTCATCGATTCCCCCAGGACATGGCACGAAGGGTCAGATTCCTTCGTACCGTATAAAACCATACTATCGCGATAGAAGATTTACCGCAGGGGCAGGCAGCCGTTACATGCCCGGGGCCCCGCCGCCGCCCAATCTTGTGGCTGTTCTCAGGGGGAACCACAAACATCCCTAGGAAAATGCTGGATTTCCACAGGAGTGAGATTGACCCCGGAGTACAATCCGTTTTGGCTACTGAAATGCGGCGACGATTCTGAAATTCCTAACTAGGAAAGGACTCTGAGCACAATGTGGAAGCCCACGAATCAACCTGGAACGCCTGGCCGGTCGGCTGAGCCGGAGCGTCCGACCATGTCTACGCCGACCGCGCCCGCTGCC
Source organism: Terriglobales bacterium (assembly GCA_049273945.1). Classification (GTDB taxonomy): domain Bacteria; phylum Acidobacteriota; class Terriglobia; order Terriglobales; family Acidobacteriaceae; genus Acidiflorens. The sequence continues at coordinate 21,219 of JBASRS010000017.1, read as the reverse complement.
AGCGATGCCACTGGGGTACCGCGCCCGGTTGCTACCACCACTTCGGACCAAGCCACCATCGGCAAGTCACTCGTGATCAAAGGCGAAGTCACAGGTTCCGAGTCACTTTACATTGACGGCCGGGTGGAGGGTTCCATCAATCTTTCCGGCAACCGCGTGACGGTCGGCCGCAACGGCGTGGTCGCGGCCAACATCAACGCGCGTGAAATCGTGGTGCTAGGCAAGGTCCGCGGCAACCTGACCGCCAGCGACCGAGTCGATATCCGCAGCGACGGCTCGCTCACCGGCGACGTGGTGGCGGCGCGCATCTCAATCGAAGACGGCGCCTTCTTCAAGGGGGGCATCGACATCCGCAAGGCTGGGGCGAAGCCGGAAGAAGTGAAGAGCGCTTCGTCGGTTTCGACTGCGCCGGAAGCGATTGCGGCGCGCGCATAGATTCGCTGTTCGCTGTTGCTATTCGTCGTTCGCTGATCGATTGGCGGCGGCAAGATAGTTGTGAAAACGGGCCTCGTTTGGGGCCCGTTTTATTTTATGAGGCGATCGGCGAATAGCGAACGACAAGCAGCGAATAGCGGGTTCAAGGCTCCTTGCCCGTTGCCATCGTCTCGGCAGCTTGTCCCTCCGCAGCTCGCGGATACGCAGCCCGCTTCTTGCTTCTCAGATCGCCCGGCAATTCCGAGCGCAGCAACCACAATCCCGCCGCCACCGCCGCCGCCCAAGTCAACGTGCCCAGCGCAAGCGCAAGCAAGTCGGCGCGCCGGCTGCCGTCGAGCGCCACGATGCGCGTGACTTGGTAACTGAGGCCGCCCGACACTGCTCCGATCAGCGCCGCCTTGCCCAATTCCTTCCAATTCAACCCGGCAAGCGGAACCATCCCGCGCACATGCAGAAGCAGAGCGATGGCCAGCGCATTTGCCGTGATGCCGATATCGGACGCGATCGCGAGACCGGTGACCGAGAGAGTGCGGAACAGAAGCGAGTACACCGGCAAGGAAGCAATCGTAATCAGCGTAGTCGCCACCATGGGCGTGAGGGTGTTGCCGGAGGCATAGAATGCTCGCGCGTAGAGCGACTGCGCCGACCACAGTGCCAGCGAAAGCGAGAACCAGAAAAAGTAGATGGCCGTGGATCCGGAATCCGAGAACGTGAATCGCCCGCGGCGGTACACGAGATCAATCAACGGCACAGCAATCGCCATCATCCATCCCGTAATCAGCAACGAGGCCGCCGTGATGCGATAAACCGAGCCATTCACGGTGTCTGCGAACTCTTCGAATTTCTTCTCCCCGAACAGGCGCGAGAAGAAAGGCAGCGACGCCTGCCCGGTGGCCTGCCCGAGGATCGCGATCGGCACCGCGAACAGCCGCTTGGCATAGTTCAGACGCGCGATGTCTCCGATGCCACTCGACGCAAAGTAGCGCAGGATCCAGTCGTCGGCGGTGACCAGCGAAACCCCCAGCATCAGTGGAATGGAGAGCCGCACCCATTCGCGAAACGACGGGTTGGAAGTCTCGAAGCTGGGACGGTATCCAGTGCCGATTCTAGCCGCGCCGAGGGCGTTGATCAGGAAAGGCCCGGCAATGCTGCCGATGATCGCTCCGTAAGCGAGCGACGCGATTCCAAGCTGGTGCCCCGCCACCACGCCGCCGGCGATGATCGCTACGTTGTAGATCAAGGGGCCGAGCGCCGGAAACAGAAACAGCCGGTGCGAGAGCAGGACCGCCGACACCACGCCTCCGACATAGAAGAAGATCTGTGCCGGCAGCAGGATGCGCGTAAGGTGAATGCAGAGCTGCATCTGCTCGGGGCTGAAGCCGTGGAACATCCAGCCGACGAACTGAGGGGTGAAAATTTCCGCCAGGATGGTGCCCGCAACCAGCACAGTGGTCATCACGGTGATGATGATCGAGAACGTCTTCTGCGCATCCTGCTCGCGCTTCTCCGCCAGAAAGCGCGTGTAGATGGAAATGAAAGTAATCGAAGCAGTCCCGCCCGCCACGATGTAATTGAGCCAGTCGGGGAGCGTGAACGCCGCTACGTAAGCGTCGGTTTGCTGGCCCGCGCCGAAGGCGTAGGCGATGTAGGCTTCGCGGATGTAGCCGATCACGCGCGAGAGCGTGATGGTCGTCATCAGCAGCAGCGTGGCGGAGAGCGCGCTGTGCTGGTGCGAAGGCCGGAAGATTCGCCACATCCTTCGCAGATTAACGCATCTGGTGGGCAGGCTGGAGAGTTATCCGACGCGCTGAATCGCGAATGACAAGTAGGGTGTTCCCCCGTGCCCTCTGTGTCCCCTGTGGTTAAGATCAAAAGCTTGAACCACAGGGAGCACGGAGGGTCATAGCATCGTGCCGGCTTTGACACCCTCAATCGCCCAACCCGATAATCGCTGTGTGGCCGAATCGACTCTGACTCGCCAGCAACTCCGCACGCCCGTGCTGCGCCGCTCCTTTCGCAAGCCGTATCTGGTGGCCGTGCGCGGCGAAGGCGTCTATGTCTGGGACGCCGACGGCAACCGCTATCTCGATTTTTCTGGATCGGCGGCGGTAAATTTCATTGGCCATGGTGTGCCCGAGATCGCCGACGCCATGCTGGAACAGGGCCGCCAGCTTGAGTTCGTCCACACCAGCCAGTTCACGACGCCGGTCGCCGAGGAGTTCGCCGCCGAACTGCTCGACTTTGCCGGCGAACACTTCCGCGGCGGCGCGGTGTACTTCACCTGCGGCGGGTCGGAATCGATTGAGACCGCGCTGAAACTCGCGCGGCAATATCAGGTGGAAGTCGGCCAGCCAAAACGTCATCAAGTCCTGAGCCGCAACCAGAGCTATCACGGATCGACGCTGGGCGCGCTCGCGGTATCCGGCAACCGGAAGCGTCGCGAGATCTACATGCCGATGGTGCGTGAGTTTGCTCATATCGGCATTCCCTACTGCTATCGCTGCGCCTTCGACTGCACTGATGAATGCCGCAACTGCGGCCAGCAGTATGCCGCGGAACTGGAACGCGCCGTCGAAGCGGCGAAGGGCGAGGCTGCCGCGTTCATCTTTGAGCCGATGAGCGGGGCCACGCTCGGCGCCGTCGCGCCGCCTCCCGGATATCTGCAAAGCATCGCGGACATCTGCCGCCGCCACGGTGTGCTGCTGATCGCCGACGAAGTCATGACCGGCATGGGCCGTACTGGCCGCAACTTTGCAGTCGAACACTGGGAGGTTGCTCCCGACATCATCGTGGCCGCCAAAGGTCTCTCGTCCGGATACGCACCCCTCGGTGGAGTGATCGCCAGCCGTAAAATAGTCGACGCAACCGCCGCCGGTTCGGGAGCTTTTCTTCACGGCTTCACCTACAACGCGCACCCGATTTCGGTTGCCGCGGGACGCGCCGTAATGCGTTACATGCGATCGCAGAACCTGGTCAGCGCCGCGGATTCGAATCTTCCGGGCACAGCGGGGTCGGCTTTGAAAATCGCCCTCGAAGGCCTACGTGATCTGGACGCGGTGGGCGATGTCCGGGGCCTGGGCTTGCTCTGGGGAGTAGAGTTCGTCTCCGACAAGAAGACCAAAGCGGCCTTTCCAGTCGAGAAGAATTTTGCCGGCGTGGTGGGGCAAGCATGCCTGCGCCGTGGGTTGCTGGTTTATCCAATCCAGGGCTGCGTGGATGGCATCGCTGGCAACCACCTGCTGATCGCTCCGCCGGCCGTGATCACGGTCGAAGAGACCGGGTGGGCAGTCGAGCAACTGCGAGCCGCCGTTAAAGAGTTCACGTAGGGGGACGCCTGCGATTTAACGCCGAGTACTCATCAGCTACCAGTGCCTATTGCGGACTGGCCATCTATTTCGAGATGAAGCGGCTAACGGTCGCCAGCTACCACTTCTTTGTTGATACGCTCCATGAGTTCTGGGTTTGCTCGGAGCAGCAGAACTGAAGCTGGCTGATCCTTCGACGCCGGGAGATCGAAGACACCGGGCGAGATGATTTTCTGCGGAACTGAAGGCTCGCCCGCATGCAAGACAAGGAAGGTATTGCTCTCGCTGATCTTGAACTTGCCGGATTGAACTTCCGTCTCCCCGGTTTCCGTGTTCACCGAAAGCCGCAGCGTTACCTTCTCCGACTGCAGTTCCGCCCAACCCGGTTTGCCTTTCTCGAACTTTGAGTCAACCTTCCACTTCGTGTTGTGCCACTCTTCCGGTCCATGGAAATAAACCATAAGTAGGGGGCGATGATCTGGCCCGGCAAGCCACATGGATTCTATGCTGTGAGAAATCGGGTAGCCCCCGAACCCACTAACCGTAAACCTCTCCTCAGGCCCGGCGGTCGCCGGAGCGACCAACGCGATAATGACAGCGAGGAGCGAAAGACGCCTCACTACGACCTCCGCAGATTTTTCACGATTCATAGGAACGATGCAGTAGCAGTACAACACCGAAGCACGCTGTCCGCCCATATCTTAGCGCCTTTTCCACGGTTGCTTGATGAAATCAGCGTTTACGCCAACTGCCCCGAACGGGCCACATCAGACCCTTGAAAGCTTCCACTCCAGAGCACCCAGCCGACGATGGGCCTTGAAAAAGGGTCCACTTCTCGCTTCTACTCGCTGACGTCCTCCACCATCTTATTGTTAGCACTGCGGATATCGCTTGATCTCCGCTTTACCCGCCCTGCATTGTCATTCCACGACTATCGCCTCATTCTGCTCGCAGAACGGAGGCACTCAGTGGCCCAACCACGCGCCGATTTTGCCGAGCAGGCTGATCCCAAGACTTTCGCCGAGGCCCGCCGCACCGGGTTCAAGCGGGCGACCCGGGTTCATGGCAGCTTCCTCGCCCCCGCCGAAAAGCGCGCCTTGGTTTGGGCGGCCGAGCGCATGCCGGTCTGGGTCAAGCCCGACCACCTGACACTTCTCGGCTTTGCGGCCCAGGTCACGACCGGCGTCTGCTATGCGCTCGCGGCCTGGGACCGTCGTATGTTGCTGGCGGCCATCGTATGCCTCGCCGTGAACTGGTTCGGTGACAGCCTGGACGGCACGCTTGCCCGGGTCCGCCAGCGGCAGCGTCCGCGTTACGGCTTCTATGTGGACCACATGATTGATTCGATCGGCGCCGTCGCCATGATGGGTGGGCTGGCTCTCTCCGGCTATATGCATCCGGTGATCGCCATCGGACTGCTGATCGCGTTCCTGTTGCTTTCGATTCAGTCGTATCTTGCCACCTACACCTTGGGAGAGTTTCATCTCTCGTTCTGGCACCTCGGCCCGACAGAATTGCGGATCCTGCTGGTCATCGGCAACCTGGCGCTGTTCCGCTGGGCGTGGGTTATTCACGGACACTACCGGCTGTTCGACATCGCCGGCGTCATCGGCCTGGCGGGCATGATTCTGATGCTGGCCGTCTTCACCTCGAAGGACACCGTCCGCCTCTACCGCGAGGAGAGGATCGGATGACGCGGCAAGTGTGGGGACGGAAAGTGTGGGCACTGCAGGTGTGGGGACGGGTCTCCGACCCGTCCAGGCCGGGCGCAGCCCGGCAGGGCCTGTTCCGTTGGCTGAAGTTCAACCTCATCGGCGGGATCGGCATTGGCGTGCAATTAGCCGCGCTTGCGATCTTCCGATCCCTCCTGCGGTTGGACTACCTGCTGGCTACAGCTCTGGCAGTCGAAACTACGGTCCTCCACAACTTCCTATGGCACGAGCGCTTCACGTGGGCCGACCGGCCAACGGCGCGCTTCACTCATTCGCTCGCCAGGCTGGCGCGGTTCAACGCCAGCAATGGCCTGGTCTCAATCGTGGGGAATCTCCTTTTGATGCGCCTGCTGGTGGGCACTCTGCGAATGCAGTACTTCGCTGCCAACCTGATCGCAATTGCCGTGTGCTCGCTGGTCAACTTCTTGCTGAGCGATTGTTTTGTGTTCCACGCCGAGCCAAGACGTGACCATGGGTGACTTTGGTAAGAGGTCGCGAGTCCTTTAAACCTGCCAGTTGGGGGTTACGCGGCGAAGGAATCCGCGATATAATTTAAGCAGTAATCATGCGCTCGAACGTCTCCATTTCGAGGATGTGCTGGATCGAGGGACGCGCCTGCCCCCGCCGGTATCTGTCTGTTCTGCCCTCGCACGTGCGCGCCAACCTCTTCGGCAGCGACTAGTTCGTTTCTCCTCGACACTCTTGGTTCCGACCGCAAGGGCTAAAGCCCGTCCAGATTTCGGGCTTACGCGGCCCTGAAAGGGCCGCTCTTCCACGGTCGGGTTAACCAGCCACTAACCACTAGCCACTAACCACTGGTTCTAGGAGAAACTGCCATGACCACCAAGACTCTGACTGCCGGCCCCAAGCTCAAGACCGCGATTCCGGGCCCCAACGCCAAGCGCATTCTCGCGGGCGATGAGAAGTACATTTCGCCGTCCTATACCCGCTCGTATCCGCTGGTCGCCAAGCGTGGCCGCGGCATTGTCATCGAGGACGTGGACGGCAACGAGTTTTTCGATTTCTCCGCCGGCATTGCCGTGACTTCTACCGGCCATTGCCATCCGGAAGTGGTCGCCGCGATCCAGAAGCAGGCGGGTGAATTGATCCATATGTCGGGCACCGACTTTTACTACGAGGGCATGGTGACGCTCGCCGAGCGCCTCTCGAAGATTGCGCCCATGCCGGGGCCGCACAAGATCTACTACGGTAACTCAGGGGCGGAGGCGATCGAGTGCGCGCTGAAGCTGGCGCGCTATCACACCAAGCGGCAGCAGGTCATCGCGTTCTTCGGAGCGTTCCACGGACGCACCATGGGCGCGCTCTCGCTCACGGCTTCCAAGCCGCAGCAGAAACGCCGCTTCGCGCCGCTGGTTCCGGGCGTGACTCACGTGCGCTACCCCGATGTTTATCGTGACTGCGAAGGTGGACCTCAGGATGCCGAAGCCTTCGCTCTCGGCTGCGCTCGCTTCATCGAAGACAAGTTGTTCAAGACAACACTCGCGCCCGAAGAAGTCGCGGCCATTTTCGTCGAGCCGATCCAGGGTGAGGGCGGGTACGTCGTTGCTCCCAACATCTTCATGCAGGAGCTGCGCCGCATTTGCGACAAGCACGGCATCCTGCTGGTGGTGGACGAAGTCCAGTCCGGCATCGGCCGCACCGGCAAGTGGTGGGCGGTCCAGCACACCGGCGTGCACCCTGACATCGTGTGCAGTGCCAAAGGGATTGCCTCCGGCATGCCGCTGGGGGTCGTCATCAGCAAGGCTGAGGTCATGGACTGGATTCCCGGTTCTCACGCCTCGACCTTCGGCGGCAACCCGATCTGCATCGCGGCGGCTCTGGCTACCCTTGACGTGATCGAAAAAGAGGGCCTGCTCAGGAACTCGCAGGAAGTCGGCGACTACATGCGGAAGAAGATGGCGGACTGGCCCAGGAAGCACAGGATCGTCGGCGACGTTCGCGGACGCGGCCTGATGATCGGCGTCGAAATCGTGAAAGACCAAAAGACCCGTGAGTATGCTCCCGAGGAGCGCGATCGCATTGTCGAACTGGCGTTCGAGCGTGGCATCCTTTTCCTCGGCTGCGGCCCGAGCACGGTTCGCATCTCGCCGCCGCTGGTTGTCACCAAGGACGAAGCTGACGTGGCCATCGACGCGCTCGAAGAGTCGATCGCCAATGTCGAGAAAAACGCGTAATCCCGGAGGTGCGCGATGTGGAACGGAAAAGTAGAGTCCATCCACATCGCCTCCGCCGCTACAGAGCCGGTACAGGCTCTGGATCACGCGGTTCTGATTCCCGGTGTCGGGCTCGAAGGAGACCGTTACGCCCTCAAGCAGGGCACCTTCTACAAGCCTGAGCCGGATTTCGAACTCACGCTGATCGAGGCGGAGGCGATTGAGGCGCTGCGGCGCGAATACAACATCGAACTCGCCGCCGGCGACGCTCGCCGCAACATCGTGACCCGCGGCGTGCCGCTGAATCATTTGGTGGGCAGGGAATTCACGATCGGCGATGTACGCATCCGCGGCATCCGCCTGTGCGAGCCTTGCGATCACCTGCAGAAGGTTACGGACAAGCACGTCATCAAGGGCCTGCGCCACCGCGGTGGATTGCGGGCTCAGATCCTGACCCAGGGAACGATCCGCGTCGGGGACACAATCAGAGAGTAGCGCCGGCGACCCGCCGGCAGTCCTGAGGGCACCTTGCCCTCAGGGCGCGGGCAAGGTGCCCGCGCGACAGCCGCCGAGTCGGCGGCGCTACAACTGCGGCGCTGCAAGTAGAGCAAGGACGACATTATGGGTGACACCACACTGCGCGAACTCGTGTACGGCAAGGGCGCCCATGTCGATCCCATCGCCTGCGTGGAAGACATTGGGGCCGGTCTGGCAGCGCGGACCGTGACCGGCTATCCCCACTCCATCTGGCAGATCGTTGAGCACATGAACTACTGGATGACCTACGAAGTGCACAGAATCGCCGGGAAAGGTCCGTCTTATCCCGACCACGCGATCGAAAGCTGGCCCGCTCATCCGGAGCCCGCCCGCGAGGATCAGTGGCAGAGCGCCCGCCAGCGCTTCGGCGATCTATTGGCCCGGCTGGCTTCCCTGACGGAGTCCGATGCGGCCACGTTCCGGAAATCAGTTCCGCCGGACAATCCGTCCTCGCCTCCATCCACGGTCGGTGCCGTGCTCAAGCAGATCACTGCACATAACAGTTACCACGTCGGCCAGATCGCCATGCTCCGACGACAGTTTGACGCATGGCCTCCTCGACGAGGCGGCGACAGCTGGTAAGTCGCAACCGCCGAACTCGCGTCTCATCTAATCCCTAACTGGTGTCCGTAAGACATTGAGGAACTCTCGATGCCGCGCTTTACAACTCGCACTCTCTTGGCACTCGGAGTCGCCCTGCTCCTGTGGGCGTCGGCGTTCGCGGGGATTCGCGCCGGGCTGCGCGCCTATTCGCCGGGACATCTCGCGATCCTCCGTTTCCTCGTCGCTTCGCTCGTGCTCGCGATCTATGCTGCGATCGCACATTTCCGCCGCCCCGAGGCGCGCGATCTTCCGGGTCTGGCACTGACCGGGGTTATCGGGATCACTTTCTACAACATTGCTCTCAATTACGGTGAAACACGCGTGACTGCGGGCGCTGCGAGCCTGCTGATCGCCTCAGTGCCCATCTGGACCGCACTGTTCGCTCGCTTCATGCTGCACGAGAAGCTGACGGGCCTGGGATGGTTCGGCGTGCTGCTAAGCTTCGCCGGCGTTGCGCTGATCGCCAGCGGCGAAGGCGAGGGCATCCGTCTGTCGCCGCAAGCGCTGGTCATCTTGGCGGCAGCGCTCACTTCTTCGGTCTACATGATCATGCAGAAGCACTATCTCGGGAGATACAGCGCGCTCGAATTCACGGCCTACTCGATCTGGTTCGGAACTTTGCTGATGATGCCTTTCGGCCGTGGTTTCCTGCACGCCCTTCGAGCAGCCCCAGCCGCGGCGACCCTGTCCGTTATTTATCTCGGCATCTTTCCGGGAGCGTTGGCGTATGTCGCGTGGGCTTACGTGCTCTCGCATGGCACCGCTGGACGCACTGCCACCCTGCTCTACCTCATTCCGGTCATGGCCATCGGCATTGCCTGGCTCTGGTTGGGAGAGGTGCCGCGGTGGATCTCTCTCCTAGGCGGAGCCATCGCGCTGGCTGGCGTCGTCCTGGTGAACACAAAAGGGAAGGAAAGACTGGTGGCGGGCGAAAATGTACCCGACGCCGCGTGATCGCCGTCACATCGGCTCTGCAATCTCTCTCCTATAGTCCGTTGGGTAATGTCTGTTACTGCCATGTTCGCCGAACGCCTGACACAAGCCACACTGCGAGCTCTCGACTGGCTCTCCGCCCGCACGCTTCCGCCCGAGGACATCCCTGCGCACCAGCGCACCGGCCGCCGCGGCGAGGAAGATGCCTACTTCTATCTTCGCCGGCGCGGCTACCTCATCATTGCCCGCAACTATCGCTCTCCGCATCACCGCGGCGAACTCGACCTGGTGGGATGGGACAACGACGTTCTCTGTTTCATCGAGGTCAAGACCCGCACCACGCACGACGTAAAACCCGCTGAAGCCGCCGTTGACCAGGAAAAGCAAAGAGAATTGTCGCTGGTAGCCCGCGACTTCCTGCGCCGTATGCCACCTTCGTGCCAATGGCGCTTCGATGTGCTCGCCATATACTATGAGGCGCAGCGCCTCCAGCCATCGTTCGAGCTGTTTCAAAACGCCTTTTCCGTGTCGTACAATCATTGATTTGCGGACTCGAAAAGTGCGGGAACCGGGGATTGAAAGGATTTAGTACGTGCCTGAACTGAGAAAAGACCCCATCGTAGGGCGGTGGGTCATCATTTCCACCGATCGCGCCAAGCGGCCCACCGACTTCGTGCGCGAAGCACTAAAAATCAAGGGCGGTTTCTGTCCCTTCTGCTACGGCAATGAGAGCAAGACTCCGCCCGAGATTCTGGCCTATCGTCCGAGCACGAACGGCGCCACTCCTGCCAAAGACAGTCCCGGTTGGACCGTCCGCGTCGTTCCCAACAAGTTTCCCGCTCTCGGCATCGAAGGCGACCTGAACAAGCAGGCCGAGGGCATGTTTGACAAGATGAACGGCATCGGCGCCCACGAGGTCATTGTCGAAACGCCCGACCACAACGCCACCCTGGCCACGCTGCCCTCCAGGCGGATCGAGGATGTTCTCTGGGCTTTCCGCGACCGGATCCTCGATCTCAAGAAAGATCGGCGCTTCAAGTACATTCTGATTTTCAAGAACCACGGAGAAGCTGCCGGTGCTTCACTTGAGCATTCCCATTCGCAGTTGATCGCCTTGCCGATTCTGCCCATCTATGTTGTCGAGGAACTGCAGGGAGCCAAGCAGTATTACATTTACAAGGAACGATGCGTCTTCTGCGACATCATTCGGCAGGAAACCGATAACGGCATCCGCGTGGTCGCGGAAAACGAAGACTTCCTGACTCTCGCTCCCTATGCTCCCCGGTTCCCCTTCGAAACCTGGATCCTTCCCAAGCGACACGAATCCGCTTTCGAGAACTCGTCGTCCCACATGTTCGAAAATCTTGCCAGGGCCCTGAAGTCACTGCTGATGAAAGCCGACCGCGTGCTCGACAACCCGCCTTACAACCTGGTGATTCACTCTTCCCCGGTGCAGGACCCCAACAACGAGCACTACCACTGGCACATTGAGTTCATGCCCAAACTGACCAAGACCGCCGGATTCGAATGGGGCACGGGATTTTACATCAACCCCACCCCACCCGAAGAAGCTGCGAGGTTTCTGCGCGAGGCTGGTGTGGAAGAGCCAGTGCCCGCGAGCGTTGGCTAAACAGCTCGTTGTCTGGGTGCAGCACAACGAGAATCGCGGCCTGCCTGCTTTAACTCACGCGAGGAATGGAAAAAATAAGGCACGGTGTCGAGCCGTGCCTTCCAGGAGGACTTCTATGGCGGCGACAGCGGGCCGCGCCCTTCCCCGTTGTGGAAGCTACAAGCGGTCCAGATGCCGCCTGTCCCCATTGCTTCCAGGCTGGCGAGTGCGCCATTGTGCTTCCGTCCCCGCGCGGCGCCTTGATTCGAAGGTAGTGCACAGCGCAACGACAGATGTCATCGCCCCGTAAAAAGACTGTTAGATCGAGAACAAAAATGAAACAAAACGCGGCTACACAGCGAGATGCAGGGTGTGAGGCTCGAATGCAGGCGACGTGCGAGCGAGTCCTCAGCCCTGGGTTCGGTCGAGGAACTCGTTGTGCCAGGCCATCTGGATCGCCTCCAGCTTTCCCTCGTTCGACATCTTTGGATCGTCCTTGAAGTCGGGAAGTTCGATTACGTGCTTGTGCAGGTCGGTGAAGCGGACGGTCAGCGGATCAATTTCGGGATGCGCCTCGCAGAGCAGAATTCCAATGTCTTCCGCGTCGTCCCAGGTGAGCTGCTTGGGCATGAATGATGGCTCCTATGGAAAGCAGCACTTGGCATTTAGCACTTGGCATTTAGCCAAATTTCATTTAGATAAGTCCGGGACACTGCTAACGACCGGACTGCTGACCATGGTAAGAAAAAAGCTAAGTGCTAAGTGCTAAGTGCCAACTGCTGTTTTCAGTGTGTTTCTGAAACATAATTCCGATTCCACGCCGGGATCTCCACCACAACTTTGCCCGGTTTGTTGATCACCGCCTGGCATCCGAGGCGCGAGTTCAATTGCAAATCGGCAGCCATGTCGAGTTTGTCGGCCTCGTCGTCTTCCATTTCAGAGATCAGGTCGGCGCCCTCTTTAACCCAGACGTGGCACGTCGTGCAAGCGCAGTTGCCGCCGCAGGCATGATCGAGATGCACGCCGAAGTTCAGCGCCACGTCGAGCAGGGACTCTTCTTTGCCGTGATCCTTGTACGGCAGTTTGCCATGCTCGAAGGTGACAGTCTTGCCCTCGGGAAGAAAGGTGACCTCGACCGTGTTTTCACCCGGGGACTCCATCGTCGCCGCTCCAGTTCCTTGCGCTCTATGCTCCGCCATCGCAGCTCCTAGAAAGTATATCGGCTGATCCGCTTGCCTGAGACATGACACCTAAACCCTGAGACCTGTTTTATTCAAATTCCGCCTTCGCCACCGGATGCCCAGCCTGCGGCCCTTCGCTCAGGTCCGCCTCATCCATGGTCTTTCCCTTGAGCGCGGCAGACACGGCGGTGTCCATCATCATCTCGGCCAGACGCATCGTGCCCTGATTCAGCGTGTCAATCCCACCGCGGATCGCCTGGTAGTCGTCGCCCTCTTTAATCGCTATCAGCGCCCTCTCCAGCGTCTCAATCCGGCGGCGTTCATCGCTGGTGAGCGCGCGCCAGGCTTCGTTCTTCTTTCCTTTGGCCAGCGCCCCAAGGATGGTGTCAGCTTCGCGGCGCGCCTCGATGACCTGCCGCTGCCGGAAATCTTCCTCTGCGTAGTCGAAAGATTCGAGGAGCATGCTCTCGACTTGCTCGTCCGTCAGACCATAGCTGGGTTGAACTTCGATCTGCGCTTCCTGTCCGCTGCGCTGCTCACGCGCCGAGACCTGCAAGATGCCGTTGGCGTCAATCAGAAACCTGACCTCAACCCGCGGCATGCCCGCCGGCATGGGCGGAACGCCCTTCAGATCGAAGCGTGCCAGCGATCGGCAGTCCCGCGCCAGCTCCCGCTCCCCCTGCAGGACGTGAATCGCCACGTTCGTCTGTCCGTCGACTTGCGTCGTGTAGTGCTGCGTCGCGGACGCCGGGATCGTGGAATTGCGCAGGATAATCTTGTCCGTCACGCCCCCGGCAACTTCAATCCCGAGAGACAGCGGCGTGACGTCGAGCAGCAGCATCTCTTTCGTAATGTCGGAGCCGCCGCCCAGGATGTTGGCCTGCACGGCCGCGCCCAGTGCGACTACTTCGTCGGGATTCAGATCGGTGTGCGGCACGCGACCAAACAGATCCTGCACCAGTTGCCGGACTTGCGGAATTCGGGTGGAACCGCCCACCAGCACGACTTCATCAATCTGCTCGGGCTTCAAAGCCGCGTCTTTCAAGGCCTGTTTAGTGGGCGCAACTGTACGCTGCACAACCGGCTCAATCAGCTGCTCAAACGCCTGGCGCGTGATTTCGCGCTGATAGCGCTGGCCGCCGGGCAACTCTACATCGAGTTTTGCAGAGCCCTGAGATGAGAGCGCAATCTTGGCCTCGATCACGGCCTTGCGGATCCGCTGCACTGCTTCGCCGTTGCGCCGCACATCGAGCTTCAAGTCGCCTTGAATGTCGTCGAGCGCGATGGTGATCAACAGATTGTCGATGTCGTCGCCGCCGAGGTGCGTGTCGCCGTTGGTGGCTATGACCTCGAAGATGCCATCGTGCAGCTTGAGGATCGAAATGTCGAAGGTGCCGCCGCCCAGGTCATAAACTGCCACAATCCCGTTCTTCTTCTTGTCGAGACCGTAGGCGAGTGAAGCCGCGGTCGGCTCGTTCACCAGGCGGAGCACGTCCAATCCCGCAATGCGCCCGGCGTCTTTAGTCGCCTGCCGCTGGGCATCGTTGAAATAAGCAGGGACCGTAATCACGGCTTTGGTAACGGGCGCAGCGAAAAATCGTTCTGCATTGCGCTTGAGCTGACGGAGCACGTGCGCCGAAATCTCCGGCGGGGTGTAGGTCCGGTCGCCGATCTTGATGCGCAGTACTTCTCCAGGCTGAAGATCGTCGGCCAGCCGGAAAGGGAAAAACTTCAGTTCTTTCTGGACGTCCTCAACCCCGCGTCCCATCAGGCGTTTGGCCGAGTAGACCGCCCGCTCCGGCGTCTCGATCAGATACTTGCGAGCCGGATTGCCGACTACGATCTGATTCTTCTCGTCGAGCGCCACCACCGACGGAACCAGATTCAGACCGTCTTCGCCCGGGATGACGGCAGGGGTCTCCCCTTGCATGTAGGCCACCAGAGAATTCGTGGTGCCCAGATCGATGCCGACAATGTGATCGTTAGCCATTCAAAGTTCCGGGATCGCACTTAGCACTTAGCATTTAGCACTTAGCTAAACCCAAGCGCGCATTGCCCGGTGAGGGGTTGGCTAGGTGCTAAGTGCTAAATGCCAAGTGCTAAGTGCCGCCTTCCAGCGCCTCATTCACATCCCTCACCAAATTCCGGATGTAATTTCTGCGATTCACCACATCCACCATGTGATTGCGAATCTTGAGGCGATCTGCTTCCGAGCTGCCGTCCACCGCTCTGTCCCACTTAGCCCAATCTGCTTTGAGTTCAGCCAAGAGAGCGTCATGTTTTTCTTCCAGCGAAAGCTTTGCCTTGCCAATCTCCTCCAACAACGCCGGATCGTCTTCGCCTAATTTCTTCTGCGCCCGAAGCTCTTCCAGATGCATGTTTAACTCAAAAACCTCTTCCAGAAGATCAGCGGGCACGACCTGTTTCTTCAGTTCGCCAGTAGCGCGCGCCTTCTCGGTCGCCTGCTTCGATTGCTCTTCCAGTTCCACGCCTTCCAGGCGCAACAGGTATTCGGTGCGTTTGATTGGGTCTTTCAAAGTGCGGTGGGCATCGTTGAGCAGCGAGCTCTGTTCCAGGCTCCAGGCGCGCTCCTGGCTATCAGCCCGCGCAAACACGTCCGGATGCAACCGGCGGCTGAGCGCGTAGAACTCTTTTTCGAGAACGGCCGTATCCAGGTTGAGTTTCCGCGGGAATCCGAAGAAGGTGAAGTAGTCCACTGGAACCGGCGGCTGCACTTTGCCGCAGGCGCAGCAGAAGTGGACGGCGCGCATGGTGCCGCACGACCAGCAACTCGAGGTCGCCTCTCCCGGCACGATCAACGACGATTTGGATTGCACATTCGCCATACAAAATTCAGGGCGGGCGCGCGGCCCGCCCCTTGTTCACTGGTGGTGTGGAGCCGGGTCTTCGAGCCGGCTGGCACGGGTCGGAGACCTGTGCCCACACGAGCTATGCTGAGAATGAAGTGCCGCAACCGCAGGACTTGGACGAATTCGGATTCACGAACACGAAGCCCTGCTGCATCAGGGTTTCCTGGTAATCCAGAATCATCCCGTGCAGATAGATAAACGACTTCGGGTCGACAAAAACCCGCACGTCCCCAAACTGAAACAAGCGGTCCCGTTCGCGCGGCTGCGTATCGAAACGGATGTTGTAACTCAGCCCCGAGCATCCACCGCCCTGCACGCCCAGACGGAGTCCGCCCTGCTCGACTGAAATGCCTTCCTTCTCCATCGCCGAGCGCACCTTCGCGATCGCCTTCTCGGTGATCTGGATGCCTTTGGCAGGAGCGGTCGGCGCTGCGGTTTTAACGGCTTGTTCCATGAATGCCTAGGAGCTACGAGCTTCGAGCCGCTAGCTACGAGCAACCCTGTATCGAGCTGCGAACGGATCGCTTGTTCGAAGCCCGTGGCTCGAAGCTCGCGGCGGTCTTACTGCGCTGCCTGCACTTCCGCCGGCTTGGCTGCTCCCTGCTTCTTCTTCCAGTCGCCGATGGCCGCCCGGATGGCATCTTCAGCCAGCACTGAGCAGTGAATCTTCACCGGCGGCAACGAGAGCTCTTTCACGATCTCGGTGTTCTTGATCTGCAGAGCCTCGTCGACCGTCTTGCCTTTCACCCACTCGGTGGCGAGCGAGGACGAGGCAATCGCCGAGCCGCAGCCGAAGGTCTTGAACTTCGCGTCCTCAATGACGCTGGTCTCGGGGTTCACCTTGATCTGCAACTTCATGACGTCGCCGCACTCCGGCGCGCCCACCAGTCCCGTTCCCACATCCGAGCTGGCCTTGTCCATCGAACCCACGTTGCGTGGGTGGTTGTAGTGGTCAATAACTTTATCGCTGTATGACATCTTCAATCTCCTGACTACAGACTCACAACTAGAAACTCTGAACCAAAACTCTTAGTGCGCTTCTGCCGCCCACTTCACGTTCTTTAGATCGATGCCTTCCTTTGCCATCTCGTAGAGCGGCGACAGTTCGCGCAGCCTATCGACGGTCTCGATCACCCGATCGGCCACATAATCGACTTCCGCCTCGGTGTTGAAGCGTCCGAGGCCGAAACGGATCGAACTGTGGGCCAGGTCGTCTCCCGTGCCCAGAGCCTTCAATACATAAGATGGCTCCAGCGTCGCCGAGGTGCAAGCCGAACCGCTCGAAACCGCCACATCGTTGATGCCCATCAGCAGCGACTCGCCTTCCACATACGCGAAGCTGATGTTCAAGTTGCCGGGCAGGCGGTGCTCGGTCGAGCCGTTGATATAAACCTCGTCCAGGCGGCCCATAATCTTCTCCCGCAGCCGGTTGCGCAGGCCCGCGATCTTGATGGACTCCTGCGGCATATCTTCCATCGCGATGGCGCAAGCCTTGCCCAGGCCGACGATGCCCGGGACATTGAGCGTTCCAGAGCGCATGCCGCGCTCGTGGCCGCCGCCGTCGATGAGCGGCACCAGTTGCACACGCGGATTCTTGCGCCGCACATAGAGCGCGCCTACACCCTTCGGGCCATACAGCTTGTGCGCCGTAATGGACGCGACATCAATGTTCATTTTGATCACATCCACCGGAATTTTGCCGATGGCCTGTACCGCATCAGTGTGGAAGATCACGCCGCGCTCGTGACACAGCTTGCCAATTTCAGCCAGCGGCTGCAGCACGCCGATCTCGTTGTTGGCTGCCATGATCGTCACCAGGATCGTCTTGTCATCCATGGCACGCTTCAGGTCGTCGAGATCAACCAGCCCGTCCTTCTGTACCGGCAGATAGGTGACACGAAAGCCGCCTTTCTCCAGGTGCTTGCACGTATCAAGCACCGCCTTGTGCTCAATGACGGCGGTGATGATGTGATTGCCCTTCTCGCGATACATCTCGGCGACGCCCTTGATGGCCAGGTTGTCGCTCTCGGTGGCGCCCGAGGTGAAGATGATTTCTTTGGCGGTCGCACCGATCAGCTTGGCGATGCGTTCGCGCGACAACTCGACCGCCTCTTCCGCCACCCACCCAAACGGGTGATTGCGGCTGGCGGCGTTGCCGAACTTCTCCATGAAGTAGGGCAGCATCTCTTCGAGCACGCGCGGATCCAAGGCTGTGGTGGCGTGGTTGTCCATGTAGATGGGCAGCTTGATCCCGTTTGCGGTCGTGCGCTGCTCAGTTTCCTGGGTGGAGGGAGGTGCGGTCTTTACATCCGTGCTCATGATTGCTTTCTCCTATATCGTCCAAAACCGGCGAATCGCCCGGCGTCTACACAATCGTGACTAGTTCTGCCGGTTTCTTGATCTCAATCGTTTCCGGCTCTTCTCGCATGTGCGAGATCTTGATCCTCTTCAGCACCTGTTCGATGCTGTCATTCACCTTGCGCAGCGGCTCGCGAACCGTGCAGCGATCAGTCTGGTCGCACTCGCCACGCACCGTAACGCACGACGTAATGAAAAGCGGCCCATCAATCGCCTGGATCACTTCAAACGCCGAGATCGTGTTCGGGTCGCGCGCCAGCGTATAACCGCCGTTGATGCCGTGCTGCGACCGCAACAAACCTGCTTTCGCCAGCCGTTGCAGGATTTTCGCCAGGGCTTCCTGGGGAATCCCGTAGGCTTCCGCCACGTCCTTGGCGCTGCATGAGCCCTTAGGCGCATGCTCGGCCAGGTGCTTCATGGCCATCAGCCCGTAGTCGGCTTTCTTGGTAAGTTTCAGCATTGCCTTAAATGCCGACCTCAATGGTCGGATAAAATGCCGACTCTTTCGGTCGCATTTCTATTCTAACTCCAACTCGGGCCTCCCGCAAGGCCCATCAGCCAACGGTTTAATTTCCCAATCTAACGGCAACTTGTGACAGGTGAGCAGCTTAGCGGTACTACCCGGTGAGTAAGGGGTTCTTCGACACTGGGGTACTTGACATCCCCAGCCAGCGGTCTAAAATACGGCCAATTTCCGGCGAAGAACGAATCCGCTCTCTAGAACCAAGAGAGTCCCCGGAATTTATGACGACGAGCGAGCCGCCGCAACCCCCTTCAAAGGTCAGCCGGGAGGAGTGTCAGCATCCCTGGGTGCAGATCGTCTCCCGTGATGAGGACGCCGAGTACGTGGAATGCAAGGAGTGCGGCGACGTCTTCGAGTCCAGCGAGCTCAAGGACATGGCGATCGAAGAAAAGACCGTTCCTGACGCCGAAGGGTGAAGCCCTCCTTTAGTTTGTCATCCCGAGCAAAGCGCGGGATCTGCATTTGGCCGCGAGCGGTCAGCGGATCGCAATCGCAATGATCAGATTCTCCGCCCGATCTACATGAAACTTCTTCCGCGGCGGGATCACGGTGGTCGCGCTGTATTCCGTGATCACAGCCGGACCCTTCAGCGCCTGTCCCGGGGCCAGATCGCTGCGCTCGTAAACTGGAGTGGTAATTCCCCTTCCCTGAAAAATCACGGTTGCGCGCTCGGCTGGCGCCACACGCCCGGACGATCGATTCACAGTCTTTTGCGTGACCTTCAGCCTCTCCGCTTTCACCTTCACCCGCAAACGGACGGTCACCAGTTCAATCTCCTTCCCGGGGTGGTGATATCCATATCGTCGTTGATGCTCCTGGTGGAAGCGCGCGGCGACGTTTCCTGTGGCGGGGACATTCAATTCGTAGCCCTGTCCGCGATAGCGCAGGTCCAAACTGCGTTCGAAGTGCAGCGTCCCTGCCCACTTCTCGGCGCGAAACTCTTTTTGTGCCGCAGTCTCCAGTTTCCGGAATTCCTTCTGCAGTTCGGCACGCGGGTACTCCTTCGCGATATTCCACAGCAGCGTACGCGAGAAATCTTTGACCGCATCGCTGACCAGAATCCCAAACGCCGAGAGCGCACCCGGGTGAGCGGGCAGGATCACCGTCGGGATGGCGAGCGCCTCCGCCAGTTCGCAGGCATGCAGGCCACCGGCTCCGCCAAACGCCACCAGAGCAAATTCTCGGGGATCGTAGCCTCGTTCGATGGATACCACGCGCAAAGCCCGCTCCATGTTTGCGTTCACGACTTGCAGCACTCCGGCGGCGAATTGATCCAACGTCAGACGCGAGCCCTGCTTTTTCAGCCATTCCGCCGTGATGCGGGACGTTCTCTCTACATCCAGCGTGAACTCCCCGCCCAGAAACCGATCCGCCCGGAGCCTTCCCAAAATCAGGTGGGCATCCGTGACCGTGGGCTGCACGCCGCGGCCATAGCAGATCGGTCCGGGATCGGCGCCCGCCGACTCGGGCCCGACGCGCAATGCGCCGCCGACGTCAAAGCGAGCCAGTGAGCCGCCACCGGCGCCCACCGTGTGAATGTCGAGCATCGGCACGCCCACCGGGAACCCGGCCACTTCTGCCTGACTGCCGGGACGGGCCTCGCCCTCAACCAGCGCGACGTCGGTCGAGGTTCCCCCCATGTCGAATGACAGGACGCGCGGAAAACCGCTTCGCGCCGCCATGGCCGCAGCGCCCACCAGTCCGCCCGCCGGACCGGAGAGCACCGTGCGCACCGGTTCCCTGACGGCGGACTGCAGTGCCGTGATCCCGCCGCTGGATTGCATGACGAAGATGCGCGGCTGCCGCTTTTTCTCGCCCGTGCCCGATCCGATGCCCAAGGTCCAAGCTCGTTCCCCAATTCTTTGCAGGTAACTTTGCATGAGTGGCTGCAGGTAGGCGTTCACCACTACCGTGCTGGTGCGCTCGTATTCGCGGAACTCAGGAAGAATCTTGTGCGATACCGAAAGCGGCTTGCCGGGTTCGGCCACCGCCGAAGCTACCGCTACTTCGTTCTCCGGATTGGCGAACGAGAACAGCAGAGAAATGGCGATCGCCTCGGGCTGCGCGCGCCGCACGACTTCCCGCAGGCGCGCCAGTTCCTCGGCCGGCGGACTCTCCAACACCTGGCCCTCTGCACCAGTCCTCTCCGCCACTCCGAAGCGCAGTTCTCGAGACACCAGCGGAGGCACTCGTTCAAAGAAGAAGTCATACAGCCGGGGCCGCGCCTGCCGCCCGATCTCGATGACATCTTCAAATCCCGAAGTGGTAATGAGCGCCACGCGCGCGCCTTTTCTTTGCAGCAGTGCGTTGGTGCCGACCGTCGTCCCGTGCAGAAGCGTAAATCCGGCTGCCACGCCAATTTTTCGTAGAGCCTCGGCAATGGCGCGCGACGGATCGTCGGGGGTCGAGAACACTTTCAGTGTTTTGAGCACACCGCCTTCTGCCCACACACAGTCCGTGAAGGTTCCCCCGGTGTCAATCGCAATGCGGAGTTCGGAACGGGACGCTCTGGACATGAACAGGGAAGACTAACACTGCCTGCGTCGACGCAGTAGCGGCGTGCACCAACGGGTCGCCGCAGAGTTATCAGTTTGTCATCCTGAGCGGAGTTGCTGCTTCGCGAAGCGAAACAGCTACGGAGTCGAAGCACCCCTACGCCGCCCAATGTCTTGGTCGCTTCGAGGTGTTCTCCCCCTGATGATCAGGATCATCGCCACCACGATCAGCAACTCGATGAGTGAAAAACCTTTCTGTCTTCGCATAGAGACATTCCTTTGCGCGCTCCATTTTTATGGAGGAACGACAGCCACTCTTGAACAGGAGCTACACCCAACCTTGCATGACGAATTTTGCTTTCGTTTCAAAGCACAGGCGGATCAGCCCCCGGATGAACAGTCCGGGAGAAATGGGGCCCGGTGCGGCGCCCCCCGCACCGGGAAACTAACCTGTCGTTCAGCCGGACTGCCGTATGCTGAGACC